>NZ_JAAFZY010000006.1:0-252634 GCF_011764015.1 Mangrovimonas sp. CR14 | reverse complement strand
TCACAGGTAGGGTCTACCGTAAAACTCGTGTCGGCAAATGGCTCGATGATCAGATAGAATACTGGGTCGGGGCTCACTGCGGGACAAGAAGGAGTTCCATTAGGTTGTACATTAACCCAAATAGGCGTAGAAGGTCCTGAAGCCGTATAAGGACTATCCAAGGCACCAGTACCTGAATCAGCATCAGCAAAACTAGAATGATAAGTCACAGTGAAATCATCTGGGTTTTGTGTCCCTAAAATGCCAGGAGTTTGTGATTCCAAATCAAAATCGGCTACACCGTCATTGCTTTCGTCATCACATTGAACCATATCCTCCACAGGATTAATAATTCCAGTCAAAGGAACCGTTACCGTAACATCATCCGTCACCACGACTGTTTCTCCATTGCAAATGTTATATGTTACTTGAGCGGTATAAGTTGTGGTTTGTGAAGGACATGCTTCAAATTCTGGATCTGTACTGACTACATTTCCATCAGAATCCAACCAAGCAAACTCTATAATACTATCGCCATTAGGCACAAATCTCCAGGCCTCCGATTGCCCTAAGGTCTCATCGACTTCCCATGGAGAATCTGAGGTTTGTCTACCGGGAGGCACATAAGCTTCTGTGCCCGCATTATTTTGAATTCCAACTACTGCGGCCCCTCCTTGCCAAGAATTACAAACAGGTTTATTCTTAATATATACATCTATAACATTTGTTGTTTCATAAAAAACAGCCATATGAGTTGCTTGCTGGGAATTACAACTGTACATATTTACATTGTAAAATGAAACAGCTAATACCCTATTTGGATAAGTCCCTATAACCTCCCATGCAATTTCATCTGAATCACTAGTAGCAGGGTTAATGTCATGGCAAGGTGTAAAAACATTTGCCTCAGCAAGAGTTGCATTGGTGTTATTGGGTAAGTTTTGTGTAAAAGCCCAGGCATTTCCAGTATCAGACGGATCAACCTCAAACCTAATTACACCATTGGAACCAACCTGAAATTGCGTTTCTGTATCTCCAAAAAAACAGAAATCAAAAGGTAAAGTTCCAACTTCAGACCAAGCATCATCAATATTGGTGTTCATCGAATTTGATAAACCACTAAAAGGGAACGGCGGTGCATACACAATGGATTCAATATTATAAGTGTCTGTTTCACCTATATCCAAAAAATCAGCAAAAAGTGTTGTACACGTTTCTTCACATGTTAATTCCACATCATTACCTGCATCCACATAGGGATTCCCTGGTAAGGAGGCCCCCACAATAACTTGTATTGTTGGAGTATTGGAACTTTGACAACCCAAAGGGTTTGTATCTGTTATAATCAGTGAAACCGTATAGATCCCAACTTCTGTGTATTCATAAGTGACTGTTTGGCCGGTTGCTGTATTACCATCATCAAAGGTCCAGCTATAAGTAGCATCGGATCCATCTAACGAGAACGTTCCAGATCCATTGAAGGTGACAGTTTCATTAAGATCTACAAATATGGTTCCAGACCCATCGCCAGAAGGAATTGTTGAATCTATACTCGCTGTTATATCTTGACAAGGTGTTACACAAGCAATATCAGCAGCAAAACCTAATGTAGCACCTGTAGCAGATCCGCCTGTACTATCAAATTCAATAGTAATACAGCCAGAAGCGTTACTTGTAGAGGCCTCAATGGTTCCCGGGCTACTAGCCGGACCACCACCGGAGTAAGTTCCTATTAACGGTGCTGTTGTGTCTTCCCCATCATAAATATACATGAATACCGAGTTTAACTGTGTACTAAACGCAGTAAAGTCCAACTGAATAAATTGCCCTGTTTCTTCTGGGCATATGGTTAATACATAATTTTCATTCAAACTGTATCCTGAGGTTGAACCTCCTGAATCATATAACGTACCTGAACATTGGGTAAAGGTTCCATTTTGCATCAATATATCTTGGGACCAACCAACTACAGCAAAGAATAAACATAGGGAAATTGTAAATAAATACTTCATTTTCAATAGTAGCTATTTATTAATTAAATTGTGAGAGAATAATGATAAACCAATTAGTATTGTCTATCCTAAATGTGAGATTATACCTTTCATAAAAGGAAAAATTATACTTTAAAGGGTTAAATGTTTCCTTTTTAGGATGAGCATCTCTTGTTAAGCCCTGAACATAATTATTGAATAATGGCACCTCAGATAACAATGGGTAAGGCTTATCATTCCCTTGAGGATATTCAATAAACTGCACTCTATTTCTTAGAATATTCTTAAGATCTTTTAATCGCTGTGGTTTGTTTAAGACCAACTCATCCAATCGATCCCCGTAAACTTCCTTTAACATTTTAAACTCCTTATCTGTTAACGGATCTTCAACATTGGTCTTAAAATTTATAGTTTGAGTTAATTTGGGATTAGTTCTCTTACCCTGACTATATCCAAATTGGCATAAAAAGCCAACAAAAGCTGTCAGCATCAAAAGCTTAAGTTTCATTTTCATAGTTAATTTTTTCTTAAAAGAGCCTAAAAATAATAAAAAATTAAAACTACCCACGTTAATATTTCCTGCATTTTAATAATCTGTTAAGATTCCCGACGGTTCAAGGGGAAATTCTTATCTTTGCAAATTAAATTACTACCACTTTTAAGGAGCGATAATGAAATTTGATAAAAATTTAGAAGAGTTTGAATCTATTGGAGATAACCACATAGGAACATCCCATGAAACCCCTCTGAGAGTCGATGCTTTCAAACTCACTAATGATGAAAAAATTGACATCATTAAGGATGATGTGAGACATATTATGGAGACCTTGGGATTAGATTTAACAGACGACAGTCTTAAAGGAACTCCGCTAAGAGTCGCTAAGATGTTTGTTAAGGAAATTTTTGGCGGTTTACACCCAAAAAGCAAACCAAGCGCTTCTACTTTCGACAACAAATACAAATATGGTGAAATGCTGGTTGAAAAAAACATTACCTTATACTCAACCTGTGAGCACCATTTACTTCCTATAGTTGGTAAAGCCCATGTGGCTTATATTTCAAGTGGAAAGGTTGTTGGACTATCCAAAATGAACCGTATTGTAGATTACTATGCGAAAAGACCTCAAGTACAAGAACGTTTAACCATTCAAATTGTTAAAGAACTTCAAGAAGTTCTAAACACTCAAGACGTAGCCTGTGTTATTGATGCCAAACACCTTTGCGTCAACTCCAGAGGAATTAGAGACATAGAAAGCAGTACCGTTACGGCAGAATTTGGCGGTCGTTTTAAAGAAAAAGAAATTAGGAGAGAGTTTTTAGACTATATTCAGTTAGAAACTAAATTTTAATCACCCCTACCTATTATAACTCATGCATTTGTATCAAGAGCAGCCCATTAAAATTTACAATTCCCTTACCGGAGAAAAAGAACTTTTCAAACCTATTAATGACGGCTATGTAGGCATGTATGTCTGCGGACCTACCGTATATAGCAATGTCCATTTAGGAAATGTTAGGACTTTTATGTCTTTTGATATGGTCTTTAGGTACCTTAAGCACTTGGGATATAAGGTAAGATATGTGCGAAATATTACAGATGCAGGTCACTTAGAGAACGATGCAGATGAAGGGGAAGACCGCATTGCTAAAAAAGCGCGTTTAGAATCTATTGAACCTATGGAGGTGGTTCAGCGCTATACTGTAGATTTTCATAATATTCTGAATAAATTTAATTTTTTACCGCCTAGTATTGAACCTACAGCAACCGGACATATTATTGAACAAATTGAATTGATCAAAGATATTCTTCAAAATGGTTTTGCCTACGAAATTAACGGTTCGGTATATTTTGATGTCGTTAAGTTTAATGAAAGTCATGACTATGGTAAGCTAAGCAAGCGAAATCTTGAAGATATGATTCACAACACTCGTGAACTTGATGGTCAGAGTGATAAACGAAATCCTCAGGACTTTGCGCTGTGGAAAAAGGCAGAGCCTCAACATATCATGCGATGGCCTTCACCTTGGAGCGATGGATTTCCTGGCTGGCATCTAGAGTGTACTGCCATGAGCACCAAATACCTTGGCGAACATTTTGATATTCATGGAGGTGGTATGGATTTGAAGTTTCCTCACCATGAATGTGAAATTGCTCAAAATGAAGCTGCCAAAGGACAGTCACCAGTTAATTATTGGATGCATGCAAACATGCTTATCATGAATGGTAAGAAAATGGCCAAATCAACTGGTAACTTTATTCTACCAAATGAAATTTTCACAGGAAATAATGCCAATATAACCAAAGCTTTTTCTCCTTCAGTTGCTAGATTCTTTATGCTTCAAGCTCATTACAGAAGCGTTTTGGACTTTACAAATGACGGTTTATTAGCTAGTGAAAAAGGATTTAACCGTTTAATGGAAGCCATTAACCACTTGGATCATTTACCTGTTTCAGCAACAAGTAGTATTGATCTACCAAGTTGGATTCAAAAATGTTATGATGCGATGAATGATGATTTCAATTCGCCCATTTTAATAGCAAATTTGTTTGAAGGGGTTAAATATATCAATCAAATAAAAGAAGGTAATGAATCGATAAGTCAAGAAGATTTAAACAGCTTTAAAAATACTATTCACACCTTTGTTTTTGATGTTTTGGGATTGTTACCCAGCCAATCCAGTTCTGATAATTCAGACGATAAACTGACAGGTACCGTTGAATTACTTATCAAGCTAAGACAAGAAGCCAGAGCTAATAAGAACTTTGCGCTTTCAGACCAAATTAGGGACGAACTTACCTCTTTAGGAATTCAATTAAAAGACGGAAAAGAAGGCACTACTTTTTCAACAAATTAAGCATATGAAAAACATCTTGATAAAACCGTTTATCTATTTGGTAAAGTTTTATCAAGGTGCCATTTCACCTCTATTCCCTGCTACTTGCAGATACCAGCCCACTTGCTCTCATTATACCATTGAAGCTTTACAAAAGCATGGTCTTTTAAAAGGCAGTTGGTTGGCAATTAAGAGGATTTTTAGTTGTCATCCTTGGGGAGGTAGTGGTTATGACCCAGTTCCTGACAAGGATGACAACTAGCCCACGCGCCAGCTCGCCTGTTCTCTAATAATGTACCTCGTACATTTTCTTAACGCTCCAGCGCCTTGGGGAGGTAGTGGTTATGATCCAGTTCCTGGCAAGGATGACAACTAGCCTACCCGCCAGCTCGCCTGTTCTCTAAAAATGTATCCCGTACATTTTCTTAACGCTCCAGCGCCTTGGGGAGGTAGTGGTTATGATCCAGTTCCTGAAAAAGACCCAAAAAATAACGTATTGTTATAATTCTTTTATTTTTTCTCCGAGTTTCAATTGGCTATATTTACCCTTTAAAATTAAACTCTATGTTTTTACTTAAATTCGATTGGAATCCCGTCTCAGGAATTGATATTATCGGAAATTTCAAAATCCATTTTTATAGTGTCATGTGGATTATTGCCTTTCTTTTGGGATGGCAAATCATGAAACGAATTTTCATTCGAGAAAAAGTAAAACTTGAATATTTAGACCCTTTATTTCTTTATACGGTTCTAGCTACTCTAATAGGTGCCAGATTGGGTCATGTTTTATTTTATCAAGCCGAATTAATCAAGGAAGATTTCTTTAGCATTTTCCTTCCTTTCAGTTTTAAAAACGGGATCGAATTTACAGGGTTTCAAGGATTGGCAAGCCATGGAGCGGCCATTGGAATCATTACTGGCATGTATTTATACCGAAGAAAATACAAATATAAAACCCTAATGTGGATCTTGGACCGAATTGTAATACCTGTAGCAAGCGGTGCGATCTTTATTAGGATAGGTAACTTTATAAACTCTGAAATAATAGGTAAAATAACCGATTCACCTTTAGGAGTCCGATTCATTCAGGATGAATACAGCAAATATGAAATTGTTAAATTAACAGGGATCAATAAGGTTCAAGAGGCTTATATGGCGGTAACAAATAATCCACAGTTTTCTAATCTATTGGAGGCTGTTCCTTATAGACATCCCGCTCAATTATATGAGTCCTTTTGTTACATCATTGTATTTTTAATTTTAGTGTGGGTTTACCTTAAAACCAATAAAGGACAACAAGAAGGATTCTTATTTGGCTTATTTTTAGTTTTCTTATGGACCGTTCGGTTCTTTGTTGAATTTGTCAAAGAGGCACAGGTTGATGAGCGAGCCACATGGGCTTTAAATACAGGTCAATGGTTAAGCATACCTTTTATTCTTTTAGGTTTCTATTTCATGTTTGCTTATAAACCAAAACACAAAGCTTCATAAAGCCATGAAATTAAAAAACGTGTCTTTTTACTGCTTGCTAATGGGAGCTATTTTCAGCTTTTCATGTAAAGAAAAACCAGGACAAAATAATATTAAGCAAACACAGATCAGCTTTAAGAAAGAAGGTGAATTAAAGCTATTTCACCAAAAGACAGATTCCATAGTAAAGCAATTGGATATTGAAATAGCCGATTCTGAATATGAAAGAGAAACAGGCTTGATGTACCGTCAATCTATGCGAGACAGTCAAGGAATGCTTTTTGTTTTTCAAGATTACAACCCAAGATGGTTCTACATGAAGAATACCCAAATTGCTTTGGATATTATTTATCTGGACAAAGACCAAAAGATTGTCAGTTTTCAAAAGAATGCCCAACCCATGAATGAAACTTCTTTACCCTCAAATAAACCGGCCATGTACGTATTGGAAGTAAATGCTGGTTTGTCTGATCAATGGGGCTTAAAAGTAGGCGATTCCATATCCTATATTAGAAATTAATTTATTTACGCATATATAATAAAAAAAGCCTTTCCAATTTGAAAGGCTTTTTAATTATATCTAGTTAGTTCTATATTTAAGCTTCTGCTGTTTCTTCAACAACTTCTTCTTTCTTTCTTAAACTTTCCTTAGCATCACCTTTTTTCACTGAATCATACATGATTGGTGTTGCAATAAACAAGGATGAATAGGTACCAACAACTACACCAACAATCAAGGCAAACATAAATCCTCTAATAGAATCCCCTCCAAAGAAGAAAATAGCCAACAACACCACCAAGGTAGTAAGTGAGGTATTCAATGTTCTACTTAATGTACTGCTCAATGAAGAGTTAATTACCTTATTGAATGGCCAAGCTGTATGTTCATTGAAGAACTCTCTAATTCTGTCAAACACAACCACGGTATCATTCAATGAATAACCAATAACCGTTAAGATGGCAGCAATAAAAGCTTGGTCAATCTCCATGGAGAATGGCATAAACTTATAGGTTAGAGAGAACACCCCAAGAACAATAATCACATCATGGAAAACAGCCGCAACTGCCCCCAATGAGAATTGCCATCTCTTGAATCGTAACAAGATATAAAGGAAAACCACTAACAAGGATCCTAAAACCGCCCAGAAAGACTCTTTCTTAAGATCATCTGCAATCGTTGGACTTACTTTATAATATTTCATTAAACCAACTGTCTTATGCTCATTGTCACTGATGAAATCATCATAACTAGCATCTCCTAAATATGGTTGTAATTCAGTGTATAGTGATTTTCTAATCTCTTCATCAACTTCAGCTCCTGTTTCGTCAACTTTATATTTGGTAGTTATTTTTAATTGGTTGGCGTTACCAAAAGTTTTGGCATCTGCACTTCCAAAGAAATCATTTAAAGTCTTAGAAATCTCTGAAGAACTAACTGCTTGTGGGAAACGAACTTGATAGGTTCTACCTCCAACGAAATCAACTCCTTGATCCAAACCATTTGTAAACAAAGAACCTAAGCTGATTACTAATAAAGCTCCAGATAAAATGTAAGCAACCTTACGCTTCTTCAAGAAATTAATATTGATATTTCTAAATAAGTTTTTAGTAACACCGGTTGAGAACGTTAAAGTTCCTCCTCTATTCACATACCAATCTACTATCAATCTTGTAATGAAAATAGCAGTAAACAATGATGTACCAATACCAATTAATAAGGTAGTAGCAAATCCTTTAATTGGTCCTGTACCAAATACAAATAAGATTAAAGCCGTTAAACCGGTTGTAATGTTAGCATCTAAAATAGAAGATAAGGCATTACTAAAACCGTCTTGAATGGATTCCTTTTGTCCTTTACCCTTTTCTAGCTCCTCACGGATTCTTTCAAAGATAAGTACGTTAGCATCTACAGACATACCAATTGTCAAAACGATACCCGCAATACCTGGCAAAGTTAACACTGCTCCTAATCCTGAAAGAACTCCAAAGATTAAAAGAATGTTGAACAGCATAGCGATATCTGCGAATAAACCACCTTTTCCGTAATAAACGATCATCCATAATAGAACCAATGCCAATGCAATTGCAAATGATAACTGACCGCTATCAATAGCTTCTTGTCCTAATGATGGTCCTACTACTTCACTTTGAATAATATCTGCTGATGCTGGCAACTTACCTGCACGCAATACGTTTGCTAAGTCGGTTGCCTCATTAAGAGTGAAATCTCCAGAGATTTGAGAGTTCCCTCCTGAAATAGCCCCAGTGGTTACACCTGGTGCAGAATAGACAACATTATCTAGAACGATAGCAATTTGACTCTGTTGTTGGTAAGCTGCACCGGTCATTTCTTCCCAAATTTTAGCTCCTTTGCTATTCATTTGCATAGAAACAACTGGCTTACCTGTTGGGCCATATTCTTGACGAGCATCTGTAATTACAGCTCCACTTAGAGGAGGCATGTTATCACGATTTCCTGCTAAAGCATACAATTCAACTATTTCACTATCGGTATCAGGTTTTCCAAAGGCAAATTTCACATATCTAAAATCTGCAGGCAATAACGCTCTTACTTGAGGCATATTCAAGTATTCTTCCATAGTTCCCTTATCCTTAGTAGCAAATTGAGCTACTACGGGACCACCTTGGTAACCAAATCCTTTGATTAATTTTCCAATTGGATTGTTATCATTGACAGCTGTTGAATCTGGATCGTCTCCTAAAAGATCTGCAATTTTATCATCTTGGGTAGTATCGGTTGCAACTGTAGAATCGGCTTGCTTTTCAGCATCCTTCTCCGTTTCCATGTCTTTCAACAATTCATTAGCCTCACTAAGAAAGTTCAAAAATTGATCCCCCCTGTAAGCATCCCAAAATTCTAATTGAGCTGTACTTTGTAATAGTTTTGTAGCACGCTCTACATCCTTAACCCCTGGTAACTCCACTAAAATTCTACCAGAATTCCCTAAACGTTGAATGTTTGGTGATGTTACACCAAATTCATCAATACGCTTACGTAATACTTCAAATGCAGATACAATGGATTCATCAACTTTTCTTTCGATAATTGGTTGCACCTCACTGTCTGACATATCAAAAGTAATCTCCTCACTTAAGGTTCTATTTCCAAAAATATCAGGAGACGCTAACTTTTTATCTCCTTTGATTTCGTCAAATGCAATAAAGAAATCTTCTACAAAGGTGTTTTGACTAGTTACTTGCGCTTCTGAAGCATTATCCAATGCTTGATTGAAAGTGGCGTCTTTAGAGTAATTTGCAAGTCCTTTCAAAATGTCTTTAACAGACACTTGTAAAATAACGTTAACCCCTCCTTTTAGGTCCAGACCTAAATTCATGGAGTTGTCCTTAACTTGGTTATAGGTATAGTCTGCTACACCTAAACTGAATACTTTTTCGTTGGAAATAGAATCTAAAAACTGACGTTCTTTTGCCGCATCTCCACTGGCATAAGCCCTTGCTTCATCTTCAATACTATTTGCTTTAAATGTAAAGGAAAGCTGGTAAATACTTACCAAGCCGAACAAAATTGCAAACAGTTTTACTAGTCCTTTGTTCTGCATTATCTATTATATTAATTAGTTTATTTTAGTTTTTTAACGTTATTTTTAAAAACGAGCAAATATATGATTTACACAATGAATACCCAATAGAAATTAATATTTTGTAAAAAAAAAGAGCGACCGTATAGTCGCTCTTTTTTTTATCTGAAATTCCATCCTATTAATTCTGTGGATTTGGAACTTGAAGTTCTGTATATCCCTCTGGAATTGTCATGTCAAATTTATCATCAGAAACCTCTTCTTTTCTTAATTCTTTAATTTCATAAGTCAAGGTAATTTCAGCTTCTGGTTGATTCATTTTCATAACCATATATAAAGGAAAACCTTCCAGTTTTGAACCATAACCGGAAAACTGTTCAGAAACTGCTTGAATTTTATCTGTAACAAAATACTCTGAAGTCATTTTCATGCCTCCTTCTTCAATTGTCACAAAATATTGTTGACATTCATAGCCTAAAACAGTTTTAGTTTCAGTCCCTTTTTCTACGATCATCTTATCTAAATCTTCCTGTGTAGGCGCTATATCCTTTTTAGAATACATCTTACCTCCCATGTTATTCATTAACAATAACATCTTCTTAGCTTTAGCATCAATGATGGTAATAGTTTCACCAGCCATTAAATTATTAGATTCAGACCGTGTTTTGTCACCCTTAAAATAAGTGGTTGTTGACATATCTCCCATCATCGCCAATTGCCCTTGAACTTCTGGATTGTTGCTTGACATGGTCATACTGGCCACAGCTACGCCCTCATCAAAACTTTCTTGAGAAAATACGGCAAAATGAATAGACAACAAAAATAGAAAAACGAATCTTTTCATAAATTCAGACCAATTAAACATCTAATAAACCATTTGTTTTACTCACACCTTCGGCACTGGTAAACATCTGTTGCTTTTCTTCTTCAGACAATTCAATTTCAACTACTTTTTCAATTCCTTTTCTACCAAGAACAACCGGAACCCCGATACAAAGATCATTTAATCCATATTCACCTTCTAACAAGGTAGAACAAGGGAAAATTTTCTTTTGGTCACAGGCAATAGCTTGTACCAAAGCACTTACAGCTGCTCCCGGAGCATACCACGCAGAAGTTCCTAAAAGTTTGGTTAGAGTAGCCCCACCAACTTTGGTATCTTCTTTCACTTGGTCTAATCTTTCTTCTGAAATAAATTCGGTAACAGGCACAGAATTTCTAGTAGCTAAACGTGTTAATGGAACCATACCCACATCACTGTGACCACCAATTACCATTCCGTCAACATCACTAATAGGAGCTCCTAAAGCTTCTGCTAATCTGTATTTAAATCTAGCTGAATCTAAAGCTCCACCCATTCCTATAATTCTGTGTTTTGGCAAACCTGAAGTTTTGTGAGCCAAATACGTCATAGTATCCATAGGATTACTTACTACAATCAAAATGGTATCTGGAGATTGCTCAATTAGGTTTGAAGTTACACTTTGAACAATTCCGGCATTGATTCCAATCAATTCTTCTCTAGTCATTCCAGGTTTACGGGGAATACCAGAAGTAATAACACAGATATCACTACCTGCAGTCTTGGTGTAATCGTTTGTTACACCCGTAATTTTTGTATCAAAACCATTCAAAGAGGCTGTTTGCATTAAATCCATTGCTTTACCTTCAGCATATCCTTCTTTGATATCCAATAAAACAACTTCTGAAGCAAAATTTTTAATCGCAATATATTCGGCACAACTAGCCCCTACTGCTCCTGCTCCAACTACTGTAACTTTCATGTATTTAATTTTTTAAGATTTGTAAATAATTCCCACAAATTTAAAACTTTTCGAGCAATATGGATTCCAGATTTAAGGAAATATAAACTCAAACACAAACTTTTTTAACTTCAAACGATTGAAGTTTTTAGAACTCAAAATTCAAAGGGTGTATGAAAAAAGGAAAGTTATAATTTCGCCTTATAAATTATAATTGATACCAACTATTAAGTTGGTGAATTTACCGAAAGTGATCATTGAGTTAAATGAAAAATCATGGAATCGATAGTCTACACCTAAATCGGCCTTGAACATTGATTTACTGTCAGCCAGATTTTCCAAAGCACTATTAAGAGTCTCTAGTAAACCTTCTCCTTCTCCGCCCATAATATATTCAAAACTACTTGATGTCAAACCCAAAGCCGATGAAATAGTCCAATTGCTAAACTCTTTTGAAGCTAGAAGATTAAAAGCCCAGGATTTTCCGTCTACAGAAATGGTATTTAAAGAACCCAAAGGAGTACTTACGGCAGAAAATGTATTACTTACGGAATAGTTTGAATAAGAAACTAAGGCAGCTAAATTAAAAGTAGGCTGCGCATTACTTTTTTGAAACCATTGATTCAGATTATGCTGCAATCCAAAACCTAAAATTTGATAATCGGTCTTTTTAATCTTGATTTCTGGAGAATACCTAACAATCACTGTAGTTCCCTTCCAAAGTCCCATTGCCACCTGTAATTGGGCATGTTTCACATTGGATTCGTTCAATCCTTCAGGAGAGTCAAATTCAAAGGTGTAATCTCCTATATGTCCTTCCAAGGGCACAAAATCATCTCCTCCAAGTGCAGTTGGAGAATAAGCTGTGGTTTCGTCGCCTTGAATGGTTAAATTGTAAAGTTTGGATTCGTCAATTAAAAAAGAATCATACTTAGATTTGACAAACAACATGTTTCCTTGAAGAGAAAACTCAAAATCCCATAAGTCCTTTGCTTTAGCCGAGGTGTACCAACCTCCTGAAGATTGGTACACTGCAGCCTCTGCAGCTGGAGTCACATATTGCTCTGATAGAAATACCAAATCCTGTGTCACTCCAACTAAATCCTCAATTTGCGCAAACACAGTCGAGGAAATAAATATAAAGAATAAAGATAGTCTATACATCAATATTCGCGTAGATGGCATTCTTCTCAATGAATTCTCTACGAGGTGGGACATCATCACCCATTAACATAGAAAAAATGCGATCTGCCTCACTACCGTTATCAATATTTACTTGACGAAGCGTTCTAAATTCAGGATTCATGGTTGTATCCCATAACTGCTCAGCATTCATCTCTCCAAGACCTTTGTAACGTTGAACGCTTACACTTCCTCCAAACTCTTCTGCAATACCATCACGCTCCTTATCATTCCAAGCGTAACGTTTTTTATTCCCTTTTTTAACCAAATACAAAGGAGGCGTTGCGATATAGACGTGTCCGTTTTCAATCAATTCTTTCATATACCTAAAAAAGAACGTTAAGATTAAAGTAGCGATGTGGCTACCATCAATATCCGCATCACACATAATAACGATTTTGTGATAACGTAATTTGGTAAGATTTAAAGCTTTACTATCTTCTTCGGTTCCAATGGTCACCCCTAAAGCAGTAAAAATATTTTTAATCTCTTCATTTTCAAACACCTTATGCTGCATCGCCTTCTCCACATTCAAAATTTTACCACGTAGCGGTAAGATTGCTTGAAAGTTTCTATCACGCCCTTGTTTTGCAGTTCCACCTGCCGAATCACCCTCTACAAGGAACACCTCACATTTTGCAGGATCTTGCTCGGAGCAATCACTTAATTTTCCTGGTAGGCCTCCAATGCTCATCACCGTTTTACGCTGAACCATTTCACGGGCCTTTTGGGCCGCATGACGCGCTTGGGCCGCCAAGATTACTTTTTGAACAATAATTTTAGCATCATCTGGATGCTCTTCCAAATAATCGGTTAGCATTTCAGATACCGCTTGACTTACGGATGCCGAAACTTCTCGGTTACCTAATTTGGTTTTGGTTTGTCCCTCAAACTGAGGTTCCGCAACTTTAACCGATACGATTGCCGTTAATCCTTCTCTAAAGTCGTCTCCTGAAATTTCAAACTTCAGTTTATCTAACATTCCAGATTCATCAGCATATTTCTTTAGGGTATGCGTTAAACCTCTACGGAAACCGGATAAGTGAGTCCCTCCTTCATGAGTATTAATATTATTTACATAGGAGTGTAAATTTTCAGCATAGGACGTATTATACACCATGGCTACCTCAACAGGAATACCATTTTTCTCTCCTTCAAAAGCAATTACATCCTTCATGATGGGCTCTCTTGTTCCGTCTAAATACTTCACAAACTCTGTCAACCCCTCTTCAGAATAAAATATTTCACCTTCAAATTCACCATCCTTATCAGTCGCTCTTCTATCTGTCAATACAATGGTGATTCCCTTATTCAAATAAGCCAATTCACGCATTCTACTAGCTAAAGTATCATAACTGTATTCTAACGTTTGTTGGAAGATTTGTGGATCTGGTTTAAAACTTACAATAGTTCCTCTTTCCTCAGTTTCTCCAATCGGTTTTACTGGATAAAGTGATTTTCCACGTTCATATTCTTGTTCCCAAATTTGACCATCTCTATAAACTGTTGCTCTTAAATGTTCTGATAGCGCATTCACACAACTCACACCAACACCATGTAAACCTCCAGATACCTTGTAGGAATCTTTATCAAATTTACCCCCAGCTCCAATTTTGGTCATAACTACTTCAAGAGCAGATATTCCTTCCTTTTTATGAAGATCAACAGGAATACCACGACCATTATCCTCTACAGTAATGGAATTATCCTCATTAATGGTCACTTTTATTCGATCACAATGACCTGCCAAAGCTTCGTCAATGGAGTTGTCCACCACCTCATAAACCAAATGGTGAAGCCCTCTCACACCAACATCACCAATATACATGGAAGGACGCATTCTTACGTGCTCCATCCCTTCTAATGCCTGAATACTATCGGCGGAATACTGCTTTTTAGCTTCTTCGCTCATAAAATATATTTTAGTTATTTAGCTGTTTTAATTCAATGATCTGAACCAGAAAAAAACTTGTTCTTTAACCATAAAAAAATGCACTCCGTGCATCTAGGTTCAGACTTTCAAATATACGAATTAAAAGCCCCTTTTAAAAGCATTTGAGATACTTTACCATTAAATTATCAACAATTGTTGATTTCCAGAAAACCTCTTAAAACCGCTAAAAAGTACCTTAAATTGAATTTTACCCACTTTTAACATTTCCAGCAAACTTGATAAAATAACAAAATCCCGCATAAGCGGGATTCTGAAAAATAAAGAAAGGAATTAAAACAACAAAAAACAACTTTTAATAGGCATCGGCGTGCACTTTTGACACAGCCCTACCAGATGGCTCATTCATATTTTTAAAGGCTTCGTCCCACTCTAAAGCAATTTTGGTACTACAGGCTACACTTGGCTCTTGAGGCACACACATAGCTGCAGCATCACTTGGGAAATGATCAGCAAAGATGGAACGATAATAAAATTCTTCTTTGGATGTAGGTGTTTGAATTGGAAATTTATATTTGGCATTCGCCAATTGCTCATCTGACACAGCCTCATTAACAACCTGCTTCAAGGTATCAATCCAACTGTATCCTACACCATCACTAAATTGCTCTTTTTGTCTCCAAGCAACACTCTCGGGCAAATAACTTTCAAATGCTTTTCTAATGACCCATTTCTCCATACGTTCGCCATTAATCATTTTGTCTTGAGGATTAATGCTCATAGCTACATCCATAAATTCCTTATCTAAAAATGGAACCCTTCCTTCAATACCCCAAGCCGCTAAACTTTTATTAGCCCTGAGACAATCATACATATGCAATTTACTCAGTTTCCTAACAGTTTCTTCATGGAACTCTTTGGCATTTGGCGCCTTATGGAAATAAAGATATCCACCGAACAATTCATCAGCTCCTTCTCCAGACAACACCATTTTGATTCCCATAGATTTAATCACTCGGGCCATAAGATACATCGGAGTACTGGCTCGCACCGTAGTAATATCATATGTTTCAAGATTGTAAATTACATCTCTAATAGCATCTAAGCCTTCCTGTATTGTGAATTTTATTTCATGATGTATGGTCCCAATATGGTCAGCAACCTTTCTAGCGGCTGCCAAATCTGGAGATCCTTCCAAGCCTACAGAAAAGGAATGCAATTGCGGCCACCAAGCATCAGCCACGTCTCCACTTTCGATTCTTTTCTGGGAAAACTTTTTAGCAATAGCCGAAGTAACCGAAGAATCCAATCCGCCACTTAGCAACACCCCGTAAGGCACATCACTCATCAATTGTCTGTGTACCGCCGCTTCAAGAGCTTGCTTTATTTTTTCAATACTGGTTTCATTTTCCTTAACGGCATCAAAATCCACCCAATCCCTTATATACCATTGAACCATCTCTCCATCCTTACTATGCAAATAGTGTCCCGGAGGAAACAACTCAATTTTTGTGCAATAGGTTTCCAGCGCTTTTAATTCTGAAGCGACATAAAAAGTTCCATTTTCATCCCACCCTATATATAATGGTATTATTCCCATATGGTCTCGGGCAACGAAATATTCATCCTTCTCCACATCATAAATAGCAAATCCAAAAATGCCATTCATTTCATCAATAAAGTCAACGCCCTTTTCTTTATATAAAGCCAAAATCACTTCACAATCACTCTCCGTCTGAAACTCATAATCTCCTTCAAACTGTTTTCTTAACTCTCTGTGGTTATATATCTCTCCATTAGCCGCTAAAACCAAACTTTTATCATGAGAAAAAAGAGGCTGTTTTCCTGAAGCTGGATCTACAATCGCTAACCGCTCATGAGCCATAATAGCCTTATCATTATCAAAGATTCCACTCCAATCTGGACCACGATGACGAATTTTTTTAGACATCTCCAATACTTGAGATCTTAAAACCTCAGACTTCTGCTTTAAATCAAACGCACATACTATTCCACACATATTTTTAAAACTTAGTATTAATAACGAAGCAAATATGCGGTTATAGTTTCATTTTAAAAACAAGAAAACACTTTTTGATTTCAATTAAGAATAAAAAGAACTAAAACAATATCATTTTATAAGAATCAAACCTCTTTTAAGAACTTATAGTTAACTTTTCATATCATTTCTTCAAAAAATTCGTTTAATTGGATATATGATTTTATCTTTAAGTCTTTAAAAAATTGTAACATGAAAAAACACCTATTAAAAACCTCTCTATTTATTCTTTGCTTTTCACTTTTTTCTGTGGGAACCAGCGCCCAAGATTTTAAAGATTTGGATGTAAGCCCCATGGATGCTGCTGCATACCCTTCAAGCCACAATGAACCAAACAAACTGGTAAAAGTTATTTATAGTAGACCTCAACTAAGAGGAAGAACGGTAGAATCTCTAACTCCTTTAGAAAAAGTATGGAGAACAGGAGCCAATGAGGCTACAGAAATCACTTTCTACAAAGACGCTTTTTTTGGCGGAAAAGCCATAAAAAAAGGAACTTACTCTTTATTTTCCATTCCTGGAGAGAAAGAATGGGTCTTTATTATTAATAAAGATATAGATGTATGGGGTGCTTATAGCTACAATGAAGAAAACGACGTCTTAAGATGTACTGCTCCAGTGAGCTCATCTGAAGATTACCTTGAACCTTTTTCCATTGCATTTGCAGACGATGGAAGCATGTACGTGGGATGGGGAAATTTAAGAGTTATTGTACCGGTAAAAGAGCAACCAAAACCTGAACAAGTAGAAGATTAAAAATAGAAAAGCCTTGATTACTCAAGGCTTTCTTTTTATTACGGAATATTTAAATATTTATGTGTTTGAAGTGACACTTTCCATTTGGGGTTATTCATAACATAATCAACTATCAATGGAATCACCTTATCGCGCTTACTCCATTCTGGTTGTAAGTACAAAATACAATTTTCGGAAACCTGAGCTGCCTGCTCTTCGGCAAACCGCAAATCATCTTTGTTATAAACGATCACTTTTAACTCATGAGCTTTCTCATAAACTTCTTTGGTAGGAAGCTTCATTTTTTTAGGCGACAAGCATATCCAATCCCACTCACCTGTCAGAGGATATGCCCCAGAAGTTTCAACATGAATCCTTAGTCCTTTATTTTTTAATTGTTTTGTGATTGGGCCCATATCCCAAGTTAATGGTTCACCTCCTGTAATTACAATTGTATCACTGTACTTTGAAGCATTCTCCACTATTGTTGTAATTTCTGTAGGTGGATGCAATTCTGCATTCCAACTTTCTTTGACATCACACCAATGGCATCCCACATCACAACCTCCAACTCTTATAAAATAAGCCGCTGTACCCTTGTAAAATCCTTCTCCCTGAATGGTATAAAATTCTTCCATAAGAGGTAACATTTCACCTCTTTCTACCAATGCTTGCATCTCTTTTTTCATCGGCGCAAAGATAACCAATAACCCATTAGCCACTAGATATATTAGAAATATTTTACAGGTTTTAAATGATAATAACCCATTATCACCCATTTTAAACTTGATTAAAATTGTACTACTTTTATAAAAATTTTCAAGGATGGAAAGACAAGAACGTTTTTTAAATTTTATTCAAGAGGGTAACGCCTGCAAAGGAGATTTTATCACCGTTGGTTCGGCCATGTTAGATGGAGAAACCATTAAAAATGCGTTTGTCAACATCCCTTTAAAAACCATGAATCGTCATGGCCTTATTGCCGGAGCCACGGGAACCGGAAAAACAAAATCCCTTCAGGTTCTAGCAGAAAATTTGAGCGACAAAGGCATACCTGTGCTTTTAATGGACATCAAGGGTGATTTAAGTGGTTTAGCCAAACCAAGTCCAGGACATCCAAAAATCGATGAACGACATGAGCAAATAGGTTTGGATTTCACGCCAAAAGCATTTCCTGTTGAAGTTATGTCACTTTCCGAACAAGGTGGCGTAAGATTGAGAGCTACCATTAGCGAATTTGGCCCTGTTCTTATATCAAGGATCCTTGGTGTTACTGAAACTCAAGCTGGAATCATATCGGTTATTTTCAAATATTGTGATGACAACAAGCTGCCTTTACTGGATTTAAAAGACTTTAAAAAAATCCTTCAATATGCCACTAATGAAGGAAAGGATGAATTCCAAGAATCCTACGGTAGAATTTCAACTGCTTCTACTGGTGCGATTTTAAGAAAGATTATTGAAATTGAACAACAGGGCGGCGATCTATTTTTTGGGGAAAAATCTTTTGACACGCAAGATCTTTTGAGAATAAATGACCAGGGTCAAGGCTACATCAATATCATTAGATTAACAGATATCCAAGACAGGCCTAAACTTTTCTCAACATTTATGTTGAGCCTTTTGGCAGAAATTTATTCGACCTTTCCAGAACAAGGTGACTCAGGAAGACCTGAGTTGGTCATCTTTATAGATGAAGCCCATTTGATTTTCAATGAAGCATCAGATGCCTTACTTGATCAAATAGAAAGTATAGTCAAACTAATTAGAAGTAAAGGAGTTGGTTTATATTTTGTCACCCAAAATCCAACCGATGTTCCAGAAGCCGTTTTAAGTCAACTAGGATTGAAGGTACAACATGCCTTAAGAGCTTTTACCGCTAAAGACAGAAAAGCTATCAAACTAACTGCTCAAAATTATCCAGACTCAGAATATTATGATACTGTTGGCGTTCTCACCTCACTAGGAACTGGAGAAGCCTTGGTTTCTGCACTGGATGAAAAAGGTCGCCCAACACCATTGGCTGCCACCATGATGAGAGCTCCAATGAGCAGAATGGACATCCTTACTGAAAAAGAATTAAACACACTCTTAAGTGAATCTAAACTGGTATCCAAATATAATGAGACCATAGATCGCGAAAGTGCTTATGAAATGTTGCTGGAGAAGATTGAAAAAGCTGAACTAGAAGAGACTAAAAGAAAAGCCAAAGAAGAAAAGGAAAAATTTGAAAAGGCGAAAACGAGAAAATCCTATTCATCAAACAACAGGCAAAATCCGATTGTCAAAGTACTTACCAGTCCAACAGTAATAAGAAGTGTATTAGGAATTTTAGGAAAAATGATTAAATAATATATCTATATAACAACAATTCAATTTTATGAAAAAATACCCCTTTATTATAACTGCTTTAGCTTTATTAACCATCGGATGTAAAAGAACCCAAGATCCTTTTGAAATTGACAAAGGACATATTGGTTTACTTACAGATTCTACTCAAGTGAAAGACATCAAATCTTTATTTTCGAATGATTCGGTTGTAATTCTAACTGGTAGAGATGCCATGATGAACCCGAACAAAGGCATCGAAATATTTGATAAGGAAGGCAAGTCATTACTTGAGCTAACCGCTAAATCTAAAAATGACTCTACCTCTACTATTTCAACAGTAAAGGTAATCGACCCAAGATTCAAAACTCCAAAAGGGATCAATGTAAATAGCACTTTTGGCGATTTGGAAAAAAACTATAAAATATCAAAAATTGAAACCACTTGGAGGAATGTTGTGGTTTTTGTTAACGAATTTGATGGTTTCTTTACTATCGAAAAATCAGAATTGCCTGGAGAACTTCAATTTGACCAAAATGCTAAAATTGAAGCCATCCAAATACCTGATCAAGCAAAAATCAAGTACTTCATGATAGGTTGGTAAACCAATGAACCCTTTTTTCTCTAAAATACTAGCAGATATCGCCCGAAAAAAGCTTAAAGCAAAAGCTCCTTCGGCACCCATAACTAAACGGCAACTTGTACCTGCCATTAGATCGCTAAAGGTGGAAGTCTCACATGCTACTAAGGAATCACTTTATATTATTATTGGGGTGTTTTCTGCTGGTTTTGGTTTGAAAGGTTTTTTACTCCCCAACGGATTTATTGACGGCGGAGCTACAGGTATTTCGCTTTTATTAGAGAACATTACAACAATAGATCTAAGTTTTTTACTCATTCTTGTTAACCTTCCTTTTTTAATTTTGGGGGCTAAAACCTTTAATATCAAATTCGCTATTAAAAGTATGGCCGCCATTGCCTTCTTAGGATTTGTTGTTCATTATTTCAATTACCCAACCATTACTGAAGACAAATTACTTATTGCTGTTTTCGGTGGTTTTTTCCTTGGATTGGGTATTGGAATGTCCATAAGAGGTGGAGCTGTAATTGACGGAACTGAGGTCTTAGCTATCTTTTTGAGCAGAAAGCTCTCTTTAACGGTTGGTGATGTTCTGTTACTTATAAATATTGTTATATTCTCCTTTGGAGCTTATATGCTCTCTATTGAAATTGCACTCTATGCCATTTTAACCTATTTGGCAGCAGCAAAAACAGTAGATTTTGTTGTAGATGGCGTTGAGGAATATGTGGGAGTAACCATTATATCTAAAGAGCATGAAGCTATTAGAGACATGCTTATTGAAAAGCTAAGACGGGCTTGCACTATTTATGCAGGAAAGGGCGGATATGGAAGTGAGGGAAAAAGCTATGATAAGGACATAATCTATACTGTTGTTACCCGCTTGGAATTAGCAAAACTGCACACTGAGATTGACAAAATAGACAGCAAAGCCTTTATCATAATGTCCTTGGTTAAGGATCTGAAAGGCGGGATGATTAAACGTAAACCTCTGGAAAAAAAATGAAAAAATTCATCATACAAACTGAACCATTCGTAGTCCCAACAACTGACGGAAAAATCATTAAAGAACATTTTGGAAACGCCACTGATGGTAATTCGGAAATAAGTATCGCTCATATGATTGCTCCTTCTGGATGGAGTGAACCATTTCAAACCCCAGAATTTGATGAATACACGTTGGTCCTTAGAGGTAAAAAACAATTTATTATTGAAGGAGAAACTGTGGTTTTAAGTGCAGGCCAATCCATTAAAATTCAAAAAAATACCCGAATCCAATATTCCAATCCATTTGCTGAACCTTGTGAATATGTTGCCATTTGTTTGCCTGCCTTTTCCATGGATGCAGTGCATAGAGAAGAGAAGTAAAAATGATTATTCAAAAACTTATTGGATTTAAAATAAATTCGGTCAGCCTTTTTTCATCAAAATTAGCTGGTAGGATGGCCCTGTTCCTTTTTACAAAGCCATTAAAGGGAAAAATCAACGAGGAACAATCTGACTTTTTAGATACGGCCTTCCATGAAGAATTAAACCATCAAGGAACTACAATTATGACCTACCGTTGGTTAGGAAATAAAAAAACGGTTCTATTAGTACACGGATGGGAAAGTAATTCTGCTAGATGGCGAGCTATTATACCAGAACTTCAAGCAAAAGGTCATACGGTCATAGCACTAGACGCTCCTGCCCACGGACGGTCGGGAAGCAGAAGATTTAATGCCTTATTGTATGCCGAATTTATCAACGAAGCTACAAAAAGATTCCATCCGGAAATCATTGTAGGACACTCTGTTGGAGGGATGGCTTCTGTTTATTATTTACACAAATACCAACCCCCTTCTGTAAAAAAAGTAGTGCTTTTGGGAGCCCCATCTGAATTTTCAGATATCATTAGCCGGTATTTTCTAATGATGGGGTATAACAAAAAAACCATTAAAGCCATTAAGAAAAGAATCAAAGATAAATATGGTATTGAGGTGGATGATTTCTCTTCTGTAAAGCACCTTAAAACTATTCTTTCAGAAGGTTTAATTATCCATGACAAAACAGATCCTATAATACCTTACGAAGATGCCGTTTTAATAAATTCCAATTTTAAAAACAGTACCTTGATAACAACCGAAGGATTTGGTCATTCGCTTTATGATGAAAGTGTCTCAAACCACATATATCACTTTATAGAAAGTTAGACTATCTTTGCAGCCATGGAAGACAACCAAGTAAGAATAAATAAATACTTGAGCGAAGCTGGATATTGCTCCAGAAGGGAAGCTGATAAATTAATTGAACAGGGCCGCATTACCATAAATGGACAAGTCCCAGAAATGGGAACCAAAGTATCTCCCGGTGATCAAGTTTTTGTTGACGGAGAGCTAATTTCCAACAAAAAGAACGATTTCACCTATTTGGCTTTCAATAAACCTGTGGGCATTGTTTGTACGACAGATACCCGAGTTGAAAAAGACAATATCATTGACTTTATCAATTATCACAAACGTATTTTCCCTATTGGAAGACTGGACAAACCCAGTGAAGGTCTTATCTTATTGACTGATGATGGAGATATTGTCAATAAAATTCTTCGGGCCTCAAACAATCACGAAAAAGAATACATAGTCACAGTTGACAAACCCATTTCCCAAACATTTATTGAACGAATGTCTCAAGGCGTTCCTATTCTTGATACGGTTACAAAAAAATGCCAGGTTGAGAAGATAGACTCCTTTACTTTTAAAATTATCTTGACTCAGGGATTGAATCGCCAAATTAGAAGAATGTGTGAATATTTGGATTACGAAGTTCAGACCTTAAAGAGGGTACGTATTATGAATATTCCTTTGGATGTACCCATTGGCAAATACCGTAAGCTAACGGATCAAGAACTAAATGACCTCAATAAATTACTTGGGGAATCTAAGAAACATTTCACAGAAAAAACAAGACCCAGACGCTCCAGGAGATAGCACTTCAGTTGTTAAAACTTTTATAACTACCCTTTTAATCAGGAAATAGTATCCTATCTTGATGTTATATTAACACGTAATCCCTTATAGATTACTTTAAAACCATCATCAATTTATGATACGTATATTAGCAATCATCCTAACCGTTGGAGGTATGATAGGACTCGTCTTAGGAGTACTTGGTATTTTTGGAAACAACCTCATATCCTTAAGCCCTTGGGCATTAACAATCTTAGGATTTATATTTTTCCTATCTGGAGTTTCTATGCTTAAATATCGCAGGGACAAACCAGCGTAGAGAAAATTCTATTTTTTGCTTTTTAGATGTCTTTCCCTAGCCAATAACGTATTTTTCATCAGCATCGCAATGGTCATCGGTCCTACACCACCAGGAACAGGGGTAATGAAGCTTGCCTTTTTACTTACGTTTTCAAAATCTACGTCACCAGTGATGCGATAAC
This sequence comes from Mangrovimonas sp. CR14, assembly GCF_011764015.1. Classification (NCBI taxonomy): domain Bacteria; kingdom Pseudomonadati; phylum Bacteroidota; class Flavobacteriia; order Flavobacteriales; family Flavobacteriaceae; genus Mangrovimonas; species Mangrovimonas sp. CR14. Next base: position 228,834 of record NZ_JAAFZY010000006.1, on the reverse strand, counting down.
CTTTTGCCGTGGACTCATCAGCAACTCTAGTGATTCCAACATCGATAATGACTACGTCATCCTTTACCATTTCGGCTTTAAGGAAACCTGGAACCCCAAGTGCAGTAATGATGATATCAGCTTGAGACGTTATTTGGGAAATGTTTTTGGTATGACTATGCGTTAAGGTTACAGTAGAATTTCCTGGAAATCCTTTTCTTCCCATAAGAATACTCATAGGGCGACCAACGATATGACTACGACCAATAACCACCGTATGCTTACCTTGGGTCTCTACTCCGTAGCGCTCCATAAGCTCTAAAATTCCAAATGGCGTAGCTGGAATGAAAGTACTCATATCCAAAGCCATCCTTCCAAAATTCATTGGGTGGAATCCATCGACATCCTTATCTGGATCTACAGCCAAAAGCACTTTTTGGGTATCGATTTGTTTTGGCAAAGGCAATTGAACAATGTATCCATCTATTTCTGGATTGGCATTCAATTCTTGAATTTTTTCCAACAACTCAATCTCACTGGTTGTACTAGGCATTTTCACAAGTGTAGATTCGAATCCTACCAACTCACAAGCTTTAACTTTGCTACCCACATACGTTAAACTAGCGCCATCATTTCCAACCAAAATTGCAGCCAGGTGAGGAACTTTTTCTCCTCTAGCTTTCATTCTATCTACTTGTTCTGCGATCTCAGCCTTGATATCGCTACTTGTTTTCTTACCGTCTAAAATTGTCATATCCTGTTTGTTGAGTTGTATTTATAAATAAAAAATATGAGGGATTACCTCATATTTTTCATCATTTGCATCATTTGTTTGCCGCGGCCTCCTTGCATCATCTTCATCATTTTGCTCATCTGATTGAATTGCTTCAATAACTGATTCACTTCTTGAACCGATGTCCCAGAACCCTTTGCTACACGTTTTTTTCTAGTAGCATTCAAAACAGAAGGTGTTGATCGTTCTTCTGGAGTCATGGAATGGATTATTGCTTCGATATGCTTGAAGGCATCATCATCAATATCAATATCTTTCATCATTTTACCAGCACCTGGGATCATGCCAATCAAATCCTTCATGCTTCCCATTTTCTTGATTTGCTGTATCTGACTTAAAAAGTCATCAAATCCAAATTGGTTTTTGGCAATTTTCTTCTGAAGCTTACGCGCTTCTTCTTCGTCATATTGTTCCTGTGCTCTTTCCACTAAAGACACAACATCTCCCATCCCCAAAATACGGTCTGCCATACGCGAAGGATAGAACACATCAATCGCATCCATCTTCTCGCCTGTTCCAATAAACTTGATTGGTTTATCTACAACAGACTTAATTGAAATGGCGGCTCCACCCCTGGTATCACCATCCAACTTGGTTAAAATAACACCATCAAAATTCAAGACATCGTTAAAGGCCTTTGCCGTGTTCACTGCATCCTGACCAGTCATGGAATCAACCACAAATAAAGTTTCCTGTGGCTGAATCGCCTTATGGATGTTTGAGATTTCGGTCATCATGGCCTCATCAACAGCCAAACGACCAGCGGTATCTATAATAACCACATTGTGTCCATTTGCCTTAGCGTGGGCAATACCTGCTTGTGCAATGGCAACAGGATCTTGATTTCCTTTATCACTAAAAACCTCAACATTTATTTGGCCACCAACCACATGTAACTGATCAATCGCAGCTGGACGATACACGTCACAGGCAACCAATAAAGGTTTTTTGGTCTTCTTATTTTTTAAATAGTTTGCCAATTTACCAGAGAAAGTCGTTTTACCAGACCCTTGTAAACCAGACATCAAAATAACAGATGGATTCCCAGATAAATTGATTCCTTCGGCATCACCACCCATCAATTGGGTCAATTCATCTTTTACAATTTTCACCATTAATTGACCCGGCTGGAGAGTTGTCAAAACATCTTGACCTAATGCCTTCTCCTTAACCCTATTGGTAAATTCTTTGGCAATTTTAAAGTTAACATCGGCATCCAGCAACGCTCTTCTAACCTCTTTTAAGGTTTCCGCTACATTGACTTCGGTAATACTCCCGTGTCCTTTTAATACGTGTAACGCCTTATCTAACTTCTCACTTAAACTATTAAACATATGTTACTTGAAATTTTAAGAAGTGCAAATTTAAGGATTTGTAGTGTATTTATAAAGTTTCATTTTAATAAAAAAGCTACCCCAAGGAGTAGCTTCTTCTTTTAAACCAATTATGCGAATCATAAGCAGGTGTAGCAATCGCCGTCCAGGTTATATAGATCCCAAACTTCATTGTCACTTAAGGTACGGTTATAAACCCTTAAATCATCTAAGTGGCCTGTAAACCAACTCCCCAACAAATAACTACTTAAAGGGTCGGAGTCTATATTAAAGTTTGAGTTTTCATCTATATTTCTTAGAATTCCGTCACGGTACAATCTAATGGTGTTATTTGAATCCCTAGTTACCACTAAATGGTGCCAATCAGTATTATTCCACGGAAAATCAACCTCTTGATTCCAGTCATTATCCCACAAACCATAACCATTTGTTGTATCACTGACTAAAGGTGTATTAATATCATAAACTGCCAATTGAAAACCTTCTGAAAAAACTTCTCCTTTTTGAAATAGGGTCTCCAAATTCCCAGCATCATCATTTTGCATTTTAAACCATAAGCTCACCGAAAAATTATCACCCTGAACCAATGCGTTTCCATCAGTTACAGGAATACTAAAGGAATCTTCACCTGTAAAAGCAACAGCACAGGTAGGATTGCCATCTCTATCCATTACAAACTCATTACTAATGTTTTCAGCCACATTGCCACTTATCAAATCCTTAGCCTCATTGGAAAACGGCATGTAAAGAATCAAATCATTAGTTAGAATCCCTGGATTAGCACAATCATCACAAGTACTCTCAAGAACCATAGTACCCTCACTATTAAGAGCTTCCAACATTAAGCTATTTTCCTCACAAACCACTACAGCCCAATTACCCGTAATAGCTTGAATATTTGGTCCCGCAACATTATTAAAAGTGACCACCACACCAGCAGTTGGTGTTTGGGATGTTGACCAAATAGCCGTTGTATCTAGACCATTTCCTATGATATTAAAAGTTCCATCTCCATTAAATGTAAGTTCATAAACCACCAAATCATCACTGCCATTATAGTTCACTATATTCCAAGTACAACTCTGTAAATAACCATCAACATCTAATTCTGAACATTCAGCGGCACATTCAACAGCTTCTAAATGAATTTCAAAAACTTGAAAATTACCACTATTATTTTCTATTCTTAAGTAGACGGTTTGTGGATTCATTTGATTTGAAAAATTACTTGCTGCAGGAATTTGATTTACTGCCATTTCTGCATCAGGTATAGTCATATAAAACGAAGGAGTGAAATCTACATCGCAAATAATGTTTCCTAAAACTTGGGTTTCCAAATCGAAAAGAGCCACTCCATCCCCATCGTAATCACAGGCCGTGATAGTCATGTCATCAAAACAATTGAAGGGATTTTCTATTTCTGTGCAGTCTTGGGAGATAATAAACTCTATGGTTCCAGCAACCGACTCTTGAGTCATAATAAACTCGCTTGTATTACATGTTTCTATCAACCAAGATCCATTCATAACCTCGGCACCCCAGCCAATTTCCGAGATATCTAATACGACTCCTGCACCAGCGTCAGTAGCTGAGGTACCCCAATTAAAGTCACCAAAACTCACCGTTGTATCTCCATCAACCATATAGGCTGTACCGTTCTCATCAAAATAGATCATATAATTTGCAAAAGTTACAGCGTCTCCTGCTACAGATATCACATTCCAGTGACATTCGGTTAAATAGGCATCCACTTGCTCCTCATTACAATTAACATAATCACAATCCTCTTCAGCACTGTTAATAGCTTCTTCCAAAGCTTGATTGCTATTAACTTCCATAGTATTACCATTAGCATAAACCAAAGTCACAGGAAAGTTTAAACTTGCTAAAACTACATCATTCTCAGAGCCTTCCAAGCTTTCCAAAAATGCATAAAGAGCTTCATCACTATTAATTTCAATCGTATCAACTATTTGAAAATCGGTATTATAAATGGAGAAAGAAATGGGATATTGAAAATCAACACATTCAATGACTTCAGGCTCTTCAAAACATTCAGAAATAAGGGCGTCCAATTGCTCTTGGCTTTCAATGATAATTTCGGAATAGTCTCCCATTAGCACAGTAATCGGGAAAGTAAACTCCACTTCATCACTCGTTGGCGTGAATAGTTCTTCAACCATCCACAAATCATCTAAAGAGCCAATTGTAATGGTGGTTTGGTTCACGGTAACTGTGACAGGCAATACAACCTCAGTACAACTGGAATTATCTAGAAGATTATCAACAGAACCATCATTGGTTACGGCCATATTCATTAAAACCACCAGATTGGATTCCGATTCCAAAATATTTTCGGCAGGAGGGTTTTCAATAATGACTTCTTCATCTTGGCAAGAAAAAACCAACATAGATAAAACTAAAAAAGTGAGTGAAAATTTTAAAAGTGATTGCATAGCTTTAAATTTTTAAAAGACGTGTTTGAATATGAAACAGTTAAATTTCAAAATCTCCTACCTTCAAATTACATTTTTTTTACATTTACACATACTAATCCTCCAAAATGCCCAAAGATTTACAAGATCATATTTGTGATGATGCCCTATTTTCAAAGGCTTTCAGGACCCATGCAGACCATTTATACAAATTTCTATTTTACAAGTTTGGATCGCAATTAAATCCTAAAGATAAAGTACAGGAAGCTTTTATAAAGTTATGGGAAAATTGTAAAAAGGTACCACCAAGCAAAGCAAAAAGCTACCTATTCACCGTTGCCAACAATTTAATGTTGAATGAGGCCGCCCACCAAAAGATCGTTCTCAAACATCAACAAACCCAGCAGAGATCACATACAAATGAATCGCCCGAGTTTTTAATGCAAGAAAAAGAATATCAGGAGAAGTTGGAAAAGGCCATAAACAATTTATCAGAGGCACAGCGGGTAGCATTTTTAATGAACCGGGTAGAAGGAAAAAAATTCAAGGAAATTGCATTCATTCTGGATATTTCAGTAAAGGCCGTAGAAAAAAGAATTTATGGTGCTTTGGAAAAATTGAGAAAAGACATTAAAGAAATTTAAAAATAAGGTAGGGTTTTTATTAAGTGAACTGTTATAAAGATATCAAAGATTATGGACAGAGAGCAATTAATACATAAATGGTTAAATCACGAGCTTACTCCTGAGGAGCTGGAAGCCTTTAAATCTCTGGATGATTATGAGGAGTTAATGAAACTGTCTCAAAATCTTCAGTCTTATAAAGCGCCCTCATATGATTTGAACCAAGAACTTGCCATAGCCCTAAATAGGAAAAACGAAACTTCAAAAAAAAGAAGTTGGATGGTTCCTTTCATGAAATTTGCAGCGGTTTTGGTAATTTGCCTTGGTATCTTCTATGTTCTAAGCACACAGCCAGCTTCTACTCATACTTCTATAGCGGAAAGAGCAGAACTGGAGCTTCCTGACGACTCCCACGTCACCTTAAATGCTTTATCAAATTTAACTTACAATAAAAACAACTGGAAGAAGGAAAGAAAAGTAAATCTTGATGGAGAGGCCTTTTTCAAGGTTGAAAAGGGATCCAAGTTTGAAGTGATCACCAATTTTGGAATTGTATCTGTTTTAGGAACGCAATTCAACATCAAACAAAGAGAACATTTTTTTGAAGTAACATGCTATGAAGGGTCTGTCAATGTTTTATATAAACAGAAAAATACTGTTTTGAAAACGGGAGATACTTTTTTAATAATCGATGGGGAAATTTTAGCTACAGAAAAAGAAAACAAAAAACAGCCTTCATGGCTTGACTATTTAAGTTCGTTTAAAAGTATGCCTTTTAAGGAAGTGATTGCCGAAATGGAACGCCAATATGACGTCTCAATCAAAGTCAAAGGTATGGATCTCAAAACGCCTTTTACCGGAAGCTTTCCAAACAACAACTTAGAAGTCGCCTTAAAGACTATTAGCAAACCCCTACAATTGAATGTCAAACAAAAAGGTCAAACCATTATTTTAACGCGTGATTAGAACTCGAATCGGCTATTTTTTCTTGATATTCTTGAGTAGTATGGTTATGCTTTACGCTCAAGACAACCTCAATGAAAAAAGACCCTTGACCGAGGTTCTTGAAATTCTTGAATCTAAATTTCAAGTGCGTTTCTCATATGCCGACGACACCATTCTTGACAAATTTGCAATGGCACCAAATCCAGAGTCAACACTTCAGGAAGCCCTTAATTCAATTTCAAACCAAGTCAACATAACTTTTGAAATTATCAATAACACCTTTATAGCGGTTCAATCGGTTGAAAACACCTTATTTACAACCCAAAACCTCAATGAAGTTCTGCTCACAAATTATTTGACTTCCGGTATAACTTTAAACAAACAAGGAGATATTACCATTCAACCAGAAGCTTTTGGTATTCTACCAGGATTAATTGAACCAGATGTTTTCCAAACCATACAAGCACTACCAAGCATTATCAGTATTGATGAAACGGTTTCAAATATCAATGTTCGAGGAGGCACCCACGACCAAAACCTGATACTTTGGGAAGGTATTAAAATGTATCAATCTGGTCACTTTTTCGGAATGATTTCAGCAATAAACCCTCATACCATTAAGCAAATTGATATTTATAAAAATGGAAGCAGTGCCAAATATGGCGATGGCGTTTCTAGTATTTTAGACATGGAAACAAAAGGGTCTTTAGGAAATAATTCACAAGCTTCTTTTGGGATTAATATGACTCATATCGATGGCTATACTGAAATTCCTTTGGGGCAGAACACTCAAATTAGCATATCCGCCAGACGTGCTATAACCGATTTCCTAAATACGCCCACCTATCAAGACTATTTTGACCGCGTCTTTACCTATTCTGATTTGAATTCTGACAATTCTAGAAGCCAAGACGAAACATTCTACTTTTACGATGCCTCAGTAAAAATCTCACATCAATTAACAGATAAAGACCAATTGAATATTTATGGGTTGACCATGAAAAATCAATTGGATTACCGAGAACAATCCATGATAGATTTGTCTTTATCTGAATCGAAAAGCAACCTTTCCCAGGAAACTTTTGCCGGCGGTATTTCACATACAAGGATTTGGACTTCAAAATGGAAAACAAATCTTGAAGTCACAGCCTCAAACTACTTGCTTGACGGCACCAATTTTGATATTGCAAACAATCAACGCTTGATTCAAGAAAATCAGGTCAAGGAAAATGCCATCAAGTTTCAATCAGATTATCAAATACATCCCAACTTGAAATTAACTGGAGGATATCAGTTTTTTGAAGCGGGAATCAGTAATTTGGAAGACATCAACAATCCAGATTTCAGAAGATATATCAAAGATGTCCTTCGTTCCCATGCAATTTATGCCGAAGGGAGTTTTCAAACCAAAAATCACCAAACCTATTTCAAACCAGGAGTACGATTTAATTACATTCCAAAGTTTGACAAATTCCTTGTGGAGCCCAGATTGCGCTTTGGGCAGCATTTTTTAAACCATTTCCGATTGGAAGTTTTGGGTGAGCTAAAAAGTCAAAACACTTCACAAGTCATAGACCTTCAACAGGATTTTTTGGGCATTGAAAAACGTCGGTGGATATTGGCCAATGATACCTCTGTGCCCATTATTAGAAGTAGGCAAATTTCAACTGGTATTCATTTTAACAGAAATAAGTTATTAGTTAGTGGTGAAGTTTTCATGAAAAAGGTAGAAGGGATAACAACGCGAAGCCAAGGATTTCAAAATCAATATCAATTTGTAAATACCACCGGATCCTATAACACCAAAGGAGTAGATTTTTTAATTAATAAAAAGTTTAGAGCATTTAGTTCTTGGATGGGATATTCATATAGTATAAACAATTACCATTATAGAAATCTCAATGATGGAAAAGATTTTCCTAATAACGTAGATATAAGACATCAAATAAAACTGGCTTCCACATACAGTATGAATAGTTTCAAATTTGCATTAGGTTTGAATTGGCATTCTGGGAAGCCCTATACCTCTCCTATGTTTGAAGAGTCAGACCCTAGTATCATTAGTTACAATACACCCAACGCCGAAAGAATCAGTGATTATTTCCGTGTGGATCTTTCCGCCACTTACGACTTCAACATTTTCAAGAACAAAAAAGGCTTTGTAGGAATGTCTGTTTGGAATTTACTTGACAGGAAAAACACAATCAATCGATATTACATCAGAGATGCTTCTCAAAACTTAAAAAAAGTAGATATAAAATCTTTGGGACTGACACCTAATGTCAGTTTAAGAATATATTTATAGATCCTCGGTTCTTTCTAATTTCAAGTAATCGATTTGGCCACCAGAGTGGTGAACTACCAATTCGATTTCATTTGTTGTATAATTTGAAATATTCCAAGTTTTGTTCAAAACCTTCATTTGACTGGGAGTTGCAAAGTAAACACGGAAATCAATATTTTGGAACTTAGTTTCTGCTGTTTCCTTAATACTTCCATCAACAGCCCAAGCACCAGAATACTTGGAATTCCTTTTATTGAGAACTTCTAAACTTCCATCTGGATTAAAGCTAAAAGACATTTTTTGAAATGCTTCGGTTTTATCAACTCCAGACTCCAAAAAATAGGAAACTTCCCAACTTGTAGATCGAGCTGTAAGTTCAATATCTTTCATTATGACAGCTTGAGACATTTCTGCCTCATCCCTACTACATTGTGTTGACATTAAAGAAAAACCCAACATAAGGCATAATCCAAAAAAACATGTTTTTCTTAACATTTAAGCAATTTTTTATTTTAAATCGACCTCTAAGATACTAAATCCTAGTGAAAAACCTTAAAAAGACCATTTCATTTTTCACACCAACGCTCTAATATTAGCATAGGAGTTTTCCATAGCCTTTTCGGCTTCTTGTTCACTTAACCAAGAAACCTTAGTGATTCCTTCGTTCTCTTGTGGATTTAGATGGCCTGTATAACTGGTTTTCATCTCAAACCAATGGGTCACCTTAATACGGTTCCTTCCATTCCTCTTAAAAATATGGTAGGTAATTTGAAGTGGCCTTATAATTTCAAGTCCCAACACGCCCGTTTCTTCTTCAACCTCACGTATCGCCGTTTCTTCAATGGATTCCTTCTTTTCTGCCTTTCCTTTGGGCAAATCCCATTTATCATTGCGATAGATAAATAATACTTCCCCACTTTCATTGTACACTTTGCCACCTCCAGCTATAACGTTTGGCAACTTTTTAAGAAACTTCTTCAGTAATTTATCCTTATTCTTATGAATCAAACGCACCTCCTTTAAAGATGTCTTGTTTAATTCCCTAATCACTTTATTGACATTTACCGAATTAAGCAAATAGTTTTTAAAGTCTGTTTCCTTTTCGACTTTAGTTGTCAAAACTATAGGCTTATCGTTTACAAAAACCTTATACATATGCGGGGTTTTGAATCCTATCTTTTGTAAAAGTATTAATTTTTAAATCATAGCAAACAGAAACCTATATTAATTCTAAATCTTATCAAGACCAGAATATTATTTTAAAAAAAGTGTATTTTTGTTGTCATGATTTTCAACAAACACACCGCAAGAAAAACTGCAGAAGTTTTATTGCAAGTCAACGCTATTAAACTACAACCCAAGAATCCCTTTACTTGGGCATCAGGCTGGAACTCACCTATTTATTGTGATAACCGCATCGTTTTGTCATATCCTCCAATTAGGAACTACATCAGGGAAACCATGGCTAAACAAATTGAAAAACAATTTGGAAAACCAGATATCATTGCTGGAGTTGCTACGGGAGCCATTGGTATAGGTATGTTGGTTGCAGAATATATGGGCCTACCTTTCATTTATGTAAGACCAGAGGCTAAAAAACATGGGCGCCAAAATCAAATTGAAGGTCATGCAGAAGGTGGTGCTAATGTGGTGGTGGTTGAAGATTTGATTAGCACAGGAATGAGCAGCTTAAATGCAGTTAAAGCCTTAAGAGACGCCCACTTGAATGTTAAAGGAATGATTGCCATTTTTTCATATGGCTTTGACATTTCCAAAAAGAATTTTGAAAAGGAACAAGTGACGCTTAGCACTCTAGGAGACTATGAAACCCTACTAGAGCAAGCACTTGACACTAATTACATCTCTCAAAAAGACCTGACAACTTTGTCAGATTGGAATGCTAATCCAAGTGAATGGAACGCTAATTGATTAAAGCATTTCTAAACAACAAAAAATGAACTTAGAATCACCCAAAGTAAGCATAGACAAATCGCCTCAAGAGGTATTTGATTTTTTATCAAAAATTGAAAATTTCGAAAAATTAATGCCTGAAAGCATTAGCAAATTTGAAGTTCTTAATGAAGATACGTTTCTCTTTGCCTTAAAAGGCATGCCAGAAATCACACTTCAAAAAAAGCAGCTGAACGCCCCTAGCCAAATCGTTTTGGGTGCCGGAGGAGGAAAAATTGATTTCACTTTAACTGGAAACATTGAAGAAACCAGTGTTGATCAAAGTGAATTGCAATTGGTTTTCAATGGCTCATTTAACCCTATGATGGCCATGATGATCAAAGGTCCTATCACGAAATTTATAGAAACTTTGGCCACCAATATTCCAAAAGCTATTTAATAAAGTAATTTAATTTCTTTAACCTCATACCCCTTAATCTTCTCATCTTCCATGAGAACCTGAAGATTACCATCAGGACTTACAGAGGTAATGATACCTGTAAATATAGAACCTTCAGCATCTTGAAATGTTGAAGGTTTATTTTTTCTAAACAAATAAGAATGGTATTCATCATACACTTGTTCATACTCACCGGCTTCTAATTTTTGAAAATAGTACTTTAACTCATCCAAAATCAAATAAAGTATTTCATCCAAATCAAATAGCTTACCCGTTCTAACCAATAAAGAAGATGCTTGCGGTAAATCTTGAAAATCTGATTGGTTGACATTGAGTCCAACTCCAATAATTGTAGCTTTAAGCTTACCTTGCTTTATGATATTTTCAATTAAAATTCCACAAATTTTCTTATTCTCTGACAAAATGTCGTTAGGCCATTTAATAGCCAATTTGGGAATATGCAACTTTTCTAGAGCTCGTTTGACACTTAAAGAAGAAACCATACTCAGATAAAAACTGTGCTCAATTGAAAGAAACGAAATATCCTTAACGGAGCTAAACATAAGGTTTTTAGCCGATTCCGAAGCCCAGACACTTCCCATCTGTCCTTTTCCCTTGGATTGAAATTCAGCAACCACCGTTGTAAAATCCTCTAGAAGACTGTCACTACTTAACTGCCTTAAAAAGGTGTTTGTTGATTCAGTGGCATTAAGTTTGATTATACGCATATAATTTGGTTATCTTAGTACTGAAATTTCTTATGAAAAATTTAAAGTATAAAGAACTAAAAAATAATAACTTTGCACAAATTAAAACATATTAATGGCGAAAAAGGAATCTAATGCTGATCTACTGATAGCAACTATTTTAAGTGGAATTGAAGATGTCAAGGGGAAAGAAATCAATATTTTAGATTTACGGGAGATTGAAAACACAGTTTGCGACTACTTTATCATTTGTGAGGGGACTTCGAATACGCAAGTAAGTGCCATTGTAAACTCAATCCAGAAAAAAGTTAGTAAAGAATTAAAAGACAAACCATGGCACGTGGAAGGCATGGATAATGCTGAATGGGTTTTAATGGATTATGTCAACGTGGTTGTACATGTTTTCCAAAAACACGTTAGGGAGTATTATGACATAGAAAGCCTTTGGGGTGATGCGAAAACAACAATTATCGAAACGAATTATTAAAGAAATTAATGGCAGCTAACAAAAATAATCCTAAGAATAAAAAACCAAAATTCAGTCCTTATTGGATTTATGGAATCCTGATAGCTATGTTTATCGGGCTTCAACTTTTTAGTGGTGGCGGCTTACAAGACGCTAGTAAGACTACGCCTTCACAATTTATTCAGTTCCTTAGGGATGGTGATGTATCTAAAGTTGTAATTGTTAACGAAAAATACGCAAGAGTATATCTCACTCCAGAAGCTGAAAAAAAAGAAGTTCATAAAAAATCAATAAATAAATCTCTACTTCCATCAGCAACAAAAGCTCCAAATTACACTTTTAGATTTGGTGCCATAGAAATTTTCCAAAAACAGCTAGAGGATGTTTCAAGTGAAATTTCCCCAACTCCAACTATTGAGTATAAAGAAGAACAAAACTATTGGGGCGACTTTTTAATCAGCATGCTTCCTTTCATATTATTAATAGGTGTTTGGATTTTTATCATGAGAAGAATGTCTGCTGGAAGCGGTGGTGGTGCTGGAGGGCAAATTTTCAATATTGGAAAGTCGAAAGCCAAATTATTTGACGAAAACACAGAGGTAAAAGTTTCTTTTAAAGACGTTGCCGGACTAGAAGGAGCTAAAGAAGAAGTTCAGGAAATCGTTGACTTCTTAAAGAACCCAGAAAAATACACTTCTTTAGGAGGAAAGATTCCAAAAGGAGCCTTATTAGTAGGTTCTCCTGGAACAGGTAAAACATTGTTGGCTAAAGCCGTTGCGGGAGAAGCCCAAGTACCATTTTTCTCTCTTTCAGGATCTGATTTTGTGGAAATGTTTGTAGGTGTTGGTGCCTCAAGAGTAAGAGACTTATTTAAACAAGCTAAAGAAAAATCTCCATCCATAATCTTTATTGATGAAATTGACGCCATAGGTAGAGCGAGAGGGAAAAACAATTTTTCAGGTTCTAATGATGAGCGTGAAAACACATTAAACCAATTGTTGACAGAAATGGACGGTTTTGGAACCAATACCAATGTCATTGTATTGGCGGCAACCAACCGAGCTGATATTCTTGACAAGGCTTTAATGCGTGCAGGTAGATTTGACAGACAAATTTTTGTTGATCTTCCAGATGTGAGAGAGCGTAAAGAAATATTTGAGGTTCATTTAAGACCTCTTAAAAAAGATAAGGATTTAGATCTTGACTTTTTATCAAAACAAACGCCAGGGTTCTCTGGTGCAGATATTGCCAATGTTTGTAACGAAGCTGCTTTAATTGCCGCTAGAAAAGGAAAGAAGAGCGTTGGTAAACAAGATTTCCTAGATGCTGTAGATAGAATTATTGGAGGTCTTGAGAAGAAAAATAAAATCATAACTCCAGAAGAGAAAAAAGCCATTGCTTTTCACGAAGCTGGACATGCCACTGTGAGTTGGATGTTGGAGCATGCTGCTCCACTAGTTAAAGTTACAATCGTTCCAAGAGGAAGATCTTTAGGTGCCGCTTGGTACCTGCCAGAAGAACGACTTATTGTAAGGCCAGAACAAATGCTTGATGAAATGTGTGCTGCCATGGGTGGTCGTGCTGCTGAAAAGGTCATTTTTGATAAAATTTCAACAGGAGCTCTAAGTGATTTGGAAAAGGTAACCAAACAAGCAAGAGCGATGGTAACCATTTACGGCCTGAGTGATAAAGTTGGAAATTTAACTTATTACGATTCCAGTGGACAAAACGACTATGGTTTTACCAAGCCTTACAGTGAAAAAACGGCGGAGTTGATTGATAAAGAAATTTCTGATATCGTTGAAGAACAATACCAAAGAGCCATCAATTTATTAACGCAACATAAAGATAAGTTGACCGAATTGGCTGAAGTTCTTCTAGAAAAAGAAGTTATTTTCAAGGACAATCTAGAGAAAATTTTCGGTAAGCGTCCCTTTGCAAAAGAGGAAGAGCTAGCAGAAATGGATAACTTGGAAGACAACAATGAACCTATTGAGGTTAATGAAGAAAAGTAATTCTCGAAAAGTCTTTTATATTTGTTAACCTTATTCAAAAATCTTAATTTAACGATAACGTTAGGTTAAGATTTTTTATATTTGAAAAAAGCCGCGAAAACCAGATTTTAATAGCAAAGAAACTAAATGAGTCTATTTAGAAAACTTTTTGGTTCCAAAACAGATCATTCGGAAGAAGAAATTAAGTCGAATGAACGAAGCAAATACATGCCAGAAGTTAAGTTGCCAGTAGACGAAAGATTTACCATAAATTTCAAGCGAAATGGAGGTAAATTTTTGTACTGTGAAGACTTGAATGAAATCTTTGATGCATTAGAAAACATCATTCATGAAAACCAATGGATGAACAAACAGGTTATGGTTATTGACAATAACCTCAAGGATACTTTCAAGAACTTTGAGGTTAAAATGACAACATCAGCTCAAGATTCAGAATTCTTCTTGACTACCTGTGAAAATCTAATCGCAGATGATGGTTCCTTACTAATTTCGTCCAATCAAATCGCTGAAAAAAAATTAGGCGAGTTCCCTGATCACTTTGTTGTTTTCGCTACAACTAGTCAGATCGTTGAAAGCATAAGTGAAGGACTGAGGGGAATCAAATCAAAAAATAAGAGACAGATTCCAACTAACATTACCACTATTAAACATTTCAAGGCCACTTCTTCTGAAGAAGATTTTATGACCTACGGAAGCCATTCTAAGGATCTATACCTCCTACTCCTAGAAGACCTTTAATATGAAAGAAGTTCTCATCAGATCATTTTCGGGATTGTTATACATATCCTTACTCATTTGTTCTATGTTTTTTGAACATGCGTTGGTTATTGTATTTTTTATTTTTGGACTCATTTGTATGGCTGAGTTTAGAAAACTAATCCATTACAAATCCTATGTGCCCTTTATTTCCTTTTCTATCTTATATCTGATCTTCGGATTTTGGCCGTTTGTCATGAAAACAGATTCGGGCCTAAAGGAGGCCACACAAATACTTCATGTCATTACTATTTTTGTCCAATTATTTTTGATAAAAGATTTATTCACTCACAAGAATATACCTCTTTTCATTTCTAAGCGGGTTATACTTACCACATTTTACTTATCCAGTGGATTTGTATTTATGATTCTTATTTCAAAGTTTAAGGAAGTCTATAATCCTTATGTCCTCTTAGGATGTTTTATATTGGTTTGGACCAACGATACGTTTGCCTATTTAGTCGGAAAAAACTTTGGAAAACAGAAGTTATTTGAGAAAGTATCTCCAAAGAAGACAGTTGAAGGCTTTTTAGGAGGTTTGTTTTTTTCCTGTGTGGCAAGTTATTTTATTGCTACCTTTACAGATACTTTTAGCTTTACCAAATGGCTATCCTTAGGTATAATTATAGCAGTTTTTGGTACGTTAGGAGACTTAATAGAATCTAAGTTTAAAAGACAGGCAAAAGTAAAGGACAGCGGGGTTATTATGCCTGGTCATGGAGGGTTATTAGACCGATTGGACAGTATGATTTTTGCATCACCTTATATCTTTTTGTTTTTACAATTATTTAAATATGTTTCATAAAGAAGGACATAAAATTATTTTAGGGACTTTCATTTTAATTATTGCCCTAACCATCCTTGTAGAATTTACCATTTCGCTATCATGGCTTCGTGTTTTATTGGAAATCGCACTTTTGGTGTTTTTTGTCCTCATCCTTCAGTTTTTCAGAAATCCAAAAAGGATTTTTGCTTCCAATGAAGCTCAAGTTTTAAGTTGTGTAGACGGTAAGGTTGTTGTCATTGAGGAAGTATTTGAAAAGGAATATTTCAAGGACCAAAGACTTCAAGTGAGTGTTTTTATGTCACCTGTCAACGTGCATGTTACTAGATATCCTATTACAGGAAAAGTACTGTTTAGCAAATACCATCCAGGAAAATATTTAGTGGCCTGGCATCCTAAAGCCAGTGAAGAAAATGAACGTACAACGGTTGTTGTTGAGAACCCAACTTTTGGGCCGATACTGTATCGACAAATAGCCGGCGCCTTAGCAAAGCGCATTGTAAATTACGCTGAAGAAGGACAAGAAGTTCTACAAAGTACAGATTCTGGATTTATCAAATTTGGGTCAAGAGTAGATTTATTTTTACCTTTAGATAGCAATATCAAGGTTGCTTTAAATGAGGTAGTCAAAGGAGGAATTACGGTTATTGCAGAAAAATAATGACTGCAGAGGATTTAGATAAAACATTTCAAGATGCCGTAGAACGCATTAATAAACACAAGGAACCATTCCCAGCAGATTTCCTATTACGCCTTTATGCCTATTACAAAAAGGCCACCAATGACTATGGTCGCCCTAACAGTAAAAAGCAAATAATAAATGCTTTTAAAACAAATGCCCTATTTCAAGTCCAAAATGTTTCTCCTTACGAAGCGAAAAGAAAATATATTGAACTTGTAAATAACTACTTCCTTTATAGAAAGTAATCTTCTCCAATAAAATTCTATTTCAATAAAAATCCTAAAGGTCTGCCCGTAGCGCCACTAGGAAAACTTACTCCCAACAATGAAGAGATTGTTGAAGCAATATCAGGAATTACCGTACGCTCAAACGTATGACCTTGTTTAATTCCTTTTCCATAAAATAATAGAGGCACATGCGTATCATAATTAAATCCAGAGCCATGTGTAGATCCAGTTCTGCCGTAAGAAATGAAGGCTGGGTCTTGCACCACTAGAACGTCTCCCGATCTTTTTTGGTTAAATCCATTTTCCAACAATTCCTCAACACCTGTTGTAAAAGAGGTTGAAGCCATAGTTTTTGCAGTGTAAGCCTTATATACATTATCATAGGATAAAAGCTCATCTACAATGGCATCTTGAACATCATCCAAATCCAATCCCAACTCCTTTATTTTCTCTCTATTTAGAAAGACCTGATTATTGCTAATATTTTCAACCAAATCGTCATGCCCAAAATCCTTCTTCATAAACGCATCAAATTTCTTTTTGGAATCCGAATTGTTAAGATATCCCGAAGGTATTTTGACACTGTGTAAATATGCAGGTACTTCAACAGCTCCATGATCTGCAGTTAAAAAAACTGTGTATTCTCCTTCACCTACCTTATCATCCAATGCCTTAAACAAGCGCGCTAAATCGAAATCTAGTCTAATGTACGTATCTTCAATTTCTTTAGAATTAACCCCAAAATTATGCCCTACATAATCGGTACTTGAAAAACTTACTGTAAGCACATCTGTTATTTTGTCCTGTCCCAATTGTTCTCCATCCAATGCTGCAATGGCAAAATCGGCAGTCATACTATTACCGTATGGTGTTGTTTTTAAAATATCAAAATATCCGTTTTTCTCTTTTAAGGCATTTAAATCATAAGGAAAGGTTGCAGTTTCTTTTCCTTTAAACCCTCCTTCAAATTCATTTAAATCCAAACCACTCTCCACATAAGTATCAATATTGTAGTAGGTATCCCAAGTTTTCATATAGGAAGCTGAGTTCCCTGATTTATTAAAATCAATCACCCATTGAGGCAATTCCTTCATATAAAAAGAACTTGTTATCCAACGCCCCTCATCACTTCCATGAAACCAGTAGGCTGCATTAGCAGTATGTCCTGCTGGTAAAATAGCTCCCCTATCCTTTAATGCAACCCCTATCGTTTTCCCTTTAAATTGAGTAAACATTCTGTTTTCATCTCCAAAGGTAGTTGTCATCAATCTGTGAGGTGACATTTTTCCACTAGGAGAATCAGTTCCTACAGGCGAAACGCCCTCATCTCCTGCACAATAAATAGTTTCCTTGATTTCCTTATCATACCAGTTATTTCCAATAATTCCATGATACTTAGGCGTGGTCCCTGTATAAACTGAAGCATGCCCAGGGCCAGTATATGTGGGGATATAGTTAAAATGATTGTTTCTACAATCAAACCCTTGATTCATCAGTCTTTTAAAACCATCATTCCCATATTTGCTATAGAATCGTGTTAAATAGTCATATCGCATTTGGTCAACTACAATACCGACCACCAATTTTGGACGATTCCAATCACTTCCATTCTCAGGGGTAGCTTTTTTAGATTTTTGGGCAAATAAATTCGCACAACTAATAGAGATTAAAACAAATACTAAAAACTTTTTCATTCTAAGGGTATTTTAATGCCCACAAAAATAACCCATTTCATATAGGATATGTTAAAATTAAGGTTAAAAAACATATACTTTTCTTACTTTAGCATCAACAAAAAAGTCTATGACCTACCTTCACAATATTGGTGCTTATTTTATCATGATTAAGGACATGTTCCGCAAACCAACGAGGTGGTCTGTAATGAAAGGACTTATCTTTAAGGAGATTGATGACTTAATCATCGGATCTATGGGAATCGTGGCTTTTATCTCATTTTTTGTGGGAGGGGTTGTCACCATACAAACAGCTTTAAATATTAGCAACCCTTTAATTCCGAAGTATTTAGTAGGTTTCGCCACAAGACAATCCGTCATTCTAGAATTTGCCCCCACTTTTATTTCCATCATTATGGCCGGAAAAGTAGGCTCCTATATTACTTCAAGTATAGGTACCATGAGGGTGACCGAGCAAATAGATGCTTTGGAAGTCATGGGGATTAATGCAATAAACTATTTGGTTTTCCCAAAATTTGTAGCCATGATGTTTTATCCGTTTGTTATTTCCATCGCCATGTTCTTGGGAATTGTAGGTGGATTGGCTGCTTGTGTTTATGGCGGTTTTACAACTGTAGAAGATTATGTGAGAGGGGTTCAAGAGGATTTCATTCCATTTCATATGGCATATGCCTTTATCAAAACCTTTGTTTTCGCATTTTTATTAGCTACTATTCCTTCTTATTATGGCTATTTCATGAGAGGTGGCTCTTTAGAAGTTGGAAAAGCTAGTACCACAGCATTTGTTTGGACCAGTGTTGCCATTATATTATCAAACTATTTATTAACCCAAATGCTTTTAAGTTAATGATTGAAGTTAAAGACATTCATAAATCTTTTGGGGACACCGAAATTTTAAAGGGTATTTCTACCACTTTTGAAAAAGGAAAAACGAGTTTGGTTATTGGTCAAAGTGGTTCTGGAAAAACTGTATTCCTAAAATGCCTATTGGGGTTGTTCACTCCTGAAAAAGGACAAATCATTTATGACGGACAGTCCTACACAGATTTAAGCCCAGACCAAAAGAGAACGCTTCGGTCTGAAATGGGTATGGTTTTTCAAGGAAGTGCCTTATTTGATTCCATGACCATTGGAGAAAACGTCATGTTCCCTTTGCGTATGTTTACCAAACAGAGCATGAGTGAAATGCAGGATCGTGTGAATTTGGTTTTAAAAAGAGTTAATCTTGCTGATGCCCAAAAGAAAATGCCCAGTGAGGCCTCTGGAGGAATGCAGAAACGTGTCGCCATTGCTCGCGCTATTGTAAACCAACCTAAATATTTGTTTTGTGATGAGCCCAATTCAGGGTTGGATCCTAGAACAGCTATTGTCATTGACAATTTAATTCAAGAAATAACAGACGAATATAACATTACAACCATTATCAACTCCCATGACATGAACTCAGTTATGGAAATTGGTGAGAAAATTGTATTCTTAAAAGATGGTGTAAAAGCTTGGGAAGGCTCCAATGCAACCATTTTTAGAACTGATAATGAAGCCGTAACTAATTTTGTTTATTCTTCGGAATTATTCAAAAAAGTAAGACGAATGTATCAGGAAGAGAATGAGTAAATAACTATTGATTTACCACTCTTAAACTATCTAGATCCTTGTACTGATACCTTAACCATTCTTCCAAATTCTTACGTTCCTTTTCTTTTTGGACTGAATTCAAATTTGAATCATTCCAAGACACTGAAAAAACAGAGATCGTATCAATTTTAGTAAAATTGGTAGTTACCACATTGGAATAGGAAAGTCTCGAAATGTTCTTAAAAAGAATTTTCAATTCTTCACTTAGCTTATCCATGGGTACTTGATTCTTTTCAAAACGGGATAATTGCTTCACACGGCTTTCTAATATGGAAACCTTTTGGGATTGCGTCAATAATTCCAATGAATCTCTAGAACGAAGTTCCTGCATGTATTTAATATTGTCGACACCTTCAATACTTGATTGATTAATGACCAATTTAGTATTTTTCAAGGGGGCATACTCCTTCATTCTCCCCTCCAAAAGAATAATGGTCTCTTCAGAAATTTTATTTAAACCATAGGTGTTGACTTCAATGGTAGAATTTTCCCCATCATTATAGTTATAAGCAACATTTCGTTTTAAATAATTGGCATATGGCAATTTACCTACTTCGTTATCCATGAAATTTTTAGCCGCTTTATTAAAATTACTTTCTCCTAAAACAGTTACAAATGTCCACAAAGCTGGAATCATAGCAATAATCGCCAATAAGGTAGCCAACTGAGCAATACGTTTTCTTTTTTTGGAATTGGCATATTTAATCATTGGGAATCTTAGCACCTTAACAACTATAAAGGTTGCTAATGCAATAAAAATGGCATTAATAGTAAATAGATACATCGCCCCAAGGAAATAAGGGATATTACCAGATGCCAAACCATAACCAGCGGTACAAAGTGGAGGCATCAAAGCTGTTGCAATCGCCACCCCAAAGATAACTGAGGCTATTGTTCCCTTTTTTGTTCGAGCAATGATAAGAGCCAAACCACCAAAAAAAGCAATTAGTACATCACGAATATCTGGTTTGGTTCTTCCCAATAATTCAGAATTATCCTCACTTAAAGGAAAGAAATAGAAAAACAGAAAGGCTGTTAATAAACTAAGACCTATCATAATGGCTAAATTCACCAAGGAGCGTCTTAAGGTATCAATATCATTAATGGCAATGGACATTCCTATTCCTAAAATAGGACCCATTAGCGGAGATATTAACATGGCTCCAATAACTACTGCAGTAGAGTCTGCATTCAGACCGATGGAGGCCACAAAAATAGAACAGACTAGAATCCAAGAAGTAGCTCCTTTAAAGGAAATATCACTTACTACTGCCTGCAAGGTAGCATCCCTATCTGTATCTTCTCTAAAGTCTAAAAGCTCTTTTAAAAACTTCTTAATACTCCTAAATAAACCTTGGGCATCCTGTTTGACCTCTTCTTTGGTTTCTTCAATTTTTTGAGCACCCTTTTCAGCCTCTTCCGAAAAATTAAATTTATTTTCTGTCATAGTTTAGTTTAGCCATAGTGCTCACCAAATTTCTGTTTCACTTGTTGAAGCACCTTTTTGATATCTTGTTCCTTTTCTTTTGGAAAGATAAGCAAAACTTCTTCTTTATCAACAATGATATAATCACTTAGACCATCTACTACAACTATTTTATTTTTAGGGGAGCGAATCATATTTCCAGAAGCATCAACACTTAAAGTCTTCGCATTTACCACTGCATTTTGGTCTTCATCCTTATCCAATTTATCGTAAAGGCTTCCCCAGGTTCCCAAATCATTCCAATCAAAAGTAGCTGGAATGACATAAACGTTTTGACTCTTCTCCATAATGGCATAATCAACCGAAATATTTTCTGCCAAAGGATAATTATCAGCTATAAACTTATCCTCATCATCCGTATTATAGGCTTCCATTCCCTTATTGAAATGATCGTACAAATTGGGCTGGTTGTTTTGGAAAGCTGCTAAAACCGATTTAGCGCTCCACATAAAAATACCGGCATTCCATAAAAAATTCCCTTGTGCTAAAAATTGCTTAGCCGTTTCATAATCAGGTTTCTCCCTAAATTGAGATACTGGCTTGATAGTATCACCACTGGATTTATCAAACTCAATATAACCGTAACCTGTATTTGGAAACGTAGGTTGAATACCCAAGGTCATCAAAGCATCGTGTTCCTGGCAAAATTGAAAAGCCTGATCCACATTTTGAACAAAAGCTTCTTCATCTTCGATCCAATGGTCACTAGGAGCAACAATCATAACTGCATCGGGATTTTCCTTCTGGATTTTCATGGAGGCATACAGAATACATGGTGCCGTATTTCTCATGGCTGGCTCAAGAACAACCTGTCTTTGGTTTACTTCAGGTAACTGTTCCAACACCAAATCGTTATATCTCTCATTGGTCAAAATGTAGATATTCTGTGCCGGGATTAGTTTAGATAATCTATGAAAAGTTTTTTGAATAAGAGTTTCTCCCGTCCCAAGCATATCATGGAACTGTTTGGGAAATTGAGAGGTGCTAACTGGCCAAAATCTTGATCCTACACCTCCAGCCATCAATATGGCATAATAATTCTCTTTCATATCTTTAAACTATTTATTTTTTACTAATTCAATTTCTGCATTGGGATTGAACAAATATACTTTTCCTGTAGCTATTTCTATACATTCAATACGCTTTGTGCGTTGACTCCCCTTTTTAAATACCCTTCCATTATACAACCTAAAGATACTTCCTGTTGGAACTTCAAAAACAAAGTGTTTCCCATTTGGAGGGTCATACTGCTTTAAAGCCAAAGCCAACTGTGTATCGGTATCACTACTAGCTTTCGGATTTCGAAAATGCTTTGCTAATAAAGGCAACAGTTCTTCAGGAAAAATATTTGGATTAATAAACGGTAACATCAACCTCTGAAAAGTATACTTCCATTCCTTCCCATGTGGCTTAATGTTTCTTCCAAACTGGGAAAAAGCTTCAAAATGGGCAATTTCATGAATTAAGGTAATCAAAAAACGATAAGGGTTTAGATTGCCATTGATGGTTATTTGATGTTGACCATTGATCAATCTTCTGTAATCTCCATGCCTTGTCTTTCTCTCTCTTTTCACCTTGACCTCTAAATGGTCATGATCCAATAATTCTTGAACTTGGGCAACAGCCGCATTCGGAATGAATTCATTCAATTTTTGTTGCATCCTGCAAACTTAATCGATTTTCCATTAATTTGATAGGTCTTCATTCACTATGATGATTGAAGTCTAAGAATTAACCATAATTTCACATAAGAGCAGGTCATTTATGTGAAACTAAAAACTTTAAATCTAAACTTCTTTTTTCCCTAATTTTATATCAACAGATATTTCATAATGAAACAAAGACTACTTAATCTGGCTTTAATACTAACTTCTCTTTTGGGATACCTTGAATGGGGTCAAGATCAATCGGTTTTTCTTTTTCAAGCTGAATTAGATATTTTAATCAAATTATTTAATGACCCAGGTTCGATACTTCATCCTTTAACCCTCTTTCCTCTATTGGGGCAACTGATTTTATTTTTCACACTATTTCAATCTAAACCTAGCAAAATACCAAGCTTTATTGGAATAGGATGTTTGGGCAGTTTGTTCTTATTTATTCTAATTGCAGGAATTCTGGGACCCAACCTAAAAATCATACTATGTACGCTCCCTTTTTTATTGTCAGCCGTCTATTCTATTTGGAATCTAAAAACAAGAAAATCTAAAAAAGTAATCCCTATATTTAACTTCATGGACACCTATCAAGAAACATTTGAAACTTGGAATCAAATAGCCAAAATTTATGAGGAAAAATTTATGGATTTATCCTTGTATAATGATTCATACGATGCGTTTTCAAACAATTTGCCTCCAATGGCCAAGGTTCTTGATGTTGGTTGTGGTCCTGGAAACATTTCCAAATACTTACTAAACAAAAAACCTAATTTAGAAATATTAGGGATTGACATTTCACAAAACATGGTGGATTTGGCAAATAAGAACCTGCCAAAAGCTAAATTTCAAGTGATGGACTTCAGAAACCTAAACAAACTTAATATGAAGTTTCAGGGTATCATTTGTGGATTTGGCTTACCCTACCTTTCACTGGAAGAAATAGATGATTTCATCCAACAATGCTATGATCTGTTATCTGAAGAAGGTATCCTTTACATCAGTTTCGTTCCTGGAAATACAAAGAATTCAGGTTTTATTACTGGTATGAATGGTTTGCGTGTTTATTTTAATTACCACGATTCCAATCGGATTAATGAAATTTTAAAGAAAAATTTATTCCAGCATATCCAGACCATGGAAGTTCCTTTCAATAAAAAAGATGACAGCAAGGAAATTCACCAAATTCTAATTGCTAC
The DNA here is from genome assembly GCF_011764015.1 of Mangrovimonas sp. CR14. Classification (NCBI taxonomy): domain Bacteria; kingdom Pseudomonadati; phylum Bacteroidota; class Flavobacteriia; order Flavobacteriales; family Flavobacteriaceae; genus Mangrovimonas; species Mangrovimonas sp. CR14. The sequence continues at coordinate 204,785 of NZ_JAAFZY010000006.1, read as the reverse complement.
AAAATACATCCATCACCCATAGAGATCATGAGCAAAAGTTCATCACCCATTTTAAAGACTAAAAGGTTACTATTGAGAGCGCTCAAGTCTGAAGATTGGGAAATGATTTCATTTCTAAGATCAGACCCAAAAATTAATGAATTTGTTGACAGACCAAAAGCAGAAACCAAAGAAGCTGCACTGACCTTTATAAATAAAATTATAAGCCCTGTGGATGGACCTCCAGCTCAATATTGGGGAATCTGCCTCCGATCTAAGGATAGTATCATCGGCACTGTTTGTTTATGGAATTTTTCAGAGGATAGAACCCAAGCAGAACTTGGTTATGATTTAAATTATGAGTTCCAAGGTAAAGGTTATATGAATGAGTGTTTAAATGAGATTCTGCGATATGGATTTCAAGATTTAAATTTAAAGGAAATTTCTGCCATGACCCATTATAACAATGTCGCTTCTATTAAATTACTTGAACGTTTGGGCTTTTTGAAGGAAGAAAAACCTTTTGAAGGGGATCCAAATCTTCTTATTTTTAGAAAATCCAATTAAGGCCCATTAGATGGAAACTTGTAAACATGAAACAGGTTCAAATGAAATATTAATTTAAAATCTTAAACTATTTCAAATTCAATTAAAACAATCGGTCTCAAAGAAGCCATTTCAATAGGCATTGGAGGTATGGTGGGAGGTGGTATTTTCGCTGTCCTCGGGCTAGCCGTTTCTCTCGCTAAAGGCGGAACGCCTATAGCATTTCTAATAGCAGGAATAATTGCGCTTTTAACATCTTACAGTTATGTAAAACTGACGAAAAAATTCCCCGATCGCGGCGGTACGGTTCGGTTTATCAATGAGGGATTTGGAAAAACTATTTTCAGCGGAAGTATTAACAACTTGCTCTGGGTGAGTTACATCATCATGTTGTCATTGTATGCTTCGGCCTTTGGCTCCTATGCACAAAATTTACTTCCTTTAGTCAACAAGACCATTGATTTTCATATTTATGCCAGTGCTATTATCATTTTAGCAACAGCGATCAATTACTACAGCATTAAAGTAGTAAGCAAAATTGAGTCTTACTCAGTCATCATTAAACTAATTATTTTACTGGGTTTTGTAGGAGTTGGAATTTACGGTTTGGGAGGAAATCCCCATTTGGAGCAACTTCAGGTAACGAATTGGGAAACGCCTTTACAGTTACTTACAGGAGGGATGGTCATTTTTGTGGCCTATGAGGGTTTTGAACTTATTGCTAATGCTGCTCCCGATATTAAAGACCCCGATAAGAATATTTCGAAAGCTTATTTTTATTCCGTCATTTTCGTTATTCTACTATATATAATTATTGCCATTGTTACTGTAGGCTCTCTTTCCTTTGAAACCATCAAAAAGGCGGAAGAGTATGTATTAGCTGAGGCAGCCAAACCAGTTTTAGGTCAAGTTGGATTTACAGTCATCACGATTGCTGCCATGATTTCAACCTTTTCAGCCATAAATGCGTCTTTATATGGCGGTAGTAGGGTAAGTTATGAAATAGCTGAAGATGATGAATTACCACATAGCTTAACAGACAGCTTCTGGAACCATCCCATCGGACTTTTAATTACAGCCATTTTAAATTTGATCCTAACCAACACACTCAACCTTGAGAGCATCTCAACAGCTGGAAGCATAGGGTTTCTACTCATATTTGCCACGGTCAATTTTGTAGGATTTAAATTATCTAATAAAATCAATGGTTCAAAATTCATTCATATTATTGGGTTCCTATTTTGCCTCATAGCTAGCATCACATTGATAACGCAACAGTTCAAGGATAATTTTATAGGTGTTGTCATTTCAGTTACTATAATAGCCTCCTGCCTTTTGGGAGAATTCATTTACAAGACCTACTTTGACCACCAAAATTCAAAGAAGATAAACAACCGTTAATCTGATGTTAATTTTCCCACAGAGATTAAACCAATTTTCTTTTTAGAGGTCTTAATACCAAACAGAAACATTTAAACACTATGAAAAAATTATTGTTTATGGTCATGGCCTTTTTAGCTATACAGACCATGTCCGCCCAAGAGAGACGCATGAATAAAATGGCAGATTATACGCCAGAAGAACAAGCCGAAATCCAGACTAAAAAAATGACTTTGGCATTAGACCTTACTGAAGCGCAACAAAAGAAAGTTCAGGCCATCCATCTTGAAAATGCAAAAAATAGGAAGGTAAGGATGGAAGAATTCCAAAAAATGAGAGGATCAGGTGAAAAACCAACAAAAGAACAGCGTTTGGCTCGAGAGAATGAAAGACTTGACAGACAAATTGAAATAAAAAAACAAATGAAGTCCATCTTAAATGAGGATCAATATACCAAATGGGAAACCCAAATGGAACAAAGACGCAACAGAATGGCAGACAGAGGTCAAAAAATGTCAGGAAACAAAAAAATGCAGAAAAGAAGACCTTAACCTATTGAAAAAAAGCCTTGAGATTCAAGGCTTTTTTTTATTTCATTTTTTTACTCACCACATCACATGCCGCTATGGTTTTATCCAAATCTTCATATGAAAGTGCATCGGTAATAAACCAAGTTTCAAAAGCACTTGGGGCAATGTATATTCCTTGATCCAACATACCATGAAAGAAGGCTTTAAAAGACTCATTGTTACCATGGGCGGCACTATCAAAGTCATACACCTCATTATCGCAGAAATGCACAGAAATCATTGAACCTACCCTATTGATTTGATGAACAACTTCATTTCTTTCTAATACCTCTCGTAGCCCTTTTTCAAGATAGGAGGTCTTTTCTTCCAAACGTTGAAACACTTCCTTATCCTCATTCAAGGCTGTCAACATAGCCAGTCCAGCAGCCATAGCCAATGGATTACCGCTTAAAGTCCCAGCTTGATAAACAGGACCTAAAGGCGCTAAGTGATTCATAATCTCATTTCTAGCTGCAAACGCTCCCACTGGTAAACCACCACCTATTACTTTTCCAAAACAAACAATGTCTGCGGAAATATCAAACAGCTCTTGAGCACCTCCTGAAGCCAACCTAAAACCGGTCATCACCTCATCAAATATCAATAAAATATTTTCTTTATCACATAGAGCTCTTAACCCTTTAAGAAATTCCTCTTTGGGTGGAATACATCCCATGTTACCGGCCACTGGCTCTAAAATAATACATGCGATATCACCAGAGTTAGCAGAAACAATCTCTTCAACATGGGCGATATCATTATATCGAGCTAATAACGTATCTTGTGCGGTTCCTTTGGTCACACCAGGACTATTTGGACTCCCAAAAGTAACCGCGCCACTTCCGGCTTGGATTAAAAAGGAATCACTGTGTCCATGATAGCAACCAGCAAACTTGATAATTTTATCTTTACCCGTATAACCGCGAGCCAATCTGACGGCACTCATACATGCTTCTGTACCAGAGTTGACAAATCTTATTTTGTCAATGTTGGGAACCATGGAAACGGCTAATTCGGCAATTTTAGTTTCAATTTCCGTTGGAGTCCCAAAAGAAGTCCCTAGTTTGGTTTTTTCAATAACGGCATCTACAACAGGTTGATAGGCATGTCCCAAAACCATCGGTCCCCAAGAATTAATATAATCTATTAACTGGTTTCCATCTTCATCATAAAGGTATGCGCCCTTGGCTTTATTTATGAAAAGTGGTGTACCTCCCACCGCTTTAAATGCCCTCACAGGAGAATTTACTCCTCCAGGAATAACCTTTTCTGCATTAGCAAACAATTCACTGCTGCGTTTATATAACATATTGGTATTTTTTATTTGACCGAAAGAACTTGGCCAATTTGCAAATCATTATTTTTTAATCCGTTCATTTTTCTCAACTGCTCCACGGTAAGATTATGTTTCTTGGATATGGAATATAATGTATCTCCCTTTTGGACCGTATAGGTGTTTCCAAAATTATCAACGGATGCAGGAGTATTAGTTGACGTAACAGTTCTTATTCTGTTGCGACTGGCAGGATTACCTAGCACTTGATCATCATATTGATGGAGCTGGTAACGCTCAATCAAGTCGATTAATTTTTCGGGATAACGTCTGTCAGTTGCATAGCCAGCGGCTCTTAGCTCTCTAGCCCACCCTCTATAATCGTCTGGGTCTAATTCAAACAATTTATAATAACGCTTTCGTTCCTTTAAAAACAAAGAATGGTCCCTGAATGAATACTTGGCATCATTATATTTTCTGAAACATTCTTGTGATCGATCGTCATCATGATAAATTTTTGCACCTGTCCAATCATGGCACTTTATTCCGAAGTGATTATTGGCCTCAACAGACAACCTTCCCTTTCCTGAACCAGATTCCAAAATACCTTGAGCTAGAGTAATACTTGCAGGTATCCCATAAAGTTTCATTTCCTCCATAGCCACTGCATGGTATAAATTGATATATGCAACGGTTGGCGAACTAGAAGAACTTGAGGTATTAGGAGTCGTAGTGGGCGCCGTATTATTTGATTTCGGCTGTGTGCTTGAGGTTGCAGATCTCGTATTTTGATTTCTCACAACACGCTCCTTCTTTGTTTTTACCGAAGCAGCCTTTTTCTTGGAACCACAGTTAAACACCAAAACACTTAGTAAACAAAGAAATACTATCTTTCTCATGTAATTATTTTATTAATGGTAGATTTTTTTGCTTCAACTTTTGGTTCATTCCTTCAATGCCTTGTAGGCCTCCAGTATGAATTGCCAAAATTTGCGACCCTTTTGGAAAAAAACCCTTCTTAATCAAATCAAAAATACCAAACATCATTTTCCCGGTATAAATGGGATCTAAGCGTATTTGATATTTCATTTTGAACTCATTAATAAAACCGATCAATTCCTGATTTATTTTACCATAACCGCCAAAATGATAATCTGTAATTAATTTCCATTGGTCTTGGGTTGCAAACTTACGAATATCCTCCGACAAAAAATCACCTTTCAAAGCGGGAAATCCCAAAACCATTTGATCTTTATTTGAAGCATTTATTAAACCCGAAATGGTTCCTCCCGTACCCACAGCACAACAGATATAATTCATTTCTTGATCAACCTGCGCCAAGATCTCTTCACACCCCTGAACTGCTAAATTATTTGTTCCTCCTTCTGGAATCAAATAAAAGGATCCAAACTCTTCTCTTAAATTGTTAATGAAATGTGCCTCTCCTTTCAGACGATACTCAGACCGTGTGACAAATTTAAAGGTCATCCCCTGTGAAGCTGAATATGATAAAGTAGGATTATCTGGAATCTTTGATTCCAATTCTTCTCCCCGAATAATCCCTATGGTTTCAAAACCAAATTCGTTACCTGCTGCAGCCACGGCAGCAATATGATTTGAAAATGCTCCTCCAAATGTCAGTAGTTTAGAACATCCCATTTCTCGAGCTTCCAAAAGGTTATACTTCAATTTTCGATATTTATTCCCTGAAATCATAGGATGAATGCGATCCTCCCGTTTCATTGTAACAGAAATCCCTCCTAAAAAACTACCAACAAATTGGTTTTCAACAGAATTAAAAGACAAATTCATAAAAATCAAACAAATAGACGTTCAAAATATTGGGAAATTAAAAAATATTCTATCTATTTTTTACAATATTCAACAATACACAGCGATTTAACATTTTTAAAACAAATATTAATATATTTACATTAGCTTGCTAAACTATTAGCAATTACCCTCTCGAATCTTCCAAACCACTAATACGCCAACTTATTTCTTTGGTATCCTAAGAATAATTAAAAAAATAACAACCCGATTTGGGTTGCCTAGATTGGCATATGAAAAAAAATTACTTACAGGAAAATTGTTGTAAAGCATACAAACATTTCATCTATACCCTCCTTCTTTTATCAGGTTATTTTGTTCAAGCACAAACGACGCTTTTTTTTGAAGACTTTGAAGCAGCCTCTGGACCAGAAAATCAAGCAAGTCCATATCTTGGATGGCAGAATGGTCAATTTACTACGACACCAGCCACCAATGACAATTACTTCTGGGTATTTGACAACACACGATGCAATGTGATTTCTGGGTCATATTCTATGGCAGTCAGTGTTAATAATCCAGCTACTTCCGGAACCATGCCTCAATATAAAGCCAACAAGGTAGCTGCCACCTTAGTATATTTTACAACCCCCATTGATGCGACCAATTTTGAATCGGTTACTTTGGATTTCAATTGGATTTGCCAAGGAGAAGCGAACTTTGATTATGGTTCGGTACTCTACTCCTTTGATGGTAGCACTTGGGCCGTATTACCCGGAGAGTACCAAGGGCAAAATACGACTCAAAGTGTAACCAATCTTGATTTATCTGTGGTTGATGGACAAAGTTTCTATTTGGGGTTTGGATGGAATAATGATAACTCTACAGGAAATTATCCTGCATTTACTATTGATGATATTGAAGTTAAAGGAACACCTTTACCCGCTTGCGCAACACCTTCTCAGCAACCCACAACCTTAACCTTATCGGCCACAGGAGATTCGGCATATGGTTCATTTACCGCCCCTTCCCCAGAACCAGATAATTATTTGGTTGTAATCAGTACGTCGGCTACTCCCCCAACACCTGTTGATGGGGTTAATTACAATATAGGAGACTCCATTGGAACTGCCACTGTAGTGGATATTGATGGTAGTACCAACTTCACCGCCACAGGTTTAACCCAGAACACCACCTATTACGTCTATGTTATCTCGTTTAATTCGGAATGCACGGGAGGACCTTTATATTTCACAACTAATCCGTTATCTGGGAATGTAACAACAACCAACACATCCTACTGCAGTACTTTAACCACTACAAATCCGGCTACTAAATACATAAATGACGTTGAGTTTATTGGGACATTAAATGATGTTTCCAATTTTAATAATGGGTATTCAATTTCCCCAAGTGGATTTCAAGATTGGACTTCCTTAGAAAAAAGCATTCAAGCTCAAGGAGAAGGAATCAACATTTATGTTGGTTCTGAAACAGGTCACGGAACCTATAAAGCTTGGATTGATTGGAATAAAAATGGTGATTTTTCAGATATGGGTGAATTGATTTATGATACTACTGGAACCTGGACAACCACTACAACTTTTGGTTTCAATATTCCCAGTAACCAACCAATTGGTGATTATAGAATAAGAATTAGGTTCTATTATAAAGGAACAAACCCAAATAACTTTGATGCATGTGATGATTTTGATGGAAATGGTGGAAATTCTGAATATGGAGAAACTGAAGACTATCTATTTACAGTCATTGAAAACTGCTCTGCTCAGATTACCAGCATCACAGATGGCACTACTTGTGGTGAAGGGAACGTAGATCTAACAGTAACTGGAAGTTCAGATGCAACACAATTCAAATGGTATGACGCCGAGATCGGCGGCAACCTTTTGGCTACTACCAACAACGGAACTTGGTCACCATTCATTAGCGCCACTACCAGCTATTGGGTTACGGCCACCAATGGTACCTGTGAATCAGTGAGAAGACTAGAAATCATTGGTACCGTCAACCCTGTCACAACTTTAAGCTTTGTACCTGAAACCCCAGAAATCTGCGGCGAAAATGATATTATAGAGATCTCGGCAACAGGCGATACTGAAATTGCCTACCTCATTGATGAAGATTTTGAAAGTGGTTTTGGTACCTTTTCTCAAAATAATATAATCACAAACGGTTCACCTGCTGATGATATTTCCACTTGGCAAGTCCAAGCTAGCACATATATTCCTAATGGATATGTGTGGTATCCTGCCATTTCCTCTGGGTTTGGAACAAATAGCTTCGTAATAAGTGTAGCGGATTCAGGGGATTACACAGAAAACGAATTAGTTTCTGATGCATTGGACTCCTCCACTTTCACCAATTTGACTCTAGAGTTAGACATGTATTTTTCAAGATACAACCTATCCGTTCCAGAAGAGGTTAATTTGGAAATATCCACAGATGGTGGTAATACATGGCCCAACATTGTAGCAAATATAACAGATGACATCGGATACGGAACGCAATTCTCTCATTTAACCTATGATTTATCAAGCTACATAAATGAACCAAACTTAAGATTTCGAATTTACTACTACTCTGAATGGGGGGATGGTGTAGCCATAGATAATATCGAGCTTTATGGCTCCAGACCGCTAACACCATCTTTCACATGGTCTGGAACACCTGCCGTCGATGCCTATACCGATGCAGCAGCTACTATTCCTTATGTTCCTGGAACTACCATTGGAACCGTCTATGTAAAACCCACCATTGCTCAATTGGAATTGGAAGATTTTACATTTACAGCCATAGCCACTCTTAATAACGGCTGCGACATCAGTAAAGATGTCATCATTTCCAATAAAACCAAGGTTTGGAAAGGTACAGATAATAGCAACTGGAATGATGCTAACAATTGGGCTCCTTATGGCGTTCCTGACGAGACGAATTGCGTGATCATTCAAGACTCCGAAAGCAACATTCCATTCTTAACAACTCCCATGCCACCAGTATTGTATACCGCTCTAGCAAAAAATTTGACCATCAAAGACAGTGGAAACCTAAATGTTTTGGATAATAATAATTTAGTCGTCATGGATTGGATTGCCATTGAAGACAACACCGATTCTTCTATTTTAGAGCTAGATGTTCGAAATGGAGCCAACTTGGTTCAGATTAATAATACCGCCAATTCAGGTGAAATCCACCTTAAGAGAATTGCAGATGTGGATGATGCGACAGATTATGTCTATTGGTCTGCTCCTGTGGCTAATTTTTCCTCGGGAAATCTACCTACTGGCGGCCTTATTTGGAAATGGATTCCATCAGTAAACAATGGAGGAACATACACAAGTAATTTCGGAAATTGGATTAATGGTAATGAAACTATGACCAGTGGCATAGGATACATTTCAAATTCACCAACCAACACGAGTTTTACTACAGAATTTATAGGAACACCAAACAATGGGGATATTTCTGTCCCCATTTCCAGAGGAACTTATACAGGAGTTAATTACACCAACGGACCAACCACAACTCCTGTTACAAAAGATGACGACAACTGGAACCTCTTGGGGAATCCATACCCATCAGCCATTAGCGCCGATAAGTTTCTTGCCAGTAACGCGACGCATTTAGAACCCTTTATTTATTTATGGACCCATGGTATCGCTCCTTCCAATACCACAGACGACCCATTTTATGAAGACTATGTTTACAATTATGATTCCGCAGATTATTTGACCTACAATGCTACAGGAGGCACACAATTTGGTTTTGAAGGATTTATCGGGGCCGGTCAAGGATTTTTTACTCTGATGACAGATAATGGTAGCACCTCAGAAATGGCTAACTTTGATAACAGTATGCGATATGAGTATGACTCGGTCAATTATGAAGCTTATGATAATTCCCAATTTTACAAGACTAATAGCAATTCTACTGCATCTACAACTTTTGATGAAAAGCACCGCATTTGGTTATCCTTGTCATCTCCTGGCTTACCAACCTCCAATATTTTAGTGGGATATGTTTCTAATGCTATAAATGGCTATGATCCCATTTATGATGCACCTGCTCAAGGCGTGAAAATTGAATTTGAACTATACTCACTAGTTGAAGATAAATCTTTGGCCATCCAAGGAAAAAGCTTGCCATTTGATGAATTGGACACCATACCACTAGGTCTCAAATTACCTCAAAATGGAAATTATACCATTTCCATAAATCATGTGGACGGACTTTTTGAAGACGCCACCCAAAACATTTATCTAGAAGACACTTATACGGGAATTATTTCAGATTTAAGAATGGCTCCTTTCAGCTTTAACAGTGATGAAGGCATTTACAACGATCGATTTATTTTAAGGTACACTAATGAAACGCTTAGTTTACCTGAATCTATATTGGAAAATACCATTTCAATAAAAGCTCCAAATGGCAGTTATATTTTGGTGAATTCATCCCAAGGTCCCATTGAAGAAATTCATATTTTAGACCTCACAGGAAAGCGCCTTATACAAGAGAATGCACTCAGCTCCTCTCAGGTAAAGTTAGAATCCTTAAATCTTTCAACAGGTTCCTATTTGGTTTCCGTAACTCTTAAAAATGGATTTAAGAAAACACAAAAAGTGATTTTAAAATAAACACCAACTAAATATATTTTAAAAAGGCCCAAACAGATCTTGATTTTAGATAGTCAGGATCTGTTTCGTTTAAATAAGCTTCTCTTTCAAAGGAAATGTTCCGATAGGCCAATCGTTTATTTCTATACTTGAAGAATCGTATGGTAAATTCCAAAAAATACCACACATAAAAAGGAATAATAAAAAGTTCCAATTGCTGTACTTTGTGAATCCTTTCATGAAGCAACAATACCTTGTCATTTCTTAATTCGGGATATTTTAAAATGATAAAAGGAAAAATAGTCAAACCACTATAGCCTTTTGGTATCAATTTTTTTGAAATGACAATCATATTTTCAGAAAACTAAAATCAATCCAAATTACATTATCTTTGCCACATGATAAAAAAAAGAATTCCTATTGAGGAAGGCGATTATTATTTAACCCCTGAAGGCTACCGATGCTTTACCGAACAATACCATTTAAAAAGAGGTTATTGTTGTGAAAGTGGCTGTAGACATTGCCCATACGGATATAACAAAAAGACAAATTCGCAATAGACTTGGATCGGTTGTTAATGACATATCGCAAAAAAGTTGCCAATACCCACCACCGGGTAGATATTCGTTACCCCTAGTTTTTCTTGAACACTTCACACCAAACAAGTTTAACTAAATTAAAGCAACCATGACATTTAAAGAAGAAATATTACAGGGGATACCTAGTGAATTACCTACCCCAAAACCATTCGACAATCAAATAAACCACGCTCCTAAACGAAAGGAAATTTTATCCCAAGAAGAAAAAACCTTGGCACTTAAAAATGCCCTTAGGTATTTTGAGCCTAAACATCATAAAACATTAATCCCTGAATTTAGGGAAGAGCTAGAAACCTATGGACGAATTTACATGTACAGATTCCGTCCCAATTATAAAATGTATGCTCGCCCTATAGAGGAATACCCGGCAAAAAGCAAGCAGGCTGCAGCCATTATGTTGATGATTCAAAACAACCTAGACTATGCTGTGGCTCAACATCCACATGAATTAATCACCTATGGTGGTAATGGTGCTGTCTTTCAAAATTGGGCCCAATACTTATTAACCATTAAATATTTGGCTCAAATGACCGATGAACAAACATTAGTCATGTATTCTGGCCACCCAATGGGCTTGTTCCCTTCTCACAAAGAGGCTCCAAGGGTTGTAGTTACCAATGGAATGATGATACCTAATTATTCTAAACCGGACGATTGGGAAAAATTCAATGCGTTAGGCGTCACCCAGTACGGACAAATGACAGCTGGGAGTTATATGTACATCGGTCCACAAGGTATTGTTCACGGAACTACAATTACCGTTTTAAACGGATTCAGAAAAATAAACAAAATACCTAATGGTCACCTCTTTGTTACCTCTGGTCTTGGCGGAATGAGCGGTGCTCAACCAAAGGCAGGAAATATTGCAGGTTGCATCACCGTTTGTGCGGAGGTGAACCCTAAAATCACCAAAATTAGACATGAACAAGGATGGATTGATGAAATCATTACGAATTTAGATGATCTAGTTACCAGAGTACGAAAAGCAAAAACAGCTGAAGAAACCATCTCATTGGCCTATCTTGGCAATGTGGTTGATGTTTGGGAAAAATTTGATACTGAAAACATTCAAATAGATTTAGGAAGTGACCAAACGTCCCTTCACAACCCATGGGCTGGAGGATACTATCCAGTGGGATTATCTTTTGAAGAAGCTAATAATATGATGGCAAGCACGCCAGAACTATTCAAAGACAAAGTGCAAGAAAGCCTACGTCGTCATGCTAATGCTATCAATAAACATACAGCCAAAGGCACCTATTTTTTTGATTACGGAAATGCCTTTTTATTGGAAGCTTCCCGAGCCGGAGCAGATGTTATGGCCGAAAATCCAACTATAGGTCGTGAATTTAAGTATCCTAGCTATGTACAAGATATCATGGGACCCATGTGTTTTGACTATGGATTCGGACCATTCAGATGGGTGTGCACTTCAGGAAAACCTGAAGACCTGGAAAAAACAGATGCTTTAGCTTGTCAAGTTTTGGAAGATTTAATGAAGCAAGCACCAGAAGACATCCAACAACAAATGGCAGATAATATTCAATGGATCAAAGGTGCACAGGAAAACAAACTTGTTGTTGGTTCCCAAGCCAGAATTCTTTATGCCGATGCAGAGGGTCGTATGAGAATTGCAAAGGCTTTCAACGATGCCATTGCCAATGGGGAAATAGGCTACGTTGTTTTAGGAAGAGATCATCATGATGTTTCAGGTACAGATTCTCCTTACCGAGAAACAAGCAACATCTATGACGGATCCCGATTTACTGCCGATATGGCCATTCACAATGTTATTGGAGATAGTTTTAGAGGCGCTACCTGGGTGAGTATACACAACGGTGGTGGCGTTGGATGGGGTGAAGTTATAAATGGCGGATTCGGCATGGTTCTTGATGGTACTTTAGACGCAGAAAAGCGCTTAAAATCAATGCTTTTCTGGGATGTCAACAATGGTATTTCAAGACGCAGTTGGGCCAGAAATGATGGTGCGATGACAGCCATTCAAAGAGCCATGGAAAACGAGCCATTACTAAGCGTAACTTTACCAAATTTAGTTGACGAAAATTTGCTAAATTAGAAGGACTAAATCATACGCTATGAAAAACACTTTAAGAACTTTTGGAGTATTACTTTTGTTAATCTCCATATCCTCTTGCACCTCTGTAAGGGTGGCAACGGATTATGACAAAAACGCAAATTTTGACAATTATAAATCATTTGCCTTTTACAAACCAGGTATTGATAAAGCCGAAATAAGCGATTTAGACAAACGAAGGATTCTTCGAGCCATTGAAACCGAGATGTTAGCCAAAGGCTTTACCAAATCTGAAACTCCCGATTTGTTAATAAGCATTTTTACCAAATCTAGAGAGCAAGTGAATGTTTACAACAACGGCTGGGGACCATATGGTTATGGTTGGGGCTGGAGTCCTTATTACTGGAACTCTTACAGTTCTGTATCAACAAGTACCGAAGGAACCTTATATGTTGATCTTATTGATGCCCAAAGAAAAGAATTGGTTTGGCAGGGTGTTGGAAGTGGATACCTGACTCAAAACATGGATAAGAAAATTGAAAGAATTTCTGAATTTGTCCATGAAATCCTAATGCAATATCCTCCTGGACAAAAAAAATAAAGCATAAAAAAAAGCGACTTTAAGTCGCTTTTTTTTTATTTAGGCATATCCATGTAATGATATTTCTTGTATTGTTCTGGTGTTAGGATATCAGTCATTTTAAGATCTAAATTTTCATTAATGACATCCATTCTAGCCTTCTCTAATTTTGGCTCTAGATTAGCTTTTTTTATCTCTCCTGTATTCTTTGCAGCCTCAACAAACACTTCAAGAACCAACTCTTCTTGTTGACCATTTAAATGTAGTTTTTTACTCAATTCTATTGCATCTTGTTTAGCCTGTGCAATTAAATCTTCTGATGCAGCAACTTTTTTATCTTGAGCTACAGTAGTTTGCATTCCAACAAAGAAAAGCAACATAAAACCAAATAAGGAAATGACCTTTTTCATAATATAATAATAGTTAATTAGAATTTTAATTTAAGTGCTAAATATACAAATTAAATTGAATTATTTTTCCTCAGCTATGAAAAATGCCTTTTACAGCATAGCTTTTCACTTTATCCAATAAAAACGTATCCAATATTCAATATCTCCCATTTTTTGATCTCCTTTATTAGTTCATCTAACAAATTATAAAACTCTTTAAAATTATTTTTCCTCAAAGAAAATCCGAATAGTAATTACGTCCTTGACTTATAAATAGTTAAATAGGCAAGATGAATTGCAAAACAAAGGAAGATTGGTTATTTTCCTTTATACCAACAAAAAAAATGAATATTTTGTAACTTTACCCAGATACTTTTAAGAATTATGGAATTACAATCAATAGAATCCAATAACATTTTAGATAGGCTTCCAAAGCACTTAAAACAATTCATCAAACCACAGAACTATGATGATTACACCCCAATTAATCAAGCTGTTTGGAGATATGTGATGAGAAAGAATGTGGACTATTTGAGTAAAGTAGCTCACAAATCATATGTTGACGGATTAAAACAAACTGGCATTTCTATTGATGACATTCCCAATATGTATGGAATGAACCGCATTCTTAAAGAAATTGGTTGGGCAGCCGTAGCAGTAGATGGATTTATTCCTCCGAATGCGTTTATGGAATTTCAGGCCTATAATGTGCTGGTAATTGCCAGTGACATAAGGCAATTGGAACATATTGAATACACACCAGCACCAGACATCATCCATGAAGGAGCAGGACATGCCCCTATAATTGCAAATCCTGAATATGCCGAATATTTAAGACGATTTGGAGAAATAGGTTGTAAAGCCATTTCTTCTGCCAAAGATTATGAACTTTATGAGGCTGTAAGATACCTTTCCATATTAAAAGAAGCTCCTGGAAGTAAAGAAGAGGACATTCAAAAAGCTGAAGCCGATGTTGAATACCTTCAGGAAAACATGGGTAAACCAAGTGAAATGGCTTTAATAAGAAACCTACATTGGTGGACCGTTGAGTACGGATTGATAGGTACTTTGGATAATCCAAAAATTTATGGCGCTGGATTACTTTCTTCAATAGGCGAAAGTACTTGGTGTATGACAGACCAAGTAAAAAAACTTCCGTATTCTATTAAAGCCGCAGACCAAAGTTTTGACATTACGAAACCCCAACCCCAATTGTTTGTGACCCCCAATTTTGCCCATTTAAGTTTGGTTTTAGAAGAATTTGCAAATACCATGGCACTTCGAACTGGAGGTTTATCGGGAGTCAATAAACTTATTGAATCAGAAGCTCTAGGGTCTATTGAACTAAGCACTGGTCTTCAAATTTCTGGCGTTTTTTCAAATGTAATTTCTCACAAAGACAAACCTATTTATATTCAAACCACAGGAAAAACAGCTCTCTCCTACAGAGAAAAACAACTTGTTGGACATGGCACAAATCATCATAATGGAGGCTTTGGTTCTCCTATAGGAAAACTTAAAGGCATCAATATATCTATCGAGGATATGAGCCCTAGAGATCTAACGGCCTATAACATTTTTGAAGGCGAGCGTGTTACATTAGAATTTGAAGGCGGCGTCAAAGTCACTGGAAATATCATTACTGGAAAGAGAAACTTACAGGGTAAAATTATTTTAATCAGCTTTGAAAACTGTACCGTATCGTACAAAGAAGAGATTCTTTTCCAACCAGAATGGGGCATTTACGATATGGCTGTTGGCAAGAAGGTTGTTTCAGCATTTTCGGGACCAGCAGATTTTAATAGTTTTGATTTATTGACTCACAAGTCATCTACAGAAACGATTAAGATTAAAAAAACTCCTAAAGAGAAAGAACTAGAAGTACTTTATCAACAGGTTAGAGATTACAGAGAGGGCAATACCCAAACTATTTCCAGACACAAAGTTTTAGAGCAGTTAATTGAAAACCATCCAGAAGATTGGTTGCTTCCAATAGAGTTATATGAATTGGCATTCCAATCCAGCAAACAGGAACTCTGCGAAGCTATTTTAAAGCATTTGGAAGGTATCAAATCCAACAGACCTCAGGTTGGTCATCTTATTGATGACGGATTGGACATTATTGAAAAATCTGGAGTGTTGAATTAAAATTTATTCAGGAAGTTTTTTGTCGTTTCACTAAGAACCAATTCACCACTGGTTTTAGCCCGTTCAATCAGTAGGTTGTCCCAGTGTTCTGTCCCAGACCACAAAGCCCGTTTCATGGATGCCATGGCATCTGTATGGTAACTAGACAAGCTTTTAGCAAGTTTTTCCAGTGTATGGTCCATATCCTTTACATCTTCAAAACATTCAGAATACAAACCCTTCCCTAGACACCACTCTGCCGAATAGAAATTTTTGCAATCCATGCTTAATTGGGATAAGGCTCCAACGCCTATTTTCCGCTCAATTGCAGGAGCTATAACGAAAGGTCCTATCCCTATGCTCAATTCGCTTAATTTGATCGAGGCGTGCTGGGTAGCCACACAGTAATCTGCGGCCGCTAAAATACCAACACCTCCACCTACTGCCTTTCCTTGGGCTCTTACCAAAATAAACTTGGAACATCGCCTCATAGCATTAATCACATTGGCAAATCCAGAAAAGAAAGCCAATCCCTCCTCCGGTGTTTGAATCTGTTTGATCTCATCAAAACTAGCCCCGGCACAAAACGTTCTATCACCACCACTTTTTAAAACAATTACCTTGACACCAGGATCCTTGTCTGCATCCAAAATGGCATTCTGTAATTTTTTCAATAAATCACTGGGGAGTGAATTATGGGATGGATGGTAAAACTCAATGGTACCAACATGCTCCGAAACAGAAAAATTAACGTATGGATTGGACATAATGTTTTAATATTTTAAAGCCGAATATACAGTTTTTAATGATTTTTAAAAATGATAATCATGAGGTTTTTCGCGGAGATAAACCAAAACATAAAATATTCTAGTTTGATTTAAAATGGCAAAAATTCAAGTTCTTCTATTTCATTAATAGATGAGCCGTTATATTCCAAAGTCCATCCCAAACTATTGGTAAGAATATAAAATTTGGAGAGCTCGCTTATCAATCTATTTTCGGCGTTTTTCTTTAAATCGGAAGCTTCAATTTTCTTCATCAAGGAAACTTTCACCTTATTTTTAATCTGGTTATAGTCCTTGGCCTCAAACTGATTAAGAAAATCTGCTTGCACATCGTAATATTCAAAATCTGGATTGACCTTTATTTCTTCCTTTGGTATGCTCAGTATTCTCAATGTTTTGGTTGATTCATCCAATTCATATTCAATTTGACTCAAATCATAAGCAATTGTAACATCGGCATTGACGACGACCAATGCCTTCTTTTCTGCGCTGATCAAATCGCCAAAAAGCGCCTTTGAATTTTTATAGGTAAACACATCACTGAAGTGACCCTCGGTAACCACCAGCTTACCAACATTCTTAATTTGTTCCAAAATAAGATCGGAGTTTTCCTGTAGTATAATCTGATCTTCCTTTTTGTTTTCGCATTGCCTAAAAACAAAAATAATTGCCAAGGCAATAACAACTCCCAATATGATTTTTCGCATAGCCCTAAAATACAAAAAGCATTGGTTGCTTCGACAACAAAGCCTAACCAATGCTTTTACCCCTTTGATAAATTAATAGCTGTGTAAAAATAAGTATGAAATAGAATATTTATATTACTGAAAGGTTAATTAATAATTAAATCAACTTGTTGTTTTTAGCCTTCTGAACTGCCTCCAATTTGTTATGAACCTGTAACTTCTTGTAAATATTTTCAATATGCTTTCTAACGGTTCCTGAAGAAATCAATAGATTATCTGATATTTGGATATAACTTAATCCTTTACTCAATTGTTCTAAAACATCTATCTCCCTTTTGGTTAAAGTGATTTCCTCTTGACAATTGCCATCCTCCAGTTCCATGGGCTCCCTAAGAAGCTTAAGGGTCTTTAGAGCTATGGAAGGATTCATTGCTGCTCCTCCATTCATGGTATCTAGAATACCATCATGTAAATCCTGAGCATTAATATCTTTCAACAAATAGCCGTCTGCCCCAGCTTTTATTGCCTTGAAAATATGTTCGTCATTATCAAAAACGGTAAGCATAATAATCTTAATCTGCGGGTATTTCTTTTTCACATGGGCGGTAGCTTCAATACCGTTTAACTGTGGCATTTCAATATCCATTAAAATCAAATCGACGAGATGGTCTTTCTCAAGTTTCTCCAACAAATCTTCACCTTGTATTGCAGTATACTTACAAAGTAAATCTTCAAAAAAAGACAATTTTTCTTTTACCGTCTTTATCAGAAAGGAATTATCATCTACAACAACAATTTTAACTGGCATTGCTTAAACTATTATGAGGTGGTAAACTTAAAGTAATTTGAGTGCCAACTCCTGGTTTAGAATCAATCTGGCAATAAGCTCCAATGTCTCCTGAACGCTTTTCTAGGTTATGCAGCCCATTTCCCCGGTTTACATCATCAATGGAAAAACCTTGACCGTTATCCTTTATGGTGACCAGATAGTTTTTAGGCTTATCAATTTCTATTATGATTTCAGAAGCATTGGCATGCTTTAAAGCATTATGAATACTTTCCTGAACCATTCGATAAACAGCAATACCTTTTATCGAGTCGAACACATCCGTTTTATCAACCGTTGGAGCAAGTCCTAAATGAAATTGAACGCCTTGGGTAGCCTTTTTAGCTTTTTCCAAATAATTGATAATACGTGACTGAAGGTCTTCAATGGTTATATACTCCTTATTCATTGCCCAAATGGTATCTCGCAATTCAAAGATCGTATCTGAAGCAAAATGCCCAATTTCGTCCAATTTATCTTTAAGACGACCATCTTGGATATTATAGGCATACTTTAAATTATCTAAAGATGAAATGATGAAGGTCAATTGTGCTCCTATATTATCATGAAGATCTCTTGAAATGCGCAACCGTTGTTCTTGTAACTTGTTTTGCGTTTCAATTTTTAAAAGAGCACTTTTAAGTTCGCTTTCTTTAGCCAACTGAATATTTTTAAGCTTTTGTTGGTTGTACATAAAAAAGCCAATTACCCCTAATAAAACGGCTGCAGCAATGGCTCCGTAAATCTGATAGTTTTTGTTTTGAATGGTAAGCTTTTGCTCAGCTAGTTCAGCCCTATGAACTAGTATTTGCTTCTCTTTCTTTTCGGTGTCATATTTCACTTCCAAATTGGCAAACTCTTTAGCATTTTCCTTAGAAAAAAGGGAATCCTTTAAAACCACATATTCTTTAGTTAGCTGTCTGGCCTGATCCAAATCCTGAAGCATGAAATAACTTTCAGCTGTATTTAAATATAACTCTCCATTAGCAATGCTTTCAGCAGGGTATTTATCTATGAGATCAAAAGCCTGTTTGGAATATTTCAAAGCTTCCTTAGGTTGATTTTTGTAATTGAAAAGAGAAACTAAATTCACTAAAATTGAAATATTTTCTCTTTCGTCAAACTCATAATTCTCAGGCTTATTTAATGCCTTAAAGTACAAATCTATGGCTTTGCTATAGTCTCCAAGTTCTTGATAAGCATTAGCCAAGTTGTCTAATATTTGATAATAGCCAATTTTATTGTTGCTTTTGTCGGCAAGCTTAAGACCTTTTTCAAGAACCATAACCGCTTCATGAAACCTACCCAAGGTTTTTAGATTTATCCCTATGTTGTTTAATGATGCTACTTGTTCTTTTTCTAAATTGTATTTCTCCCTAATTTCCAAGGCTTTTTGGTGATACTCTAGTGATTTTTCAGGCAAATTCATGTCTTGATAAATCAATCCGATATTATTAAGTGGCGCAGCTGTACCTCTTTCACTCCCTTGATTTTCATACATTTTCAAAGCCTGAAAAAAGTAATTTAACGCTTGCTTATAATGACTTTGGTTCCAATGGAACATCCCTAAGTTATTCAAACACATGACCTCAATGTTTTTGAATTGATGATCTCGGCTCAATTTCAAAGCCTTTTCAAAATAATATCTAGCCGAGTCAGCTTTCCCTGTAATATCCATATAGATTCCATGGGTATTGGTAAGTTCTATCAAGCCAAACATAAATTGGCTTTGCTTAGCGAGATGCTCACCTTCTTCAATCATATCTAATGCTTTTTTAGCATCGTTAAAGAGATAAGAAGAAGCAATTCTGTTTAAGGCTCTAATTTTTACCGAATCATTTTTCATTTCCTTTGTGGCTGCATAAAGACTATCCAGGTTTTGTGAAATCAAAGAAAAACTTAAGGAAAAAAAACAACAGAAAAGAAGGGGAATCTTTGTCATGGTAATATAAAAAAAGACATCAATGGAGATCTTACGATCCTTCTACTGATGTCTTTCTTATTAAATTGATTAATAGCTTCCTAAATATAGTTAAAAATATCAATTCCTAGTAATTTAATCGACAAACTACTCATTCTAAAAGATTAAGGGTTTTGCACTTATTTTTACTTTTTAAATTTTGCTAAACAAACCCCTTTGACATCATTAATTAACTACATTTTATTTAAATTGAAAGAACCATCCGTTACTTCTCTAGTTGATCCATCATTCGGGTTTTTGGCTGTAAATTGAAAAGTCCCCTTTATGGTAGCATCCGTTTCTTCTGAAATATTAATTTCCCCAACCACCCCAGATGCATCAAAAGGAGCACTCCAAGTTTGACTTTGGGCAGGATTCTGGGTGTTGGGCTCAATATAAGAAGCGAGAATAAAGACACTTTCATCAGTTATATCATAGGTACCTACTCCATCATAATAATTAATTTGAATATTGATTGCTTGAGATGAGGAGTTTCCCTGCATTACCAGAACCGTATTACCTCCCCCTGATTGTACAGTAGCAAAAGAGGTTATCTCCAAAGAAGTAAAACTCTCTCCATTAATTTTTGCTGTAATGGTTCCTGATGCCGCTTGAGTATCACCCGGATCACCGCCATCGTCGTCCTTTTTACAAGAAGTGAGCGTTACGAAACCCAATGCCATAAATAGCATAAGTGTCAATTTAAATGTTTTCATTTCAATAAGTTTTGATTAATAGTTCAGCAAAAATGCAACCTACTGAAATTAAATTCAATACGACAAATGTCGTATTTATTAAAAATGTATAGACGGAATTTCTTTCTGTAGTTCTAACTTTTCTCTCTCCAATTGACTAAGAAAAGTTTTGTGAGATTCTGATTCAGGATTAAACGGTTTGTGTTGCAAGCCTTTTTGAATTTTATCCACGCGTTTCATGATGGGTTCGGTTGATTCCGAAAACCATACCTTTTGAAACAAATTCCAGATGTAGTCGATAGCCATATTATTGGGATGAACCAAATCCTCTGCATAACAACGGTAATCCCTTAAATCGTCCATCATAATTTCATATGCGGGGAAATAGAATAAATCCAAATCATCAATTATTTGGTGAATAGCTGCCAAAAGATGCGCTTTGCTTCTTGTGTTTTCAACAAAACCATCCTTAATATGTCTGATAGGAGAAACTGTAAAAATGATCTTTACAGTTGGGTTAAGCTGTCTTAACAATGAAGTTATTTTCATTAAACTTGAAACTATCTCCTCTATAGACAAAAGCTTCTTTTTAAATTCCTTTTGAGGTACTTTATGGCAATTAGCCACAACTTTTTCAGAAGCTTGATGTTCATATACCCATGCTGTTCCTAAAGTGATGACTACATGGGTAGCCTCCTTTACAGTTTTGAGTGTATTCTGCTGGGATTGATTTAAATTTTGGAGTAAGTCTTCCAGATCAAGAGCATTCATCTGTGAGTGGGCCTCAAATGATTTCCAAACGCCATCCATCTCAAAAACATCCTCAGACTTGTATGGAATGTCGTCAACAACCCTTTGAACAAACCTCTCAATGGCTAGCGGGTGAAAAAAAATTCCAATCGGGTTGTGTACCGACTGGAATTTAAAATAGTTCAATTTTGAACCTATATTTTCTACAAAACAAGAACCGATTAAAAAAAGCTTGGAATCGTAATCAATGAGACCTTCCTTTTCTTTGTTTAAAGTTATTTCGGTTCTAAATTTCAATGTATCAATTTAAATAAGTCTTGGCGTGATCCAATGCCTCTTTGATCCCCGCCGGGTTTTTACCTCCTGCTGTAGCAAAAAATGGCTGTCCGCCACCGCCTCCTTGAATGTACTTTCCTAGCTCCCTGACAATAGTTCCTGCATTCAAACCTTTATCTGCTACCAACTCTTTAGAAATATAGCATGACAACATCGCTTTTCCATTTTGCTCGGTACCAAATAACAGGAAAAGATTGTCCATTTGTCCGCCTAATTCAAAACTCAAATCCTTAATTCCGGCTGCATCCAAATCCACTTGTTTGGCTAAGAACTGTACTCCATTCACTTCGGTGATTTCCTGTTGCAAGTCTCCTTTCAAGTTTTTGGCCTTTTCTTTCAACAAGTTTTCTATTTCTTTCTTAAGCGCATTGTTTTCTTCTTGAAGTTCTTGAACCACAGTCACAGGATCTTTAGGACTTTTTAACAACTCCTTTAGTGATTGATAGTCTCTATCTATTTCAATAAAATAATCCCCAACCTCAGCATTTGTAATAGCTTCAACCCTTCTAATCCCTGATGCTACAGCGCTTTCAGAAACAATCTTAAAGTACCAAATTTTACCCGTTTCTTGCACATGGGTTCCCCCACAAAGTTCTATTGAATTCCCGAATCTTATGGTACGTACACTATCGCCATATTTCTCTCCAAATAAAGCCATGGCTCCCTCATTAATAGCCTCTTGAATAGGAATATTACGTTGTTCTTGTAATGGAATATTTTCTCTGATTCGAGCATTAACGAAATCTTCTATTTGCTGTAATTGATCCTTCTCTACCTTTGAAAAGTGTGAAAAATCAAAACGCAAACCTTTTGCTTTCACCAAAGACCCTTTTTGCTCCACATGAGTCCCAAGAATACTTCTCAAAGCTTGATGTAATAAATGTGTCGCTGTATGATTAGAGGCCGTTAAGTTCCTTGCTTCCTCGTTAACCACAGCTTTAAAAGTTTCTTCTATATTCTTTGGTAAGTTCTTTACAAAATGAATAATGACATTGTTTTCCTTTTTTGTATCTCTGACATAAACCACATCACCATTAGAACTTTCTATATGCCCTCTATCTCCTATTTGTCCACCACCTTCTGGATAGAAAGGTGTCAGGTTGAAAACCAATTGATATTGCTCTCCATCTTTCTTTGTAGTCACTTTTCGGTAACGAGTAATGCGAACATCTACCTGTAATCGGTCATAACCTACAAATTCTTCCACATCATCGTCTTTCAAAATGACCCAGTCTGAAGTTTCTGAAGCAGAAGCTTGTCTAGATCGGTCCTTTTGTTTTTGCATCTCTGCTTGAAAAGCCTCTACATCTACTTGATATCCTTTTTCACGAGCAATTAATTGTGTTAAATCCAAAGGAAATCCATAGGTGTCGTACAATTCGAAAGCTTTTTTACCAGAAATTGTTTTTTCCTTTGAAGTTTCAATAACTCCCGCCAATAATAACAATCCTTGATCCAACGTTCTCAAAAAGGATTGCTCCTCTTCTCGTATGACATTTTCTATTAATACACGCTGCTTTCTGATTTCAGGAAAGGCCTCCCCCATTTGATTTGAAAGCGTTTCTATTAGCTTATAAATAAATGGTTCTTTTTGATCTAAAAAGGTGAAGCTATATCGAATGGCTCTTCTAAGAATTCTTCTTATGACATATCCAGCTCCAGTATTACTTGGCAATTGTCCGTCTGCAATAGAAAAAGCAACAGCTCTCACATGATCTGCTATAACCCGAACTGCTACATCAATTTTTTCATCCTTGCCATAATTTACTCTAGAAATAGTTTCTATCTCTCTTATTATCGGAGTAAAAACATCAGTATCATAGTTACTTTGTTTTCCCTGTAACACCATACATAAGCGCTCAAATCCCATCCCGGTATCAATATGCCTATTTGGTAAATTTTCCAAAGAGCCATTGGCTTTTCGGTTGTACTGCATGAATACCAAATTCCAAATTTCTACCACTTGTGGGTGGTCTTGATTCACCAATTCTCTTCCAGATTTTTGAGCCTTTTCTTCCGCAGAACGAATATCTACATGAATCTCACTACAAGGACCACAAGGACCTTGATCTCCCATTTCCCAAAAATTGTCTTTCTTATTTCCTAACAGGATTCTGTCTTCAGGTATGATAGCCTTCCACAAATCATAGGCTTCTTGATCCATAGGGATGCCTTCAGCTTCATTTCCTTCAAAAACAGTGACGTAAAGAATCTCTTTATCTATCTTGTAAACTTCGGTTAATAATTCCCAAGCCCAAGCAATAGCCTCTTTTTTAAAATAATCTCCAAAACTCCAATTTCCCAACATCTCAAAAAGCGTATGATGGTAAGTGTCATACCCTACTTCTTCCAGATCGTTGTGTTTTCCTGAAACTCTAAGACATTTCTGGGAATCGGCAATTCGGCTACTTTTGGGTTCTGTATTGCCTAAAAAGTATTCCTTAAAAGGAGCCATTCCCGAATTGACAAACATTAAGGTAGGATCATCCTTTAAAACCATCGGAGCCGATGGCACAATTAGGTGACTTTTATTCTCAAAAAAGTTTAAAAAAGTAGAGCGAATCTCTTGCGATTTCATAGAGTTGGAAATTCTCGTTGCTGTTAAAATTATATTAATTGCGAAACAATTTTTATCTTTGTTCGTTTCGCTTTAAAATCAATCTATTTAAATGATTTTTACTAATTGCAAAAATAGCATAATTTAAGTAATGAGTAAGGTAAAATATTATTACGATCCAGAAACCCTTTCATACCGAAAAATAGAGCGCAAAAAAAGAAGGACCTTTAAGTATATTTCTGTTTTTTTATTGGCCTCTGCCCTCTTTGGTTTTTTGTCAGTATTCATTTCAAGCCAGTATATCGAATCTCCTAAGGAGCGTGCTCTAAAACGTGAATTATCAAATCTTCAATTGCAATACCAGTTAATCAACAAAAAGATGAATGAGGCCGAAGCCGTTTTATCAAGTATTGAAGATCGAGACAACAACATATACCGCTTATATTTTGAGGCCAATCCTATTCCAGAAGAACAGCGTAGAGCTGGTTTTGGGGGTATCAATCGCTATAAAGACCTAGAAGGATTTAACAACTCCAAATTGATCATTGAAACCAACAAGCGTTTGGACATCCTTCAAAAACAGATTGTGGTTCAGTCCAAATCTCTTGATGAAATAGCCAAATTGGCTGAAGAAAAAGAAAAATTACTAGCAGCCATTCCTGCCATTCAACCTGTAAGAAATGAAGATTTACGCCGAATGGCTTCTGGTTATGGCGTGCGTTCTGACCCTTTTACAAAGGCAAGAAAAATGCACTGGGGCATGGACTTTTCAGCTCCTAGGGGAACGCCTATTTATGCCACAGGAGACGGTGTTGTAACACGTGCTGACAATAGAGCTACAGGTTATGGGAATCACATAGAGATTGATCATGGTTATGGCTATGTGACCATCTATGGGCACCTTTACAAATACAACGTCAAGAAAAATCAAAAAGTGAAACGCGGTGATTTGATAGGTTTTGTAGGAAGTACCGGTAGATCTGAAGCACCACACCTCCATTATGAAGTCCATAAAGACGGCGAACGCATCAACCCCATCAATTTCTACTACGGAAGTTTAACTGCCGAGGAGTTTGATGAATTACTGCAACATGCGAGTATGGAAAATCAATCTCTTGACTGATGCACATCAATTTGCCCGAAAAACGATATTACACAATTGGCGAAGTGGCCAAGGCTTTTGAAGTCAATACCTCATTGATTCGTTTTTGGGAAAAAGAATTTGATGTTTTAAAACCTAAAAAAAACGCCAAAGGAAACCGAAAATTCACACCAGAAGACATAAAAAACCTTCAGTTCATTTATCATTTGGTAAAAGAACGTGGGTTTACGCTTGATGGCGCCAAAACACATCTCAAAGAGGAAAAGAAAAAATCCCTTAGTAATTTTGAAATAATTAGTAAATTAGAAAGTATTAAATCTCAGCTCATTAAAATTAAAGAACAGCTGTAACAATTTTCTAAATCAAGCTACAAATTATTTGTATTAATCATCATAACATTTTAAAACTTTAAACACGTCACTATTATGAAAAAATGGCTTATACCCTTAATTATTATCCTTGTTGTAGGATTTGGAGTTTATAGGTGGGCAGTAGGATTTAACAATACCGCTGTAGAATTAAACGAAAACGTAAGCGAAGCTTGGGGTAATGTTCAAACCTCCTACCAAAGAAGAAATGATTTGATTGGCAATTTAGTAAACACCGTAAAAGGAGCTGCTGATTTTGAACGCACTACTTTAACAGAAGTGATTGAAGCCCGTTCTAAAGCAACGCAAACTACTATTGATCCTTCTAATATCACACCAGAACAATTAAAACAATTCAACGAGGCTCAAGGTGGCTTGAGCAGTGCTTTGTCCAGGTTATTGGTAACCGTAGAAAAGTATCCAGATCTTAAGGCCAATCAAAATTTCTTAAAGCTTCAAGACGAATTGACCAGTACGGAAAATACGATTCAAACTGCGAGAACACGTTATAACGAGGCTATAAAACCTTATAACAACCATGTTAAGAAGTTTCCAAACTCCATTTTAGCAGGCATCTTCAATTTTGAAGGTAAGCCCTATTTTGATGCTGAAGCAGGAGCTGAAAAGCCGGTAGAAGTTGATTTCCAATTTGATTAAACATTATGTCCAACATTGAAGACTTTTTAACTTCTGAAGAAGAGCAGGAAATTATTGAAGCCATTAGGATTGCAGAAAAAAATACTTCTGGTGAGATAAGGGTTCACATTGAAAGAGAAGCCAAAAAAGACACCTTTGAAAGAGCCTTGGAGGTTTTTCATTTATTAAAAATGGATAACACCAAACAGCAAAATGGCGTACTTATTTATGTCGCAGTTGATGACCACTCGTTTGTCATTTATGGAGATAAAGGCATTAATGAGGTAGTAGAACATGATTTTTGGGAGACCACCAAAAATGCCATCCAAGCTCAATTTAAACAAGGACATTTTAAACAAGGACTTATTGATGGTATCCTCAAAGCTGGAAAGGAACTGGAATCCTTTTTCCCTTGGGATGCCAATGATATAAACGAATTACCAGACGATATTTCAAAAGGTTCCATTTCATGATAATAAACAAACAAGGCAATAAACTATGGGGTTTCAAACATCTCTGGACCTTATTGTCGCTATTACTTTTAACCTCAGTAACTCAAGCACAATTTGATATTCCGCCTGTTCCTAAGGAGCAGACCAGTGTTTACGACTATATTAACTTGTTGAATAGCTCTCAAAAAAGCAATCTTGAAAACAAGTTGATAAAATACTCTGACACTACTTCAACGCAAATTGTAGTAGCCATCATTGAGAGCACAAAAGGCGAAAACATTGGTTTACTAGCACCAAAATGGGCTCACGAATGGGGAGTTGGTCAGGCCAAGGAAGATAACGGCGTGTTTGTTTTACTATCGTATCAGGATCGAAAAATATGGATCTCTCCAGGTTATGGCGTTGAACATAAATTAACAGCAGGTATTACTGGAGAACTCATAAGAAACATCATTATCCCAGAGTTTAAAAAAGGGGACTACTATGGAGGTTTAGATAAAGGAACCGATGCTATTTTTAAAGTATTGGAGGGTACTTATAAAGGAACTCGCAAATCCTCGCAATCCAATGAGTTCCCTATAGGCCCCATCATTATTCTCATCTTTTTCCTTATTGTCTTTATCATTGCCCTATCAAAAAATAAACGGGGCGGGGGTGGCTCTGGAGGAAGACGCTCTAGCGGCTTTGATATTTGGGACGCCATTATATTGAGCAATATGGGAAGAGGTGGTTACGGCAGATCCTCTGGCGGCTTTGGTGGCGGAGGAAGCTTCGGAGGTGGCGGCTTTGGCGGTGGCTTTGGAGGCGGCGGCTTTAGCGGCGGTGGTGCTGGAGGAAGTTGGTAAATCTTTCTTTGTAACTTACAAAGAAAAGGGGCGTTTCAATTTGAGACGCCCTTTTTTGATTTTAAATTTTAAAAACGTTGGCTAATCTCTCCGAAAATCACAAGTATAGCCTGTTCAACAGTTAAAACTCTTTCTAAATCTTTAAATTTCTAAAGCAAAGACCATTATACTAAGTCTAAATAGCTATGAATTCATATTAAATTTAAGAAGACATCTCTTTTATTGAAAGAATATTGTAAATTAACATCTCCCTCAATATCATCATATTACCTCTTATGAAAATCACTTTATTTTTTATTTTATTTTCAGTTAGTCTTTATTCACAAAACCTTAAGGATCAATTTCAGTATAAAGCCACCTATAAACTTACATATAGTCTAGATTCTACATCCGTAAATAATCCTAAAATGGAAATTATGGTTCTATTGATTGGCGAAAATACTTCTGTTTTTTCCAGTCGTTCTAAAGCAATAGGCAATCAACCAGTAGTGTTTAGTAATTCTGGGCATACTTCAAAAACGGCGGTTACAGATTTTCAATATTTTATAATAAAGGACTATAAAAAGGATGTATTATACTTCACCCGTCAAATTAAAGAAGACTTTTTTTATTACGAACAACCTAAAAACCAATTTAATTGGAAACTAACTGGAGAAACGAAAATCATCAATGAATATAATGCTCAAAAAGCTACAGTAAAATTTTCGGGTAGAAATTATATTGTTTGGTTCACCACAGAAATACCTATTATGGATGGTCCCTATAAATTTAATGGTTTACCAGGCTTAATTATTGAATTGTATGACATACAAAAACACTATCATTTTGAATTACTAGGTTTTGAGAAGCTGAAAACTAACACAGCCTTCAAAACAAATTTAAAGCATTACATTCTAACAGATAGAGAAACATTTAAGGAAACTGAACTTCGTTATAGGCGCGACCCTTTTAGTTATTCTAAAAATCCTAATATTACCATAACCCCAGAGGTTCATAAAAAATATATCGAATCTTTTGCCAAGTTGTTGGAAAAGGAAAATAATCCTCTAGAATTGGAATAATTTATGAAGGTATGGTCATTCATTATTTTAGGATTAGTTTGTTTTGTTTCATTTTCCCAAACCCAGCTAACAGGCATTGTAAAAGATAATTCAGGCAATCCTTTAGTTGGTGCTGTCTCAACTATAAAAAACACAAATTCTCAAGCAATTATAGCATATGCCATTACTGACGAATTAGGGGGCTTTTCATTTCAAATTAATTTAGAAAAAGAAGGACTCGAAATTGAAATACAGTCTTTGGGATTTAAGAAATGGAAAAAAGTACTCTCAAAAAAAAATACACATTTGGATATTGTATTACAGGAATCTGTGGAACAACTGAAAGAAGTTTTTTTAAAATCTGATCCGATTAGGAAAAGAGGAGACACCATTGCTTACAATGTTTCTACTTTTAAAAATCAGAGCGACAGGACTATAGCTGATGTTATAGAAAAAATGCCTGGACTAAGTATTCTTCCATCAGGACAGATCACCTATATGGGGGAGCCTATTGAAAAATACTACATTGAAGGTCTAGACTTAATGGAAGGAAAGTATAAACTTGCCAATGAAAGTATTTCTGTTGAAGATGTAGCTCGTGTAGAAATTCTAGAGAATCACCAACCCATTAAAGTTTTGGATAGTTTGGTAGGTTCACAACGTACTTCTATCAATATCAAATTGAAAAATAATGTAAGTTTGAGCGGTAAAGTTGAAGGAGGTATTGGCTTTTCTCCGGGTTTGCTTAAAACAGAAATCACACCATTCTTACTTTCTAAAAAGCGACAAACCTTCACTAGTTATCAGTACAATAATATTGGAGAGGATTTATCTTCATACAATTCTGATTTTTCACCATCCCAATCCAACTTACCTATATTTGATGATTCAAAAAGGAATTTTTTAAAGATTCAACAATTACAAAACCCGCCATTCTCTAATGAAAGATGGTTAAATAATAAGGATCATTTTGGTTCAGCAAATCACCTTGAGAGATTAAAAAAAGGATTAGACTTAAAAGTTAATTTATCCTACTTAAATGGAACTCGAAAAGAAAATGGATTCCAAGAAAGTATTTACAAAAATGCCTCCAACAACTTAAACTATTTTGAAAGTATAGAAAATACTTTTCGTTTACATTCCTTAAATACTAAAATTACGTTAGAAAAAAACGTGAAGAAAAATTACTTTAAAAATGTATTTAGTTCTAATAATTATTGGGACAAGAATCATGGTTTTATCAAAAATAATATCACTTCAATCTCACAACAGGCTTTAAACCCTTTCTGGAATCTTAAAAACCAGTTTCATATATTAAAACCAATGGGAAAGCAGCTACTAGAATTCAACTCTAGTGTAGGCTACGTAAATACCTCTCAAGAATTGATGGTAACCCCAGGAGTTTTTATTGATTACTTTAATAATGGTGAAAACTATGAGAAAACACACCAATTTTTGAATTATCATACCTTTTACACCCATAATTCTATAGGATTTACGAAAAGAATAGGAGTTTTTACAATTGTTCCAACAGCTGGGTTTTCCTTTATCAAGGAAGAATTTAAATCTGATATAATAACTGGTGTTAATAATAACCCATTAACTGAAACGACTAATGATTATGGATTACGCTCTTTCACAACATTTTTAACAAACAAATTTGAATACAAGGATAATATATGGCGTATAACTTTGCGCACACCTTTATTTTTGAGAAATATAGAATCACCCGAATATAATATCGCTTCTAAACCACTAACATTTGAACCTGATCTGTTCCTATCTAAAAAACTTACTCCTTTTTGGGAAACACAGTTTTCAGGACAAATATCCAATTCATTTGGTGAAGCAGAGAACCTACATCGTGGTTTAATATTGGAAAATTATAGAAGTTTGACCAGCAATGAGCCCGTTTTGAGTAAACAAATTCAACACAGGGGATCCCTTGCTCTTCGCTACAGGAATTCTCTTAAAGGGTTGTTTGGTTCGGTTTCAATTTCTTTAACTAAAATTAAAAATAATCTATTGTTTGACTATCGAGTGTCTTCTAATGGCGCCATTACTATTTTTAGTCTTGAGCAAGACAATAATCAAGTTCAGAATAATATGGCATTGAACCTTAGTAAATATATCGATGATTGGAAAACTACCTTAACTGGCAGCTCTAGCTTCTTTGTTTTTAAACGAGATCAGATAGTAAATAATGTATTTGATAAATATAAAACTATTGGGAAGCAATTCGCATTTAAAGCCGATATTGAAGCAAATAAATGGCTCACTATTGGTTTGAACACCCAGTTGAAAACTTCACAACTAAAATCCAAGGATGTAAGTTTTGAGAGAGTAAAAAATTGGAGCAATTCCTTATCTGCTTTTTTTTATCTAAGTAAACGCCAATTCTTAAACGCAGATTTTGAACATTTTTATAATAACCTTCAAAGCAATCAAAATACTGTTTTCTTGAATATACAATACCAATATTCATTCAAAAAACATCCTATAGACGTGAAGCTTTCGTGGAATAATATTTTAAATACAAAAAGCTATATTAACATGCAAAATAATGAATATTATAGTTTACAAAGTTCATATATTATAAGACCTTCCCAAGTATTTCTGACACTTCTGTTTACCTTATAAAAATGATTCTTATTTAAACAAACTCACCTATATTTTCATTTTTAGAATCGTCATCCAAAATGACTGATCTTCCACAATTATAATTAAAAGAAAAGGGGCGTTTCAATTTGAGACGCCCCTTTTTGGTTATTTCATTTTTAAATATTTCTTAGTCCATCCAGAAACCACCACGGTCATTCACTTCTCCCTTTTTACCCAAACTATTGAACTTCCAACTAAAGCTCAACATAAAATATTGTTGCAATACGGTACTCTGTGAATCTTGAATATAATTCTGGGTAGCCGTTCTTCTGGCATTGGTATTTTGGTTTAACAAATCATAGACTTTAAAAGTCGCTGTCGCTTTATCCTGTAGAAAGGAATAGGCCACTGTTGTATTCCAGAACCAAGCACTTTTCTGGAAACCGGCCGAAATGTTGGGGTTATAATTAAAGGTTATATCATTTCGCCATTCAAGATTCTTTGGAAGGAAAAACCCGGTTCTAATATTCAAATTGTGATATTGGAATCTCTGATCTTCAAATTCTTCCAAATCGTATGAATTGTTTGTAAATGTCAACGAGTACCTAGGTCGAATTTCAAATACATCTTTCCAAGTGAACTTAAAGTTTACTTCTGGAGATAGAGACCTCACATCACTGGCATATTGCACTCCATTATTGAAGTTGACGTTTCTTGAAAAATTACCATTGGCACCTACCCCAAATCTCACCGTTCTTAAAGAATCTATTTTCACTTCTTTATTGTAATCCATTCCCGCATAAATTTGATAGTTCCCATCGACATTTTCATAAGTTGTTTCTCTCACAAAGTTTTCATCAATGATGGTTTTGGAAACCACAGCATTATCTGTTACTCGAGCATTGACATAAGACCAAAACCCTGTATGTTTTTGAAAGTCATAATTGTTGAATCCCATGTACAATCTATGATTGTTTGACGGCTCCAAATTGGGATTACCTACAATGGTATTCAATGGGTCTGAAACATTTGTAAAGGCTTGAAGTTGGAATAATTCTGGCGGATCATTATTCAGCCTATACCCCATATACATCGAAGATTTACCACTAAATCGGTAATTGGCATTGGAATATAATTGAACCGCTTCAAAATCACGTTCTATATTAAATTGAGGTCTTAAATTATCACGGTTTTCAAGCGTTCTAAAAATATATTCGGCTCCAGCTCTAGCTGAGAATTTTTCGCCACGGTAGCTCAAGGATAATCCCGGTGTACTATTTTGATCTAAATACTCAAAGTCTGTACTCAAATCTTCATTGAATTGAGAATATTCCCCCATATCATCCAAATCATAGGTGGATTTAACATCGGTAGACTTGTTTCGATTAAACTTGTATTCCAAATTCACAAAAAACTTCTTTTCTACAATGGGAATACTATACCTTATTTCAGAACCCAAATTTTCGGTTTCACCATTCCCATCTGTAAATTGGTTTCTTATGGTTTCATCAATTAAAATGAAGTCTGGATTATTAGGGTCCAACTCATCCGCTCCATAGACGTAGGTTTCAGAATTCAGGAAATCGTCACTGTTTGATTGACCTATTTCATTGGTAATACCAACTCGTAAATACCCTCCTTTGTCAAACTTCTTGGTGATATTGATTCGGTTATTAAAGGTTTTTCCATCTCTTTCCACAAAGGAATTTGTTGCCGATGTATTGGTCAATTGTCTTTCATCATTGAAGGAACTTTCTCCATTATCAAAGGAGGTCTTGGTTCTTGAATAACGAAACGAAGGCTGCACATTGATCAAAAATGTAGAGTCAACCTTTATATCAAATTCCAAATTTGCCGAATGGCTATCTGTGTCATTATCGCTTCTAGATCTCGAATCTGTATAGTATCTAGAATCGGGCAAAATGTTTTCACGTTGTGTGGTCGATTCATTAAAAGAGCTACTTCCCGAAAAGAAATAATCGGCCGAAACATCAGTGTCCTTTCCTATTACATCTGCATAATTCATCCCTGCATTTTGGGAAGTCGTAATTCCTTGTCCGCCACCAAAAGTTCTTCCATCAATCGTAAAGGAACCGTTACTGTTCCAAGACATACTGTTTCCACGACCAAACATTTTTTCAATTTCCCCAAAACTAAATCCGGGGGAATTGATGTTATTCCCTCCTGCTAAAACACTGATTCGCCTATCGTTATCAAAATAATTAAACATTCCGGCAAATTCGTACCGCTCATCGGTACCGCCACCTGCAGACACCCTTCCAAAAACACCTTTATTGTTTTCTTCTTTAATAGTTAGGTTGATGGTTTTGTTTTCCCCATCAGTCACTTCTCCTGTAAATGCCTCGGATTTACTTTTGGTGTCTACCACCTGAATCTTTTCAATGATATCCTTGGTTAAATTTTTGGTTGTAATACTAGGATCATTACCGAAAAACGGCTTCCCATTAACCAAAATTTTATTTACAGATTTTCCATTGACCTTAATAGTTCCATCATCCTCAACCGTCACCCCTGGTAATTGTTTCAGTAAATCTTCTACCGTTGCATCTTTTTTGGTTTTAAAGGACTTCACATTAAATTCTAAAGTATCCTTTTTAATGGTCACAGGAGCCGAAGCCTTAATCACCACCTCATCCAAGGCATCAGAACTTACAGCCATGACAATGTTTTTAAGGTCAATCACCTCTTTATCCAATTTGATATTTTGATAATAGGTTTTGTAACCTACATACGAAACAAACAAATTGGCTTCCGTATCTCCCGTTTTCTCTTGTAGGGAGAATCGACCGTCTTTATCAGAAATGGTATAGGTAATCAAAGAGCTGTCCTTAACTCTTTGTAAATAAACAGTAGCCGATTCTAAGGGTGATTGATCTTCTTCTGCAACTAGTTTTCCAGAAATTTTAAATGGATTGGTTTGGGCAATAGAGGTTAAGGCATAGAAACATGCCATGAACACAAGGAATTTCTTCATTGACTTTTTTTGATTGATGTTTAGCTTATTCAGTTAAGAGAACGAAAATAGCTTAGTAATCGTATGAAACTTCTTAAAAAAAACCTAAACTTTCCTTAAAATTCAATGAGTTAGCACCTATTAAATCCTATTTTTTACGCATATATACGGTTACCGGAACTCCATGAAAATCAAAATGTTCCCGTAATTTATTTTCTAAAAAGCGTTTATAAGGATCCTTTACATATTGTGGAAGGTTGCAGAAAAACGCAAATTGCGGTTGTGGTGTAGGCAATTGCGTGATAAATTTAATTTTGACGTATTTCCCTTTATATGCCGGTGGTGGATTGTTTTGAATAATAGGAAGCATAACATCATTCAACTCTCTAGTTTTTATCTTTTTGCTCCTATTTTGAAATACTTCTACAGCAGTTTCAATAGCTTTAAAAATACGCTGTTTGTTCAACACTGAGATAAAGACAATAGGCACATCTGTAAAAGGCGCTATTTCTTGTCTTATTTGCTTTTCAAAATCTTTAAGGGTTTTATTATCCTTTTCTACAAGGTCCCATTTATTCACCAAGATAACAATCCCTTTTCGGTTACGTTCTGCCAACCAAAAGATGTTTTGAACTTGACCATCAAAGCCTCTTGTAGCATCCAGGACAAGCAAGCACACATCACAGTGCTCAATAGCCCGTATACTTCGCATCACCGAATAGAACTCTAAATCTTCTTTAACCTTTGATTTTCTTCTGATTCCGGCAGTATCCACCAAGTTGAATTCAAAACCAAAACGGTTGTATTTGGTATCTATAGAATCCCTAGTAGTTCCGGCAATATCGGTAACGATATAACGGTCTTCGCCAATTAAGGCATTAATAAAAGAAGATTTACCGGCGTTGGGACGTCCTACCACGGCAAATCGTGGCAACTCCTCTTCTTCTCTTTCTTCTTTTTCTGGCAAGGACTCAACTACAGCATCAAGTAATTCTCCAGTTCCACTTCCGTTGATACTTGCAATGGTATAATATTCCCCTAATCCTAAAGAGTAGAATTCTAAAGCATCATGCACCCTAGCAGCATTATCTACTTTATTAATGGCTAAGAATACAGGTTTTTCTACCTTTCTTAATATTTTGGCGACGTCCTCATCCATACCAGTAACACCAGCTTCTACGTCCACCATAAAAATGATAACATCGGCTTCATCAATAGCCAATTCTACCTGTTTATCAATCTCGGCTTCAAAAACATCATCACTACCTACAACGTACCCTCCGGTATCTATCACAGTAAATTCACGTCCGTTCCAATCACTTTTTCCGTAATGGCGATCTCTAGTCACGCCGCTTACGGCATCAACAATGGCTTCACGACGTTTGATCAACCTATTAAAAAATGTAGACTTACCGACATTGGGACGTCCTACTATAGCAACGATACTACTCATAATCTTAGAATTGTTTGCAAAGGTAGTGTTTACAATCTGAAGAAAAAATACTATTTTTCTGCAGATTATCAGCTTCTTTTATGGCTTTATCCAATGACATTGTTTTAAGACCCCGATTTCAATTAGAATTATCGAGATCAAACCAAACCATACTCAAGGCTTTTGAACAAACCAAAGGCCATCAAAAG
Source organism: Mangrovimonas sp. CR14 (assembly GCF_011764015.1). Lineage (NCBI taxonomy): Bacteria > Pseudomonadati > Bacteroidota > Flavobacteriia > Flavobacteriales > Flavobacteriaceae > Mangrovimonas > Mangrovimonas sp. CR14. The sequence continues at coordinate 168,653 of NZ_JAAFZY010000006.1, read as the reverse complement.
AATTTTGTGGTTTCACGAATAGACAACCATGTTTTTATTAGAATACCAAAAGCAGAACAACATTATTGGTCTCCCCAATTGCATTTGGAAGTGTTGCCCAAAGATCAAGACAACTGTACGGTTCATGGTTTGTTTGGCCCCAACCCAACCATATGGACCATGTTTATGTTTCTTCATTTTATCGTGGCTGGTCTTTTTATCGTTTTTGGAATTTGGGCTTACTCTAACTGGACTTTAGAATTACCATTTGTGGTACAGCTCACCATCATGTTTTTGATGATTATAGCATGGGTAACCCTCTATTTATTGGGTAGAATGGGAAGACATTCAGGCAAAGAGCAAATGCATCAATTGCATGATTTTATGAACGACGTCTTGAAGCAGGAACATTTACTGTAATACAGATGCTTACTTTTGATTGTATCCGAACCTTCTTAGTTGATTTGGATTGCTTCTCCAATTTTTATTCACCTTGACAAACAGCTCTAAATGAACCTGTTTCCCGAAGAAAGCTTCCAAATCCTTTCTGGATTCTACACCTACTCTTTTTAAGGCCGAACCTTTATGTCCAATAATAATCCCTTTTTGAGTATCACGCTCAACCATGATGACTGACTGGATTCTGATAATCTCTTCCTCCTCCACAAAGGATTCGGTTTCAACCTCAACAGAATAAGGGATTTCCTTTTTATAATGCAGTAATATTTTCTCCCTAATCGTTTCATTAACAAAAAATCGTTCAGGCTTATCAGTCAATTGATCTTTTGGATAAAATGGAGGTGAGTCTGGTAACAATTCAACAATCCTAGTAAAAACGGTTTCTACATTAAACCCTTCCAAAGCAGACACAGGAATAATTTCGGCATTTGGCACTTTCTCTTTCCACAGTTCCACTTGGGCTTCCAGTTGCTCTTGATTGGAAGTATCAATTTTGTTTAACAACAATAAAACAGGAATTTTTGAGTGTACAATACGATTAAAAAATGCTTCATCCTTTAACTCCTTCTCCCCTATCTCAACCATATAAACCAACACATCGGCATCCTCTAGAGCAGACTTAACAAAGTCCATCATACTTTCTTGAAGCTCATAAGCTGGTTTGATAATTCCCGGGGTATCACTGAATATCACTTGAAAATCCTCGCCATTGACAATGCCCAAAATACGATGTCTCGTGGTCTGAGCTTTAGAAGTAATAATCGATAATTTTTCACCTACAAAAGCATTCATCAATGTAGATTTACCCACATTGGGGTTCCCTATAATATTCACAAAACCTGCTTTATGCCCCATCTTTGTCCGTTTCAATTTTGGCAAAGGTACAACCTTAACGGTTTACTTGCATCAAGGTAAAGAGATAACTTGTACTTTTGTAACTACAGACTAATTTTACAACCAGCACATGGTATACAACATTATTGAACCTACAGCCAAAAAAGTTCCTATTATATTAAGTTCACCACACTCTGGAACCCTGTTTCCAGACGACGTGAAAAAGCAATTAAAACCAGAAGTCGTATCAAATCCAGACGATACCGATTGGTTTATAGATCAGTTATACGATTTTGCCCCTGCTTTGGGCATCACGATGATAACCGCTCGATACAACCGATGGGTTATCGACTTAAACCGTGATCCAAATAGCAAGCCTTTGTATAATGATGGCCGTGTGATTACGGGCTTGGTACCAACCACCAATTTTAATGGCGATTCTTTATATAAAGATGAAACGCCAACGGAGCAAGAAATCGAAAATAGATTACAGCAGTATTTTTTGCCATATCACCAAAAAGTTTCAGAGCTTTTAAATGAAACCAAATCGCAATTTGGAAAAGCCCTTCTTTTTGATGCGCATTCCATAAGAAAAGTAGTGCCTGGTATACAGGAAGCCCCTTTTCCAGATTTAATTTTGGGAGACAACGACGAAACATCCGCTTCCAAAGCACTTATTGATTCAGCCATCAGTATTTTGGATTCCCACTCCTTCAACTTCAAGCACAACCACCCATTTAAAGGGGGGCACATTACTAGAAGTTTTGGAAAGCCTTCAGAAAACATCCACGCATTGCAATTGGAAATGGCCAAGACGAATTATATGGATGATTCCGAGACCCAATACCATCCCGAGCGTGCCGAACAGATGCGACTTGTTTTAAAATCCCTTTTTGAGAACCTAATAAATACCCTTTCCTAATGAGCAAAGCCTATCGATTCAACGCGCTTTTAACAGAAACCGGTTGGTTGAACAACGCTGTAGTAACCTTAGATGAGAACGGTTGCGTCCTTTCTATCAAACAAGATGACTTGGCCCAAGCCGAAAACATTAATGGTTTTGCCTTACCGGGATTTCAAAATGCCCATTCACATGCCTTTCAATATGCTATGGCAGGGTTGGCCGAATTACATGAAGGTAGCGGGCAACCTGATGATTTTTGGAGCTGGAGATCGGCCATGTATGACTTGGCATTGCAAGTATCGCCTGAACATCTGGAAGCCATTGCCACCATGCTGTATAGCGAGATGTTGAGACATGGATACACCTCGGTAGCCGAATTTCATTATGTACACCACGACCCTGATGGAAATCCTTACAGCAACTTAGCTGAACTTGGTTCCCGTTTAATTTCCGCGGCTAAAACAGCAGGAATCCAAATAACTTTGGTTCCTATGTTCTATCAAAAAGGAGGCTTTGGAAAAGAAGCTGAAAGCAAACAGAAGCGATTTATTTCAAAGACCATTGAGGACTACTATCGCTTGTTGGAAAGCAGTGAAAAAGCAGCACCATATTATGACCAAGCAAAAGTTGGCTTGGGGATTCATTCCTTGAGAGCCGTAACCGGTGAAGACATCATACAGGTGGGCAGAAACTTTGGCAATAACCGCCCATTTCACATTCATGTTTCAGAACAAATTAAAGAGATTGAAGACTGTAAAGCCTTTTACCAACAGCGCCCTGTTGAATGGCTAATGAATAACATGGACCTAAACCCCAACTATCATTTGGTGCACGCCACCCATTTAAATGATGATGAAGTTAAGGGGATTGCCACCTCTGGCGCTCATGTGGTTTTGTGCCCTACTACGGAAGGAAACTTAGGAGACGGTCTGTTTAGATTTCACGACTACAAAGCACTTAACGGGTCATGGAGTATCGGCACCGATAGCCATATAGGAATCAGTCCGATGGAAGAATTACGTCTTCTAGATTATGGCCAGCGTTTAACGACCCATAAGCGCAACACCTTTTACCTACCCTACCATGGGGACAGTGGTTTGAATGCCATCACTATGGCCTACAAAGCCGGAAAACAAGCCATGGGGCGCTCACATGAATCCTTTTTTGAAATTGGGCAACCTTTTAACACAGTGATCTTTGATGCCAATTCGGCTCTTATGGCGGCTACCAATATAAAACATATATGCAATACCATAGTGTATGCTAGTGATGTGTCTCATATTTTGGGTACCATGGTTGCTGGGGAGTGGATCACGTTTAAAGGACATCACCACAATCAAGGACACATTGTATCCGATTTTGTAAAAGCTTTGAGAGACCTGAAATCGAGATTGTAAAATCTTAGGAACGAGGCTTTGCTATTCCACGGTCATACATGACGATACTTCCGGCAACAGATACATTGAGGCTAAGTTGAGAAGTGAACTTTACCAAATGATGGCTTTTCTCAATCGCCTTCTTGGAAAGACCGTGATCTTCTGCTCCCAATAAGTAAACACAACGTCTTGGATGGTGAAAGGTTTCCAATGGTTCGGCATCCTCAGTTAATTCCACACCTACCAGTCTTGCTCCCTTTGGTAAGTTGTTGTAAAACTCTTCAAAGTTATCGTAATGAAAATAAGGCATAGACTTGACCGCATTGTGGGTATCACAAGCCTGTTTGGCATATCGGTTTCCTATAGTAAATATAAAACTGGCTCCCATATTTTGGGCAGACCGCCATAACACCCCTAAATTCTCTGGGGTTTTCCCGTTTTGAATCCCGATTCCGAAAAACTCATTGACAAAATTATCGTTCATGATGCAAAGGTAACAATTCAAAGAAGCTTAAAAAGCTAGGTGTATCTCCAAGTTTGATGAAATGGATGTTGTAACTTTACCACCAACCTGACAGCAAATGACCATACAAGTTTGTTCAGATTTACACCTGGAATTAAAAGAGAACCGTGAGTGGTTTAAAAAGCATCCCATTATACCAAAGGGAGATATTTTAATCATTGCTGGTGACACCTACTTTTTAAACCGAAACTACGGCAAACTAGACTTTATCAAACAAGCATCTCAGGATTTTAAAGAGGTCTTTCTCATTCCTGGGAACCATGAATTTTACGGTGGTTATGATGCCGCTTATGCTTTATATCCTATTGTAAAGAACATTGCCCCCAATGTCACGTTGCTAAATAATACCTCATTACAAATAGAAGATTATACCTTTATTTTTTCAACCATGTGGTCGCATATCAGCAAGCAGATGTATGAAGTGATTAACGGCATGATTGATTTTAGAAACATCATTTATAAAGGCGGTCAATTTTACATGCACCATTTCAATAAACTACATAATAAGTCCTTTGAGTTTATTTCGGACGAAGTTGAAAAGAAGGGAAAAAAGGTAGTGGTTACCCATCATTTACCCAGCACCCAATGCCACCTCCCTGAATTTAAGGGCAACTTGTTGAGTGAAGCCTTTTGTACCGATAAAACCGAATTCATCTCCAAAAACAACATTCAATATTGGATTTATGGACACAGCCATGGCAACCAAAGGGATTTTGAAATTTCCGGAACCAAGATGGTCACTAACCAGTTTGGCTATATCCATTCTGAAGAACATCACGATTTCAATTATGAAAAAACCTTAGTCTTAACTTAAAACCTCAAGACATGAAAACTTTAAAAGCCACCCGAATCAACATCATGATATCCCAAATGGATCAAAGTATTCAGTTTTATGCGGAAGTTTTGGGATTACCTCTATTGAATCATTGGGGTGACCATTATGCCGAAGTACAAGCCGCCAATGTGATTTTGGGTCTGCACCCTACCAAAGAAAACACCCAAATAGGTGATAATCTGAGTATCGGGCTTGGGGTTACCAACTTTGACGAAACGGTCGCTGAATTAACCGCCAAAGGTATTATCTTTAATGTTGAAAAGGATGGTTACATCAGACTGGCCCATTTCAAAGACCCTGACCAAAATGCTCTATATTTGGCAGAAGTTCAAGAATAAAAAAAGCAGAAGTAACCTTCTGCTTTTCTATTTGATTTATTTCTTAAGAGATGCCATATCAATGACAAAGCGGTATTTGACATCGGCATCAACCACACGCTCCCAGGCTTTATTCACCTCTTGAATATCTATCATTTCTACATCGGGTAACACTTGGTGCTCCCCACAAAAATCTAACATCTCTTGGGTTTCCTTAATCCCTCCTATCATGGAACCTGCTATATTTTTACGTTTTGAAATAAGCGCTCCACCATGCACTTTAGAAAGGGGTTCAATGGCACCCACCATGGCCATGGTTGTATCCCGTTTCATCAATCCCAAATACGGATTCACATCATGATCAACAGGAACCGTATTCAATAAAAAGTCAAAGGAATTGGCATGTTCTTTCATTTGTTTGGCATCGGTGCTTATAAGTACCTCATCGGCTCCCAAAGCTTCAGCATCACCTGCTTTGTCTGGAGACCTAGTGATCATCACTGTGTGGGCACCCAAGGCATGGGCAAACTTGATTCCCATATGGCCCAATCCGCCTAAACCAATAACCCCTACTTTATCTCCTTTTTTCACATTCCAATGCTTTAATGGCGACCAAGTGGTAATACCAGCACACAATAGAGGTGCTACCTTGGCAGTATCCAAACTTTCTGGAATGCTTAGTACAAAGGCCTCATCTACCACCACGCTTTCCGAATACCCGCCATAAGTATGTCCGCCGGTATGTGGGTCGTGACTGTTATAGGTAAACGTAGCTCCAGTTTCACAGTATTGCTCCAAATCATCTTGACAGGAATGACAGGTTCTACAGGAATCCACCATACAACCTACACCCACCAAATCACCTTCCTTGTGACGCGTCACCTCGTTACCTACTGCAGTTACCCTTCCTATAATCTCATGTCCAGGAACCACCGGATATTTGGCTGGTCCCCATTCACTGCGGGCAGTGTGTATATCACTGTGACAAACACCACAATACAAAATATCTATATGAACATCTGTGGGCTTTAACCCTCGGCGTTCAATTTGAACCGGTTCTAATTCTTTATCCTTGGCATGTGCGCCATATGCTTTAACTGTCATCTTTATTGTTGTTTTAGTGATTTTCTTATTTCTGGAACCACTTTGGTTCCAAACAATTCTATGGCCTTCATTAAATCTTTATGTGCAGGCCCGCCCACATCAATATGGGCCACATATCTAGTTAAGCCAAACATTTCTATAATACTTAATATTTTATCTACTACTTGATTGGGTTCTCCCATAAAAAGAGCGCCTTCGGGAGATATTCCTCCTTCAAACTGCGCTTGGGTATAAGGTGACCAACCTCTACTTTTCCCAACCCGATCCATTTGTGCTGCATAAAGCGGAAAATACTCAGCGAGCAAATCCTCTCTTGAAGCCGTCAAATAGGTATGTGAATGCACACCTATTTGCATAGAGCCCATATCATGACCATGATTTTCATACTCCTGCTTGTAAAAATCTATCAAGGGTTTAAACTGTTGTGGCATGCCACCAATGATGGCAAAAATAATAGGCAATCCTAATTTGGCAGCTCTATATACTGACTCTGGCGTGCCTCCTACAGCTACCCAAATAGGTAAAGGTTTTTCGGGTCTGGGATAAATGGTTTGCTCATGCAAGGATGCCCTAAAATTTCCCTGCCAAGTCACCGTTTCCTCGGCATTAAGCTTCAAAAGCAACAGTAGTTTTTCTTCAAACAAGGCGTGATAGTCCTTTAAATCATACCCAAACAAGGGGAAGGATTCTATAAAACTACCCCGACCGGCACATATCTCTGCCCGCCCATCTGAAAGCAGATCGAGCGTTGCAAAATCCTGGTATACCTTTACGGGATCGGAGGAACTTAAAACCGTAACCCCACTACTTAACTTGATATGTTTGGTCACAGAAGCCATGGCTGCCAAGACAATTTCTGGAGAGGCCACTGCGTAATCTGGACGGTGGTGCTCCCCAATAACCAAGGCATCCAAACCCAATTCATCTGCCAATTTTATTTGCTCAAGCATTTGAGCTAAACGCTCTTTTGGGGGTTGGGCTTGATTGGTATGCCTGTCGAATGAAAGATCTCCAAACATGCCCAGACCAAATTCTATTTGATTCATAATAGTGATGGTACTTTTACAGATTTAGGAATTGATGGTATTCACAGGACTACTGGCCTTATCCAACAGTTCCAAATCTTCGGCATCCAAATTCAAAAGCGGTGCTTCAAACAATGTTTTTAACTGAGATTGACTGGTGGCACTAGCTATAGGAGCCCCAATGGTAGGCTGAGCCAACAACCAAGCCAAAGACACGGTTGCTGGAGTGGTTTGATGTTTGTTTGAAACCGTATCAAGAGATTCAAGTATGGCGAGTCCTTTATCATTCAGGTACTTTTTAACACTACCACCACGCGGACTTTTTTCCAAATCTGCTTCTGAACGGTATTTACCCGTTAAAAATCCCGAGGCCAATGACCAATAAGGAAACACCATAAGTCCGTATTGTTCTGCTAGGGGTCGGTATCTGGATTCAAAATCCCTTTCCAATAAATTGTAATGCGGTTGTAGTGCCTGGTATTTGGGCAAACCATATTTCTCTGAGGCTTGAAAGGAGTCGTGTATTCTTTCTGGGGATAAATTGGAAGCCGCAATATACCTTACCTTCCCAGCCCGTATGATTTCTTGATAAGCTTCCAGGGTTTCCTCAACTGGTGTTACCTCATCATCAAAGTGGGTGTAATACAAATCGATATAGTCGGTTTTCAAGCGTGTTAAGGATTGATCTACCGCCTGTAAAATGTGTTTTTTACTGGTGTCTTTAGGGTGTATACCCGTTTCTCCTCCCACCTTGGTGGCCATAATGACCTGTTGCCTATTTTTTCTCTCTTTCATCCATTTACCAAAAATGGTTTCAGACTGTCCGCCTCCTTTACCATCTACCCAATAGGAATACATATCGGCGGTATCGATAAAATTAAAGCCTTGATCTACAAAGGCATCTAAAATGAGGAAGGATTCTTTTTCATTAAGGGTCCAGCCAAACACATTGCCTCCCAAATTTATGGGAGCAACCTGCAGGTCTGTTTGACCTATTTTTATTTTTTTCATGATGTTTTACTTAAGAAGTCCTAAGTTATTTAAATACCAAGAAAACAAGGGGCTTTGGACTGTTATAATATTCTTAAAATGATTTAGCCAATAGCCCATTGAGTGTTAACATTTTACAATTATCATATGGCCCTAGTGTCCAAATTAGTTTGAAGACGTACACCCTTGATTCAATAATTTCAAGGTAAGTTTTTGGTAAACTGTAAGTACGGCCAAACGTTCTTCTTTGGTTTTATACTTGTTGGCAGACCCATAGATAGGTTTTTGTCTTTTCAGTTTTCCAGTCTCTGGGTCGGCAAAGGAAAAATAGACATACCATCTCTTTTTGATGTCACCTTTTCCCGTATAGATTTTGGGGGTGGAAAATTTCTGCTTCAATGACAAATCGTATTCACTTTCGTATTCATTTTCGTATTCACGCTCTAAGAGCTCCGTAAAATTAAGCATAAAAAAAACGGTTTGGAAGCTCCAAACCGTTTAATACTGCGACTTTGTCATTTGTAGCGGGAACTGGACTCGAACCAGTGACCTTCGGGTTATGAGCGAAGCTAAAATTATTTTACAACTAACTCAAAACCAACTATTTATCCCGTTATTTTTTTCGATAGTGAACACAAAACGTGTGCAGCAAAAACGAATTTGATGTTGTGGTTAAACATTCAATATCAAGCAATTTAGGCAAAGGTTTTGAGATATCAAAATTGAAAAATTTAGTTTCACCATTTTAATAAAATTATTGAAATAAAATTATCAAAATTTAAACTATGAAACTTAAGATTGGCCCATCCATTGTCTACCATTTCCCACTTAATAAGTAAGTAACAAGTCATAGATGAATCACCAATTCCTTTTCTAAATTGTACTGAACCTGAGCGGAACCATATCCGAACTTTTCAGCTTTGACAATATCAACTCTTGAAGCGTCATATGATAATAAATTAAAAATAATTTCTCCTTTACTATTACATGGACGATATCCAATAATAGTTTCTCTTCCTCCAACTCCATATTCTATTTTATTCACCCCAAGTAAGGCAACTTTAGCCCCAGAAACAGGATCTTTCGTTTGTTCATCAATAACGGTCACTTTTATAGAAATCACATTATCTCCATCTAGACCTACACTGCATCCCATGATAAAAACCAATATGCAGGAGATAAAAAAATTATTTTTTAAAATGTAAAGCATCTTTGAAGTTTTAGAAATCGTGGTAAGGCAATTTAATTGACTTGAACCTTCATTCTATCCTAAATTATGAATAAAACAAAAACTCGGACAAATTCAAAACTAATTTTAGCGGGTGGATTTTTTTAACTGTTAAGAACAAGACTTAAAAGAGAGAGATTCAATTAATCAAATTCACCATTTCCATAATTTAACAGAAAAAAGAGATTCATTGCGATGTTTAAAAAAATAATTATTCATGTTGATTAGTTAGGTTAATTCAAACCATAAAATATAATCTTACAAGAATTACCTAACTGTTTTCAACATAAATTTTCAAGAAAATTCTTTCAAAAAATCAAATTAATTTTTTATATTTAAGAACCTCACTAGGAGCAATTAACAGTATTGTTTTTCATCCGTCAAGTTTACGGATTCGATTTCTACTATAATAAATCATCAATTTTGGACGCAGAGTCTCATGGGTTGAGATCAACCTCCAAAACTAAATCAATACATCATGAAACATTTCATCCTTTTACTCTGTATTACTATTATAACTGCTACTTGCTTTGGACAAAAGGAAAAAAGGACCTTAAAAACGGTTACTTTTGACGGAGAAGGTTATCAATTAGGTTTTCAACATGGCAAACATTTTCAAAAAGAAATAGCTGATATTTTAGCTGTTTGGAAAAGGAGTTTGATAGGGAAAGGGGATAAAACAGCGGATGAATTGATATCCGATTTTTTAGCCTACGCAAAATTTGACGAAGCCATCAAAAAATGGACTCCAGAATTAAATGATGAAATTAAAGGTATTGCTGATGGTTCCGGACAATCTTTTAAGGATCTTCTGGCGTTAAACTTAATGGATGAATTTTGGGTCTATGACTTTGATTCAAAAAATCATCACTGCACTGGGGTAGGTGTTCCATCCATAAACGGGCAACCAGCCTATGTTGCCCAAAACATGGATCTAAAGGCATACACCGATAAATTTCAAGTACTTATGAGGTTAAGCAGAACTAAAAATCGTCCAGAACAATTGATATTAACTCACCCAGGATTACTCTCCTTAAATGGTTTAAATGAAAATGGTATTGGCGTGTGTGTCAACACTTTAATCAGGTTAAAATCATCATCTTCTGGGTTACCGGTAAGCTTTATGATTAGAAAGATTCTCAACACCACCGATCCAGAAGATATTTTATCCTTTATACAAAACGTTCCCCATGCTTCAGGACAAAATTATATCATAGGAATAAAGGATCAAATTTATGACTTTGAAGCTTCAGCTAATAAAGTAGTTAGGTATGATCCCAAAAATAAAAACGGAACCATTTTTCATGCCAACGAACCAATTGTAAATGATGATGTCAAAAAAATCAACTTGGAAGGCCCCGAGGTTGATAGAGCATTAGAAATGATGGCACTGGACAGCCAACTAAGGCATGATGCATTGTCAAATAGAATGAAAAGTAATTTCGCCATTAAAGATACCATCATCAAAGAAGGCCTAAGCTCTAAAGACAATAAATATTCTCCGGTATGCCGAACAAACAATGGACGTGGGTTTACCTTTGCATCCACAATCATGACATTAACTGGAAAACCAAACATTCAGGTCACTCCTGGTCCTCCGGATGAATCAGAATATCAAACCTTTTACTTTAACCAGAAATAAACCCCAAATTTCGAAGCATACACCTTCTCAATTCAAGTTTTAAGTTTTTAAAATCGGGAACAAAAAAACGGTTTGGCAACCCTAAACCATAAATTTATCAGCTTTCAATGCTATTAGCGGGGACTGGACTTGAACCAGTGAGCCTCTCGTTATGAGCGAAGTCAAGATAATTTTACAATTCACTCAAAAACCATCACCTTATGTCGTTTTTTTTAGGTAGCAAACACAAGTCCCGTGCAGAAAAAACGAATTTGATGTTGTGGTTAAACATTCAATATCAAGCAATTTAGGGAAAGGTTTTGAGATATCAAAATGGAAAAATCCAAAACTTTCGCAGGGGAAAATTTTCAAGAAATTTCTTTCACTCATTCAATTAAATTTTTAGTTTTATCCACTCCTCAACTAGAACAGAAATTAGCTTTTTTATAAGTTTTTTTGATAATCCATCTGATGCGATTTGTATTAGATAAATTATAAATGCACAAACAATAATTAACCCAACAATAAATAATATTTAATCAAAATGAACAAGACACTTACCTTCTTATTAATCTGTTTCCTATCTACCACATTGAATGCTCAAAAAAAATATATGAAAAAGATAGTAGACCATGCTTGTGAATGCATTCAAAATCTTCCAGATGAAAAAATGGATAATGAGAATATTGGTCTTTGCATGCTAAATGAAGCTGCAAAGTATGGTGATGAATTATTAAGAGATTACAATATTGATATCCGAAAGATAGATGAACAAGGGGAAGAATTAGGAAGAATCATAGGCGTTGAAATGCTTATTTCCTGTCCAGAGTCAATACAAAGATTAGCATCATTAAAAGTGGACGATGATGATAATGCTGAAATTTATGAACCCATGATTATCGAAGGAAAAATCAGAAATATTTCAAGTGAAGATTTTGTCATTTTTACGGTTGAGGATAATCAAGGGAAGACTTCAAAGTTTTATTGGTTAACTTTTGTTTCAAACTCAGGCACAAACATTCAATATAATTTCAATGAGACCAAGAATAAGGATGTCAAGATGGAATTTATCCAACAGGAATTATTTGATCCAAAAATAAATGAATATAGAAATTTCAATATCATTAAATCCATTGAAATGCTTAATTAGCATAGCTTTTTAAAAGCATCTAAACTTATTTAGCTTACGGGAACCCGCATTTTTTAGTTCGAAATTTATTTTATCTATTAATATTTTCAAGAAAATTCTTTCAAGTTTTAAGGCAATTTTATAGATTTAATCTCTCTCCTCTAAGAACAATAATAGCAGTTGTTTTTATCCCGAATTTATTGGATAAACAACAACATGGTAATTATATAATAAAAATAAACACACCAGGTGTGTTTACACACACGTTAGCTACAATTCTGAAAAAAAATGGACGATTTTATTGAACTTATCAAAACCAAACCTGAAATAGTAGTGACTATTTTAAGTGGTTTCCTCTTGCCAATAGTGTTGGTCTGGTTGAATAACTACTATAACCTTAAATCAAAGAGTAAAGAAAAAGAATTAGATAAGAAGTTTAACGCGGATAGCGAAATAAAAAACCAAGAAAAAGCTGTTTACGCATCTCTTTCCAAAATTTTATTCGATGTTCAACAACTGCATGTTTCTCTTTCAGGAACTTGCGTAGATAAAGATTGCATCAACAATGCGGTTGAAAAATTTGACAAATCGGTTACAAAATATCATGAGGAAATCTCCAATAATATGCTGTACATGTCATCAAAAATAATAGATGAGATTTATAGATTTTATAGTAAGATTAGCGATTTAAAAATAACTCTTAAAGAATTTAACGACAATAAGGAATTCGATATGGCTCATGTATCTGTTTACTTTTATTCATCGGAATTAGCCGAAATCCTAATTGAAATTCAGGATAGAATTTTGAAAAAGAGAACCGAATTGCAGATTGAATTTGACAAAACTGCACAAGAAATGATGACATATTGTTGCGGTAGAAAACCTCCAAAAGAACTCTATGAAAAGTTCATGAAGTTGATTAAGGAAACTAAACCAGACATATCGGACGAACAAATTGCGTTAATGGAAAAAAGGTGGAAAGAACAGTAGCTAAGAACGGCTATAATCCTTTGCTTGCTATGGCGATAAACCAAAAATCGTTACCTTTAACTTGGCTTGATTCCTACTCCGAAATTCTACCGAATTTCCTCGCAACGGAATCATAGCCAAACCGTTGTAGGTAATTTAACGAAACTTAAAAATATCTGAATATTAAATGACAATAGAATTACTAATTGCAATAATTGTTACTTCATTAATTTGGATATTAATTGTTCTAATTTTATTTAATAATCTTAAGCGAAAAAATATAGAGGCTCTTAAAAATCAAGAAATTGACTTTGAAAAAGAGAAAAACCAAATACTTAAAAGAATAAGAACAGAAAAACAAGCCGAATTTGATAAAGGGTATAAATCTGGAATAGGGAAATCTGACTTCATTGTTCAAGTTGAACCTTACAAAAACACAATCGGAAAGAAGGGCTATTTTCAAAACAGTCAAGTAATGGAAATAGGATACATTTATCGCCTATTTGTGAAAGGAATTCCAAGTCTAGATCCACATATTCAAATTGTCGAGAGAATAAAAGTGAGTGAATTGAACGAACAGAACGTAAATTCAGCAATTGGGAAATTAGATACGATAATAAACAAAATACCTAGTCCACATTTAAAACTTGCTGGCAATGTTAAAGAATTTGGAAGCGGAATATTAAAAACGATTAAAACTAAACGAAAATAATGAGTTTAAGACCATTAATTAATAATCAATCACTCATTATTGACGACCACAAATGGGGCGCAAAAGAAGAAAAAAATTGGGACAAAAGCTCAACAGATGTTCATATCGATAAAAAAACTAAATATCTAATAGACGGAAAAAAACAAGATGTTCGAATTCGAATCCCGATTAATTCTGACAGAAATATATCTGTAGAAATAAAGCGAGATAGAAATAGTGAAGTTCCAAGTAGATTAAGAAAAGAAATAATAGAAGCATTTGAAAATAAAAAAAAACGAGATGCATTTATAAAAGAACTGATTCCAATATTAGAGAATTTTTCATCAAATTTAGACAGCCTAGAAAAAGCAGAAAGTGTTTTAAAAAGAATATCTAAACATTTTGACTTGGATTGGACTTCTCAAAAAATTGAGAATTACATCAGAGGTTCTTTATTGGAATTAACTCAAGTTTACGAAGATGAAAACCGAAAGCAATATTATATTACTCTGGACAGAAATAAAATAAAAATTAGTGATGTAGACAGATGGACAAGACAAAGAAAAAATATAAGAAGATAAAAACTACCTACAACAATGGCTATAAGTAATTGCTTGTTCTCGCCTATTTCTGAAAATCCTTGCGGATTTTCAGTTTGGTGCGTACTTGCAAAGTTAAGTGCTAAACCACGCAACTACTCATAGCCGAGACCGTTGGGCTTAATTATAAAGAAACATAATGACTGAAATTAATACTATTAGAATTGAGAAACTTTTTGGAGAAAAAGATTATGAAATAAATCTGCAAAATAATCGCTTGATTTTAGTTGCTGAGAATGGAGCTGGTAAAACTACCATTGTAAATATAATTTACTTTTTCATAAGTCGTCAGTGGACTAAACTATTAAAATATGATTTTTTCGCAGTTGAAATTGAAACGGCTAATAATTCAATAAGACTAGAAAAAAATGAAATCGATATTCTAAATTCAGATAAACTAAATAGATTACTAAGAAGATACAATCCTGCGGTCAGAGAAAGAGTAAATGCCTTTTTACACAATCAAGATTTCACAGATTTTGCAAATGACTTTGAAAAACTTGAATTTTTAGCTGATGATTACAGATTACCTAAAAGTTTGATAGTAGAAATTAGCAGATTTGCAGAAAGAGAACAAATAAATCTTTTTGAAAATACTCTTAGAGAAAAAGAACAGCTTCTATCATCATTAATTAACACCCAAATATTATATCTTCCAACGTATAGAAGAATCGAACAAGACTTAAGCAATATCTTACCCGATTTAAAAGAGGAATTAAACTCTTATCGTAGAAAAAAATTTCGAATGCTAAGAAATGAAAGAGAAAGTGGTTTTGTTGAACTTGTAGAATTTGGAATGGAGGATGTTGTAGATAAGGTCAATCGTAAACTTAGTGACTTAAGAGAAGATTTTAACTCAAACCTAAAAACTAATCTAACAGGTGGTTATTTAAAAGACGTAATTAATAAAAATTACTCGAAAATAACATACAATCAAATTGAATCTCTTACACCTGAATCCCTTGAAAGAATTTTTGACAGAATAGATGAAGACGTTTTATCTAATAACGAAAAGAAAAAATTAAATCAATTTGTAAGTGATATTAGGAAAGGCGGAAATATCGAAAAAGAAGAAAATAAAATACTTGCATACTTTATTTACAAGTTAACAACGATTTATTCCAAACTTGAAGATGATGAAAGGGATATTACAGAGTTCATTAGGATTTGTAATGACTATTCATCAAATAAAGTATTTTTATACGACTATGTGAATTTTAAGATACTTATTCGTCCATTTAAAAATAAAAAGATTGACTTTCAAAAACCGATAGAATTTAGTAATCTTTCATCAGGAGAAAAGCAAATTGTTTCTCTTTTCAGTCACATATATTTGTCAAAATCCAAAAATTATTTAGTAGTCATTGATGAGCCCGAATTATCGCTATCTGTTTCTTGGCAAAAAAGGTTTTTAACTGATATTGCAAATAATGATAAATGTTTAGGATTAATTGCTGTAACTCACTCGCCATTTATTTTTGAGAATAATCTAGAAAAATATGCACACGGCTTAAATGAATTTGAAACAAAATTCTAATTCATTATGAGTTTTTTACAGACATTAAAAGATGCTGGAGCATCACCAATCACATCTTATATTCGTTTCTTACAAGAATATAAAAGTACAGATAAGGCACTTCATTTATTCATAGAAGGAAATGATGACCCTTCATTTTATACTAACTTCATTAAAAATATTGCAGGAAAAAAATATGAGCTTTATTTCTACAATTGTAAAAATAAAAGTGGTGTTTATGATAATTACAAAAAAATAAATTGGAACACATATAATAAAAATAAAGTCTTATTTTTTGTTGACAAGGACTATTCAGACATTTTAGGATTGAGCTTTGTTACTGATGACAATATTTTTGTAACGAAATATTATTCTATAGAAAACTATTTAGTCAATGTAAAAATCTTAAAAAGAATTTTGACCGAATTGTTACATATTACAGATACCGAAACTATAAAAGGAATAATCAAAACGTTTAAGAAAGAACATAAAGTTTTCTGTCAACAAATGCAGATTTTGAGTTCTTGGATAATCTATCACAGAAGTAAAGGCAATAATATTCCTTTATCAAAAGTAAATCTATCACATATATTTTCATTTGACCAAGATTTGAAAATTAATAGATTACAAGAACCTCAAGGAACGAGGTTATTGACTTATTTAAACAATAAGACAGGTAATGTCGATACTACTGAATGCTGGAAAGAGATTAAAAAAATATACAGACAGATTAAACTAATTAGAAAAGACAAAATTCATTTGCGAGGCAAGTTTGAAATTTGGTTTTTAATTGCATTTATTAATGAGTTAATGGAAAATGTTA
Source organism: Mangrovimonas sp. CR14 (assembly GCF_011764015.1). NCBI lineage: Bacteria > Pseudomonadati > Bacteroidota > Flavobacteriia > Flavobacteriales > Flavobacteriaceae > Mangrovimonas > Mangrovimonas sp. CR14. The sequence continues at coordinate 151,731 of NZ_JAAFZY010000006.1, read as the reverse complement.
ATTCTGCAAAAGCAAAAGGCGAACAAAAATTAAAAATGAATATTAACTTAAGTAAGTCTAATGCTGTAGAAATATTGGGTTCAAGATTAGATATACCTAAAGATTTGAAAAAATTCATTAAATATAATATCGCAAAATAACTAAGCCCAACAATGGCTATAAGTAATTGCTTGTTCTCGCCTACTTCTGAAAATCCTCGCGGATTTTCAGATTGGTGTATCCTTGCAAAGTTAATCGCTGACCCGCGCAATTACTCATAGCCGAGACCGCTAGGGGTAACCAGGAGCCTGACAATATCGAAAACCTTCGAATATGGAATATATAACAAGTAGAAATTTTGAGCTACCAAATGATTCAAAAGAATTTGAAAGGCATGATTGGTTTAATATGTGGCAAAAACAATTGTTTCCTTATAAAGAACTTCTTGAAGGTGACACACTTTATTGGTACGATTCTGTCCAGAAAAGAATAGTTTGGAAAACTAAAGTTTCTAAGGTTGTGAGGTTTTCTTATGAATCAAAAAGTGAGGTAATAAAAAAATTTAAGGATGTCTCAAATCAGAATTATTTTCAGAAAGCAAAAGATAAAGGATATTTTATTAGTTATAAGGTAAAAGTCGAAGCCAAAGTTACATATGAAAAACCCAAAGATTTTAGTTTTCCAATGACTGGTTGGGTAAAACTTAAAGAAGACATATATGAAGAGTGGGGAATAAAGAAGGACTATCCAAACGAAAAAAGAATTTCCAGGTTAGCTTTTAACTCAAATGGTTGGGTTATGCCGTCAGGACGATATGGAAAAAGTAGCCATAAGGATTCGCATGAAGCAAATTATGGCTACGGTCATGAGGAATGGTTGTTTGACACAAGCAAGCTTATTGATGGATACCATTACGGATTTTTAGAACCAATAAGAAAACAACAGGAGGCTTATCTCGATAAGATATTTAGTGTTTGGCTGTACACAATTGATGGAGTAAGTAAAAGAAGATATTGGGTTGGTGAGATTTCTAATCTTGAGGTTATAAATCAAGAAGAAGCAAATTCGATTAAATCTATATATAAGCAAAGAGGATGGTTGAAAGAAATGGAGGAACAGATAGTAGAGTCTGGAGCAAATAATAGAGGATTTTCTGACTGGGAAGGCGTTGACTTATTTAATGTTAGGTATAAACCCAAGGATTTAAAAGTCAATGACCCATACTATGAACTTGCTTCAAATCATCCAATAATTAAGTTGTCACGGTATAATTTTTCATACTTCAAGGAAGAATTTGATATAGACCTAAAATATGAAAGTCCTGGATCTTTTTCATTCAATCCTTACGAAGAAAATGGAAATTCAGAAGAAACAGACGGGGTAGAAAAAACAAAATACAAAAGAGAACCAAAGACAATCGAAATAACCTACTTACATAAAGCAATAAGTATACATTTGACAAAAGTACTTAAGGAAAAATATGGTACTTTAAACGTTAAAGCAGAACACCCTAGTGGAATTGGAACAAACAAAGTTGATATTGTTGTAAATTCAAAAGATGAAGGACTTATTTTTTATGAAATTAAAACATACAACTCTGTCAAATCAAGTATTAGAGAAGCTATTGGACAACTATTTGAATATTCATTTTGGCCTAATGTTGACAATGCTAAACAACTTGTAGTCATAACTCAAAAACATTATGATATGAAGGAAGTCATATCATACTTTAAACACTTGAGAGAAAAACTTGGCATCAATATTTACTATCAGTGGTTTGATATTGATACTTTAGAATTATCAGAAAAATACTAATTAAAAAGAAAGACTAGCCCCTTATAATGTATATAAATAATAGGCAAAATAGTAGCAAATCAACTATAGGAGCTCGCTTCAACAACGTAATGGTTTGAAAAGTTTGATACCCCCAAAACGGCTTCTTTACAAATACTAAACGTTAAACTTTAGCTATATCTTAAATCATAATTTCACTTAACAATCATGAAAAAAAGATCAAAATTACTTCTAGGGATTTTAATTATAACTATTTTTTTTAATAGTTGCTCATCATTGTCCCCAACACAAGTATATCAAACGCTTCCAACTTTAACAAAATCAAAATTACTCAAGCAAGCAGAAGCGACGGAAATGGTGGAAACTAATAAGTGTACATATCTTTCGAGAAACAGATACTTTGTTGCTCCAATAGGATTTACACCCAATGACGATTTAAAAAATGGGGCAAGAGGCATTGATGAATGGGTAGAACTGGATGGCGGCAATTCTTATGTATTAAAAAATTTCAAGTGGGTGACTGTTGATAATCAGGGCTCAACACAATTACATATAGATTTTGACACTTTAAAGTGCAATTAAAAACAATCTTGCTTTCAAACCTTAGTCTTATTACGATACCAAGCCTCAAAATAAGGACGGTCATTATTATTGGGTTGCTCATACCATTCTGAGCAAATAAAGAATAGCCTCCCCTTGATTTCGACTTTTCCCTTCCAGTACCTTAGAATATTATCTGGATCGGTGGACAAGGCTTTTCTTAACAGAGGGAATTGAAGGTGGAAGGTTTGCTTCGAATAACTTTCTTGTTGAAGTAAATAAAGATCATTTTCGGTGAGCAAGTCATTTTTGATCAAGTAACTCATGGAAGTTCTTACCAACTTACCAATTTTCAATCTTTCTTTACCTTCAGAATTGCTCAAATTTAGTTTTATTTGATTAGGAATAGTTCTTTTCGAAGTAACTATTGGGCGATTTATTTTTGGTTTTGGCTTTTCTTGATCTCTAGCAATATTAATCTTTCGATCTTCAAACATTTTAGCTTTCAACTCAGGAATACCCAATCCAGTTAAGTAGGAATAAGTGCCATCATAAAAGGTTTTAGGTCGAGTATGGTCCAATTCAGACCCTTCAGGAATAAAAATAACCATGCCCTGACGCGCCCGGGTTAATAGGACCCGATAAGCATTTTTTAAGTAAGACATTGCCAGTTCTTGGTTTACGTTTTGCCATTTGGCACCTTTAAACTTTTGATAATTCCATTGATTATTTCCCAAATAAAAGTCAGCTCCCCAGGTTAAACAGACCCAATCAATTTCCAAGCCTTGAATATCAAATTCGGTAGCTACAACCTCAAGAAAATAGGAAGATCTAACATCATCCTTACCATCTAAAAACCAATTAGCTGGATCTATTTCATTCTTTACGTCAAGTCCAAGGGGGCGCAATCTTCTAGCTCCAGAAGATCCAACCAAACCGATTCTTTCAGACCCTTTAGATTTTCCCCTCAACCAGTTTTTGGCAACCTCTAAATCACGAGTTATTACGATTGGAAAAGCGTTTTTGATTTGTTGATAAAGCTCTTTAGCTAGATCTATTCTTAGATCCAAAACACTATGTACAAAATTAGATAATTGCTCCGATCGGAAGGATCTTACTGAAACAGCTAAGTGCAAATCCTTTTCCTTAAAGGCATGCTTTGAAAGCCATTCCTTTGTTTCCGATAACTTAAGGTAATTATTATTTTCAATGATAAGATCCGAAAAATGAATATCCCAATCGGCATAGCGGTCCTTCAAAGCTTGAATCCAAGCTTCAAGACCAGCCTCTCCAGTATTTATTTCCTGTCCGCCACCAATCAAACAAACAATAGTGCACCAATCTTCGTGTCGATTCATGACGTCTATTAAAAACTCAGGCTCCGACATATTAAAGTCAGCAATTCCCTTTTTTACCTTCATAAAGCTTGAAGCCTTCTCATTTGTCCAAGCGCGTTGCGCCTCATCAAAAACAACTACTTTTTCTATAGGAGCTTTATCCGTTTTCAAATTATCATCCCTAAAATGATGAATGTTCTGTATGAAGGCATTCGCCTTTATGGCTGCTTGCTTTTTGGTCAAAACTTCACCATTTTGCCTTGAGGTTTTCACCTCATCCCTAGTCAAAGCTTCCCTTAAAACAGTTACTAAAGGACCATTTCCAGATAGAAAAACAGCATGTTCATCCTCATCAGACTTCATACGTTCATTAGCAATATTTAAACCCGCCAAGGTCTTTCCAGCACCAGGAACACCAGTCACAAAACAAATGGTCTTTTTATGGTTTCGTTTGGCATCTTCAATCACCCTATTTAGGCAAGCTGCTGTTTTAGATAAATTAATGGCTCCGGCATCGGATCTAGAAATCTCTTGAACATTATGACCTTTATATAAGGCTTGAGCCGCCTCTACAATGGTTGGTGTTGGTTTATAAATGGATCTTTCCCATTGTAAAGGATTTATAATTTCTCCTTGTGTATGATTAATGACATTTTTAATATAGTCCCCCAAATTACTCGAATTGGTTTTGGCGGCCGTATAGTAATTTTCGATGTCTTCTTGATTATTAACAAACGATTCGGCATGAGTTGAAACAACAACAGGAATGAGTTGAATGTTATGGCTTCCTTCATGAAAGTTTTTTAAATCCAAGGTATAATCAATGACTTGTTCGATGGCATGATTACCATAAGAAGCATCGCCAACCTTAAACTCAATAACGAAAACTATATGCTTAATGACAACAATAACATCCACTCTTTTACCCATTCTGGGAATGGCAAACTCAAAATAAACTTGACCTTCAGGAAAAGCAATTAATTGGTTTTTAAGAACCTTGATTTGTCCCATCCAGGCATTACGCTGCAAATCTTCTAAAGCATGAGTATGTTGAAGCGCTAATTCCCCTAGAATTTTAGAATTGTCTTCTACTAAGAAATTTTGGATGGTATTTGAGTAATAGGCTCTTTGCATCAAATAAACATTCTAAACTTTAAATAATTGGCATAACATAAGGCGAAAATCGTCTACTCTAATTCTAAAAATTTCATCCTTAATTTAATACTTTGAAAACTCCTCCCAAAAATCTTGCTCAATTGCTTTATCGAGAAATTTCCATAGCATTCCTTTAAAATATTATCTTCTTTCGCGGACCAAGACTCATAAGCTCTTTTGTTTTTCTTTCTAGCTTTCAACTTTTGTTCGTCTCCATCAACATCGGTAATGGGTAAAACACTTATTAATTTTTCTATTCTTTGTTTCTCATTTAATAATGGAGGCTCTATGTTTTCATCAACTATTTTGCCTCCACACTGTGGACAAAACTTGTAATGATCTTCTAGTTTGGAATCACAATTAACACAAAGAACTATACTATTGGTGGCGAGATCTTTTTTGGATTCGTTTTGATATAAAAATTCACTTGGAATATCCCTTATAAAATCAGAAACGGCACCTTTCTGGGAAATTAAATACAAATGGTCTTCTGCCCTGGTTAAAGCCACATAAAAGAGTCTACGTTCTTCCTCAAGTAGGTAATCATAATCTGTTGGTTTAATGACCTGATAAATTTTATCTTGCAACCATGGATCTGGAAACCCTCCTTTATTAGAGTGCAATCCTAAAATAAATACCACTTTGGCCTCTAATCCTTTGGCACTATGAATGGTTTTGAACTGAATTTTATGGCCACTGCTTTTGAGGGCTTGCTTTAAATCCGTTGCCATGGCTGACCTCCTATAAAGCACTAATATGTCTTCTGGGTTGACACCCTCCGCTATGTGTTTTTCTATGGTTTCCCAGATAAAAGAATTGGTTTGCCCATCTTGTTCCTCATAAAAAACTTTAATTTTTTGTCCGCCTCGTTTTACAGCTTTGATTTCTTTGGGTATTTGAAACTTATTTTTTTTAATAGCTTCTGTTGAGGCACTTACAATCGGGTCTGTACTTCGATAATTTAAGTTAAGAGTTAACAGTTCCGAATTATTAAAATGCTTTTTAAAATTTACTATATAACTAATTTCAGACCCTCTAAACCCATAAATACTTTGCCAATCATCACCAACACAAAATAGTTGTGCCTCTTTGTTTGTAAGCAAATGAAGAAGTTTAACTTGTAAATTATTAACATCCTGAAACTCATCTACCAGAATGTGCTTATACCGCTCTTGGTATCTTTCTCTAATATGAGGATACTCCTGTAACAATTGAATACTCCTAGTGAGTAATCCATCAAAATCTAAATAGGACCTATTCGTGCAATAGTCATCAAACGCATTAATAATAGGAATAGCTAACTCATAGAACATTCGCACTCTTTCAAAATCACTTTTTGCAGCTTCCTCTACAATTTGATCAACAGACTTTTCTGAATTAACAATTTTATTCCTTACTTCATTTACCTCTCTAAAAAATCGTTTTATTTCCCTTCTAAAATTTGAAAACTCTTCATCATAATGCAAGACCGTTGCTGAACTTAAATCATCACTTATTTTTCCCTTAATAACACGATCCAATACACTATTAAATACTGCGGAATTATGAGTGGCTTCGTCATAGGTTTTTACATAAGTTTTACCTGCATCATCCATTTTTCTCTCTTTCCAAAAAGATGGGTAACTTTTGTTGCTTATATGCTCGAGATACACATTAGCCTGAGGTATAAAGAAATCAGGATGAAAAGAATATTCCTTAACCTTAACTTCAGGTTCATATTTATATTCTATACTATTGCGGTATAACCAATCTGCTATAAATTGTTCGGATTTAGATCTTACTTTATCCCCTTTTAAACTGGTAAAAAACTTCCCCTCTGGCCTAAACTCTTTGTGCTTTGGATGATCGTGAATATAATCCACAAAGTAATCCAGAATGTATCGCTTTAACTTTAAAAGAAATTCCTTGTTTTTTGACAAGTTGATAGTAACCTTTTCAATGATATCACTAACCGATTCTTCAGCAGTACTACCTTGAAACTCACTTTCTGTCTTTTGGTCAGCAACTATTTTAAATTTGTTATCAAATACATGAACTCCATCAGTCTTAATGATCTGATAACAGAGACTGTGAATGGTTTTTATGGTTAATCGATTCAACCAAGGAAATTTGTTCAAATAGGTTTGGCGTTCTCGATGTCTTTCAGCAAAAGAAATCCCTTTGGTCTTGAGAAATTTTTCATAATACCCAGATGTATCCACAGAAAGAATCATCCTATCAAGCATCTCATTGGCTGCGTTTTTGGTAAACGTTATTGCAAGAATGTTTTTAGCATCAACCAGTTTATCATCTATTAAATAATTGATTCTATGAAGTAATGTTTTAGTCTTTCCAGAACCCGCTCCTGCTAAAACAAGAAGTCGATTGCACTCGGAAAGAACCGCTTTACGTTGCTGATCGTTTAAAGTAGTTAAATTAGTTTTGGTTGTTAGATTTTTCATTAGGTTAGTTTAAGTTATTTTGAGGCTAGAATAAGGTATTTCCATCAGGCACTTCCTTTTTTGCCTCTTCTACCATATACATCGCTCTACAGTTGGGGCAGAACATATAATACTCAAAATAATAATTTTGGTTTTTTATGATTTTTCGTTTTTTGGGACTCTTTTTGATAACTGGTGTCTGACACTTTCTACACAAGTCCCCTTCCTTTCCTATTTTCTGTTCTTGGTAATACTCAATATTTTCTAGGTAATCTAAATACCCTTCGTCCTTCATTTTATTTTCTGAGTTAATCCCTTTATTGGCTAGGGCATCACAACGTTCATTCTCTACATGGCCAGCGTGACCTTTTACCCAATTAAATGTTACCTCATGTTTATCGATAACATCCAGTAATCTCTCCCATAAATCTTTGTTAAGAACTAAGTTGCCCTTTTTACGGATCCAATTGTTTCTTTCCCAATTTGCTGCCCAACCTTGTACTATGCCATCCACAACATATTTAGAATCGGAATACACGGTAACTTTTGCCTTGGTTTTTATTTGTTCAAGACCAAAAATCACAGCCATTAATTCCATTCGGTTATTAGTCGTAAGCTCATATCCTTCAAAAAACTCCTTTTGTCTCCCTTTGTAACTCAATATTACCCCATACCCGCCTTTCCCAGGGTTGGGTTCTGCGCCACCATCGGTGAATAGTTCTATATCTGGTATTTTGTCATACTTCATAAAAGAGAATGTTAAAATAAATCAAACTAATAAATAGAGAATCATGTTGAAATTTGTTTCAGAGTCTCTTCGTAAAGCTTTTTAATAGATTTAATTGAATCAATCACATATTCATTATTAGGTTCTATTTGTTTCCAATAGTTCAACCTTCCCAATACTCTATCTGCATAATAAATGTCATTGTACCTTTTGACCTGATCAAAAATACCATATTTCATTAAAAAGTATACTTCCGTTCTAATCTCTCTTCTTTTTGCTTTGGGCAATCTTATTCTATCCTTTTCTACAACTATACCTGTTATCATTTTTCTATGGCCCTCACAGTATTCTCTTGTTTTGTCTGTATTTGCCTTAAACCCTTCATCTTCAATATTCATAATTACCAAATTTTTAAAGCCAAAAGATTGAAAGTTACCTGAAAACACCAAATCATCTGCATATCTGGAATATTTAACACCATGGTTTTTAGAAAAAACAGAAAGTCTTTTATCGAGATTGAAAAGAATAATATTACTAATCATAGGGCTAGAGGCTGCTCCTTGAGGAATACTACCGTTCAAACAACAAAGATTAGTAAGATAGTAGGAGACTTCCTTACTATAACCAACGCGGTTGAATAACTCTCTAACTCTTGGTATCTTAATTGAAGGGAAAAAGTCTTTTAAATCAATTTTTAGCATTTCATCACAACCTACATGAATTGAGGCGTTTTGTGCTATATTTCGTTTTTTCACATATGCGTGTGCTGCATCATGAACTTGAAATTTACTTAGTACATGTTCAACAATCCATTGCTGAACTTCAAGTAAAGATTCATATGGAGTAACAATATCCCTAAATCCACCTCTTTTTTTTGGAATTTTAAATTGGCGATAAAAGCGAAGGGGCTTTTTTATCATGGCCGATAGAACTCCAACTTTTAACCCTAAAAGATGGGCCAAATGATCTAAGTCTAAAATTACTGGGACTCCGTTGTGATATGCGCTTCTTATAAAAAATAATTTCTCCTTCTTTTCCTTTTTGGAAAGTGAAGAGTTATTTATTAATTCTTCCCAATCTTTTATTTGATAATTAGCACTCATAAAATTAGAGAGAAAGGATTACATAATAATTCGAAATAAATCTTTTCCATTCGATTTGAGATGAATTATTATCGCTGAAACTGCCCTTGCATGTTTCAGTTCTAACAAATCATCACAATGGTTAAAACAGCCTAAGCTTTACTGGAGCGACTACACTCCATCTTCTAATCCTTTCCCTCCTTTTATTTTTAGATATGGTTCGTTCACTTCTATTTTTTTATCATTCAGGGATTTTGGCCTAGTCCTTTCAAATTTGCTTATTTCTTCTTTCTTTTTAACCAGAGACGCCAAATTCATTCCTGTTTGTTTTATTTGCTTTTTTTTCCAATCAACCTCTATTAAACCTGAGTTTTCAAGTGAATGTATTTGGTCAGCTAAATAGATTGGCGTGAAGTATTGCTTCAAAACCTTAATTTCAACATTTTCCGTTTCAAACATGGATAAAACTTGATAAAGTTTATGAGAGTTTTTCATATTTATTGAGATCTAGTAAAGATTGGTTTTCGTCTGCTACCATTTTTATATTGGTTCCACCAAAAAATTGGATAATTGTTATTTGGAATATTGAATACATTCCAGGAATACAAGGCCTCAGATTTTTCATAACCCAAGGAAAATTTATTCAATGGAAGATTAATACTGCCTTCATGAAGTAAATCTTCCATTTTTAATATTCTCTTACGAGCAAGAAAATTAATAGGTTTTGGAAATGCAATATTCGTCCCTTTATCAATTAAATATGTGCAAGCATATTTAACCTTACAGGATTCAATTTTTCTTTTTCCGCTTATCATACCACCCAAAGAAAAAACAAAAAGATTTAAATCTTTGTTTTTCTCCAACATATCCTTTTTAACATCATCAATTCTTTTTTTGGCAGTTCCGCCGGTTCCAACAAAATCATCAATTAAAACTACATTTCGTAAGTTTCCGTCCCTGAATCTCCTTTTGCCTCTGTGTAAATCGCCAATAAAATTATTGACCTTCCATAACTCACTAATCTCACTTATTCGCGCCCTAATAAAGTTTAACGCGATAGATGAACCATCTGCAAACTCTTCAATTTTGAAAGCAATAAATAAAGTGTTATCCGGTTTTAACAACCAATCATCTATACATTTTTCTAAAACAATTTTGGTGCGTGCTTTTGCATCTTGCTGGTCGACATATTTAAATTTATTAATTAATCTTTTTAAAACTAATTTTTCAATATTGTTATTACAATCAAACCATAAACTTTCTAAGCCCATTGGATTTTCATCTTTCGTCAACCATGGATTTTTATAATATAACTCGGTCATATTGACAAAATCAAAATCTGAATAATCATCAGGCAATCTGTTTGGCTCTTGCCTCCTTTTTTTCTTAAATTTAAAAAGACCAAATAAAAAATTAAACATCAACATGTTTTTTTTTTGATTGAAAAACCTCCCGCAAACAACTTTGCATGAGTTGCTCTATTTGGGTTTGGCTATTTTCTATGTGTTCTTCTAAACTATCGCATAAGGCCATTAAATTGTTTACTTGCTCAGCAATGGCTTTTTGTTCTTCGAGTGGTGCTAGTGGAAACATAATTATTTAATTTTTGATAACCTCCATCTTGGCTCTTCCTTTAAAGTAAAATCTCTACCAAACTTTAAAAAATATAAATCCAAAGTTTGTTGACCTATTTTACAAACCCTGATAATTTCCATACCAGCTTTAATAAGCTCATAATCTTTTGGGCTAGAAACTTTTAGATTATTAAAAGTAATATCAGATTTAGTTGTTGATTTAACTTCATATTTAGTATTCTTACCATTAATATTAGCTTGTATATCAATTTTCTTCCCCCCTATTAACACATTAGTTGCTCCTATTGACTCTAGATACAATTTCACTACATGCTCACCATAGTTACCAATGTCCTGATTGTTCCGCATATTAGGATATGCTTCGTTCAATCTTTTAAATTCTATATCTGCCAATGAAAAAGCAATAGGATTATTCATAAGCAACCTCCTTTCTATCTTCAAAAACCTCCCTCAAACAACTTTGCATGAGCTGCTCTATTTGAGTTTGGCTGTTATCTACATGTTCTTCTAAACTATCGCATAAGGCCATTAAACTATTCACCTGCTTAACAATGGCTTTTTGTTCTTCGAGTGGTGGAAGGGGAATTGCAAAAGTGGAAATATTAGTTTGGTTAATAGAAGCCTGACCTATTGCCTGTTTAGCTTTACTCATTAAATATTCACGAGCAAACCTACTTTGAAAAACCAAATTAATAAATACTGCCAATTTATCTTTCAAAATCAGCCTAGTTCTAATATTCATACTTTCATAGACTAAAGGTTCACCAAAAAATGGAATTATGGCTGTTTTTCCAATTAACTCATAACTATTCACTCTGTTAATCAAAAGGTCATTTTCTAACAAGCAATATCTATTCAATTCACCTTCGTCAACCTCAACTCTTTTGGCATTATCAAATATAATATCACCAGATTGTATATTGTACATTCGTAAACTTATAATTCCATTATCGGTGTAGAATTTTGCTGGTTTATATAAGCCGTTTGTCATAGACTCTGTAATTTCACTCATTCTACACCAAACCCAACCTTCTGGTAAGTCATACGGTTTTTCGTGGTCTTCAATTGGTGGTAGTGGTTTTTCTTTTTTGAGTTTCTTTTGGGCAATGAGCTGTTTTTTTTCGGTTTGGATGCGTTTTAAGAGTTCGTTGGCGTGGTGAGATCCCTCGACAAGCTCGGGATGACGAGAGCGCCATTTTTGAGTGAGTTTGCCTTGAACGGCTAATTGCAAAATGGTTTCCCGTAGTTGTTTTATAGTCGACTTTTCGGTAAAGAACTCGGTAAAATGAGTTTGTAAAAATTGCCATTCTTGGTTTACATTTTCTGTTTGAGATAAACCTTTCAATGCCGAGGTTACAAAATCTTCTTTGAGCTGAATGCTGATTTTTGTTTGCTCTTCTAATTGCTCAACTTCTTTAAATAACTCATTGACTATGTCTACAATGGCTTTTTGTTCTTCGAGTGGTGGTAAACAAAAGGCTTGTTGTTTTAATAAACTGTAATGTCTTGCATAACCCTTATCAGATAAATCATAAAAGCAACAATGCAAATAGAAATAAGAAGTATTTATACCCTTAAACGTTTCTAGAATTTTAGTCCCATCTGCTCCAATTATAAAATCGAAATCAATATATTTTACAATTTTTGTATGGTCACCAAATACAATTACAGGTTTTGCTAATTTTAAAAGTTTACTTTTATCATTATAATACCCTTCAATTAGTTTTTTCCCTTGAGAAACAACTGGGTATTCTCCACTTTCTAGATAATCTTTTGATTTTACCTGATTAACTTTACTTCCGATAGTACTATAAAATTCAGTGATATTTCTAGCCTCCCAATTTTTAGGAATTTCAAAATCAAAACTTTCTTTCATAAACTCCTTCTTAGGCTTTTCAAGCCTTATCTTCTTCTGAGCAATTAAACTTTTCTTTTCCTCCTTAATTTGCTCTAACAATTTTGAAGCTGGTTCTACATTTGGGTTTTCTTGTCGCCAGTTTTCAGTCAGTTTGCCTTGTATAGCCAATTGCAGAATCAAGCCTTTTAATTCTTCGGCATTTTTTGGATGCTTGGTAAGGGTTTTAAAATGTTGTAAGAGGTGTTTCACTAGTTTGGTGTTTGGTTTTTGGTGTGTCGTGTTTAGTGATTCATACTTTATGAGATTCTGAAACAAGTTCAGAATGACAAGTTGGTTTTAGTTTAAGGCTTCGTTTAAGACATCCATTATTTTTTGTTGGATGGTATCAATACTTTTTTCGGTAGCTTCATATTGTTCCAACAATTCTTCTGGTGCAGCTAAATCGTCTGCTTCCTGATGTGGGTTTTTAATATCCAAGTTGTAATTGCGCGCCACAATATCTTCCACAGGTACTTTCCAAGCGTATTTATTTTCTTCGCGTTTATTCCACCATTGCTTTTCTAAATCAAACTCCTTTATGTGAATCGGCTTGGTTTTATTATAACTTTTTACGCCTTTAGGATACGGATGTTCAAAATACCAGACCTCTTTGGTTGGTGTGCCTTTTTCAAAAAACAACAGGTTGGTTTTAATGCCTGTGTATGGGTTAAACACACCATTGGGTAAACGCACTATGGTATGTAGGTTGCAACGCTCTAGCAATTCTTGTTTGAGTCTGGTTTTTACACCTTCGCCAAACAAGGTGCCATCGGGTAAGACCACTGCAGCACGACCGTTAGATTTTAAGAGTTTAATGATTAATGCCAAGAACAAGTCGGCCGTTTCTTTGGTTCTAAACTTGCTTGGGAAATTGGTTTCGGTACCATCTTCCTCAACACCACCAAAGGGTGGATTTGTAAGAATAACATCTACTTTGTCTTTGCTGCCCCAATCGGCATAGGGTTTGTTTAAATAGTTACCACGATTTACCGCTGGTAAATCGAAACCGTGCAACATGAGATTGGTGGTACACAATAAATGCGGCAAGGGTTTTTTCTCTATACCACGAATGGCTTTTTGCAACACCTCTCGGTCTTGCGGTGTTTTTACCTGATTGCGCACATAGTCAATCGTGCAGGTTAAAAAGCCACCTGTACCACAAGCTGGGTCCAATACCGTTTCGCCCAATTGCGGATTGCTGATATCTACCATAAACTGGGTTACGGCTCGTGGTGTGTAGTACTCCCCAGAGCCACCTGCAGATTGTAGTTCTTTTAAGATGGTTTCGTAAATGTCGTTAAAGAGGTGTCGGTCTTCTGAACTGTTGAAATCTATCTTGTCAATTTCATTGATGACCTGACGGAACAGGGTTCCGTTTTTCATATAGTTGTAGGTATCCTCAAATACCGAACGAATGATTTTGGCTTGTGGACTTATGGTGATGTCCAAGTCCTTTAAGGTGGGGAACAGTTCGTTATTGATAAATTCCATTAAAGCATCACCTGTTAAACCTTCGTCATCTTCTGCCCAGTTGCTCCATTTTAGGTTTTCGGGAATGGGGCTTTCATAATCATCTATGGTGATTTCCCATTCTTCTTCTTTATCGGCAAATATTTTCATAAAGAGCATCCAGACCATTTGCGAGATACGTTGTGCATCGCCATCGACTCCTGTGTCTTTTCGCATGATATCGCGAATGCCTTTAATGTTGGTTGTTATGTTACTCATTTATTTAAATTTGAGTTGGGTTACAATATTACACTTTGTAAATAATAGGTTTATTGAATATGCTAATTTTTCAGCTGGAGAATTTTGATCTTTTATATTTGGTTTGGAGGTTTCATCTAATTCCATTAATGCAAAAAATAATTTATTAATCAGCTCTTCACCACTTGAGTTTGTATTTTCATTCCCATCATCATTTTCAATTCTATCTTCTTTTATTTCTTTTAGAATATCATGTGTTAAATTAAATTCTTTCATTTCTGAACATAAATATCCCCTATTAGATGTGTCATTATAAACCATAAAATGTCGATCTCCATCATCAATATTAAAATGTGGCGGGCGAAATCTTGTTTGGTTGAATTGATTACAGTCAATAATTGCCGAGTTATCAATAATCTGTTGTCTCCAAAAATATTCTTGAAATTCCCTATTAGTATAAAATTTTGGTGCACAATAGAAAGTTCTAAATCTCGGATGCAACCTTGCTATATCTCTTAATCTATCAAATTGAGGAATACTCCCATTACTGGAATCATTGTAAATTTCGAATCTGTAATAAGGTCTGAAGCTTTTAGGGATTCCCGCATTAATTTCTGCATCTCCCCTTCTAGTTCTTATATAATGACTTCTTTTGAATTGATAAAACTCAATATAGCTCAAATCAACCAAAATAAAATCAGAGCCTAAAATGGGCTCAACAGATGTGGTTGGTAATGAAAAAGGTGGATTACGATTTGGATACATGGCTCTATATCTATTAAAGTATTCACCTAAATAGCCCATTACAAATTGTGTTTCAGAAAATTGACAATTCATAATTAAGCTCCTTCTTTATAAATTTCGTTTTCTAATTCTTGGATGGCTTGCTCAAAGTCTTTTCGCTTGCCAAAAGCACGCACTAATTCTACAGGCGAGCCCATTTGACTTAAGGGCTGTACTTTTAGCACTGAACCTTTTTCTATGGACAGGATACCCTCTTGTTCGTATTTCTCTAATAAACTTTGAAGAACTTTCTGGGCCTTTTCGCTATACTTAGCAAAGTAGTTACGTTTACGAACCTTGTTGGCACGTTCCTGTCTGGTTAAAGGTGGTTGGTCGTAAGCCACGTGACAAATGAGATCAAACGGATCTAAATCTTGCCCCACCTCTTCTTTTAAAGCTTCAATCAACACACCATGGTCAGCCAATTCAGCCAACAATTCCTCTTTACTTTCGGAGGTTTGCCACTTTTGCATAAAGGCATCTAAGGATTGAAACTCACTTTTTATGTTAGTTTTGGTATAATCTTTAAGTGATTCAGTAATTAATTTTCCGTCTTTGCCGTAATACTGTACCCGTTCATTAGCTACCATCACCTTGATGTTATTGACATAGTACTTTGTCACCTCATCTTCTTCTTCATTAATGTCTATATTAGGATTCGAGGGTTTTAAAATGGCTGGTTGCATGTCGTCTTCTATTGGAAGCCCCTTCTGGTCATCAATAATATCCGGTGGCACCACTGGATCCTGATAATCAGGCTCATAGATTTGTACTGGGTCCCCATCAAAATCTGGGTCGGCAAATAAGTTAGTTGCTTTTCGGAAATCCATAATGGTAAAATAGACTTTCCCATCGGCTTCACGAATACGCGTCCCACGCCCCACAATTTGTTTAAACTCGGTCATCGAGCCAATATTAGCCTCTAGAACTATGAACTTGACCATCTTTGTATCAATGCCCGTGGTGAGCATTTTAGACGTGGTGGCAATTACAGGAAAGCGTTCTTCAACATCGGTAAAATTGTCTAGCTCCTGTTTACCCACCTCATCATCTCCAGTAATCTTAACACAGTAGTTCCAATGTTTGGCAACTAAATCGGCATTCTCATTGATTAAAGCTTGACGCATGCGGTTGGCATGATCTATATCTGTACAGAATACAATGGTTTTAGCAAAGCGGTCCGTCGTTTTAAGGTATTCGGTTATTTTTTTAGCCACTTCGATGGTGCGTTCGTCAATGACCAAATTACGGTCATAATCTTTAAGGTTATAAATACGGTCTTGTACTTCGTTACCGTATTTGTCAATTAAACCTTCTGTTGGCCTCCAACCTTCATCAACATTCATGGAAATACGAACTACTTTGTATGGTGCTAAAAAACCATCTTCAATACCTTGCTTCAACGAATACGTATACACCGGTTCGCCAAAGTATTCCATATTGGATACGTCTTTGGTTTCTTTAGGTGTGGCCGTCAGACCTATTTGCGTTGCCGACTCAAAATAATCTAGTACTTCTCTCCAAGCCGAAGCCTCAGAAGCTGAACCCCGATGACACTCATCAATCACCACCAAATCAAAAAAATCACGACTAAACTCTTTGTAGGCGTTTTTGGATTCATCTGTACCAGTTAAACCTTGGTACAAGGCAAAATAGATTTGATAGGATTTATCAATTTTTCGGTGTTTGATAATATGCATAATGTCATTACCAAAGGGTGAAAAGTCACCGTTCTTGGTTTGGGTCAATAAAGCGTTACGGTCTGCTAAAAACAGGATTCTTTTTTTAACTCCGTTCTTCCATAACCTCCAAATGATATTAAAGGCCGTATAGGTTTTACCTGTACCTGTTGCCATAACCAAGAGGATCCGATTCTGACCTTTTGCAATGGCCTCCACGGTACGATTGATAGCATTTTGCTGGTAATATCTTGGAGACATGCCACTATCGTCTAAATAATAATCCTGAGTCACTACCTCCTGTACTTGGGGCTTATCAAGACCTTCTTTTTGGCTGTACTTATCCCAAAGTGTTTCAGGTGATGGAAAATCTTCCAGACTTATTTCCTGTTCAATTTGTCCGGACGTTTTTGTCTTGTCATGAAACACAAACGAATCACCATTTGATGTAAACACAAATGGAATTTGCAATATTTCGGAATACTCTAAGGCTTGTTGCATTCCATCCCCAATTTTATGCCTATTATCTTTAGCTTCAATAATTGCAATTGGAATGTTAGGCTTGTAGTAGAGAATATAGTCGGCTCGTTTCTTTTTCCCTCTTGTATATAATTTCCCTTGAACGATAATCCGACCATCTGTGAAGGAGACTTCTTCCCTTACTTGAGTTCGCATATTCCATCCTGCTTTTTGAATAGCTGGGTTTATAAACTTAGTACAGATATCCCGTTCCGTAAGTTGTTTTTTGTTCATTTAGTTGGGTAAATAACTCAATTCTTACCTGTTATAAGGTGCATTACATAAGGGAGAGTTTAAATATAATAACTTTTAAAACATCTCTCAAAACTATAACTACTTATTATTTAAAAAACAATCTTTCACTAAAAAGTAAATTACCCGACTAAAGTATTAGACTTTACTTTTATCAGTCTGAAGTACAAAAATATGAATCAACCCTTTTTAACGGCTTTTGCACCCACTGAGAATCTATATCCGAATTGGAACTGATAAAATGCCTCATTATTTTTTGGCTCAGAATTATTAAATGTTCTTAAACGCAGGAATATAGATTGACTGGGATTCTTATTTGGAAAGTAAAACACCTCAAATTCATTCCTAAATACCCGAAACTTTTTTGGGAAATTAAGCTCTGATATTTCATTAAAATTTCCATAATCATACCAAGAAAAATTGAGCGTGTAGTAAAATCCAAAATTATTAAACTTTTTAAACCTAAGTCGTGCTCCAGGACCATAACTCACAGCTTTAAGGTGGGTTAAATTTTCGTCCATTTTTAATTCAGACAATTGGTAATTTAAAGTACCAAACAAATCCAAGCAAACCGGCAATCCCTTCTTTTTAAATTTGAATATATTTAAATCAATACCCATCGTTAAATAACGCTTTTCAACTAAATCCAGCTCCCTATTGAACATATAGTTCCCAGAAACGCTATCATAAGCAGTCTCAATATACCTTGTATCCTCATCAAACCTAGAATAATTAACCAAAGGCGATACCTTGTCAAAAAACTGAAATTCCACCAAATTGGCATTACCAAAAAGGGCAAGAGGATATGGATTGATATAGAAATTAGCTTTACCTTCAAATTGTACTAGACCATTGTCAGAATCACCGAACAAGGCTAAAAAATCAGTGTAGGCGCGTAATTCTACAATACTTGATAATTGGGTGTTTTCCTTGATTTTATAGGTGGCTGGGCCTTGTTTATTCGTCTGGTTTCCTTCGGCATCCTTAACAGGTAGTTCAAGTACCAGATCACTAGGCGTATAATTACTTCCTAACTTATAGTTATATACCAAAACATCGGAAAGCTTGACAGACCAATCTTTAATTTTATCCTCCTGATATTTTTTATTTGGAACTCCCTTTCTGATGGAATGTCTATAAAAAAGATAGTTCTTCTTTCCCACTGTTGAAAATTTCAAAATACTGACACCTATTTCATTTTCAAAGATATGGAGGTTTCCATCCTCAGTTTCCACAATAGCTCTGATATCAGCGAAAACACCTTCTGAAATTTCAAAATGTACACTTCTAAATTTATAGAAAACATCAGGCATGGCGTTGAAATCTTTTCCTGAATACTTATAAAAATTAAATTCTTCGCCATCTTTAGGAATCGTTATATCTGCTAAATAATTGTCTTCTACCTCAGCAGATAAAACACTTTTTATAACTTCGGTTTCCTTATTGTTATCATCAAATATATCTTCGTTTATAACTTTATCTTTACCGTAGTATAAATACACGCTTATTTCTTCTGATGATTGAGTTCCCCCACATTCTGTTTCAAACTCAGAAATGTCACTATCACCCAACAATTCTTTTAGTTTTTCATCATCAATGCCACATACGGCTTCATGACTTTTAAAAAGAGTTACAATATTATTTAGGCTATCACAATAATCTTGTTTTTCAGTGTTTGCCTTTTTAATAGCTTCCAGTAATTGATCATCTATAGCAACATCCATCTGTTGCTTCAAAGAATCAAGCTCATTTACAGCCGCTTGATATGATTCGTGTGTCTCAATATATTTTGAGTTAAGTTCTTTAATTTTCTCCTCACATATAACTGTAAAAGTCTTCTCTTGGGAGTATAGATTAATAAAACTAAGGAATAAGAACATCCCTAATAGGAAATGATTTTTCATGATGTTGATGGTTTAGCTGGTTAATTAATCGGTTTTTTCCAAAGCATCAGAAACAAACCAAAACCATCTACAAAAAAGACATAGAGAAGTCATACAGCCCGAAAAAGACACTTCAGACTATCAATCAGTTAGTTAGAGGAATTCCAAATATAAAATTTTTGTAGGAATAAACAACAAAAAATAAATCTTTTGTTTATTTTCCTAACATAATAGTAATAAAAACTAGTTCCTTCAAGTATTTTGCAATACCTACTTTAAAGGCTTAGTTCCTCATAATGAACTTTCTCAAGTATCGTACTCACATTAGAATCCACCTTGGGACTAAAAAGTCTTTACTAACCGGATAGGCTTCCAAAAGATTCTCAGGATAAGTTTCTGTAAGCAAACTTGAAATATCGCCATGATTTAAATCAACCGACAACCAATTGTGGGCATCTTCCTGGAATAAAATAACAGGCTATCTTTTTTTTATGGTTGTGGGTTTTCTCAAACATGGAACTGGCCTTTTTATTAAGAATGGTAAAAGTTAAAAAGGTGCCTACCATGATATTTTTTCCCTCAAGCGAAAGGTCAGATTCTTCTTTTGATTTGATATGGAACGGATATTTTTTCTTTTTGTGATAATAAGGTTCAAAAAAAAGCACCCCAATTTGAGGTGCTTTTTACAATGTATGAATGAAATACATTGCTCTCCCTAAGAACTTATTGATAATAGCTCTGAGCAAATGTAAATTCTCATTAATGTTTTTCCTTACGGTTTTCCACAAGGACCTTAAATTAGTCCTAAATCTTTAGAGATAGCGACCAAATGAATCACATTATTGGCCTTAAATTGCACACGTAGTTTACTGATTCTCTTTTCAATGGAACTCAGACTGCTTGGAGTCATATTTTTTTTCTTTAGATAATCACTAATGTCATTTTGAGACAATCCAAAGGACAATTGTCTAAGCAACTCAATGTCAAAATCGTCAATTTCTAAATCGTTATTACTATGAAGAACACCCGAGACTTCAGAAGAAAGAAAAATTTGATCTTCATAAACCCTTTTTATGGCCTCTGAAAGTTCCTGCAATCCTCTTCTTCCTTTACACACATAACCTTCAACTTGCAATTGTTGTATTAATCGCTTTATGGGATGGATTCGATCTTCTATGGAATAGACAATGACTTTAGTATCTGGAAACTCTTCTTTAATAGCCTCAGCCAAACCTTCGCCAGAAACAATTTTTTGATTGTGGTGATCAGGTTTAAAAGACAAATCGGTAATCACCAATTGAAATGGGTTTCCATCCATATTGGATTTCTTGATTTTTAATAAAGCCTCATCACAATAATGAGATTGATGAATCTCCTTCACACCCAAGGTTTCCAAAATGGTATTTAAACCTTGGTTGATACTACCCAAATCATCGACTGTCAAAACTTTTGAAAACACATCTAAATATTTAAGGTTGCTTTAAATCCCTTGTTAGGGCTTGATTCAAAAGTAATGGTTCCATCCACACCCTGAATACGGTTTTCCGCATTGAGGAGTCCACCAGTCTTTTTCAATTCCGTGCCAATCCCATTATCGGAGTACTTTATTTGGGTTTTAGCACCTAATTTTTCAAAGGAAACCACCACTAACGAGGCTCCACTATGCTTTTTCATATTAACCATCAGCTCTTGCAACACACGATACAATACCATTTTTTTGTTTTTCGACACCTTGCCCCATTCTATATTTGCCATATTTTTGGTAAGGACATTGACTTCCCTTGAATTAAACCCTTTCAATATCCCCATTAAATGGGTTTCAAATGGACCTTCCCACTCCATGGAAGCGTGTGCCTTTGAAATATTTCTGGACTTTTTATAAACGACCTCTAAGTGATCCATCACCTCTTCCGATTTGGAATCTGTACCTGTTTGCAGTTTGGTCATTAAGTGATACACATCATTGGCTATTTCGTCATGAACTTTTTTTGACAACATGGATTCTGTTTCGAATACCTTCTCCAATTTTTCTTTTTCATACTTGTTCCTTAACAAAACATAGCCCAAAAGTCCCATGATAATCAAAAGCCCTCCTACAATTTGAAAGACGGTCTTTTTTTGTTTCTCCTTCAGCTGAAGTAATTTCATTTCATCCGCACGCTTCTTTTCTTTATAAAAATCATATTGCATAGCCGCGAAGCCATTTTTTACGTTTTGTCTAGCTTCATAAATACTATCCGATAGCCGTATATACTTGGAAATCTTCGGATCACCCTCCAGAATCAATTTTTTAGTCCAGGAATCTTGTAAATAGGAATCACTATTTAACCTCTTAGCTATTTTTAGCGCCTCATTGATATGATATTTGCTCCATCCTGTATCTTTCAGGCTCATTCCATATTGATATAAGTGCGAGTGACTGGAATAAAGACCTCTATAATCCTTTAAGAGCTCTCTTAGTTCTAATGCTTGCAGCATACCATTGACTCCTTCTGGTTTATCCAATTTACTTTGGACAAAAGACAAATTATCTAGAGTTCTGGCAATAAGAATACTATCCGAGGTCAATAAACTCCTTTGATAAGCCATACCGAGCTTTTCTTCTGCCATTTTATAATCCTTACTATCCAGATAAATATTACCCATATTATTATAAATATTAGCACTATCACTAACTGACATTGCTAACTCAAAAGATCTGTTGTAATACGTCAAGGCAGTATCATAGGCTTCAAGTGACCTGTAAACCCTACCTAAGTGATGATAAAGCCCCTTTCTTGCGGTGTTGGTCAAACTGTCAACAGGTAATTTATCCAATAGCTCTAATGCCGTTACTGCGGATTCTTCACTATTATTATTAAAACCCATTTCCATTTCAAGGTTAGAAACCATTCTCAAATCTTGAACGGCTTGAAATAAATCACCACTATTCAAGTTTTCATCAGCTGATTTTGTATAAAACACATATGCTTTAGAAAGATCGGAAGGTGTTTCCGGTTTCAATGCTTTGTAGTAATAAAACCTGGCACTATCAGCGGCATTTTGGCCAATGGATGAGGAAATAAACCCAAAAAAGAAGACTAAAATTATTTTTAAAAGAAGCGGGGATTGTTGGTCTAATTTCATACCTCTAAAATAAATAATTTATAGGGTACGGAGACACAACAGCAATAGATTTACATGGATAAAATCAACGGAAAATTTTAAAGGCTTAATTCTTCATACTCCACTTTCTCAAGTATCGTACTCACATTAGAATCCACCTTGGGACTAAACAAGTCTTTACTCACCGGATAGGCTTCCAACCGATTCTCTGGATAAGTTTCTGTAAGCAAACTTGAAATATCGTTTTGATTTAAATCAACCGACAACCAATTGTGGGCATCTTCCTGGGATAAAATAACCGGCTGCCTTTTTTTAAGGTTGTGGATTTTCTCAAACATGGGACTGGCCTTTTTGGTAAGAATGGTAAAAGTTAAATAGGTGCCAACCATGGTATATATTCCAGCAAGAGACAAGACCGAATCTTCTTTTGATTTGATATGGAACGGATATTTTTTCTTTTTGTGATCATGAGGTTCAAAAAAACCAGAAACCGGGATGACACAGCGCTGTTCCATGATGGAATTACGGTAAATAAAATGATCAAATACTTTTTCGGATTGAGCATTTAAGCCTCCCCCATACCTCACCGCTTCTTTAAAATACGGCTTGATTTCATCTGGTTGTTTGTTGTCAGGGACAATGCCCCATAAACCAGGAGCAAGCACATGGGATTTTTCTTGAGGAATCACCAACATATTGGGGTGTGAAAAACCATTCATGTGGTACTTGGGAGTATCAAAATAGGGTCTCATGGACTCGTCTACCAAATCCACGCTATAAAATGCTTCAAGTTTTTTGACTTTATTGGTTGTAGAAGTATGAAAACACATAAACCGAGATTTTAAACAAGGTAAGAAAAGATGGGGTAATTGCCAATAAAATACTTTTGGTCAAGCTCCTTTCTTGGTTTATTAGGACCTATTGATAAATAAAAAATTATCAACCAGACAAACCATTGTTGTTTTTGGATAGATTGCCAAAAAACCCTTATTTTAGAGCCTTTTCAACGAAATTAACAAAGTGCAACAACGAAAAACAACATTGTGATAATTTTGTATCACAAATTTATCACGTGTTTTTATCACATGAAATTAAAATAATTCTATTGAATCACTAGACTCTAAAAACCTTGAGTAATCATCCAAAATATTAAAAATAAAACCCCTTTCGGTCTCCGGTATAATAATACCAGTAATTGAAGAAGTGAAAGCGCTATGGAAAAACCAATCTTCCAATTTCCTACTTATTTTCTTTTTCACATCTGAATCAGGTAAATGATTTAACGCGGACTTTTCCTCTTTCAAGTTTACATAGAAATTCGCAAACCGATCTAATTTGTTATAAATAGCCTTCGCCTTATCATAACTCTTAATAAGTAGATCCTCTATACACTTATCCCCAAAATCTGTTAAAAAGGACATATTTGACCGAGCAAATCCGGAAATGTACAACTTAGCGGGACAATATTGATAAGGGGACAATAGCTGAACTTCCAAATAAAACTTATTGCGGGTAATAACTTCACCCATCAATTCACGATTGTCATACGTAAGGGAAACTGGAGTCATGATACTTTAATTTTAAATTAAGTATCAGGAAAATCTAAAAAGCAAAACATTGAGAATTCATTTATTTTGACCCAATTGTCCGTATTCTAAACCACCGTGGCTTTTGTGCTCGGTTGGTACGCCTTTGGCGTTCCTGATACATTTCAAAAATAAGAAATTTTAAAAAAATTTCAAACTAATTCGGCTTCTAACCTAACAGCAAAATCACACCTATTATTATCATATAGATACCAAGAAACCACGAATTGACCAAACTAATCTTTTTAAATAATTCTTCTACAGATTCCTTTTGGGCATTGTAAACCGTGTAGGCTAAACCGAGGATGGTGAGAAGAACCCCAATATAAAATTTCGTATCCATAGCTTAGACTCTAAATTTGACTAAAGTGACTTGATATTATTCCTAAAATAATTCTCCAATAGACTATAATCAAATTTCCATTCTTTTATAGAAGAACCAGGAAATCGATAGGTATAATGTTTATGATCCTTATCCTCACGAATCAATTCCATCAGTTCCAATAAAACCTTATCAAATTCCACCTGCAAAGATTCCGGAAGTTGGTCATCAATTGACTTTAGGATTTTGATATATCTTTTTATTTCCATATCCGACTCCTCAAAATCTTGAACATATCGTTTGCGATACAACCACATAACCAATCCAATAAATTCTGGAGAATAAGCAAACTCAAATTCGTGGTATAGATCCAATTCCTTTTGACAATATGATCCCAAATGGACATCTTCCAAAACTTCCCTTAAGTAAGCGCTAACTGTTTGACGTTTTTCTCGAGCCTTTTGGGTGATGGCCAGTTTTAAATCTTCAGAAACCCTAAAATTGACGGTAGGTTCTTTTTCTTGGGACGTACTTTTCATAATGGTTTTTGATCAGTTAATTTTTCTTTAAGTATTGGAAAAACAGGCCCCATAAGCAATGTATGAGCATCCTTTTCAGCATTTGCCCTTAGTTCTTTTAAATAGGCTTTACGTTCCGCCTTCCTTTCTTCGGATGTTTTAGGTTCTGGTTTTAATACCTGAACTATTTCTTGGGAAACCACTTGGATTTCTTCAAGCTCCAGCGAATTGGATTCCTCCAGTTGATCAACCTCCTTTGGATTCTCAGGTAAAAAGTTATCCTTCAACTGAGTTAAATGCCAGCCCAAAGCATCTGATTGATAATAGAGTGCTTTCCAATGGTCATCATTCAGTTTATTTCCCTCCAATGGTTGCCTCCCCTGCAAATGCAACGCCAATCTAAAAAAGCCATTCACCATAGCTACATACCTATTGATAAAGTACTTGAAGGTATGTTCGCCAACCTCTTCCTTCAATTGCCAAAGTGCCATCATATTCAGTTCCAACTGGCCTTTTTTAATGAGGAAAATTTTATGGGATATGGTTTCATCTTCAACAAAATAATTATTCCCATTCAATTCATGAATAAACATTCGATCTTCATAAGGTTTGAATAAAAGATACTGCTCCTCATTCAAAAAGTCCTTGGACACATATTGCGAAGGTATGAAACCAACAAATGGGACGATCATTTGTCCCATTAATCGCTGAAATTCCTCATCTACTCTTGCTGCTTTCATGACTTCTCAAATAAATGTGAATAATCCTCTGGTAATTCGGCATCAATATCCCTTAGATATTTATTTAGGGCTTCCATTGACGTATGCCCTGTAATCAACATCAAATGACTTTTTGCCTCAAAAGGCGAAGCCGATTTTCTTATCTCACGGTAAATTTTGGTAATAAAGGTATGCCTGAAACTATAAACACCATGGTTTGGGTTCAATTTGAAAGGCTTTTTAACCTTCTTATTGAACATTTTGGTATAGTAAACACGACGCTCCACGTCACTGGTCTCTGAAGGCGCAATTCCTTCATGAGTGAACAGGAAAACTTCAGGGTCGTAGCCCGAAAGATCCGGAATTTCGTTGTATAAAATTTCGGGAATAATCTTCGTTTTCAACGGACTGTTTTTGGCCTTGAAGGTGAGGGTGCGATTTTTCATATCAACGTCTTTCACCCGTAGTCTGCAGGCTTCCACGGGTCGTAAAAATCCGAAGCAAACAAATTTGATAAATAACAGCAAATGCGGATCCTCCTTTTCCAGATATTTGAAGATTTTTTCGAGTTCCTCTTCTGTGTACGTTTTGTGTCGCACTGGAGTCGTTTTAATCTTGGGAATATCATGGACAAAATTCTTATCAATCAGCTCGTTGTTTTCCAACAATTGGAACAAAGCTCCCAAATTGGTCCGATAGTTATTTCTGGTCCTTGAACTTTTGGTCAATTCGATATGGTTTAGAAAATCCATCATTACTTTTCGGCTCACCTGTTTGATGTATTTAACCTCCTTATAGTTCTTCCTTAACCAAGAGGAAAACACCTTGACCTGGCTCTTATAATCGTTGTGGGATTTCTCACTGACACTGATCTGCTTCATCCTCAAAGCAAAGTTAAAAGCCTTGGTAACGGTTTCCCCCATAGTCTCCACCGGAACCACTACAGGCCGCTCCTCTACTGTCTTAACCTTCTTTTTGGATTTTTTGGCCTTTTTACTCTTATTGGATTTGGACTTTTTCTTCTTGGCAGGCTCCACTGTTTCTCCCATAAATCTCTGGTAGCGTTCGGTATTGTCCTCATAAGGTGAGAACCCTGCTACGAGCATTTTTTTGAGTATGGTATAAATTCCTGTCAAAACGGCCAAACGTTCCTCACGGGTTTTAAAATAGTTGGCACCACCGGTCAAATTTGTCTGACGTTCGAGCTTACCCGTTTCAGGATTTCGATAGGAAAAATAGACGTACCAACGCTTGGAAAGGTCGCCATTTGCATCTTGGATTTTAGGGCCAGAATAATCTTTTTTCAAAGGGGCTTGTGACTGGTTTTCGTGTACACTGGCGTGTGCAGCGGCATGTACGCGGTTAAATAGGGTGGTAAATTTAGACATAAAAAAACGGTTTGGCAACACCAAACCGTTGATATATCTGCTTTCGAAGCTAGTAGCGGGAACTGGACTCGAACCAGTGACCTTCGGGTTATGAGCCCGACGAGCTACCTACTGCTCTATCCCGCGATATTGGACTGCAAATATACAACCCTTTTTACTTTATGCAAGAATAATACTAAAAAAATTATTACTCCATAGATTTTGCCTCAAATTCAGTGAGCTCAAGACTATTTGAAACAGCCTGAACTTTAATGGGATTACAACACACCTCACAATCCTCAATATACTCCTGATTTCTAATGGAAACGTCGATTAACATAGAAATGGTTTCCCAACAATATGGGCATGTAAAGAAGTGCTCTATCATTTAAATAAGATACAAAAAAAAGAGGTCTTAGGGAACCTCTTTTTTTTCAAAATTCAATTTATAATTGGCTATTAATCTTCGCTAAATTCTGTGGCATAACCTTCTTCCTCATTTGCAGGCAACTTCATAATAGTTGGAGGATTCTGTCCAACAACACTCACATATTCCTTATCCAATTGATTATCGCTTACCATAAAAACATCTAGATGAGGAAGCGTTCCTAACTCAAATGGCACAGTACCTGTTAATTGATTTGTGGAAAGAATAAGTTCCTTTAAATGTTGTAGTTGCCCAATACCCTTTGGAATAGAACCAAACAATTTATTATCAAGCAGGCATAATACTTCTAAACTAGATAAACTTTCTATTTCATTTGGTATGGTTCCAGTAAGTTCATTACTCCCCAAATGAAGTACTTTCAATGAGGTCAAATTTTTAATTTCCTTTGGAATTTCTCCAGAAAACTGATTGCTATACAATTTCAAGGTTTCCAACTTGGACAATTCACAAACTTGAGTAGGAATGTTTCCTGTCAATTGATTCATGTATAACTGAAGTGATTTCAAATTTTGAAGTCTAACTATAGACTGTGGAATGTTACCTATTAATTTATTAAACCCAAGATTCAGTTCTTCTAAGTGTTCTAAGTCTCCTAATTCAGTTGGTAACTTCCCTTGAAGGTTATTATATTCCAGACTAACCCCTACTACATGATCATTTTCTACATCAACACCAAACCAGGAGTTCACGTCTTGATCTAAATCCCATTTTGTAGTCCATTCATTTCCATTCGTAGATTCATACAAAGCAAGTAAAGCCGATTTTTCTTTAGGAGAAACGTCGGCAAACAAATAAACCGAAACAAAAAAGAAGGCAATAAGTAGTTTAATAGTCTTCATTGGTTAGTGATTTGGGTTAATCTCTAAACAATATTAGACTCAAATCTGATGAAAAACAAATTTTTTCGATGAAATGCAAAGAGAATTCTGACTAAATCCTACTTCAATACCTTCATTAATACCCCTAAACCACCAAAATCATTGATATTAAGACAGCTAAAAATTTAATTATGAAAGTTGATCTATTTCACTATGAATTTCTTCCCAATCTCGCATCAATTTTTCTAAAGTATCTTTTTTCTTTTGATAAGCATCAAAAAATTTCGGATCTGAAACTACTTCATCATAATTGGTCTGTAACTCTACATCAATCTCTTTAATCTCCTTCTCCAATTGACTAATCTTTGACTCCGTATTACTCAACTTATTGTTTAGGGATTTTAGTTTTTTCTGATCTACATAGGACTCCTTCTTACTTTCCTTTGGGGTTTCCTTTTTAACATCACGCTTTTCGACTTCTCTTAAGTTTTCAACTTGTCGCTGTTCTAAATAAAAATCGATATCTCCAAGATACTCCCGTATCTTTTGATCTTTAAATTCATAAACCACGTTAGTCAATCCTTGTAAAAAGTCCCTATCGTGTGAGACCAAAATCAAGGTTCCTTCAAACTTCCTTAAAGCCTCTTTCAGTACTTGTTTTGACTTGATGTCTAGGTGGTTGGTAGGCTCATCCATAATGAGCACATTAAATGGTTGAAGCATCAATTTGGCAAGCGCTAACCTATTTCTCTCACCTCCAGATAAAACTCGCACATATTTATCAACTTCATCACCTCTAAACAAAAAGGCTCCCAAAATATCCCTCACCCTAGGTCTATTCTTTTCATTAGCAGCGTCAATCATAGTGTCCAATACCGTTTTATTACCATCAAGATATTCCGCTTGGTTTTGAGCAAAATATCCTAATTGAACATTATGTCCAAGCTTTAAGTGACCTTGGTGTTTAATATCACCCACTATGATTTTGGCTAAGGTTGATTTACCCTGTCCATTTTGACCTACAAAAGCTATTTTACTATCTCTATCCACCAACAAATCAATACCCTTTAACACTTGTAGATCTCCATAAGTCTTTGAGATATCTTCAGCCTCTAAAACGACTTTTCCTGGTGTGACAGAAACGGGAAAATTAAGTGTCATCACACTATTATCTTCCTCATCAACCTCAATTCTATCAATCTTATCAAGTTTCTTAATAAGCGATTGTGCCATGGAAGCCTTAGAAGCCTTAGCCCTAAATTTTTCAATCAGTTTTTCGGTTTGTTGTATTTGTTTTTCCTGATTCTTTTGAGCAGCAATTTGCTGTTCTTTAATTTCTTTCCTAAGCACCAAAAACTTTGAATACGACTTTGGGTAATCATAAATACGTCCCAAGGAAATTTCAATGGTACGATTCGTCACGTTGTCTAAAAACATTTTATCGTGAGAGACAATGACTACGGCTCCAGAACTGTTTTTCAAAAAGTTTTCCAACCAAATAATCGATTCTATATCTAAGTGGTTAGTAGGCTCATCCAATAATAGAATATCATGGTTTTGAAGAAGTAACTTGGCCAATTCGATACGCATTCTCCATCCTCCTGAAAAGGTATCTGTAAGTTTGTTAAAATCCTCTCTCTTAAATCCTAACCCTTGCAATACCTTCTCGGTTTCACCTTGATAATTGTAGCCTCCTAAAATTTCATACTGGTGCTGAACTTCATTTAAATCAACCATTAATTGGTGGTAACCATCACTTTCATAATCTGTTCTTTCTACAAGTTGGTGGTTGATTTCCTCCAATTTACTTTCAAGGGATTTTATTTCACGGAATGCCTCGTAAGCTTCATCTAACACCGTTCTACCAAATTCAAAATCTATATCCTGCTTTAAAAAACCAATAGTCACATTCTTGTCCATGGCAATTTGGCCAGAATCAGGTTCCAATTCCTTAGATAAAATCTTCAACATGGTAGATTTTCCTGCTCCATTTTTTCCTATCAATCCAACACGGTCACCCATGCTCAATTTGAATGTAATTTCTTCAAACAGGTATTCACCTTGAAAGGAGATCGAAAGGTTATGTATATTCAGCATATATGATTTTATTTGGTGTTAAGGTTGATTTATACCTTGGTTTTATATTATCTTTCAAACGGCAAAAATAACGGAATTAATAATGATAAAAAAAGGAACTAAACTATATAGCATATTTACAGGAACATGCCCCGTTTGCCAAATGGAGTCGATGTACACCAATAAGAACCCTTACATCTTACCAGATGTATTGAAAATTAACGATCACTGCTCACATTGTCATACTAAATATAGGCTTGAACCTTCCTTTTTCTACGGTTCTATGTATGTAAGTTATGCTGTAGGAATTGCTTTTGCCGTAGCTGCCTTTATAATAAGCTATGTATTTATAGGTACAAGTTTACTAACGGCATTTGTTTCGATTGTATTGACCTTGGTGGCCTTTGGTCCAATCATTATGAGACTTTCTCGCAATATTTGGATCAATATTTTTATGCATTACAATAAAAATTGGGCTAATAAGAATAGCGATTCACATTGATTTCATCGTCAAGAGGAATCCCTAATTCAATGCTTTCAAATAATTGTTTGGCAACATAAGGAGCTATCATGACCCCTCTTGTTCCTAATCCATTTAAAACAAACATTGATTTATGAATGGGGTGCTCCCCCACCAATGGTCTTCTATCCTTTACAGTTGGTCTTATCCCTGCCTTTTGGTCTACTACTTCAAATTCACATGAAATCAACGACTTAACCTTTTCCACCAATTCATCCCTTCCCTTTTGGGAAACTTCATGTGTTTTGCTTTCCCAATCATAGGTTGCGCCAACAGAGTAAAGATCATTGCCTTCTGACAAAATAAAACACGGCCCTTTTAAAATACCCTCAAATTGTAGATCTGATGACTTAATAACCATTACTTCTCCCTTTGTACCATTAAGCGGGATATCTTTGAAAAATGGGTTTCTTGTCACCCCATAACCTTCACAAAACACCATGTGTTTTGCTTTTAATTCACCATATATAAAACCTCCCACTACAATCTCTAATTGTGAATGGTCAAAACGTTCGTGTTTATAGGCATTCTTTTCAATTAAATAGGACTGAAATTTTGAAAGAAGTCTTTCAGTATGCACTCTACCACTCTGCAAAACTTCACCCAATCCAAATTCGGCTTTTATGTTGAGATTATGGTTTTTAACAATATTAGGAGACAAATAGGGCTGCAAAGCGGGCTTATCCATAGCCTCAAACCACGCATTTTGTTCCTCGATGTTATTAAACCTTCTATAAACAGGCATTGGCTCCAAAATTTTGCACCCAAGTTTTGTTTCTATTGCCTGATAAAAAGGTAAAGCCAATGCTAATTGCTCATGGGACTTCCATACCCCAGAAAAACGTTTTAAGATAACAGGATTATAAAGTCCTACAGCCACCTTAGAAGATTGCTGAGAATCATCACTAATAACGCAAAAAGATTTATTCTGGGTTTCCAATACCTCAGAAAACGCCAATCCGGCCAACCCAAAACCTACGATAAGATAATCAACTTCCATAACGCAAATTTACATCATAAAAAAGCCCACTAAACATAGTGGGCTTTTAATTTTATTGAGTTGTGGGAATTATTAGTACGCCCACATATCCAATTCAAAGTTTCTGATTTTCTCTTTAATTCTATCAGATTCCAATAATTGCATCAAAGCGTTTTCTGCAATGTACTCGTTAACCTTACGGTCACCATATACATTTTCTTCTTTGTATATATACCCGTTAAATCTTCTAGAGTTTAACAAGTGATCATACGAATATGGCATTGCACTATTCTTGTTATTGAAAGACTTAGCTTCATGCAAAACACCTCTTGCATCTGGATAGAATACCCAGAATAATGGAATTGGTTCTTTGTTAGCTTCATCTTCAGAGTCGATAAAGTTAACGTCTGGAGCAGCCGGTGCAATACCTAAAATACGGTATTTCATTTCTGCTTGACGCTTGTCAAAGTACCAAAGTCCTTTAATTAAATAAGCGCTTACATCATAAGAAGAAATATCTCTTTTTGTAATATACTCAGGAGATACAATTCCTTCAGCGTTATATTGATCATATCCAATATCCAAAGTATCCACTTTAGACATAGCTGGAACTAGATCTTTCAAAGTACGCTCACTAGTAAAATATGAATCACCGTAAACAGTTTCTATTTCACCAGTATTCACTGCTTTCCATAGAACGTCAAATAATGATCTTCTATCTTTACCAATGTTCATGGTATCTACCGGATAATATAAAGGAAAGTTTACACGCTCATCAAGAACAACTTTCTCCCAGATCATCCTAGAATACAAGACGTCTCTATCGTCTACATAACCATACTCTAAAGGCTTATCATCATCGGCTAACTTTTGAGCCTCAGTTTTCACCCCTATCTCATCGGGACTTTTAGCGTTAAGAATATTAGCCTGCGAAAAAGCAGCTGACATTGAAAAAACGCCTATAACGGTTAATAAAAAACTTTTACAATTCATTTTTTTAATTTTTAAAATTTAGGGCTTGTCATCAATCCCTCCTTACAAATTAGTCTGCCAATTCTACAATTACTGGAGAAACGTCTTTTAACTTGTATGAAGAGTTACCTTTGATTTGGGCTTTAATATCAAAAATTTGAATATTATCCCCTCTTCTAGCTCTACTCAACGCGTTTTTAGCTTGAGAATTTAATTTTGTTCCACTTACAGCAACAGATGGTTGACCAGGAACTTTCACCTTAAAGGATGTAACTTGAATTGGTAATTCGAAATCAAAGTCTTCCAAGATTGCTCCAACTGTTCCAATTTCTACGTTTCTTCTTGGTAACTTAACGATATCCATTTGTCCACTGATAGTACCAGTTGGTTTTGGAATATCCTTAATTCTAAAGGTTTTCTTATCAGAAACTGCAGAACCATCATCTAATGTACCTGTAACATTAATTGTTACTTCTCTACCAGAACCAGGTCTCATTTCGTATTTACCATTTCCAACTTTCTTAAGTCCAGCAGCATTAGCATTTACTTTGTGCTCAGGTACTCCAGCGAAAGAAATAGTCATTGGGTTAACAACACCTCTATAAACTACGTTCATTTTGTCAGCAGAAATAGTAGCTGAATTTGGTCTAGGAACAACTACATATTTACCAGCGAAGTCAATTGGTAATTCCTTCCCATCTTCTAAGAAAGTAAACTGACCATTAACATCATGCTCACCAACATTTCCTACAGTAAACTCGATACGAGCAGCACCAGTAGAATCAACTGCTCCTTCTCTATTCATGTCTAAGTTTTCACCTTCAACACTCAATTTAGTAGGAGTAACAGTAGCATATTTACCTAAAACCACTTTACCTGTGAACTTCTCACCAGCGAAAAATGCATTCTTGTCTGGCACTACAATAGCAGTATAATTTTTCAATGATACAGCTTGATCCAAAGTATTTCCTAAGAAAAGGTTGTACATGTTAGTTTCAGTAGCTTTAACATCATTCTGCATTGCAGTCAATTTTGTATAAGAAGCAATTGCAGGGAAACCTTTATAATGATAATCTAACCAGTTTAACTTTTTACCATCATTGTTAGTAACTTCAGCAGTACTAAAACGTTGATCAAAGTTTTCTACGGCAGTTTGATATTTTACATCATCACCTAAGATTTCTTTAATATCACTTTTATACTTGTTTAAACGAGCCATAAAAGCTTCACCTTCTTTAGTCAAACGGTCACCCGTAAACCAGTATTCGTCAAGGAAATCACCTTTATCCATTTTTTCGGCTGGTAATTCTCCATTTTCTTCTCTTTCAAATTTTCCTTTTTCAAGAATCATTGCTTTTTGGGTTTCCAAAAACTTGAAAAAATCTTCTGAAATTTTGCTGATTTGTTCAGCTTTGTTAGCCGCTACACCGAATTCTGCTGGTTTCTCTTCAGCTTTTTGCTTCAATCCAGCAAGCATACCTTCGTTTGAAGTTGCTGCCAATTCGTTAGCTCTAACAAATTTATCGTTCATTAACCCGAATGCTGAAAGCACTTCTTTGGACATGGTCATTGCGATCATCGCAATAAAAACCAAGTACATAAGGTTAATCATTCTCTGTCTTGCAGATAATTTTCCTCCTGCCATATCTAATTAGTTTTCTTGTTATTAAAAATTAAGGGTTTCTAATAGCTAATACTAATTAGGCTTTTGTTCCCATTGCGTTCAACATACCACCATAAACACCATTTAATGATGATAGGTTAGAAGCTAATGATTGCATTTGCTCTTTAAGTTTGGCAGCGTTTTCTACAGTTTCTTCGTTGATAGCCGCTTGACGGTTAGCACTTTCTAACTGTACTTTGTATAAGCTGTTTAAAGACTCCATTTGTGCAGCAGCCATAGTTAACTCTTCGCTATACTTTTTAGTAGCAGCAATTCCATCAGCAGCTGGAGAAATTCCTTTAGCAGCTCCTTCAAAATTTTTGATGCTGTTTCCTAAGCTTGTCATTAATTCAGCGTCGATTTTAGCTTCTTTTAATAAGTTATCTAATTTTTTAGACAACATACCTTCTGCATCTTTAGGCTCTTCTTTTTTTCCTAATTTTCTAGTAGACTCTCCACCAGCTAATTCAGGATATACTAAAGACCAATCTAATTCTCCTTGTTGCTTTTCAAAAGCTGATACGGTAAATACGATAGCCTCAACAATCATCCCAATAGTAAGAATAAGGGATCCAAAGGGCCAGTGTTGGATTTTAAATAGTGCTCCAATAATAACAACTGCAGCTCCTAGTCCATAGACCATATTCATTGTTGATAAGTTTCCTTTCTGTGCCATAATTTTTGTTTTTTAGTTAAGTAAAATACTTTTTTGGTAGTTTAATATTAATTTAGTTTTAATTGTATACAATTTTAGTTGCTAGCATTTAAGGTTACATCTGTACCCATGTAGTCTTGTACGGTTCTAAATCCGATATAACTTCTAGCAGAATCAGCATATTCGTAATCTCTTGAAGATACTTGTAAGAAATAAGCAACATCTTTCCAAGAACCACCACGAACTACTTTACGTTGGTTGTTTACATCATTAACACTTGGGTTAATAGTAGAAACATATTCATAAGAAGCAGGATCATAAGATGCGCTTACCCATTCTGACACGTTTCCAGCCATGTTGTAAAGATTGTAATCATTTGGCTCATAAGATTTTGCCTCTACCGTATATAAAGCTTGGTCAGCTGCATAATCACCTCTTAAAGGCTTGAAGTTTGCCATGAAGCATCCTCTATCATTTTTGGTATAGTATCCACCCCAAGGATAAGTTGCAGCTTGCAATCCACCTCTAGCGGCATACTCCCATTCAGCTTCAGAAGGTAAACGGTAAGAATTCACAAAGTGTCTTCCTCTTTCTTTTCTGTAAGCATTGTGATAAAGAGTTCTCCAGCTACAAAATGCTTTAGCTTGTTTCCAAGACACACCTACTACAGGGTAATCCCCATAAGCATCATGCCAGAAATAATCATTGTGCATTGGCTCATTGTAAGAGTATGCAAAGTCTCTAATCCAAACAGTGGTATCTGGATAAATCTCAACTTCCTCTTTAATGATATAGTCAGAACGCTTTTCACCTTTGTTTTTGGCAGCTTTCTCTATATCCATATGAGTATACTGGAATTTAAACTTGGTAACATCCCAAGTTCTTTGACCGTTGTAAGACTCCTCTAAAGGAAGATACATCGTATCCATTACTTCAGCATAGTATTCATCTGGGTAGTCATCAGTATCAAAAATCAAATCTGCATCATGATTTAATTTTCTTCCTTCATAACCAGTTGGACCTAAGCCACTGTAATTGTCGTACATGTACTTCTCATATACGGTCATGTTTTCTGGATCTGCATCTTTAAATGCAAATTCCCCGATTCCACCGTTACCTGGTGCTTCACCCACCTCGTCAGCCAAAATAGCCAACTTAGTTCTGATGATGGAATCTCTCACCCAATTAACGAACTGTCTATATTCGCTATTGGTAATTTCTGTAGCATCCATATAAAAGGATCTCACAGATACTGTCTTAGATGGCGCGTCATTAATTCCGGCCAAATCATCGTCGGCTTTACCCATGATAAAGGCTCCTCCCGGAACCAGTTCCATCCCATAAGGTTTTTCTGGGTGCCATTTCTTACCCTTTACTCCAACTAACTGTCCTCTATCTCCAGAGTTACAGCTAAAAAGCAGGGCTACTGTTGCGGTTAGTAAAATAAACTTCTTCATATCCATAGAAAACTCGAGGTTAATTTTTAGTCTTAATTTTTAAAAGAGCGTAAACATATTTATATATTTTCGAAAAAACAACTTTTTTTTAAAAAAAAATACTCTTTGTCGTGAAAATTGTGCATTTCAACGATAAAATTTCCGATAATTAACAAATCAGCAATTAGACACTGTTCTTTTGAAAAGCCTTAAACCAACGGTCTGGTAACTTATTGTTACAGGCATCCAAATAATCCTCGTGCATGCAAGGTAATAACGTATGTCTTTTTAATTTATTATTAACATTTGATAAAAATGGAATTTCTATCCACCAACGTTGGGTTTTATTACTTTTATAGAAGATGAGCTCTTGGTCATCTGTCAAGGTTATGAATTTTTGATAGCTATCTTCATCAGAGAAATCATCATCCTTCACCCTGTAATTGACACCCTCAATAAAATACCAAATCATTTGAGCCATTAGCATGGAGGTGATATCATCGTTTGATGAAGGCTTGTATTCATAAATACCAAAAGACGACACCTTATTGCTGATACCTGCATATCTGGTAATAGCACAAATCTCCTTTCCGTCAAAACCATTAGGAGTCACTTTTTGTCT
This sequence comes from Mangrovimonas sp. CR14, assembly GCF_011764015.1. Taxonomy (NCBI): domain Bacteria; kingdom Pseudomonadati; phylum Bacteroidota; class Flavobacteriia; order Flavobacteriales; family Flavobacteriaceae; genus Mangrovimonas; species Mangrovimonas sp. CR14. Next base: position 114,576 of record NZ_JAAFZY010000006.1, on the reverse strand, counting down.
TTCACTTAATTCTGCAGCTTTAATACATCCTAAATCAATAGTAACAATATTAGCATCCCTCATAACTGGTTCTACCAATGATATATCTTTTGAAACCTGTCCCAAGCGATAATATTCAAAATATAATTTATCCATGAGGTCAATTTCTTCCTGAGAATTAAAATAGGTCTGATACCCCACGGAAGCATAATTGAACAAATTATAAGGTTGGTCTAATATAATCTTACCAACAAAGCTATCATTCTTAATGGGCTTTTGGGAATCCCCCAAATCAAATTTAGAATCAACATTAACGATATTGACCATGGGAGCTAAAGAATCATAAGCTCTATAATTAGCATATGTAAGATCTTGACTCCCTCCTAATATAATAGGTATGATTTTTTTGGGAATTAAAATTTCCAAAATAGTCTTTAAGGCGAAATAAGTATCTTCCACCGATTCCCCTTTATTGATATCTCCCAAATCAACAATGGTTGAAGACCAATTTCCTGGAAAAAGCGAATACAAAGATTTTCTTACTTCGTTGAAGTTAAACTCCTCTCCTATATAATTGATATCATTTCTATTCTCAAGAACACCAACAATGGCAATTCTTGCGTCTTCAAGATCTGGAAAGCCCTGTTGTTTTGAGTAAATCTTAATTTTTTTTCCTAAGGCTTGGGTTGACAGCAATTCATTATGAGCCAAAACAGCTTCTGAAACAGGGGAAAGAAAATTAAAATTCATTTACTTCTATTACTTTTTGGTTGTCGTTTTTTTCTTGGTTGCTTTTTTCTTTGGTGCTACCTTCTCTAGATGAGATTTAGCTTCTTCCAATGTCATTTCTGAGACGTCTACAGTCTTAGCCAATTCCACCTTAGTTTTTCCTTTTATAATATTGTGGCGTCCCCATCTGGCTTTTTCAACACGAATTCCTTCAGCTTCCCAATTATGGATTAACTTATCTTTTTCTTTTTGGATTTTATCCTCTATCAACTCAACAATATCACTATCAGATAAATTATCCCAATCATACTTTTTATTGACGTTAATAAACATATTGTTCCACTTGATAAATGGCCCAAAACGCCCTTTACCCTTCGTCACTTCCTTACCTTCATAATGATATATAGGTGCGTCTGCCTTTTGTTTTTGCTTTATCAAAACAACGGCATCCTCCATTTCCACACTTAAAGGGTCTTGACCCGCAGGCAATGAGATAAAGGTTTTTCCATGTCTTACATAAGGTCCGTATCTACCATTATTGACTTCCACTTCTTCACCTTCATAATCACCCAAGTTCTTAGGTAGCTTGAAAAGATCCATGGCCTCTTCAAAAGTGATGGTGTTCAATTGTTGTTCTGGCGTTAAGCTGGCAAACATCGGTTTCTCTTCCTCATCTACCGTTCCTATTTGCACCATAGGACCAAATTTACCCAAACGTACACTTACTTGCCTTCCGGTTTTCGGATCTGTACCCAAAATGCGTTCTCCAGATTCCCTTTCAGCATTTTCTTCAACATCTGTTACAGTAGGATGAAAGTCCTTATAGAATTCCCTCATCATCTTAGACCAATCCACCTTACCTCCGGCAATTTCATCAAAATCTTCCTCAACCTTGGCGGTGAAATTGTAATCCAAAATAGTATCGAAATGATTCACTAAAAAGTCCGTTACAATCATTCCTATATCCGTAGGAACCAATTTTCCTTTATCAGACCCAACCTTCTCTGTCAAGGTTTGATCTTTAATTTGATCTTTGGCTAAAGTAAGCTGCACATATTCACGCTCGGTTCCATCTACAGTTCCCTTTTCAATATAATTTCTGTTTTGAATGGTTGAAATTGTAGGAGCATAAGTAGACGGACGACCAATACCTAACTCTTCTAATTTCTTAACCAGAGAAGCTTCCGTATAACGGTATGGTGGGCGTGTAAATCTTTGTGTCGCGGTTATATAATTATTAAGGAGTGATTCACCAACTTTCAAGTTAGGCAACATCCCTTCTTGCTCCAAATCCTCCTCATCTGTCCCTTCCAGGTAAACCTTTAAGAAACCATCAAATTTGATGATTTCCCCATTGGCAGTAAATTGCTCCTGATGCTTATCTGCCGATATTTTCACATTGGTTCGCTCCAATTCAGCTTCACTCATTTGTGACGCAATAGCACGTTTCCAAATCAAATCATACAATCTCGCCTGATCCCTTTCCACATTAACACTATGCCTTGAAAAATCGGTTGGTCTGATTGCTTCGTGAGCTTCTTGAGCCCCTTTGGTTTTACCCGTAAAATTTCTTGGCTTGCTATAATTGGATCCGTAAGCTTTTTCTATTTCATTCTGAGCTCCTTTACGAGCTTCATCCGATAAATTCACGCTATCGGTTCTCATGTAAGTAATCAATCCCGCCTCATACAAACGTTGAGCCATGGTCATGGTTTTACTTACCGAAAAATATAATTTTCTTGAGGCCTCCTGTTGCAAAGTAGAAGTTGTAAATGGAGCCGCTGGTGATTTCTTGGCAGGCTTTTTCTCTAAATCGGCAACCTCAAAGTGTGCCGACACATTTTGCTCTAAAAACTTTAATGCCTCTTCCTTAGAATCAAAGTTCTTTGGCAACTTGGCCTTAAAGGTGTGCCCATCTTCCGTTGAAAATTCAGCGTCTATTCTGTATGAAGCCGTTGCTTCAAATCCTTGAATTTCACGCTCTCGTTCAACAATTAAACGAACAGCTACAGATTGCACGCGACCTGCAGACAATCCGCCTTTCACTTTTTTCCATAAAACCGGAGACAGCTCATACCCTACAATTCTATCTAGCACCCGTCTTGCTTGTTGGGCATCAACCAAATCATAATCGATACCTCTTGGGTTCTCAATAGCTTTTTGGATAGCCGACTTGGTAATCTCATTAAAGACAATACGCTTGGTTTTGGATTTATCCAATTTTAAGGTTTCTGCCAAATGCCAAGCTATGGCCTCTCCCTCACGATCCTCATCACTTGCCAACCAAACGATTTCGGCGCTTTTCACTAAATCTCTTAGTTTTTTTACGACAGCTTTCTTATCCTTGGAAACCTCATATTTTGGCTTAAAATCACCGTCAACATCCACCCCTAATTCCTTGGAAGGAAGGTCTGCAATATGCCCAAAACTAGACTCAACCTTGAAGTCCTTTCCTAAGAATTTCTCAATAGTTTTTGCTTTTGCGGGTGACTCAACGATAACTAAATTCTTTGCCATAAATACCTTTTTAAGGCTACAAATGTAGGCGAAAAAAAAGAAATCATCCTAATTTTCTGCATTATGCCGATAGATTCCACCTTAATTATTACATACTTAACAATAAAAAAAGTCTGCTTTTGCAGACTTTACATTTGAGATTTATCATATTTAAAATTATCTAATTATCAAATCCAATAACTTTCTTATAAATGACATACACAGGGTGATAAGTAAACGCCGAAGTCACCAAAACACCAACACCACACATTAAAAATCCTATCACGGAAGCCAATATGGAAGAGATCACAATAAGCCCAAAGGAAATCAACCATTTTTTATTTCCTAACACAAAACTATTAGTAATCATATCACCTACCGACCACTCGGGATTAAATGCGAAAAAGATATTGAAGAAAGACATAGGCACAATGGCATATATTAATGGCAAACCACAAAACATTCCAAACAATATGGAAAGACCTAAGGTAACCAGTAACATTAAAATCATTTTACCTACATATTCCTTTTTGAAAAAATAGAACAAATCCCCGGTTTTCACTTCCTCATTTTCATCCAGTTTTTTCAACATCCTAAAAAACGCTGTTTTTATAGCTAGGGATACTAAGGCAATCGCCAAAATAGCCAAAAAATAAAAGAAAATCATACCCAACGGCATTTCAGACAAATAAGCCTCTACAGCCTCTTCATTGTATCTACCATCAATAGACTCTGACCAAGCCAAAGCAATAATAGGAAAGTAAAAAATCATCACCACTGGAATAGTTATGGCAATAATTACCAGCTGCATGATCAAACCATGCAACCAACTTTTCTTAAATAAAGCTACGGAGTCGTTAAAGACATCTCCAAAATCAAGTTTTGGAGCATTTTCAATTTTAGCTCGCACCCAATCAGACATAACGATTTAGTTTTAGGTTAGTTACAACCTCCAAACTAATAAATATTTCATCGTTAAACAACTAATAACCAGAATTAAAAGCTAAAAGTACTCAAGAGGTTTATAGAGTTTTCAGAATATTCATATTGGTTTAAAAATGCATCCCCTACCAATAACAAAGTGGTTTCAAGAGGAATCACGTCACGGCCATCAACATCTTCAAAATTCTGAAGCTGCTGTAGCTCCAAAGGATTGGCTTTGTTAAATATTTTTAATCCCGCTGTTCCATCACACACAAACAGACTGTTTCCCTGATATCCCAAGCCATATGGGTTTTCGAGACTATATTGCCCAACTAAAGTTGGATTCTGTTTATTGGAAATATCGATGACCTCTAAAACGCTTTCCATTTGACCACATGGGTTTCCACCCCTTAAAGTAAGATATGCATAATTTTCATCGACCACTACAGGATCACAGCCTTCCCAATGCAGAAACTCCGACATAAAAATGGGATTCGTCCTATCGTGAATATCATATATAAACATGCCATTGCTTCCTCCCATATATAAGTAATCTTCATAATAAAAAAGGGTTTCAATATTCCAACCCGCATAAAAACTACCATCCAAAACTGGTGATGATAGACTTGAAATATTAAAAATACTTAATTCATATTCCCCTACAGTATACAAGAAGTCATCAACAATTTGAAATCTAGCCAAAGAACCACCAATACCTACGTCACTACTACTTTCAGCTGCACCAATAAAAGGACCATTGACACCAAAATCTGTATCACTATTCAACTCAATTCGTTCCTCCTCAAGATACCATCCCACAATGACATTTTCGGTGTAATCGTAAGAATCAAAATCAACCATATAAGCTCCTTCGGGTATATCATAATTGTAAACATTAAAAACATCCTCTAATCTATTGACTTCTTCAATATTGTTCATGTCAGAAATATCAAATACCACCAAATCAATCAAGCTATCAGCAAACAAAAATCCACCTTTAATAGAAACATCCTTATTCCCAGGTATTTTGATAAAAGCAATTATATTGGGATCAGAGGGATTGGTGTTATCTATCACATGAACTCCTGCATTATCTTCATTGATAAATATGTAACCGTTGTAATAGTAAATTTTCCCAGATTCCACAATAGCTTGCGGTCCCATAACCTCTACCGAAGTTCTCAACTCACTTTTAGACATTAAAATGGGATGCGCCACATTAACATACTCATATTGTGCACTATCATCGTTATTAGCGCAATTAAAAAGGAGCACAAATATTGACAGAAAGGAAATGACTTTTTTCATGGTTGGTTTTTATCTATTAGATGTAAAAATAACAAAAAGGTTGCCTCCTAATTAAATGAATTTTAACTTCTGCCATTATGTCACTATAATTAAATTAATCCTATCTTTGCACTCTTATTGATAGAAATAGATTCTACACATTTAGTATGGAGAAAATCATAGACGAAAACAAACAAGGAGAAAAACTGATCCTTGATCAGAAAGAAGGCAACCAAAGAAAACTTTTTATAGAGAGTTATGGCTGCCAAATGAATTTTAGTGATAGTGAAATTGTTGCGTCCATCCTCTCTGAAAATGGATTTAATACAACCCAAAACTTAGAAGATGCCGATTTGGTTTTGGTCAACACCTGTTCAATTCGAGATAAAGCCGAACAAACCGTTAGAAAACGTTTGGAGAAATATAATGCCGTAAAAAAAATCAACCCAAACATGAAAGTTGGTGTTTTGGGATGTATGGCAGAACGCCTTAAAAGTAAGTTTTTAGAGGAAGAAAAAATCGTTGACTTGGTGGTTGGTCCAGACGCGTACAAGGATCTCCCTAACCTGGTTGCCGAAGTGGATGAAGGAAGAAATGCCGTTAATGTGATTCTTTCTAAAGAGGAGACTTATGGCGACATTGCTCCCGTAAGATTAAACAGTAATGGAGTTACCGCCTTTGTTTCCATCACCCGTGGATGTGACAACATGTGCACTTTTTGTGTGGTTCCTTTTACCCGTGGTAGAGAGCGAAGCCGTGACCCACAAAGTATTATCGAAGAAATTAATGATCTTTGGAGCAAAGGCTTTAAAGAAGTTACTTTACTTGGTCAGAATGTAGATAGTTACCTATGGTATGGAGGCGGATTGAAAAAAGATTTTTCAAAGGCATCAGATCTTCAAAAAGCGACTGCCGTTAATTTTTCTCAATTATTGGAGATGTGCGCCAAAGCACAACCAAAAATGCGCTTTAGATTTTCAACTTCTAACCCGCAGGATATGACTTTAGACGTGATTGAAACCATGGCTAAGCATAACAATATTTGCAATTATATCCATTTACCTGTTCAAAGTGGAAGCAACAGAATCTTACAAGAAATGAATCGTCAGCATACCCGTGAGGAGTATTTTGAAATGATTGACAACATCAAACGCCTCATTCCAGATTGTGCCATTTCTCAAGACATGATTGCTGGGTTCCCTACTGAAACTGAACAAGACCATCAAGACACCTTAAGTTTGATGGAATATGTAAAATATGACTTCGGATTCATGTTTGCATACTCCGAAAGACCGGGAACTATGGCTGAAAGAAAAATGGAAGATGATGTCCCTGAAGACACCAAAAAGCGTCGCTTGCAAGAAATTATAAATCTACAACAACAACATAGTTTATACAGAACAGAGCAACACTTGGGCAAGGTAGAGGAAGTTTTGATTGAAAAATCATCAAAAAAATCAGATGCCCATTGGTCAGGAAGAAACAGTCAGAACACAGTGGTTGTATTTCCTAAGGAACACTATAAAGTAGGAGATTTTGTGAATGTAAAAATCACCGATTGTACCACGGCTACCCTTATTGGAGAAGCTGTTGGGTACTCTGAAAATAATTAAATACCAAATTCATGAAAAAACTAGTTTACATATGTTGCATTACATTTTTAGCACTAGCTTGCGCTAGTGATGACAACGCATCTGAAGAAGAAACTCAACAAGTTAACCCAAATGACTTAGATGGAGATGGAGTAACCAACCAACAAGAGATAATCGATAATACAGACCCAAATAATCCTTGTGATTATAAAACTAGTAGTCAGTTTTTTCCTTCTATTTCAAATGCTTGGAAAGCCTTAGACTGTGATGGAGATGGAGTAAGTAACTGGAAAGAGTTAGATCCTGATGGTGATAACATTGTGCAAAACAACAGAACCGACACCCTTAATGGATGTAGTTTAAACATCGAAGATGTAAATTTAGAACCTAGTGATGAATGGTTGCTTAACAATTGTGATGGTGATCCTTTTTCGAACGGACAAGAATTAATTGACGGTACAGACATTTTTGACATGTGTGATTTTCTAACTGGAAATCAAGACACCATTGCATCAAATGGATGGGAGGATTTAGATTGCGATAATGACAGCAGAACTAATGCGAGAGAAATTGAGGATGGTACAGATCCTTTAGACCCAACAGATTTTGATGGCGCAGGAAGCATTTTAAAAGAAATTTACAGAGGCACAAAAAATAATTACAGCGAAAAACACACTTTCACTGATGGTATTTTATATGATAAAATTGAAAGTGCTGATGGTACATTGATAACCGATTTTGAATACAACAACCAAAATAAACTTATTTCAGCATTTATTAAAGGTTACAGTAATCCTGATGTTGTATTTACTTACGCATACACGAACAACCAAATCTCTCAAATAACAAGAACTCAAGGAACTGACACCTACACCATAAATATAGGATATGATGGAAATATTATATATACATATGATGGCAATGAACCTCCTGGATTATTTACTCAAAAATTCACTTTTAACAATCAAAATCAACTAATCGAAAGAGAACAATTTTTATCCGATGGTACTAGAAATGATTTAGAAACTTATCAATATGATTCTAATTTTCAAAATTTACTATCTTCTGAAGTAATAAGACGTGGCTACAATTCTGAAACAGGTGAATTTTATGAACTATCATTTGGAAATGGAACTTATGTTGAATCAAAACAATATGGTTATGATCACGATTTAGAAAACGTTATCAATCCATTTTATAATGCCTACCAAAATATAAGAATGAACATTATTTTATCACCTGTCAATATTGGCAATGTAAATTTATACAGTAGAACTTTCTTCCCAACTATCAGTTGCTTGAGCACTGATTTCCTTGCATACAATAACTTTTCAAATTCCACTGACAGTGGAACACTAAGTCACACTTTTGCCTATGGAGTTCATAATCTACAATCTAATAATTTACCAACTAGTATATATCAAGCCGATTTCAACACAATCAATTACGAAGTACACTACGAATAGCATATGGAAAGCATACAAGCTATAAAACAACGATTTGGCATTATTGGTAACGATCACAAATTAAATCGGGCCATAGAAAAAGCCATTCAAGTAGCACCAACAGACATTTCAGTTTTAGTAACAGGAGAAAGTGGGGTTGGGAAAGAAAGTATTCCTAAAATTATACATTCTTTATCCCACAGAAAACACGGTAAATACATTGCCGTAAACTGTGGTGCCATTCCAGAGGGAACGATAGACAGTGAGCTGTTTGGTCATGAAAAAGGTGCTTTTACAGGAGCCACACAAACACGCTCCGGATATTTTGAAGTTGCTGATGGCGGAACCATTTTCTTGGATGAAGTTGGAGAATTACCGCTACCTACTCAAGTACGCTTACTTCGTGTTTTAGAGAACGGTGAATTTATCAAGGTAGGTAGTTCTAAAGTTCAAAAAACGAATGTGAGAATTGTAGCGGCTACCAACGTGAATATGTTTGAAGCCATCAAAAAGGAAAAATTCAGGGAAGATTTATACTACCGCCTTAGCACTGTAGAAATTCATTTACCCCCTTTAAGAGAGCGTAAGGAAGACATTCACTTGCTTTTTAGAAAGTTTGCCAGTGATTTTGCCCTTAAATATAAAATGCCGACTATCAAATTGACTGATGATGCCGTAAGCATCCTCCTCAAATATAGATGGAACGGAAACATCAGACAATTACGAAACGTTGCTGAGCAAATATCTGTTATTGAACAAAACAGAACTATAACAGCAGAAGTACTACGAAGTTATCTACCCAATGTAGGCAACAATCTTCCTGCCGTTGTTAACAACAGCAAGTCTGAAAGTGACTTTAGCAGTGAAAGGGAGATTTTATACAAGGTGCTTTTCGATATGAAAAGCGACCTTAATGACTTAAAGAAACTAACCATGGAATTGATGAAAAGCGGTAATGCTACCGAAGTTCAAAAAAGCCATGAAGGTTTGATTCAAAAAATTTACGGTGAAGATGAAGCCGAAGATGCCGTTGAGGATCTTGAAGATCTTGAAGTGCTATCGCTTCCAGAAAACCGAAGCCTTCCAGAACCTTTACCAGAAGAAACTTTAGAGGACAAATACCACTTTGCAGAAGATGTGGAAGAGGAAGAAACCCTATCCATCCAAGACAAAGAATTGGAATTAATCAAAAAATCGCTTGAAAGACACCATGGAAAGCGTAAATTGGCAGCACAGGATTTGGGCATCAGTGAGCGCACCCTTTACAGAAAAATTAAACAATACGACCTCTAATCTATCATGACAAAATTCCTAAAACTGTTTTCGATTATTGCCTTATTTGTTTTGGTTTCCGGTTGCGGATTTTACTCCTTTACAGGAGCCTCAATCTGCCCCGAAAATAAAACATTTCAAGTCAACTATTTTCAAAACAACGCCTTATTGATTGAGCCAGGACTTGACAGGGATTTCACCAATGCCCTAACCGATTTGTTACTTAACCAGACCAATTTGGAATTGGTAAAAAGCGGCGGGGATATGATTTACGAAGGGGAAATCACTGAATATCGCATCTCGCCAACTACGGCTACAGCCAACAATACGGCAGCCCAAAACAGACTGACTATGTCAGTTAACGTCCGATATTATGACAAATGTGAACCAGACGAAACATTTGAACAACGCTTTACCTTTTTCTATGACTATGCCGGTAACCAACAATTAATTGGTTCGGACAAGGACACAGCACACGAAGAATTATTTGAACGTTTGACTCAAGACATATTTAATGCTACCTTAGCTAAATGGTAACCTTATGAATCGAGCCGAATTCCATAATATTTTACAACATCCGCAGGACATTTCTTCTGCAGATGTGGACGGAATTCGGGCCATTGTTGATGCTTTCCCCTACTTTCAACCTGCTAGAGCACTTTATCTAAAAGCTTTAAAAGACGACGAAAGCTACAAATACAATCAAGAGTTAAAAACAACAGCCGCCTATACAACAGACAGAAGTATCTTGTTTGATTTTATTACTTCGGAAGATTTTCAGCAAAATGAAATTTCCAAGTCCATCAAACAAAATACTATTTATCTCAAAGAAATGGATGTTGATGCTGACGACATTTCGGTAGATAAAAAAGTTTCTGACGACCCAGAGTTAAAAAAACATATTGAAGACACCAAAGATGTTCTGGACCCCGATTTGTTTCAGCCCAAAATCAAAAAGGCTCCTATTGCCTATTTTGAATTGGACAAAACTGAGGAAATTACAGAATCAAAAAGTGATACTTCTTTAAACGACACTGAGGAAAATATCTCAGAAAATGAAGAGGAAACAACTTCAATTGATATTCTAAACATCGGAAAGCCTTTAGAGTTTGACGCAAAAGAAACCCACTCTTTCAATGAATGGTTAAAACTAACCTCTTACCAACCTATTGAAAGAAATGAGGAGTCAGACAAAAAGGATTCTTCAGAAAAAAGGGAACAACCGAAGGAAGTCTCTACTAAAACGGATGAAACAGAAACGGATAGAAAAAGGAAATTTGCTCTTATAGACAAGTTTATTTCTATCAATCCTAAGATTTCCCCAGAGAAATCCACAGGTAAAAACAAAAACTTGGCTGAGGAAAGTATTCTGCAACCTGACGCCTTGATGACAGAAACTTTAGCCCGAATTTATTTAGAGCAAAAAAACTATAAAAAGGCAATTCAATCTTATAAAATTTTAAGTTTGAAATATCCAGAAAAAAGTGGTTTCTTTGCAGACCAAATTAAAGCAGTAGAAAAATTACAAGAACAAAATAAATAATTTAAGATGAGTACGTTCACAATATTTTTAGTACTAATTGTTGTAGTAGCCTTTTTATTAGTCGTAGTGATTATGGTACAAAACCCTAAAGGAGGTGGACTTTCTTCTTCTTTTGGTGGTGGTGGAACCCAACAATTGGGAGGAGTTAAAAAAACATCGGACTTCTTGGACAAAAGTACTTGGACGTTGGCCGGAGTGATGTTGGCATTGATTCTATTATCTAATGTTACCATTCACAGAGGAGCTCAATCTAATGAATCAAAAGCATTAGACCCAGCAACAACGACTCAGCCAGTTACAACCCCAGATATTCCTGCTCCAGCAGAAAACGCAACAACTACAGCACAAGATTCTACAAAGTAATCTTTAAAAATATTTTAAAGAGCCAACCAATAGGTTGGCTTTTTTTATACCTCAAATTATAGTAAATGAAATTTTGTCAGTCCTTTGGCATTGGCATATTTTTAGCTTCTCCCAAAACAATAATTATTAAAATTAAATTTTAAACATATGGCATTAAACATTAAACCTTTAGCAGACAGAGTTCTTGTAGAACCTGTTGAAGCTGAAACTAAAACAGCTGCGGGAATTATCATTCCTGATAATGCAAAAGAGAAACCACAAAAGGGCAAAGTGGTTGCTGTTGGTAAAGGCACTAAAGACGAGCCCATGACTGTTCAAGTTGGAGACACTGTTCTATATGGAAAATATTCTGGAACAGAACTTAAATTGGATGGTAAGGACTATTTGATTATGCGTGAAAGCGACATTTTCGCAATTGTTTAATCTACTAAAAATTAAAATACAACATGGCAAAAGATATTAAATTTGACATTGAAGCACGCGACGGATTAAGACGTGGTGTTGACGCATTGGCAGACGCTGTAAAAGTAACCTTAGGACCTAAAGGTCGTAATGTAATCATAAGCAAAAGTTTTGGAGCTCCACAAGTAACTAAAGATGGGGTTTCTGTTGCAAAAGAAATTGAATTAGAAAACGCTCTTGAAAACATGGGAGCTCAAATGGTTAAGGAAGTAGCTTCTAAAACTAATGACTTAGCCGGAGATGGTACTACTACAGCTACTGTCTTAGCTCAAGCAATCGTCAAAGAAGGTTTGAAAAATGTGGCAGCAGGAGCTAATCCTATGGATTTAAAGCGTGGAATTGACAAAGCAGTTGAAGCCATTACTGCCGATTTAGAATCTCAAGCTAAAAAAGTTGGAAATTCTTCAGAAAAAATACAACAAGTAGCTGCCATTTCAGCTAATAATGATGATACCATTGGTGAATTAATCGCTAAAGCTTTTGGGAAAGTAGGCAAAGAAGGTGTTATCACTGTTGAAGAAGCTAAAGGAACTGATACGTATGTAGATGTGGTAGAAGGTATGCAGTTTGACAGAGGATATCTTTCTCCTTATTTTGTTACGGATGCAGATAAAATGGTTGCCGAATTAGACAACCCATACATCCTTTTATTCGATAAGAAAATCTCTAACCTACAAGAAATTCTTCCAATTCTTGAACCAGTTGCACAATCAGGCCGTCCTTTATTAATCATCTCTGAAGATGTAGAAGGTCAAGCTTTGGCTACATTGGTTGTTAACAAATTACGAGGTGGTTTAAAAATCGCTGCAGTGAAGGCTCCTGGATTTGGCGATAGAAGAAAAGCCATGTTAGAGGACATCGCTATTTTAACTGGAGGAACTGTAATTTCTGAAGAAAGAGGATTTTCTCTTGAGAATGCTGACTTAAGCATGTTAGGAACTGCAGAAACCGTTACCATTGATAAAGACAATACAACAATTGTTAACGGTGCTGGAAACCCTGAAGACATCAAAGGAAGAGTGAACCAGATCAAAGCTCAAATTGAAACCACTACTTCAGACTATGATAAAGAAAAACTACAAGAACGTTTAGCTAAGTTAGCTGGAGGTGTAGCTGTTCTTTATGTTGGTGCTGCAAGTGAAGTTGAGATGAAAGAGAAAAAAGACCGCGTTGATGATGCTTTACATGCTACAAGAGCCGCTGTAGAAGAAGGTATTGTTGCTGGTGGTGGTGTTGCCTTGGTTAGAGCTAAAAAAGTTCTTGAATCATTAACAACCGAAAACCTAGACGAAACAACAGGTGTTCAAATTGTAAATAAAGCCATTGAAGCACCTTTAAGAACTATTGTTGAAAATGCAGGAGGAGAAGGATCTGTAGTAATCAACAAAGTACTAGAAGGAGAAAAGGATTTTGGCTACGATGCCAAGAATGAGAAATATGTAGACATGTTTGAAGCGGGAATTATTGACCCTAAAAAGGTGACCCGTATTGCTCTTGAAAATGCTGCCTCTGTTTCTGGAATGATATTAACAACAGAATGCGCACTGGTAGACATCAAAGAAGATGAGCCTGCAATGCCTCCAATGGGAGGTGGCGGTATGCCAGGTATGATGTAATATAATTACAATCATATTAGCTTCATAAACAAGAGAGGGCCTTGAAAATTCAAGGTCCTCTCTGCATTTATACACTTTCAATTCAGTAAAATAACTGAAATTATAAGTCCGAAATTATCGTTGGACATCCAAATTTACATAGCATAGAGGAATCAGGAACACCTATTAATAGTTTTTTACAACCTTGGTTATCAATAAAATGTACTAACAATTCTTAAAAACCAAAGCTATGTATCAAACTATTAAAAAATTATTTTCGACAGTGAGTAAAGTCATGTGCTTTACTTTAATAATTACTTCTTGCAGTAATGACGACGACAACAATGATAATTTCCCCACTTCACCTTCAAACGTCATAACCATATCTCCTGGAGCTAATGCTCAAAATGAAGCCTTAGATGCATTTATTGAAGTTGAATCAGGTCAAACGATCCTTTTTGAAGCTGGAACCTTTAATTTCACCGGCAGTCTATCTATGACCGGTAAAAATGAAATAATCATCAAGGGATCTGGAAGAGACCAAACTTACTTGGATTTTAGCGCACAAACCTCTGGAGGAGAAGGTATACTAGTAGAAAACTCCACTAGTATCCGATTTGAAAATCTTACTATAAAAGACGCGGTAGGTGACGCACTCAAAACAAGGGAATGTACCAAAGTAAGCTTTGTAAATGTAGCCACCGTATGGTCTGGCGAACCCAGTTCTAATAATGGCGCTTACGGCTTATATCCCGTATTATGTGATGATGTATATATTGATAATTGCTATGCCTATGGTGCATCAGATTCGGGTATTTATGTGGGTCAATCTAACAATGTAATTGTTAAAAACACAGTAGCCGAAGGAAATGTTGGAGGAATCGAAATTGAGAACACAACCAATGCTGATGTATTTTATAATGATGTATTTGACAATACTGGAGGTATTTTAGTATTTGATCTACCTGGTCTCACTCAAAGCGGTAGTGGCACAAGGGTCTTCGACAATAATATTCACGATAATAACCGCAGTAATTTTGCTCCCGAAGGCAATATTATCGGTAATGTGCCGGCCGGAACAGGCATCATGGTATTAAGCACCAAAAATGTGGAGATTTTCTACAATTCTCTAGTCGACAACAATTTCACCAATATACTTGTTGCTAGCTATTTAATGGTAAATCCAAATCCACAGGACCCAACATTTAATCCATTTCCACAAGGTCTGAATATCCATGAGAATTCGTATACCATGTCAGGAACTGTCAATCCCAATCAACCCGCTTTAGCCCAAGCATTAATGCAATTGTTTCAACTAACCGGTTATCCTAATATTCTGCTGGATGGCATCTTGATGCAACCTACAGATGTTTGCCTTCAAGAAGCCACAGACCCTAGCTTCATAAACCTAAATGCCGCAGCAGACCCAACATTTGAATCTTTCACTATGGATACATCACCCCACGATTGTAGCCCCGATCCATTGCCACAAGTGGAATTTGACGAATTTTAACATCAATCATTCAAAAGTACGGCCTACCATTGGCTGTACTTTTTAACCATTTAAATATTAATTATGCGTTTATATTTAAAATATCTATTCAAGGGTATTATGGCCATGTTACTTTTTGCCTGCAGCACTTCAGATGACTATGTGGAAATCCCAACAACAGGTGTGAATATACCTTCAGGGACTCCGTTCAACACCCTTTCAGAATATAATTTTTTTATCGGAGACCTTAAAAATTTAAAACCTAATACTGAAGCTGGGATCATTCCATTTGACCTCAACACACCTCTATTTAGCGACTATGCCCTAAAAAAGCGATTTGTATATGTCCCAGAAGGAAAAACAATCGCTTATAATGATACGGAAGTTTTAAACTTCCCCTCCGGTTCTGTTTTGATAAAGAATTTTTATTATCAACTAGATGGTGAAGATTATATTATTGAAACACGATTATTAATAAAAACAGCCGCTACCTGGGAACCCGCTACCTATACATGGAACGATTCACAAACCGAAGCTTATCATTCCGTTGTAGGCGGTACTAAAAATATAACTATTACTATTGATGACACACAGCAAACCTTCAATTACTCAATTCCCAACGAAAACCAGTGTATTATCTGTCATGGAAACAACGGGAAAATAGAAGCCATAGGCCCTAGAATACATAACTTAAACAAAGACTTCAACTATGGTTCAAATACCGAAAATCAAATAACCCATTGGGCCAATCAAGGGATCTTGGAGCCTCCAACCAATACAAACATCCCGTCATGGCCTAAGTTTGAAGATACTACAGCAGATTTAAATGAACGAGCCAGAGCATATCTTGCGGTGAATTGTTCGTCGTGTCATTCAGCGGGGGGTGCTGCCAATAACTCTGGGCTTTACTTGGGCTATTTTAATGAAAACCCTTTAAGCCTTGGTATTTATAAAACACCGGTAGCAGCTGGGAGCGGGTCTGGAGGCTTTACATATGTCATTGAACCCGGAAATGCTTCGGAATCGATCCTCTTATACCGAATGAATTCCAGCGAGCTTGACATAAGAATGCCAGAAATAGGTAGGGAATTAATTCATAGTGAGGGTGTCGCTCTTATTGAGGAGTGGATTAATAGTCTTTGATTGAACGAATGCTAGGTTTAAAAAAGCCATAGTCCATTAAAGGCCCTTCTATTAAGAATTTGAAACGAAACAAATCATAAAAAAGTTGCCTAACTCAAAACAGTTAGGCAACTTAAAACGCTTACAATTAAACTAATTCAAAAATTAATTCTTTATTTCTTACTGAGCGCTCCAACCACCATCAAGGGCGAATGATGCACCCGTAATTGTGGATGAGGACTCCTTAGCCAAAAGCAATGCCGTATCTGCAATGGCCTGAATAGGCACAAACTCTTTAACGGCTTGTTTCTTTAACATGACCTTTGAGACCACTTGTTCTTCCGAAAGATTATGAGCTTTGGCTTGATCTTTAATCTGATTTTCCACTAAAGGGGTTTTCACATACCCGGGACAAATAGCATTACAGTTTATGTTATAAGGAGCTCCTTCGAGAGCCAAAACCTTGGTCATTCCTATTACCCCATGTTTGGCAGCAATATAAGCAACCTTAAACTCTGAAGCTCTTAAACCATGAACTGAAGAGACATTGATAATTCTACCAAATTTCTGCTTTTTAAAATATGTCCATGCTGCTTTAGACGCATAAAAGGACGCATTCATGTTAATTGAAATAATAGACTCATATTTGTCATTTGGAAATTCATCGATTGGCGATACAAATTGAATTCCCGCATTGTTTATCAAAACATGAATTCCTCCCAACAACTTAACTGTATCCGATATCAATCCTTCAATACTGCTTGGATCCATCAGATTTGCATTGGAAAATGCCACATTTATATTATGAGCTTCACCTATTTTATCAGCAATTTCCTGTCCATTTTCTTCTAAACCATGAAACATAATATCATAGCCATGAATTGCAAAATGCTTAGCAATTCCCAATCCGATGCCACTGGTGCTACCAGTTATTAAAACGACTTTATTCATTTTTCAAAAAATTGTACAAAGTTTGATTAAATGCTAGCGACTGATCCATAACCACTGCATGTCTAGAATTTTCAATAATCTCTAAACGTGCATTTGCCATTCTGGAAACATACTCCTTCTTAAAATCCACAGAGGTGTAATCCATATCAGAGGCAATAACCAAGGTAGCGTGATCTATTTTTTTCAAATCTTCACCTAGTCCCCAGGACATCAATGTCAAAAAAGATTTTTCATAGGCCTTGGGATGATTTTCTTTGCAACGCTTTTCAAAAATCATTCGCATCTCCTTTTGATCTTCCTCAGGAAACATGTTGTATGAGATTTCAGCAGCCAATTCGTCCAAGCCTCTTGTTCTCAAAAATTCGGTTCGATGGCTAATCAAATCGTCTCCAATTTGCCCCATCCCATTAAAATCTGGTCCACTATTAACAATCACCATTTTATCCACATACTCTGGATGCGAAACCGCCATTTGAAAAGCAACGGCACCTCCCATTGAAAATCCTACAAAATGAGCATGTTCAATTTGTAACTCATCCATGAGTTGTTTGACATCCTCTACCATAAATGAGACTCCGTAATCTTCCTTTGGAATTGTAGTATTTCCATGAGCTCTTAAATCTGGTGCCAAAACTCTAAACTCTTTAGAGAAAAATGGCACCTGAGCATCCCAATCTTGTTTGGTGGAACCCAGACCGTGAAGTAATATGATGGGACTACCTTGACCTTGATCAAGGTAATCCAACTCAATATTATTTACATTTACTTTGGGCATTTTCAATTTGGTTTACTGGTTCTTATTTTTCTTGAAAAAGTCTATAGTATATTTCAACTCAAAAGAAACCAGTGTCTGCATCGCTGGAGAAGCCACAAATTGTCTTACTTCAGCATTAAATAAGTTGGTAACACTTGCACCTGCTGTAAAATTATCTGTGATATAATAACCTACATTTGCATCAACTGTAAATCCACCCAATTGCCCATAATTCCATGTTCTTCCATTTTGTGCATTTTCAATAACATCATTAACCCCATCACCATTTAAATCTTGAGTTTCAGCAGCTATATTGATACCAGAGAAGAAATCATATTTTTGAGTCCAGTTTCCAAAAATGGTCCCGTAAAACTTTTTACCAGAATAATGTAACCCTAAACCAGCCTTATGCTCTGGTGTATTTACAGGAAGTTCTGTTTCCAATACAACACCATCTAAGTTTCCATCATTATTCATGTCATTTTTATCCAAATGACGTCCGAAATAAGAATAATTTAAAGAGGTTCTCCATTGATCAGATAAGTAATAATTCAATCCCAAGTCCAGTCCATAGGTATCTACATGACCAAAATTCAAATACGTAAGTACAAAGGACCCGTCTGACCCTTCAACCACATCACCTATAGGTTGGTCACCAATATGGGTTACAAATTTTCCATTTGCTGCATCTGCAATATTTCTTAGTGGACTAATGAAATTATCAGATTGGTTGTAGTAAGCACTAACATCAATAAACATCTTTTTAGATAACTTCCCTTTGAACCCTAATTCATATGAATTGATAGTTTCAACCTGTAATTTGTCTATTGTAGAACCATCACTCAACGTAAAGCCTTCTCCATTACCTAAAACCAAGCCACCAAACAGATTACCTTTCAAGTTTAAGATAGATGGTACCGCTATACCTCTACCATATGTTAATCTGAAGGTTCCAGCGTTAATTTTCTTAGTAATAGCTGCCTTTGGAATAAAATTGGAGCCATATAAATCGTGGTTATCAACTCTAGCTGCAAATAAGAAATTCCATCCAGAATCCTCAAGTCGGTATTCAACTTGACCATAGAAACCTAATTGGGCAATATCAATACTTCCGTCCTGATCCAATAAATAAGTTCCTTTAGAGTCAGCCATATCCAGCTGGTATTGACCACCCGCTGTTAAATAGAATTGATTCCAATTGTTGTTATACTGGGCTTCAGCATTAAATCTACGAGAAGCATCCTTAAAAACAGCCCCTCTTTGCAATGCCACACCAGTTCCTGGCCCCGTTGGAAACCATTGTTCAGTATAAGAGCGCTCCAAAGCCTCCTCTTCTGAAAACCCGTTATTTATGAAAGACACATAGTTTTGTGTTCTTTGGTTCATAGCATACGTATCGTCTGTATTACTCCAAGTGTAGTACGTATTTGCAAAAACATGTTTTGACACGTATTTTAACTGAGCCACATCAATTGTCCAGTCCTTTATTAAATTTCTACCTGCATTAGTAATAGCGATATTATTGTTATTACTATGCCCATAATATCCTATAATTTCAGATCCTGGAGCTGGTTTAAAATATAATCCTGTACCATATTTTGTTGTGTTGAAATCATAATCAATTCCTAATTCTTTATAACCTTCAGTACCTACATATACTGTATCAACATAATTGAAATCTTCTCCTTGAGACCTTTCAAAATGAACTTTATAGGCGAACTTATCACTCACCGCTTGCGCATGTCTTACCCTAGCGGACAATACTTTTTGATTTCCTCCTCCAAAAGCGAGTGTTGTTCCTTCAGAAGTTCTTGGATTCTTTGTAATTGTGCTTATCAAACCATTATGAGCGTTTGGCCCGTAAAGAGTTCCGTTTGGACCTAATAAAATCTCAACGCGTTCAATATCATCCTTTGTAACTGTAGCAAATGTTCCTAACGGCAAACCTGTAGCAATCAATGTAGACAAACGATCATCTGTAACTTGTAAATTTTTAGAATTAAAAGCTGAATTAAATCCGCGAATATTAATTCCTGTACCTAGGACACCGCTTCGAATAAAATCCACACCTTTCTCTCTCGCCGCTAACTCACCAACATTAAAACTTGAATATTCTTTAATGGTTTTTGAATCAATCACATTAACCGTAGCTGGAACATCAGTCAGCTTTTGAGGTTGCTTGTTAACGGTAAGGATAACCTCATCTAGAACACTTGAAGATTCCTCTAGCGTTTTGTTTAATGTTACCGTTTGACCAGACGCAATTGTTACTTGTTCTTTGATTGTGGTATATCCCACAAAAGAAATAGAAACCTCATAGGTTCCCTCTGGGATTTCACTAAGTTTAAAGTTACCATCAAAATCACTCATGGTTCCTTTCCTTAACGATTCGATATAAATCGATGCACCTGATAGAGGCTCATTGGAGCTATCTAAAATTTTACCTTCAAGAACCCCCTCGCTTTGAGCTAGAGCCAAAAAGGAATTAAAAAAAATGAGAATAAAGCATAGTTTTTTCATAGTTAAAACTTGATTAAATTAGTTTGTGCACGCAATCTAATTGTATTGAAAAAGAAAATGGGATTGAAAGAATAACTGTAGGCGTGTGACTTTTTATATTCACTTTGATTTTAAACTAAAAAACAACTGAAAACACCCATTAAATGGACTCAAACAAAACGTGCGACTTTAATTTCTCAAATGCTTCTGGTAAATTTTTTGAGAGCTTTTCAATGACTTTGGCCATCAATTCTTTTTGGTTTGAAGTCGCTTCAATATCAACTAAAGGATCTTTAATTTCTTTCAAAAGCACCTCAGAGCTAATTTTACCCTCCATAAAGCGTGATAAAGAAATACTCCATGCAATATTAGGCACATAATTATTTTTAAGCTTTCTTTCGTTTTCTCGCTCTTCCAAATGATACTTCGAGGAAACTTTAAGAACTTCTCCATACTTTTCTTGAGATACCAAAGCACTGACATAGGATGTAAAAAAATGATGCCATCTATGCTTTAGAATATCTTCATTGTATTTCTTAAGGAATATTTCAGCAGTTGATATGGCCAAATCGGCTTTCCCCAATTCAATATAGGTACGAATCAAGTAGGACGCATATCCTATTTTTTGATGATAATTATGAGTTTCTTGATATAGTTTTACATGTTTATTCAGTAATCTCCTAGCCTCTGTCGCCTTATGAGCTCTTAATAAAATAGCCACTAAATTATTGACATACATAAGGGTATCATTGTTCTCATACCGCACTGAGAGATAACCAAAATACTCTGCTTTTTTAAAATCCCCTTCTTTAGAATGCAAAAGAACCCTACTGGCATAATAATTACAAAGTAATCGTTTGGAATACATCATTCCATTGCTGAAAAACCGATCTATTTTTTCGAATAAAATCTCTAGCTTTTGATTCTCTCCATAGTTGGTATACATGAAGGCCAATAAAACAAAGGCCTGATATCTATTTTTACCATCTATGGTTTCATTCTCAAAAATATCCATCAACCATGACTCCATATGACTGGTCTCTTGATTGTTCAAGGTGTATTGATCGGTTATGGCAGAGGTAGCATGATATAATTTATCCTTTACCTGCATGGATTGCTCATAGGCCCCTTTGAATTCCTCCAGAAATCGCGAAACAATTTGATGATCATTATATCGCATTCTCACCAATAAATAAGGCTTATATTCTCTGGCTAAATCATACAACGTCTGAAAATTAAACTCTATAGACTTATATTGTGTCAAGTAGCCCAAAAACTCAGCTTCATCATCAGCCGTAATGGCATCCGTTAAAATCTTCCTTTTTAAATCAATAAGCCACTCCAGAGTCAAATCTACATCGATGGCTCTAATTCGCTTCTCCACCCAATTCTTGATGTAAGAGTATTTTCTTTTGTTAATGGAGTCATCAAATTCTTCAAACCCAATCTGATTTAAACAATTACTAATCAATAAATCAAAAATAGCCTTCTTTTCAACGTCCAGAAAATTCTCTTTGGAAGCTAAATACCTCGCTTCATTAGGAAGTAGCTGTTTATTGAATTCGGTAAATTTTTTAAGCTTAACTTTCATGGCTTTTGGAGAAATGAATTTATTAAGGCATTGACTTCTTCAGGTTTTTCAAACTGAACAAAATGTCCGGCATCGTCCACCATTTCCAATTGGGCTCCCTTAATTTTTTCTATTGCTAACTGCCCTATCTCTTTGGTAGTTGAATTAGGATGCAAATATTTATTTGGTATTAAATAATCCTTGGAACCAAAAATGACCAAAGTTGGTTTTGAAATAGCCTTCAAATCATCGAATACTGGCTCATCTAACATACCATGAACACTTCGCACTATGGCTTGGACATGCTGATAAAAATCTGAGGCTTCCCTAATATTTTTCCGGTCCTCAATCATAATTTCAACTTCCTTTGGAGCTTTGTAAAAATTCAAAGCGTAGTTCTTTTCTATTTGCGCTTCAGAAGTACTTTTCACGAAATCTTCAGTAAACGCATTTTTTAAAAACTGTGCCTCTTGACCTGAAAAGGTTTCTATTCCCGCAGGAGCTATCAAAATCAGCTTTTCAACTAACTCAGGATACGACTCAGTAAATTTAATAGCTGCCTGGCCTCCCATGGAGTGACCAACCAAAATGACATGATCTAACTTTTGATTTTCCATAAACCTACGAACTACCTTTGCATAAAAACTTGGCGTATAGGCAGCGTCTACCTTGCTAGATTTACCAAAACCAGGCAAATCCAAAGCATAGCAGGTATAATTCTCTTGAAGTCTTGAAATGTTATTTGACCATGCCTCGAGATTACTACTTAGCCCGTGAATAAAAAGTAAATTTTTATCTGAGTTACCTTGCTTTACATAAGCAATTTCCATTGAATCTAAAGACACATATTGGGTGTCAAATGAGTAGGCGGTTAAGATATCTTTCATCTTACCTGACGCTTTTTGGGCTTGTACATACATACTACAAACGATAATAAAACACAACGTAAATTGACGACACATTTTCACTCTTGGCTTATGGTTTTGAAATATTTTAATAGTTTCTTCCTGGACACCTTGCTCAAACTTGTCAAGGGAATTTCGTCTAAAATAAAGATGGACCTTGGATGCTTAAATGACACTAAGGTTTGATCTAAATAGTTCTTTATAGTTTCCACTTTTAAATTGCTCCCTTCCATTTTAGCCACAAAAGCTAAGCCACATTGCCCCCATTTTTCATCTTCAACACTCAAAACCACGGCCTTCTTGACCTCTTTTATTTGTTCTAAATGCATTTCTATTTCTTGAGGATAAATATTTTCACCTCCAGAAATATACATATCATTCTTTCTTCCTTTGATATACAAAAATCCATCCTCATCGCGGTGAGCAAAGTCGCCAGTATGCAGCCACCCATTTTTTATTTTACTCTTGGTTTTGACAGAGTTATTCCAATATCCTGGAGTTACTACTTCTCCTTTAATACACAACTCGCCAATTTCATTTGTTTTGGCCAGTTCGCCATTTTTATTCAAAATTTTCAATTCCAAATAAAAATTGGGTTTCCCAATAGAATTTGGTTTAGTTAGTATCATATTGTGGTGCAAAGAGGTAATACTGGGACCTGCCTCGGTTAACCCATAACCCGGCCTTATTAGAATCCCCTTTTCTTCCTTCCAATAGGAGACCATCGAACTAGGGACCGTTTCTCCTCCAGAAATAATATACCTCAAATTTGACAATTCAACCTCCTTAAAAACTGGCGATTTTTGCATCATTAGAAGCATGGTAGGAAGTGCCATGAACAATGTCGTATCATAAATACTTAAAAGTCTTAGAACCTTTTCAGGGTCAAATTTTTCAACCATACAAATATGCCCTCCTTTATGCAGTAAAGGTGTCACAAAAATGTTCCATCCCGAAGTATGGTATGGTGGCAAGGAGTTAATGGTAGAATCTCTATATGTTATCCCTAATTGCATGGAGGTGTTCAGACTATTCCAAAACATCATTTTGTTTGTATACAACACACCCTTTGGAGCACCAGTTGTGCCAGAGGTATAAAAAATAAAGACCGGATTTTCTTCCTTGATTGGTAAATCCCTTTGGCAAACTCCAATAGGATTCATATAAATCTCTCGAATGACCTCCCTAGACAACACCTTAATATCTGAGATATCTAACGTTGGTAATTTATCCTTTTGAGAGTCTGAAACAACCATAAGACTGGGAGTACAATCTTTTATCAATCGAGCTAATTCAGAATTGGAAAATCGGAAATTCAAGGGGACAAGCATGAGTCCCATTCTTTGACATGCTACAAACAGAACGATATATTCCAGACAATGCTCTGAGAGGACGGCCACCCTATCGCCTTCAGAAAGACCAATATCAAAAAAACGATCAATCAATCGATCTGCATAGGTATCCAACTGGGCATATGAATAAGTTTCATTTCGCTCAAAGGAGGTAAGGGCTATTTTATTAGGTGTGTAATCTGCCCATTTTCGTATCCAATCCAATCTATCCATTTGTTCTTGAATCTATTTTGTTAATAATTAATCCCACACATAGTGAGATAACGATTCCTATTGCAGCGGACACTCCAGGATTGTTCACTGGTTCTTGCATATAGGGCGTAATCCTTCCATAATATATACCAAAATGCACTACTAGCGATACGATGCTTGCTATAAAAACTGCACGTGTAGAAACTGTTTTAAAGAAAGTTCCAAAAAGCACGGGCACAAAAGCGGCTCCAAAATAGGCATAGACCCCATTTTGAGCAAAAATGGCAACACTCACATTAGGATTTTTTATTTGAGCCCAACTAAAAAGAAAACTTACGACGGCCAAAACCACAACAACTAGCTTATTAACTATGATGATATTTTCAGGCATCCTTTCTTTTAAAATTGGCTTTAAAATATCTGAAGTAATCGTAATGGACAGGGATTGAATTAAACTTTCTAAAGTAGATAATCCAGCAGATATTAAACCAACAACAATAACCAATCCTACTCCTACTGAAAATGTTTGTACCACATAAGTTGGAACTATTTCATCCATTTTTAAAGAGACACCATTCACGGAAAGATCTGGAAAGCTCATCCTTGCATATAGTCCAACGATAACTACCGAAAAGAAAACCAGCATAAAAACAATACCACTAAATAAATAGGAATTAATTTTTGACTGGTCTTTTAAGAGAAGTGATTTGGTTATAATATGTGGTTGACATACGACGGCAATTCCTATTACTATTTGACAGAATATAATCTCAAAATAGTCCCTAAACAGAAAACTTGAAGCATTAGTAGGTTTTGCCAATTGAGGATCTATGGCACTTAAATCATTTAACAATCCTGAGATCCCATTAGAGAAATACTCATAACCAGAACCGACCAAAATCAAGGCTACTATAAACATAATAATAGCCTGTATAGTATTGGTGTACACCATGGAGTTAGCTCCACCAAACATCATGTAGCCAAAAACAAAAACGGTGATTCCTAATAAAACATAAAAAGGCTCAACATTTAGGGATTTTGAAATTACCTGCGTAATCCCAACATTAATTAACACAATGAAGGTGATTAACAGCAATGCAATCACGCCAAAAAACAACTTATAAGAATCGCTATTGTATCGTTTTCCAATCCATTGCGCCATGGTTGTCGCCTTAACCGACTGACCATATTTGGCATACCCTTTTGTAAAAACAATAAGTGAAATTAATGCCGCCAAAGGAAAAACAACCCCAAAGGATAAAACACCAGACATACCGTACAAAGCAATAAAGCCCGGATTAATAATAAACGTAGCTGCACTTGTCATTGAAGCCGCAAGGGAGAGCCCTACAACCCAAGAAGGAAACCCTAAATTACCAACGGCATAATCAGCAATACTGGAGGTTTTCCTCGCTCCTCTAATAACAAAAAATAAAATTACAGCTGCGTAAATGGATAAAAGAATCCACATATAAGCAGACATAGTAGTTGAAGCCATAAATAGTTAAATAGTTTGTGCCACCAAAATATAACTTAAAATGCATACGAAAAGCACTTAAACGCATATATTTTATGTGACTATTTAAATATTTTAAATTAATTTATAATCAAACGCCTATTTTAAAGACAAAAACAAAGGTGTGACTTTTATTTTTGAGTCCTATTTAATTTTTTAAAAGGTCATTTTGAACCCAAGGAATTTGTAATAAAATTCATATAATTATTTTCAGCTTTCTTTTTTATATTTTTTACAATTCTCTATTTTTACTTAAAACCCAAAGTCATGATAAAATCAATACTCCCAAAAACCATATTGTTTTTATCCCTAGGAACCACTTTATTAGCACAAAAACCAAATACACCTCAAACCGAATCGGCTTATTCTAATTATTTTTCTTTGGACAAAGAGGTTATCCACACTCAAATGAACAAACTCCTCTTTTTTCCTACAGAAAATCTATGGTTTAAAACTTACATTTACAACATTAAAACACAACTCCCCTATCTCACAACTGTCAATATTTACACTGAAATATTTGATGAGGAAGGGAAATTACTTTCAAAAAAACTCTGGTATGCGGAGAATGGCTGCTCGCATGGAAACATAGAACTATCCAAATTCGAACCAGGCAATTACTACCTCAAGGTCACTACCAATTGGATGAAAAACTTTCACATTCCTGAATCGAGCGTGACCGCTTTTCAAATTATTGGAGAGGAAGTCAACCAAACCACCAACAGTCATGCATCACTCCCCAAGTATGACCTTCAGTTTTTGCCCGAAGGGGGTCACTGCATTGCTGATGCCACCAACTCCATAGGGTTCAAAGTTCTGAGGCAAGACGGGAAAGGAGAAAAAATTGCTTCTGGTCTTATTAAGGACTCTTCAGGAAAAACACTATTGACCTTCCATAGCAATGATTACGGAATGGGAAAATTTCAGCTAGAAATGAAAAGTAATATTTCATACACGGCAGAAATTCTATTTGATGACGGACATAAAATAACCAAACAACTACCGAGCGCTGAACTTTTTGGCGTAAACTTAATAACACATTCCAATAATAAGGAAACTGTTTATATCACCATACAAACAAACGCTGCTACCCTTCCTAATTTATTAAAAAAGCCTTATTATTTCTTAATTCACCGTGATGGCTTTAAAAAAAGAGTTGATGTAAATTTTTCTGCTGACAAGCTTTCATACACTTTTCTTCTAAACATACGAGAACTCATGGATGGTGCTAATATCATTACTGTGTTTAACGACCAGAATAAACCCATACTGGAGCGCGTCATATTTAACTTTACCAACAACCTGATTAATTCAGTTGACATCAGTAAAATTGAAAAAGGGCGGGATTCAACTAGGTTCTATTTTAAAAAGACAGATAATGATCAGGCCTTTTATCAATTGAGCATATCTGCCCTACCTCGTTTTTCAAAAGCAAATAACCTTAAAGAGGATATCACCTATGCCTTTCTTTTAAGACCTTATATTGAAGGACACATTGAAAATGCAGCTCATTACTTTGAGGAAAAAAGCGTAAAAAACATTTATGATTTAGATCTACTTCTTTTAAACCAGGGTTGGAGTAAGTATTCATGGAACCATATTTTCAATTACCCTCCAAACGACAAACATTTTTTTGAAGCTGGAATACAGATAAAAGGAAAACTGACACAACCACAAAAAAATTACAATGAAGTTCTCTTGTTCTCTCATGAAAACGAATTAATGATCAGCTCAGAATTGGACAAAGACCATTACTTCTCTTTTGATAATCTCTTTTTATCGGACAGTAGCTACATAGGCCTTAGCTTAAAAAATGATAAAGGCGATATCCTTAAAAAAGGAATTTATTACAATGTTTATCCCACAAAAAATTCGGGCAATCTAGATGTCCCCCAAAGTCACAGTAACCTATTCAAAGAAAACCACGCCATTATTTTCCCAGATTCCTTTCTAATAGATCCCAAAACAACGCAACTTGACACTGTTAGCTTATTAACCAAAAAAGAATACAAACCAAAAAATGAAATTTACAGAAAAGGGTTTAATGGCAAGTATGTGAATTTAAAAGATAGGTACGAACCTTTTGTGCGGGTTGTAGATGTTATTTTGCATCAAGGCTTTGATTTTTTCTATCACCCCAAATGGAAAACTTTAAGAATTGTTTCAAGAAGAGGCATTGGGTTTGCAGGAAGAAATGAACCAGCGATATATATGGATAACAGAAAACTGGATGATACTGATTTAGATTTACTCCCTGATTTACGTGTAAATGACATCGAGGAACTTTACGTATCCCGTCAAACAGATGTTTTTGGTGGTTTGGGAGGCAGCATCAATATTTTCACCAAAAAAGGTATTAAAACACGAAACAAGTATAAGGAAACATTCCAATCCTCTGCATTAAGTTTTGGCTTCTCAATCCCTGAAAAATACCATTCTCCGTTTTACAATACTTCAAGAGAGTCAAACTTTAGGGATTACAGCGTCTTGCATTGGATTCCTGATATTACCTTTAATGAGTTAGGGGAATTTTCTATTGATTTGCCCAATTATGATCCCGGTTATGAATTATACATTCAGGGTATGGGCAGTAATGGTATGCTCATTTCCCAAACCAAAGAAATTACCATCCGTCCACTTGGGGAAGGTTCCGAATAAATGACCATATATAAAATATAAATGCCACCCTAAGGGGTGGCATGTCTTTTCTTTTTCTGTTATAATGCTCAATTACATTGAGCTAAATACACAAACTACTTCTTCTTTGCAGTAGCTTGCGGAGCTTTCTTTGGAGCCGCTTTTGGAGCAGCAGAAGGCTTAGCTTTAGGCTTTGATTGTCCCATAATTAATGTCTTTAATACGACACAATAAAAGTAGCTAGAAATCCATTCGTTGATATTTTCTTTGGCTATAATTTAACTAAAATCATGGTACTAAAATCAAGGTATCCCACATTAAACCAATCATATCGGCACCTTCTTCTTCTCCCATACTATCCAGATTCATGGTAACAAACAATAGGCCTTCATCTCTTTTTCCGCTGTAGGAGGCAACTTCGTAAGTTTCTATTTCACCCTTATACTCCAATACAGCCTTCAAAACTTTCAACTTAACACCATCTGAAAGCTCCTTTTCATAATCCTCTCGTTTCATTTTATAACCATAGCTCACACTTTCCTTTATAACTTCATTCAGCATCATTTCTTTCAGCATATTGGGATCAAAAGACTCATATTTTTGAACTAAAACTCCAGAACCCATAGCCGTAAACATCATTATTTGAATAACCCCTTCTTCTATTTTTGACTGCGTTATTTTATGGTTCTTAATATGTTTAAATTTAAACTTACTGTCCTTGAAAAGTAATGTATCCTTTTCTTTTAAAAGAACTTCCGAATCCTTCCCATTGATTTTAAGGTGATACGTTTCATTTAAATTAACTTCAAACTCCTCCCCATCAATAGAAAGGATTAAGTCCGTTTGGGCAAATGAGATTATAACAAAAGAAAAGTAAGCAATTAAAGTAGGTAATGTTTTCATATAATAGTTTGGTTGATTAGTTAATCAACCAAAAATACATGGTCAGGTAAAAATTTCCAACAGAAACCCATATTAAGATTTACAAAAAATCAAACTTTAACCTGTAGCCTTTGGTAATAAAACGCAGGGATAAGAATTAAGAGAATTATTGGCTGAATAAGAAACCTGCGCACATTAAAAAACAAATAGTAATCCTCCTGTCTTGGGTTGACCACAAAATACAAGAACAAAATCATCAATAAAACATAGGCTACCCCATATAAAACTGCTGAAAACTTTACCGCACCCCAGTCTTTAAAAAGAACCCAGATGATTCCCAAAGAAATTATTGTGTTTAGTGTAAATCTCAAAGTTGTCGACAATACCAACCTTAAAGTTTCCCTTCTTGGAGAATCTATGTATAAGTAATCATTTTTAAAAAATATCAGATACGGGTCGTAGAAGAGCTGATCTTCAAAATACCTAATCAACACCAATAAAATGACTAATACGAAAACCGAAAATAACTGCAAAAACCTAGTCATTTTTTGTCTTACTTAAATTAGAAAACCGATTCACCCATAAAATCCATAATAAACATACCAAACCATAGATAATGGCAGGAAATATTACCTCATGTAAAATTTCAGATCGCCAAGGGAAATGATACAAACCAATAGACAGTAATGCAATTCTAAACAAATTGGCCACATACACCAAAACGCTACCCAACAACCCATACAAAAATGTTGTTTTCCAACCTCCCCTAAATGCGATTATAAAAGAAATAAACAAAATAATCACACTGATAGAATTGCACCCCTCTACAATTCTAGCAAGATATTTTCCATTGACAATAAATTTAATGGTAGGCTCTTCTGAATGCGGAACCATTTGCACCTCATACCCAAGGCACCTCAATAAATCAGCACTCTGTTCAGCAACCAAATGAGTTAGGTAATCGGGATAATAGATATTTCCCGTAGACCATTGTAAATAAAATTTATACGTAAAGGTAAGTACCGCATAGACCAGCAAAAAGGTAAGCATAAACACAATAACCGCCCGATACTTTTTTATTAGGGATTTCAATCAAATAATTTTTTCTGTGTTAAATTTATACAAAATGATTCTCAGTACTCATGCCTTTTTAAATACTTTTGGCAAAAAGTTTGAATTATGAGTTTGGAAGGTCTTAAGCCACAAGTAGAATTGATTGTTCGAGATGAAACCTCATCTTTAGATGAACGCCTTTTGAATATTTGCAAGCTTCTAGAAGAAAATGTTCCATATTACAATTGGGTTGGTTTTTATTTCAAAAATGGAGATAAAGAAGAATTAAAGTTAGGCCCTTATGTAGGTGAACCAACAGACCACACCATCATCCCTTTTGGAAAAGGAATATGTGGTCAAGTAGCCGTATCAAACCAAAATTTTGTAGTACCAGATGTTTCGGCTCAAGACAATTATATTGCTTGTAGCATCACTGTAAAAGCTGAAATTGTTATCCCGATTTTTGTAGATGGAGAAAATATTGGGCAAATAGACATTGACTCTAATACTCCAGATCCATTTACTTCAGAGGATGAGAGATTTTTAGAGTTTGTCTGCAAGGAAGTAGCTGCCATTCTATAATTGTAAACCGCTTTCTTTTTTCAGCTAAAATTCCTGTTCATTTTTAGTTGTTTTGCTATCATTTTTCGGGCTGAAATAGTTATTTTTGCCCCTTATTTACAACACTTCAAAAATGAGCAATAGCAAAACGATTAAATCGGCCTTAATTTCTGTATTTTCTAAAGATGGTCTAGAACCCATCGTAAGACAATTAAATGACCAAGGAGTTACTATTTATTCTACTGGAGGGACTGAAACCTTCATTAAAAATTTAGGAATAGATGTAGTGCCTGTTGAGGATGTCACTTCCTACCCTTCTATTTTGGGCGGTCGCGTAAAGACCCTTCACCCTAAAATTTTTGGAGGAATTTTAAACAGACAATCCAATTCCTCGGACATTAAAGAGCTTGCTGATTTTGAGATTCCGCAAATTGATTTGGTTATTGTTGATTTATATCCTTTTGAGAAAACAGTAGCGTCTGGAGCCGACCATCAAGATATTATAGAGAAAATTGATATTGGAGGTATTTCTTTAATACGTGCCGCTGCCAAAAATTATGCAGATGTGGTTTGCCTTTCTTCCATGGAGGATTATGCAGAATTTTTAGAATTGTTGAAAGAAAAAAATGGGGAAACCTCAGAAGAAGACCGTAAACATTTTGCTGCCAAAGCTTTTAATGTTTCGTCTCATTACGACTCTGCCATCTTCAATTATTTCAATAAAAATCATGAAATTCCGACTTTAAAAATTAGCGAAACCAAAGGACAGGTTTTACGTTATGGAGAAAACCCTCATCAAAAAGGATTCTTCTTTGGAGATTTTGATGCCATGTTTACAAAACTTCATGGAAAAGAGTTGAGTTACAACAACCTTTTAGATGTAGATGCAGCCGTAACTTTGATTAAAGAGTTTGAAGGTGAAGCTCCAACTTTTGCTATTTTAAAACACAACAACGCCTGTGGTTTAGCTCAAAGAGAAACAACCAAACAGGCTTATATAGATGCCCTAGCAGGGGATCCTGTTTCAGCTTTTGGAGGTATTTTAATCAGTAATTCTGAAATTGATCAAGAGACTGCTGAAGAAATCAATTCTCTTTTTTGCGAAGTAGTTATTGCTCCTTCTTTCTCTGAGGAAGCCCTTGACATCCTAAAAAGCAAAAAGAACCGTATATTATTAATCTTAAATGATATTGAATTACCACAAACAACCGTTAGAAGCTGTTTAAATGGTGTTCTAGTTCAAGATAGAGATAACATTACGGATTCTTTGGAAGATTTAACCGAAGTAACAAATAACAAACCTTCAAATACAGAATTGGAAGATTTAATTTTCGCATCCAAGATTTGCAAACACACCAAATCAAACACTATTGTTTTAGCCAAAAACAAGCAGTTATGCGCTAGCGGAACTGGACAAACCAGTCGTGTTGATGCTTTAAATCAAGCCATTCACAAAGCCCAATCTTTTAATTTTGAATTAAAAGGATCGGTTATGGCAAGTGATGCTTTTTTCCCGTTCCCTGATTGTGTTGAAATAGCAGATAACGCTGGTATTACTGCAGTCATTCAACCTGGAGGCTCTATCAAAGATCAATTAAGTATCGATTATTGTAATGAAAACAATGTCGCGATGGTATTTACTGGAACCCGTCATTTTAAACATTAATTTTATTACATTTACAAGATTTGATTTTTAAACCTCAAAAACTACAATAAGCGAATGGGATTTTTTGACTTCCTAACTGAGGAAATTGCTATAGATTTAGGTACTGCTAACACACTGATTATCCATAATGACAAGGTAGTTGTCGATAGCCCATCTATTGTTGCTCGAGATAGGGTTTCTGGAAAAATTATTGCTGCCGGAAAAGAGGCCAGTATGATGCAAGGAAAAACCCATGAAAACATCAAAACTATCAGGCCGCTGAAGGATGGTGTTATTGCAGATTTTGAGGCTTCAGAGCAAATGATAAGTATGTTCATCAAGAACATTCCTGCTCTGAAGAAAAAATTGTTCACACCGGCACTTCGTATGGTCATTTGTATTCCTTCTGGTATTACTGAGGTGGAAATGCGAGCTGTAAAAGAAAGTGCCGAACGCGTTAATGGCAAAGAGGTTTATTTGATTCACGAACCTATGGCAGCTGCTATTGGTATAGGTGTTGACATCATGCAACCTAAAGGAAACATGATTGTAGATATAGGTGGGGGAACAACCGAAATAGCCGTTATTGCATTAGGTGGAATCGTCTGTGATAAATCAGTAAAAATTGCTGGTGATGTTTTCACCAATGATATCATCTACTACATGCGTACCCAACATAACTTGTATGTGGGAGAGCGTACGGCAGAAAAGATTAAAATCCAAATTGGAGCCGCAACTGAAGATCTTGAACTACCGCCAGAAGAAATGAGTGTTCAAGGTAGAGATTTACTCACTGGTAAACCAAAACAGGTACAAATTTCGTATAGAGAAATAGCCAAGGCTTTAGACAAGTCTATTTTGAGGATTGAGGATGCTGTTATGGAAACACTTTCCCAAACACCTCCAGAGTTGGCTGCCGATATCTATAATACCGGAATCTACCTTGCTGGTGGAGGATCTATGCTAAGAGGACTAGACAAACGTCTTTCCCAAAAAACAGATTTACCCGTTTACATTGCGGAAGATCCGTTAAGAGCAGTAGTAAGAGGAACAGGTATCACTTTAAAAAATTTACCGAAATACAAAAGCGTCTTGATAAAATAGCATAGGGCATGCAACAAATCATAAACTTCATTCTAAGAAACAAAGTTTTTTTGTTGTATCTCACGTTGCTATTTGTTTCTTTGGTTTTTACAATTCAATCTCATTCCTATCACAAAAGCAAGTTTGTAAATTCTGCCAACTTTATTTCTGGTGGTATTTATAATTCAGCTAATAATATTGATGAATATTTTCATCTAAAGAATCAAAACATTCTGCTTCAAGAAGAAAATAATTATTTGAAATCCATCCTTTATAATTCTTCAGACTCCCTTTCTAAAGCATTTAACGATACTACAAGGTACGGAGGCAATTATAGATTCATCCCAGCTATTGTAATTAAAAATAGTTACTCGGCTACGGACAATATACTACTGGTGAATCGAGGTAAAAAGGATAGCCTGAGAGAAGATTTGGGTGTCATCACATCAAAAGGCATCTTAGGAATCATTGACAAAACAAGCAAAAATTATGCTACAGTTTTATCAATTTTGAACACCAACAGTCGGATTAGTGCCAAATTAAAAAATACCAATCATTTTGGTTCTTTACAATGGAATACAAAGAGCCCAAACGTAGTTCAATTAAAGGAAATCCCAAAAATAGCGCCTTTGAAAGAAGGCGATACCATTTTAACTTCTGGACTATCGGCTATTTTTCCTAAAAATATCCCCATTGGCTCCATACAATCCTATGAATTGGATGAAGCTGAGAATTTTTACAACATTGAGGTCAAACTCTTTAATGACATGACCAATATTGAACATGTTTACGTCATTGAAAATCGTGACAAGGAAGAAATTGATAGCTTGTTAAATAACCGAAATGAATAGTTCAATTATAGGACATATCGCGAGATTTATATTGCTGGTTTTACTTCAAGTATTGGTTTTAAATCACATAAATTTTTTGGGACATATTAATCCCTACCTTTATGTATTATTCATCCTACTATACCCCATAAATGGGAATAGAAGTGTTTTTCTTTTAGTAAGCTTTCTATTGGGTATCACTATAGATATGTTTTCAGATTCTGGAGGAGTTCATGCGGCTGCTTGTATAACCGCCGCTATTTTGAGACCTGTTGCCTTAAAATCATCCTTTGGAACTTCATACGACTACCAAACAGTTAAATTTAAAAGTATAGATTTTGGCTCTATGCTCATCTATATGAGTTTGGTTGTCTTCCTCCATCATTTTATTTTATTCTTTCTGGAAGTATTTAACATCTCCAGTATAATTTTAATCCTGAAAAAAGCGTTTTTCTCTAGTATTTTTACTATTATTTTGTGCGTTGGATTCAACATCATTTTTAGGAAAAGAAATTAATGAGACAATTTTTACTGTTTTTTTTGATTGTTGCCACTGGAATCACCTTTGTTTCTAGACTATTCTATTTACAGGTGCTCAATTCATCTACTCATAATTTATATGAGGACAACGCCATTAGAAAGGTTTTTGATTACCCCAAACGCGGATTTGTATATGATAGAAACGGCGAATTATTGGTCGCTAATCAGCCTTCTTATGATGTCATGATTATTCCAAGGGAAGTAAAGCCATTAGATACTTTAGAGTTCTGTTCGCTTTTAAAAATTACCAAGGAACAATTTTTAAAAACCTACGATAAAGCCTACCATTATTCTCCTAGGTTGCCTTCTGTATTTGTAGCCCATCTATCAAAAGAAGATTATGCTGTTCTTCAGGAGAAAATGAGAAAGTTTGAAGGGTTTTATATTCAAAAGAGACTCCTTAGGGATTACCAAACAAGTATTGGAGCCAATGTATTGGGGTTTATTGCAGAAGTAAATCCTGGTCAGATTGAGAAAAACCCATATTATAAAATGGGGGATTTAATAGGAAAACAAGGAGTCGAACTCTCCTATGAAGAAGAATTAAGGGGAGTTAAAGGCATCAAGTTCATTCAAAAAGACCGTTTCAATAGAGATATTGGTCCTTACAAGGATGGCAAATTTGATACCCTGCCAAAACAAGGTAAAGATATCACAATTACCATAGATGCTGCTTTACAAGAATATGGAGAAATACTAATGCAAAATAAACATGGTGGAATTGTGGCCATAGAACCTTCCACTGGTGAAATCTTAACCTTAATTTCTGCTCCCACCTACAATCCTAATCTTTTGGTGGGAAGAAAGCGCTCGAGAAATTATACCCAGTTGTATAATGATACCATCAATAGACCTTTGATTGATAGAAGTCTCCAAAGAATGCATGAACCAGGCTCGCCCTTTAAAACTCTGATTGCCTTAGCTGCCCTTCAGGAGCATGCTATCGTTCCAGAAGGAACAGTTACATGTACAGGAGCATACCACTATGGAGGTCGAAGACCTATGGGATGTCACTGCGGCGGTGGATCTAGAGATTTAACTAGGGGAATTGCCAAATCCTGTAATTCCTATTTTGCCAATGCCTTTAGGAAAACCATTGGAAGATATAACGACGCTAGTCATGCCATGGACGTTTGGAGCGACCATATAAAGAGTTTTGGTTTAGGAAATTTTCTTGGCTATGATCTTCCTATTGGCCAACCAGGTAATATTCCAAATGGAGCCTATTATGACAAATGGTACCCCGATTTTAAATGGGGAGCGACCACCATTATTTCAAACTCTATCGGTCAGGGTGAGGTATTGGTAACCCCAATTCAATTGGCCAATATGACAGCAGCTATTGCAAATAGAGGATTTTATTATACGCCACATATCATCAAGGATATAGAAAATCAAGAAATAGACCCCAAGTATAAGGAAATTCACCACACTACCATCGACAAAAAATATTTTGACCCCGTTATAAAAGGCCTTAATGATGTTTACAACTATGGTACAGCATCCTTTTTGAAAGTACCGGGAATTGAAATTTGTGGAAAAACCGGTACTGCCGAAAATTTTGCAAAAGTAGAGGGAGAAAGAGTGCAATTAACCGACCACGGCATATTCATCGCTTTTGCGCCAAAAGATGATCCCAAAATAGCAATAGCCGTATTTGTGGAGAATGGATACTATGGGGCCAGGTGGGCTGGAAGAATTGCCAGTCTTATGATTGAAAAATATATCAAAGGTGACATTTCTTTGAAACAAATGGAAAAAATGGTTCTTGAAAAAAGTTTGGAAGAGGAATATGCCAAACCATATGCAGGAAAACCATTTACTATTAATGATGGAGCTAAGGTTCAAGGATTACATTTAAAAGCAGATAATGATCAGACAAACTGATAGAAATTTCAAATTTGACTGGATAACAATAATCATTTTTCTGCTTTTGGTGGGATTTGGTTGGTTGAATATATTATCGGCTTCCCATAGTGGGGAAACTATTGAATATTTGGACTTTTCTAAATCTTATGGGAAACAACTCCTATTCATTTTATTGACATTTGGCTTAATCGTCATGATACTATCCATAGAGGCCAAATTTTATGAACGCTTCGCGAGTATCATTTACTTAGCTTCTATGCTTTCCTTGGCTGGTCTCTTTATTTTCGGGAAGAATGTCAATGGCGCTACTTCTTGGTATGGGATAGGCGGCATGACCTTTCAACCTAGTGAGTTTGCAAAAGCCGCAACAGCCCTCGCCGTCGCTAAATATTTAAGCGATTTACAAACAGATATCAAAACGTTTAAAGGTCAACTACAGGCATTTGCTATTTTGGTTGTTCCGGCTATTCTTATTCTTTTACAAAATGATGCGGGCAGCACCCTAGTTTATGGCTCTTTTATTTTTGTTTTTTATAGAGAAGGTTTACCACATCAATACCTCACACTCCTTATTTCTACTGTAGTCATGTCCATTTTATCATTGAAATTTGGAGGTATCGTTGCTTCAATAATAGCTATAACTCTTATTTTAACCTATCATTTCACTAGGAAGAAGAAACCCGTTCTAATAAAATCCCTTCTAGCTATTTTAGCTTGTACCATTTTATCATTTGGCGTCCAGTTCTTTTATGAAAATGTTTTAAAAGCCCATCAAAAAGATCGTATTAGTCTTTGGTTAAGGTTAGAAAAGGATCCAGATAAAATTGCCGAAATGAGGCGCGATATCCTTTATAACCTTTACGAATCAGAAAAGGCCATTCGGTCTGGAGGATTATCGGGGCGAGGATTCCTAGAAGGCACCAGAACTACTGGGAAATTTGTACCAGAGCAACATACAGATTATATCTTTAGCACTGTAGGAGAAGAGTGGGGCTTTTTGGGAACGGTTACGGTTGTCGTCCTATTTGTTTTGCTTTTATTACGGGTCCTACATTTAGCAGAATTACAAAAATCTCAATTCAGTCGCGTTTATGGATACAGCGTGGCATCCATCATCTTTTTCCATTTTTTAATCAATATTGGCATGGTCATGGGTTTGATCCCAACGATTGGAATTCCTTTGCCCTTTTTTAGCTATGGCGGTTCTAGCCTTTGGGGCTTTACCATTCTTCTTTTCATATTCATAAAATTAGATTCCAACCGAATCAACGAATGGTAATTTTTCAATTTTTTTAAGCACTTAAATATTAATTGATTATATTTAACTGAGGGATTTAAAAAGCATATACCAAAATATGATGTATCCTATTGAATCAATTACATATTTCCATTACTCAAATTATTTCATATCAAAACCCAAACTTTATTTCTTTTTGGAAAGGACTGTTTTTCGTGACGATCCATAGATGATAGCAGTTTAAAGTTTTTTCTCTTTTCCTTAATAGCTCATTTTAACTTTTAACTTTAATAACTAACATCATGAGAAAATTTATAGCTGAATTTTTTGGAACTTTTTGGCTTGTTTTAGGTGGCTGTGGAAGTGCTGTCTTGGCTACTGGTGTTCCTGAATTAGGAATTGGTTTTGCCGGTGTCTCGCTGGCCTTTGGTTTAACTGTTTTAACAGGTGTTTATGCCTTTGGGCCCATTTCTGGAGCTCATTTTAATCCTGCTGTCTCCATTGGTCTTTGGGTTGGAGGTAGATTTAATGGAAAATACCTACCCGGTTATATTGCCAGTCAATTATTAGGCGGATTTGCTGCAGCAACCATATTATATGTTATTGCGTCAGGAAATGATGTCTTTAGTGTTTCTGACGGGTTTGCTGCAAACGGTTATGGTGAGCATTCACCTTTAGGTTATGGCCTTAAATCGGCTTTAGTAACTGAAGTCGTAATGACATTTATGTTTTTATTGGTTATTCTTGGCGCCACTCATAAAAAGGCTCCCACCGGATTTGCCGGAATAGCCATAGGACTTACCTTAACGCTTATCCATTTAATTAGCATACCTGTAACCAATACCTCTGTCAACCCCGCAAGAAGTACAAGTCAGGCGTTATTTGTAGGAGGTTGGGCCGTTGAACAATTATGGCTTTTCTGGGTAGCCCCCATTCTTGGAGCTATCATTGCTGGTTTTGTTTTTAAAATTTGGGAAAACGATACCTCAGAAGAGGAATCTTAAAATAATAAAAAAAGCTCATTCTAAAATGAGCTTTTTTTATCCAACTATTTCTTCAATTCCAGCTTTTCAGCAAAATAATCGCAAAAATCTTTCATAGTTGCGGTCATCTTTTCGTCTTGAGTAGCTCTATGAAAGGTATCACTCATAGCGACCAAAGTTTGATGGAAAAACACTTTCATTTCATCTACTGGCATTTCTTTAGTCCACAAATCGATTCGAAGTGTTTCTTGGGCTTCACTGTCCCAAACTGAAAGCAACATAGCTTTAGCTTCCTCATTTTCAATACCGCCATCTTGGGCTGTCCAAAACAACTTTTCTGGAACTCGGTTTTCGTCAAGTTCTACATTTAATTCTATGGTTGATTTTATAATAGACATTATTTTCTAGGTTTAAATTTTGCGTTATTAAATATCTCTTCTGGCTCCATGATCAACATATTTTTAAAGGTGGTCTCATTATTTTCCATATAAGACCTAACAATTTGCCATCCCAAATACGCGCCTATTCTACCGGGTGATTCTTTATCAATTTCTTCTAAGTAAAATTTAGAAAAGGGAGCAGGGTTTATAAATCTACTAGGTAATTTAGCATCTGTACTATACAGCAATTCCCTTTCTATAAAATACCTCCAGATAGGTTCTTCATTAGCCATTGCCCAATCCAATTGTCCTTGGGTGTAACCCATTTTTGCAGCATCGTTTTTAAAAGGAATAACCTTGTCCTTAAAATAAAGTATTTTCCCATGATAAATCATCTCATCAAGAAGCGTCTTTCTTTCTGATTGGAAAATAAACTTTTCTGCATAAGCTGCCGCCATATCGACTACAATTTGCTCTCTTTCAAAATTATCACGAATATATTTATGAATGCCCTCATAAAAATGATGGCCTTCCCCTAAATAGGTATCCAAAGAAATCAACACAATAGAATCGGTCACTATAGATTTGTTTCTATAGTCCACCGAGGAAGTTACCGTGATGACTCTAGGAGTTCGAAACTCGTTAAAATAATATTTTAAATGTTGGAAGAGCTTTCTAATATCTTCCTTCTCTTCATCTAATCGCGGAAAAGACTTTATCGTTTCCTTTGATAATTCTTGCTGAAGGGTATCTTGAATTTTAGCAATCCAAAAAGAATCGGGATACTTTTTGGCAAACATAAATGGATACTCCCTTTTTGTTTCACTTAAGGTCTCAACTGTGGTTTCTGAAAATATTTTATCAAATCTTTCTATCTGAACATCTATTTGAATCTTAGCGATCTTTTTTTCTACCTCATCTTCCTTTTTACAAGAAAACACGGCAAAACCTAGAAAAAGAAATAAGAGGAATTTCTTCATAAACTTGCTAGCTGTTAATTTTTAAAAGTACTAGGTAAAACCTATTTTTGTTAGGCAAAGTTACTATTCTTTGACTTAAAACTTAGAACATGCAAACAGAAAAAGTTATAGATTATATTGTCAATTGGCTAAAGGATTATGCCACTAATGCTAAAATTAACGGTTTTGTGATAGGCATCTCTGGAGGTATTGATTCTGCAGTTACCTCCACATTATGTGCTAAAACAGGCCTCGATGTATTATGCCTAGAAATGCCTATACACCAAGCATCTTCGCAAGTGACAAGAGCCATAAACCATATTAATTGGTTACAAGAACATTTTCCTAATGTGTTATTGACACAAGTTAATTTAACTCCTGTTTTTGATAGTTTGGTAGCCTCTTTACCAACCGTAAAAAATGAGGAAGATCGCTTTATGTCATTAGCCAATACAAGAGCTAGATTAAGAATGACTACCCTTTATTATTTTGCAGCCTTAAATGGTTATTTGGTTGCAGGAACCGGAAATAAGGTTGAAGATTTTGGAGTTGGTTTCTACACCAAGTATGGAGATGGGGGCGTTGATTTAAGCCCAATTGCTGACCTTTTGAAAACTGAAGTTTATGAAATTGCGAAGGTTTTAGGTATCAATCAAGAAATTATTGAAGCGCAACCAACTGATGGCTTATGGGGGGATGACCGAACTGATGAAGATCAAATTGGAGCTTCATACCCAGAGCTTGAATGGGCCATGAAAATGGACGAAAAGGGTAAAAAGGCAACTGATTTTAGTGGGCGCGAACTAGAAGTTTTTAAGATTTACAAGCGATTCAATCAAGCCAACAAGCATAAAATGGTTCCCATACCCATATGTGAAATTCCAGATTATTTGAAGTAAAAATCTGACTTAGTATCATTTATATTTACTATCTTTACAATAAGTGGACTTTGCTTGACCCTAATTTTTACCTCAACAGCCTAATAATTTAAAAACACTAAGAAAATGATTAAACTGTTAGTTGTTGACAGCCATCCTATCATTAGAAAAGGGATTGAGCTTTTATTCATGTCCTCTCCAAATATAAAAGTTGTAGGAGGGGTTAGTAACGGTGAAGCTATCTTTGACTTTCTAAAACAGGAAAAGGCAGATGTCATATTATCTGAAATTGACCTTCCTAAATTAAATGGAATTACCGCTTTAAGGAGACTTTCTAAAGAATATCCTGAAATTAAAGTGCTTATTTTTACTGCGCAACCCGAAGAAATTTATGCCTTAAATGTCATTAAAGCAGGGGCATCTGGATATATCTCTAAATTTTCAAACATCATTACACTGAAGGAAGCCATCTTGAAGGTAGCTGATGGCGATAAATTCTTAAGTCCTACTCTTGCTCATCAATTGGCTTTTGGCAGAAAGGCAGGCAGATCATCTACTTCCCATTACAAAAAATTATCTACCAGAGAAGTGGAAGTTTTAAAACTTATTTCTTCAGGCAAGAAAAACAAAGAAGTAGCTGAAGAGTTGGAAATTAATGAAAAAACCGTGAGTACTTATAAAGCACGCTTAATGAAAAAACTACATGTAACAAACATTGTTGACCTCATTAACCGAGCTAAATTAATGGACATTTAAATAGGTTTATTCAGCTTTCTGGATAACAAATTATCCAATTTTTTATAACCCATAACCTCTTCCAATATTTCAAGATGTTGATCTGCGATATTGGATTTGGTTGTCTCCCCCAATTCATCAATCTTTTTACTTATTAAAAAACATCTTAAATGTAAAATGGTCTCACTAACTAATTGTGATACTGTATCGGTCTTCTTTTTGGGATAAATATCCTTTTTTGTCCAATCAGAAAGTTCGTATCGCTCATCTTCCATTAGAATAGTCGTTATTTCTGAAGCAATATGCGGCTCTACATCATTTACAAAACTCTCTACGGTAATTTCTGGGTTTTGGTTTAATTGTTCAACAACCGTATAATATAGTGTTTTAAACTGCTCATTGGTAAATTCCATTTCATCCTCCTGTAAATCAAGAAACACCTTTTCAAAAACACGAGCTTCCTGCTTTACGGGCTCTAAAACCAAATCACCCTCCTCATTTTCCTTTAAAATCAAATCTTCAAATTCTTCTACTCTCGTTCCGTAAAGTAATAGTATCTGTATGATGCGTCTTTCCAATTCATATTGCACATCAACCTTTTTTACTGGCTGCTCATTACGAATGACATCAAAAGCTTTTTGTTCTTTTTTAAAACTTTTATTTGCCTCATTTAACTCCTTTTTACCCAGCTGAGCTAAGGTGCTGAACAGTACTTCCTCGCCAATATCCATGATTTTGGCACATTCCTGTATATAAACTTCCTGTTTGATCCTATCTG
This sequence comes from Mangrovimonas sp. CR14, assembly GCF_011764015.1. NCBI lineage: Bacteria > Pseudomonadati > Bacteroidota > Flavobacteriia > Flavobacteriales > Flavobacteriaceae > Mangrovimonas > Mangrovimonas sp. CR14. The sequence continues at coordinate 71,486 of NZ_JAAFZY010000006.1, read as the reverse complement.
GAATTTTGGAAATACTTTGGATGATCTCTCTTATGGTCTCAGCCTTTTTTATGGGATCATTCTTAGAGTCTTTGGTGAGCAAAGTCGCCTTAAATTGGATAAAATCCTGTGCGTTTTCTTCCAGGTAAAGCGATAATTCTTCAAGGGTATTTTCTTTAGCGAAACTATCGGGGTCCTCTCCTTGCGGAAACGAACATACCCGCACATTCATTCCTTGTTCCAAAATTAAATCAATCCCTCTGATAGATGCCCTAACTCCCGCATCATCTCCATCAAACAACACCGTAATATTTTTAGTCAGTCTACTTATCAATCGTATTTGATCAGGGGTGAGTGCCGTACCTGAAGAAGACACCACATTGTGAATCCCTGTTTGATGGAATTGAATGACATCTGTGTATCCTTCTACCAAAAAACAGTTATCTTCTTTAGCTATACTTTGTTTGGCATGATAAATCCCGTAGAGTACTTTCCCTTTGTGATATATATCACTTTCCGGTGAATTTAAATATTTGGCAGCCTTTTTATCATTGATTAAAATTCTTCCTCCAAATCCCAACACCCTGCCACTCATGCTTAAAATAGGAAACATGACCCTGCCTTTAAATCGATCAAATTGCTTTTCGCCCTTGACAATGGTGAGCCCTACTTTTTCCATGAACTCCAATTTGTAACCCTTTTTTATAGCTTCATCCGTAAATGCGGTCCAGTCATCCAAAGAATATCCAAGTCCAAATGTCTTAATGGTTTCTGTTGTGAACCCTCGCTCTTTGAAGTAACTTAAACCAATCGCCTGACCCGCATCTGTTTTATGTAATACCTTTTGGAAGTATTCATTAGCAAAATCATTGACCAAATACAAACTCTCTTTCTCGTTGGCTATCTCCTTTTGCTCCTGTGACTGCTCGGTTTCCTCAACTTCGATATTGTACTTTTTAGCTAAATACTTTATGGCTTCCGGATAGGTAAAATGCTCATGCTCCATTAAGAAAGCCACTACATTCCCTCCTTTACCACTACTAAAATCCTTCCAGATTTGTTTCACTGGTGACACCATAAAACTGGGTGACCGCTCATCGGTAAATGGACTTAGCCCCTTGAAATTAGTTCCAGACTTTTTCAAATTGACAAAATCACCAATAACCTCTTCTACACGGGCTGTTTCAAATACTTGGTCTATGGATTCCTTTGAGATCATTATTAAACAATTGAAGAATGTAAAAATATAAAGATTAATAAAGAGAGGGTAAAATATTTTTGTTAAATTGATTGGGTTAATCAATTACTAACAAATTAAAAAATGCTTATGAAAAAGGATTTAATTCTTAAACCCTTGCTACTGGCTATTGTCCTAAGCCTAGTGATTTTTAGCTGTTCAAGCGATGATGACTCAGCAGCAGAACCAGAAGACAATTCACCTCCACCAACATTATTTGATAAATGGTGGTATGATGTAGACGATTACTCGGCCGATATCTACTTTCATTCAACAGGAGAGTATGAACAAGAATTACATTTTGCCGGAAATGTATATCCAGCTACTGGCACATGGCACTGGATCAATGAAGCCACAGGAGAAATGAAACTTGAAAACCTTCAAGGTCCTATACAAGTAAATTCAGAACTGTATATAAATATTATCTCTGTGGATGACCACTTGCTTACGCTAGAAAGGTCTCCCGATGGAGGTTCGTTTACTCCAATTGTTTATGAAGACATCGATTAAAAAAAGCTCTCTATTGAGGGCTTTTTTAATTAAACTAATCCAAATCAAATCGTAAACCGAGTGAAATATTATTTTGGTCTATCACTTGGTCATTGAATATAGGAGACAAATCGTACTTAGCATAAATTCCTATATTTCCAAAACCCATATAAGCGCTCAAACCGTAAACAAAATTGTTGGTGTTATAATCCTTGTATTTGTCTTTTTTCTTCTTATCATTTTCATCATAGTATTTCACCTTTTGGATAGAGGAAATATTGAACCCTCCATATCCTCCAAATCCAAATTTAAACTTATGAAAGGTTGAATACCTGAAATAATCTTCTCTCTCAATTTTTCGAGATGGCCCAAATTCAAAATGAACAGGAAACACAATATTAGTGGTTCTAAACTTGGACTTTCTGACATTTAAAGGAAACTCTTCCAATACCACTTGTCCTTCATTATTCTCTGATAAAATCCTGTTACCCTTGATATCTAACTTATTCCATTGAAATGAGAATCCATATTTAAGTCTCATGGCATTACTATTTTTAAACACCCTAGTTTTCCAAGCCCATCCCAGTTCAACAAAACCAGATCCTCCCAATTTATATGGTGAATCATTTAATGATTCGCCTTCAATAATGGCATTATTGAATCCGATAGCAAATACCAAATCACTAGTAGTTCGACGGTCATACTTCCTAGGTTTCAACCTATAATCTTCACGCTCACCCACATAAAAAGAGCCTCGATCAAATTCATCTGAATCTTCATTCTTACCAATTTCCAAAATGAATCTATTTCCTGGGGTATATGTACCTTCCAAATTTCCATTTCTTTCCAATAAAGCGATTTGATTGTCAATGATGGCCAACCTATTTTCAATATTTAATGCTCGTTTTTGGGCAGCTTCTTGCTTTAAGACCTCTGCTTCACTCGATGTGATTTCACCCTTTTCCAACTGAGAGTTAATAGCCTCTACTTCCTTTTTGAGGGCTCCCTTTTCCTCCTGAGTAATTGTTTCTTTGGTTTTGTTGAGTTGTTCAATCTTCATTTGTTTCTGCTCTAATTGAATAGAGTCCTGGGCATTCATATTGCTTGTGACAAGACACAAAACAAGTGCCACCAAAAGTTTGGTAATGATGTTCATAACTGTTCGTTTTTTAATTGATGATTAATTTTAATAATTACGTTGGGCAACTGCAGTTTTTACCGTTTTGTAACCAACTTGTAAAGCTTCAAAAACTTTATCTCTAAACGAATGATCCAAATCATCCTCAACGTCTTGAAGAAGCATCATGGCGTCAACCGTTTTTGAGTTTTCTTTATATATTTTTTGATCGTTTATTTCTTTTTGGGCTTGAGCCAACAAGGCGCTTATATCTTCTTCAGCTACTACGCCTTCTCCATGTGTTTCTTTTAGAATTTTTAAACTATTAGCCAAATCTTGCAACTTTTCATTCTCATGATCAACCTCCTGGTCTTTGATACTATGACTTGCGATTAAGGTTGTCTCCTCTATCCTTTCCTTAACGGAGTCCTCTTCTTGATTCTTAATAATTCTGTTTGCTTCTATAACCTCTTCTTTTTCAACCGAGACTAAAGGACTATCAGACGGGTTTGATTTAGATTCCGTCTCTGTTTCTTCAAAGACCATTTGATTGTTATCAACTTTTCCCTTTTTAGTGTCTTTAAAGGGTATTTGATTTGTCTGCTCCACCGCTTGAGGTTCCTCCACCAATTTTTTATCTTCAACACCCAAAGTTTCCTGGTTAGACATTTTATAAAATAGGGTTGATAATAAAACTACTCCAACCAAACTTGCTGCTAAACCAATTATCCAAAATTGTCTTTTTTGGGATTTCTTTGTTTGGGCATCTAGCTCCAGCTCCAATTTATCCCAAACTGAGTTTGATGGCTGCATCATTCGCTCTTCCAACTGCTCTTTTAATTTCTCTTCAAACTTAAGTGGTGCCATTCTCGCTTTTATTTCGTTCTACAATTTGTTGTTGAAGCATTTTTCGTGCTTTAAACAACTGTGATTTAGAAGTCCCCTCCGAAATATTTAAAATCTCAGCAATTTCAATGTGTTTATAACCTTCAATAGCATACATAACGAATACCATTTTATATCCCTCTGGTAATTGATCAATCAGTTGCTGTATTTCAGCTACATTCATTCTTTGAGTGATGTTATCCGATTTTATTTGGGGCATTTGAGTTTCATCTGTAGCAAACTCAACTTTTTTATTCTGCCTAATAAATGAGATACACTCCCTTACCATAATACGCCTAATCCAACCCTCAAAACTTCCATGGCCTTTGAAACTCTTTAAATGGGTAAACACTTTTAAAAACCCATTTAAAAGAACTTCTTCTGCCTCTTGCACATCCTTTATATAATATCTGCAAACGCTTAACATTTTTGGACTATGCCAATCATATAACACGCGTTGAGCATCCCGGTCATTCTTTAAGGCTTTATCTATAAGCCTCCCTTCGTTTTTATATAATTGAATTACTTTCAACAGCAGATCAAATATTGACTTCTATATACATAGACGCAAATTAAACTAAAATGGTTGCCTCATATATGAAAAATAAATAAAATTACCAATAAAAACCTCATTATCAACTCATTTAAAACAAAGAAATGTAATCCAACAAGAGCTCTTTTTTATTACAATCAAGAATAGTTATATTTGAGTTCTCATTGATCAAAAACCTATTTCATGTATAATAAATTCTTCATTCTAGCTTGTTCCATTTTCATTTTAAGTACTTCTTGTAGTAGCAATGACGACCCAATAATTTCAAGCGGAAATCCTGTTGAGAATCCTGAACAGCCCAATGATCCAGAACCAACTGATAATATAGTGGTATATGAGCCCGATTTATTTGAAGACAGTTATGTCTTAGCTATTGAAAATGGTGGCACTAAATCTTATATACTTAATAAGGAAGGGCATAAATTGAAACAATGGAATTTCAACAAAAACATGGGCCAAGATTTAGAGCTATTAGACAATGGTCAATTATTGGGAATGTTTAAAGTTGATACTCCTGTTATTTCTTTTCCAGGTTATGGCGGAATAATTAGGCTCATCAATCCTGATGGCTCCATTGATTGGGAGTTTGAATATTATAGCGACAATTATATTTCCCATCATGACTTAGATAGATTACCAAACGGTAACATCCTTTTTATCGCATGGGAAAGAATAGAAACAGATGTGGCCCAACAAAATGGGGTTGATGGTGGAGGAAATATATTTACTGAAACCTTAATTGAAGTTAATCCTGAAACGGATGAAATTGTATGGAAATGGCATAGTTGGGATCATATTGTCCAAGAGTTTGACGATACCTTACCAAATTATGGAATTGTTTCTGAGAACCCTCATTTGATAAACATTAACTACAACGAGGCGTCAACAAGTAATTTAATGCATTTTAATGGGTTAGATTATGATGAAGAAAAGGATGTTATTTATGTAACTGTCAATTATTACAGTGAAGTTTGGGTCATTGACCATAGTACCACTACAGCTGAGGCTTCAGAACATGTGGGCGGTAATTATAACCGAGGGGGAGATCTCATTTATAGATTCGGTAATCCAACAGCTTATAATAACATGGAAGGAGAAAGGATTTTTTACAATTGCCATTTTCCTAATTTGATAGAAGGAGGTATTCCTGGTCATGGGAATATGTTGGTATACAATAACGGAAACAATTTTTCGCAGTCTTCAGTTATGGAAATTGAAATACCCCTATTTTCTTTAAATCCTAACTTCAATAATGAACCCAATGTTGTTTGGTCTTTTACAGATCCATCTCTTTACTCTCCATTTATTTCAGGAGCTGTAAGACTCAACAATGGAAACACTTTAATTTGCGAGGGAACTTATGGGTTTTGGGAAATAACCCCTAATGGGGATGTTGCTTGGAAATATGAAGGCGCTAATCAGGAATCCTTTTGGAGATGCTATAATTATTTACCCAATTCTGATGCAATTATCAATCTAGGTTTATAATTATTTCTTTCTGTCAATAACATAATTAACCATGAGTTCCAGTGAATTCTTAAATTCAGAATCTGGATATTGGTTCAAGATTTCAAGGGCTTCCATCTGGAAGCCTTTCATTTTTGAAACTGCATAATCCAACCCTCCTTCGGTTTTTACATAGGAAATCACTTCCTTCACACGACTTTTGTTTTTATTATGATTTTTAACCGAATTAATCAACCAAGCCTTTTCCTTTTTGGGAGCCTTATTGAGAACATGAATAAGGGGTAGTGTCATTTTCTGTTCCTTAATATCAATTCCTGTGGGTTTACCTATTTTATCATCCCCATAGTCAAATAAATCATCTTTAATTTGAAATGCCATTCCGATTAACTCTCCAAATCTCCTCATCTGTTCCACCTCAGGAGAATTTGGTTTAACTGATGCAGCTCCAAGACTACAACATGCCGCTATTAAAGTTGCTGTCTTCTGACGGATGATTTCATAGTAAACCTCTTCAGTAATATCCAATCTTCTTGCCTTTTCAATTTGAAGAAGTTCACCCTCACTCATTTCCCTTACAGCAACCGAAATGATTTTCAATAAATCAAAATCATTATTGTCTATGGATAATAACAAACCTTTTGATAGTAAAAAGTCCCCAATCAATACGGCTATTTTATTTTTCCAAAGTGCATTGACTGAGAAAAATCCTCGGCGCCTGTTACTGTCGTCAACGACATCATCATGCACCAACGTGGCTGTATGAATCAATTCAATAACCGATGCTCCTCTATAAGTTCTTTCACTAACTTCACCGTGATTTATCATTTTTGCAACCAAAAACACAAACATGGGACGCATTTGTTTCCCTTTTCTGTTTACAATGTAATGGGTGATTCTGTTAAGTAAGGCCACCTTTGAGGACATTGATAGTCTGAACTTTTGCTCAAAAAGTTCCATTTCAAAGGCAATAGGCTGCTTTATTTGTTCAACGATTTTCAAGAATAGCCACTCTTTATTAAAAGAATAGCAAACCTAATAAAAAAAATTCATGATTAAGTAATTATAACCCAATACCGGTGCACAAATAGGAATTTACATTATAATTGATTAGTTTTAAGAAGGTTAACTATTAAACTCTTCTTTTTATGAAAAAAACTACTCTCTTCTTTATTCTACTCTTAATTGGTTTCCAAATTACAATCGCCCAACAAACAATTTCCTTTGAAAGTGAAGAATCATATATTTTAGGTGATATAAACGCTCAAAATGGATGGACAACAACAGGCTGCGGGGATGCCTGCAATATTGAAAACCAGGTAATTTCTGATGAAATGTCCTCTGAAGGCACCTATTCTCTGAAAATAGATAATGAGTCTGCCTACTCAGGGCAAGATTCTCCTATAGTGGGTGCTTTTTATGACTATACAACAAATGTTCCTTATCTTGATTCTACATTTTCGGCCGATATCTACATTAGTGAAACAGGTGGAGCTAATTTTAGAATGGGAAATGTCAACTTGACACAGGGTGTTTTTACAACTATTTTTGAATTTGATTATCAGGGAAACATCTTTGTTCTTGATGACGGAAGTTTTTATGACACTCTGATTGAATGGTCTGCCGAAACTTGGTACAATGTAAGAATCGAAATTTACGAAACAACCGCCAAATACTTCTTGGATAATGTTGAAATTCATGAAGCTTCAATTACCCCTTATGACACCGAACAATTTAGATTTGCTCATGACAATTGGGGTGGTTATGCCTACATAGATAACTTCAAAACTAATGACGAAAATCTTTCAATAGAAGAAAACACTTTGCCTCCCATCAAGCATTTTTTCAATCAATCGACAAATGAACTTGTTGTTGAACAAAATGGAACAAATTTAGAATCGTATACCATCTATAATTTAATGGGGCAACAGGTCTTTTCTGGAACATTAGAAAAATCTAGAGAAGTCATTGATATGAACGACCTGCAATCTGGAGTCTATTTATCTCAAATTACTTCAAGTAATCAAACCTCTTCTTTTAAGTTTGTGAAATCAAGGTAAATACCAATAAAAAAAGGGAACCTAATAAGTTCCCTTTTTTTTATTGATTTTTGTTAGCTAACTGCCCACAGGCTGCATCTATATCCTTTCCTCGTGAACGCCTTACCGTAACAGTAATATTATTTGCTTCCAACATTTTAATATACATATTTAAAGCCTCCTCACTTGCTTGCTGAAACTCCCCGTCATCTATAGGGTTGTATTCGATTAAATTCACCTTACTGGGCGCGAATTTACAGAAGTCTATTAAAGCTTCTACATCCTTCCTTCTATCATTTATCCCTCTCCAAACAACATACTCATAGGTAATTCTATTTTTCGTTTTGGCATACCAATATTCTAAGGCCTCCCTTAAATCTTTAAGTGGAAAATTTTCATTAAAAGGCATGATCTTAGAACGCACTTCGTCAATCGCTGAGTGAAGGGATACGGCCAATTTAAACTTCACCTCTTCATCTGCCATTTTCTTAATCATCTTGGGAACCCCTGAAGTTGAAACTACAATGCGTTTTGGCGACATACCCAAACCTTCTGGAGAAGTAATTTTATCTATAGCCTTTAGCACATTATTATAATTCATCAATGGCTCTCCCATTCCCATAAAAACAATGTTACTTAAGGGCTTATTATGGTACAACCTACTTTCCTTATCTATGGCGACTACTTGATCAAATATTTCATCGGGGTTTAAGTTACGCATGCGTTTTAAACGGGCTGTAGCACAAAACTTGCAATCTAGACTGCATCCAACTTGACTTGACACGCAAGCTGTGGTTCTATTTTCAGTTGGAATGAGAACGGATTCAACCACCAATCCATCATGAAGTTTCACCGCATTTTTAATGGTGCCATCTGAACTTTTTTGCATGCTATCAACCTCAATATGATTGATTACAAAATGGGCATCCAATTTATCCCTGGTCTCCTTTGAGATATTGGTCATCTCATCAAACGAATGAGCCGATTTACTCCAAAGCCATTCGTATACTTGATTTCCTCGAAAAGCTTTATCACCCTCCTTCACAAAAAAATCACGCAATTGCTCTTTAGTCAGCGCCCTAATATCCTTTTTACTATCCTTCATCATATCAAAGATAATTGAATTACAAACAAAACAAGCCTTGTAAAAACAAGGCTTGAATTATTTTTGAAATTTATTTTCTACAAAATCAACATGGCATCACCATAGCTGTAAAATTTGTATTTTTCTTTTACAGCTTCTTCATAAGCCTTTTTCATGAAATCGTGACCTGCAAAAGCAGAAACCATCATTAATAAAGTGGATTTTGGGGTATGGAAATTTGTTACCATACAATTTGCAATACTGAAATCATAAGGAGGGAAAATAAATTTATTGGTCCATCCCTCAAATTCATTTAATGTTCCACTTGAAGACACAGAACTTTCCACAGCACGCATTACAGTTGTACCAACAGCACATACACGTCTTTTTTCTGCAATTCCTTTATTTACGGTTTCAACAGCAGCTTTTTCAATTAAAATCTCTTCACTATCCATTTTGTGCTTAGACAGATCTTCAACCTCAACAGGGTTAAATGTCCCAAGACCAACATGCAAAGTAATTTCGGCCAAATTCACTCCTTTAATCTCCAAACGTTTTAGCAAATGCTTTGAAAAGTGCAACCCCGCAGTTGGTGCAGCTACCGCTCCTTCCCTTTTAGCATAAATAGTTTGGTATCTATCTTCATCCTCTGGCTCTACCTCCCTTTTGATATATTTTGGAAGTGGTGTTTCCCCCAATTCTCTTAACTTGGTTCTGAAATCTCTGTAAGACCCATCATAAAGAAAACGAAGGGTTCTACCTCTAGAAGTTGTATTATCTATAACTTCAGCTACCAACGTCTCATCATCACCAAAGTATAACTTATTACCGATACGGATTTTTCTAGCTGGGTCAACCAAAACATCCCATAGTCTTTGCTCCTCGTTAAGCTCTCTCAATAAAAACACTTCAATTCTAGCTCCCGTTTTTTCCTTATTACCATATAATCTGGCAGGAAAAACCTTGGTGTTGTTAAGAATCATCACATCATTTTCATCAAAATAATCGATTAAATCCTTAAAGTATTTATGTTCAATAGTTTGAGTTTTTCTATCCAATACCATTAAACGTGCCTCATCCCTATTTTCTGAAGGATACTCAGCCAATAATTCACTGGGTAGATTGAAGTTAAAATGTGATAATTTCATCTGTTTGTTTTAAAATTTAAATTAAGCTTAAGCTTTATCTTACGTAAAGGGTGCAAATATACAATCTCAAACAAGGGGTTGTCAAGTATTTGACCAATTATTATTTGGAAAGGGCAACACCAATGATCTCAAGATCATCCCAAAAGGCTTTATAAGACTTGGTTACGACCATGGCATCCTTAATCTTCAAAGTTGTTTTTAATGCCAAAGGTGCAAATGCCATAGCCATTCTATGGTCATGATAGGTCTCTATTTCTATATTTGAATTTAAGGAAATAGAGCTTTCCAAATGCAAGCTTTTATCTGTAACTGAAACAATACCTCCCAATTTTTTAATCTCAGTCTTTAAAGCTTCTAGTCTATCAGTTTCCTTTATTTTTAAAGTATGCAACCCTACCAAATCACACTTAATTCCCAAGCCCAAACAGGTTGCGGCAATAGTCTGTGCGATATCGGGACAGGTAACCAAATCAAAATGCTTTTCATCCAAATTGATTTCAACTTTTTCAAGAACTATGGAATCTTCTAGAAAGGTAGTTTGCACGCCGAATTCCTTATAAATATTAGCTAAGATGGAATCTCCTTGAAGACTACTCTCTTTATAACTGCTCAATGTAATTTGCGTACCAATGTCACTTAAAGCAACAAAACTGTAAAAATAGGATGCCGAAGACCAATCGGATTCCACCGTAATCGTTTTGGGAGTCATCTGACCCTTTGGATACACTTTAATAGTTTGATTTTCAAAATGAGCCTTAACCCCAATTTGATGAAGCAGTTGAAGGGTCATTTTTATATAAGGTATAGAAGTAATCTGTCCTAGCAAAGTAATCTCTAAACCTTGATCCAAACTTGGAGCCACCAACATAAGAGCCGAAATATACTGGCTACTCACATTAGCTGGTAGTGATATTTTTGATTTGATTAAATGAGATCCTGTAATTTTCAAGGGAGGGCAACCTTCATTTTCCAAATAATCAATTTGAGCCCCTAAATCACGAAGCGCATCCACTAATAATTGGATGGGTCGCTCCTTCATGCGCTCTGACCCAGTTAAGGTAATGGTTCTTCCTTCCTGACTTGCAAAATAAGCGGTCAAAAACCGCATCGCAGTCCCTGCATGATGGATATCTATCACATCAGATTTACTGTTAAGAGCCTTTTGCATCACTTCCGAATCATCAGAATCTGAAAGATTCGTAATACTTAATGCTGGATAAATGGCCTTAAGCAATAGAAGCCTATTAGACTCACTCTTAGATCCGCTGATCGTGATATTTGATGCTTCCTTAAGTTGGGATTGATTGAGGGTGATTGTCATTATTTATGTATTAGCCTTAAAGATATTGAGGTAAAACAAGAAAAACTATTTCAATTTCTCATTATTATGATGTCTATCGTGATCTCGTTTGGTTTTCTTGTCCATCTTTTTATCAAATGCTGCTTGCAGGTCAATTCCCGTTTGGTTGGCCAAACATAAAACCACAAAGACCACATCGGCTAATTCTTCACCCAAATCCTTCTCCTTATCACTCTCCTTTTCACTCTGCTCCCCATAACGTCGGGCTATAATTCTGGCAACCTCCCCTACCTCTTCTGTAAGTTGCGCCATGTTTGTCAACTCATTGAAATAACGAACACCGTGTTCTTTAATCCAATCATCAACCTCTTTTTGTGCATGTTTGATATCCATGTTATACTTTTTTGAGAACAACTTTTTCATTTTCCTTATCTACCATTTCTTGAAAAAAGGTCTTGATAGATTTATAATAATTGGCAGGAATCAAGGATGAATTAATATCTGACTCCATCATTAATTGAACAGATGAATTAGCACCTTCTGTAATTTTAAACTTAAAGGTACCTAAATTATCTGGAAGCGAAAAAGCCACTGGTTCTGGGATACTCTCAACTTCATAACCTTCAGGAATTACCACATTAATCATATATTTACTCCCTGATGGGTAACCAAAGTCAATAGGAAATTCCCTTTTCTCTAATTTAAAAGGATTCTCTAAATCTCGCATAAAAAACAAAGGAGAAAAATAAATTTTATCGCCTATTACTTCGGCCTGTGACTCCTTAGTAAAGGAATAGGTTTCCATAACCGGCTTGCTAAAATCTAAATCATTTGCAACTTTAAATTCTTCTATTTCCATACCTCCGTAGGTATTCTCTTTAGACTGAATGAATGATTCCTGCTCTGCACCTATGTACTTCTCTCTATATTTAAGCGCATTGTGATTTGAAAATACCGTTCTAATAGAGCCATTAATAGATCCTTGTTCATCAAGAGTTACCATGGCTGAGACTGTATTTTTAGCTTTAATTGAAGGGTATAAATTTACAGTAGTTGAAGTACCATCATTTCTTATAACTCTCCCCTCCCAGTTTAAGGTTCTTGTTGGTAACACATTGGGGGTACTAAACTTGCTGGTGGCATCCAACAAAACAAATCCATTATCACTCTTCACACTGGCTATCACATAATTGTAACCGTCTATTGTTGGAAACAAAGGGATTCCGTTTGATCGTGTGCTTACTAATACAGGATAGGATTCCAGGCCTGCATAACGCATCATAGAGGTTAACATCAAATTAATTTCAGCCACATTTCCACTTCTTTCCTTGTAGGCTCTTTTCACTCCATTATCCGTAAATTTTCCATAATACCCATTCCAAGACATGTGATTTCTTACATACCCAAAAATCAATGCAATTTTTTCCAAATCATTGGTGGCAGATGCCAAAAGTTGATCTACTTCATCATCATAATAACCAGACTTATTAAGCTCACTACCAAAAGAATCATTTTTATAAATTGTTTTAACAACATCTTCCCAGGTCGTGGAATAATTTGTCACCGTCGATTGTGGAAATTGTGTATAAGACAATTCAAACTTCACTGTAGAACGATAATTATCAATATTGCCAACGTAGGGCTCATCCCTTAAAGCTGGAATATCCTTTAAGTTAAAACTATATTTATTTGTTCTAAAGTCCACATCACTTCTGCTAGTGGTACCCGTTCCCGAATAAGCTCCATAAGAATTACCATACTGAGCCTTTGATGCGAAGGTGATTTTCTCATTCCCGGTTTCTAAATTGGGAGAGATTGGCAAATAGCCTCTAGCATTAATTTTATAGTTGAAATATTCTGGGGATTTGAAACTGGCTTCCAAATTCATAATTGGTATGTCCGTCTGTAGAACAAAGTCATCAACATTACTCAAAAATGGAGACTCAACACGATATTTTATATCTATTACAGAACCTACAGAAATATTTGGCATGGTTATTTTTACATGATCTCTATATTTAGAAACTTCCTCTTCAAAAATACCATCATTCTTTAATTTGATTTCTTCCAACTTTCCACCAACCAAATTATAGGTGTAAGCTTTTAAACCACTATAAGATTCACTATCACTTCTTGAATCACTTTTATAAAGACTTATTATTTGAGTGGCGTGATCAAAACCATCTGCATCGTAAATTTTTATACGCTCAAATATTTCAGTAATTAAATGAAAGCCCTTATTCTCGGTGTAATTAATATAGGACCTCCTAGATTTGTACAAATAAGCTGCATTGGCACTAGAATCTATGGGACATTTTTTTTGGCTCACTTCTTCTTTGCTCACCTTTCCAAATCGAAAATCTTGAGCAAAAGCTGAACAAGTAATTAGTAAAAATAATAGGAGTAGGTTAGTTGTGTTTTTCATTTTTTAGGATTTATTTTTTAAGATGATTTTTGCATTGTCTTGTTTGGAAACTTCAACCAAAAAATCTCTGAATTCTTGATATTCTTCTTTTGTATAAGCTCCCTTATTTAGCTTGAAAGTTCTACGATATAAAATATTTCCCTCATCATTCTCAGATACGGAAATTCGATACCATCCATATTTTGACTTTAACTCAAAATCGTTAAACAGTCCCTCTACGACTAAATCATCTCCTAAATGAATTTCTGTTTCATCTTCATCCACAAATCCTCTTTCTACTTCAAAAGGCAGGTTTCTTTCCTTATATTTTGGTGGCACATTGGAATACCTATTAAAAAGGTTAGGATTAATTAAAATATCCTTTCCTGCTTGCATTCCATAGTTATTTAAACTCAAATCAATTTGTTCTAAAAACATAATAGAATCCTTGTCATTCTCAAATTGTGTTTTATCAATTCTCAAACTATTCAAATAACTCCAATATCTCTTTTTGTAATACAGTTCTTGATCTCTTTTTGTTGAAGTCTCAAGAAAATAATGCTCCCCATACTGAGAGCCAAATGATCTAATTAATACGTTGGCATGAACGGTTCCATCATTTGATAAGTCTACTTTTGATTTTGTAGTTTGCAAATTATCTTCATCCAGATATTTCCGGGTGTGAACAATTTTGCCCCCTTCTGGTGTTACTACAAGAGCATCTCTATCATCTGTGAAATTAGCATTATAACCAAACGGAGCTGTTTGACTAGTACATTCTAACCAAATGTAATCATCCTCATGTGGGATAGTAAGAATCATATGGTTTCCTTGCACTGCAGAAAAATCTGAATCAAAATTCTGGAGTTCATCACTTCCGTATATCAATGTGTGATAAGAAGTAACACCTACCTCATTTAACAAAGCCTTGGTATAGTTGGTCAAACCTTTGCAATCTCCATAACCCAGTCTATCTACATCTTCTGCATACATGGGCTTCCAGCCCCCAATACCCACTTGAACACTTATATATCGCGTTTTCTTTTGAACATACTCATAAACAATTTTAGCCTTTTCCAACTCGGTGGAAGCAGTCTCTGTAAGCGACTTAATTTCAGCTTTTACAGTTTCGGGTAAAACTTGTGTGTCAAAAAGCAACTTATCATTGTACCATTGGCCAAATGTTTTCCAGTCATAATTAACGCCTCTCACTCCTTCCATATCAAAATCAATCAAAGCTGCTTTTAATCTTGGAGCGTAAACAAAAAAATTAGGAGAATATGCCTCTGGCTTTAAAGCTTGCAGATGGGATGCCTTAAAGTGAAAGTCAGATAATTTTTCAATACCAAATGGCTCAAAATTAGTTGTCTTAACTTTAAGTTCGACCCCCGAACTATTCTGAATTTTATACTCGGCTTCTTCAGTACTCACATAAAACCCTTCTATGGGTCTCCAACCTGGCAAAAAGGCTGTCGAACGGTATTCAACAACCGATTCAATTTTTACTGTGTACGGATAAGCAATAGGGGTATATCTCAAATACTTAACTCTATTGTCGGCATATAATGTACCATTACTTACGGCACTTTGATCTTCAAAATCCTTCTTTTTGAATTTATTAATTTCCTTTCCAAGACTGTTATAAATTCGAACTTCCAAGCTTTTAATATTGGTGTTTTCATCATAGAAAAAAACCGCCCCAATATCGTCATCTCCCTTTTTATTTAAAACCGTGACGATTCGAGTGTTTGTATGGACAAATCGATTGTAAGAAGTAATATCAATCAAAATATCATCCTGTCTAACAACCGCATTGGCACTTTCTGTTAGTTCTTTAGGTAATGTTAAGGATGTAAATTTTGATTGGTCTTGAGATTGAGAATAAAAGGGTAATACCAGTAATAAAACCAGTTGAAATAAATTTGGGCGCATTCCTAAAATTTTTGGAATGTAAATTTATGAAATTTTTAAGATTTTTTTCACACTTTTTCCTTCGTATCTATGATAATAGTCACAGGTCCATCATTAATTAAATCCACCTTCATATCGGCACCAAACTCACCTGTTTGAACAGGATCTCCTAATTCCTTCTCCAAAGAATCTATAAATGAATGATATAACGGAATGGCAACATCTGGTTTGGCCGCATAGATATAACTTGGTCTGTTTCCTTTTTTTGTACTGGCGTGTAGTGTAAATTGACTAACAACTATAGCCTTCCCAGAAACATCCAAAATGGATTTGTTCATGACCCCTTCAGAATCCGGAAAAATTCGAAGATTTGCAATCTTTTTGGAAAGCCAGTTAATATCCTCCTGAGTATCATCTTCAACAATACCTAAAAGAATCATTAACCCAGTTTCTATTTGCGCTACTTTTTCATAATCAATAGTTACGCCGGCCTGAGATACTCTTTGAATAACTGCCTTCATGAACTATTCTTGGTCATAATTATCGGTTCGGTAATGTTCCTCTTCTCCTTCTAAAATTTGAAGATAACTTCGATACCTTGAGAAAGCCAATTCATCTTTATCCAAGGCTTCCTTAACGGCACATTTGGGTTCATCTACATGAATGCAGTTGTTGAACTTACAGTATTGTTTTAATTCAAAAAACTCTGGGAAATAATCGCCAACTTCTTCCTTGTCCATATCGACCACTCCAAATCCTTTGATTCCTGGCGTGTCAATAATTTGTGCATCAAAGCTTAAGTCAAACATTTCGGCAAAGGTAGTTGTGTGTTGCCCTTGGGAATGCTGCATTGAAATTTCCTGAGTCTTTAAATCTAAATTGGGTTCAATGGCATTAATCAATGTGGATTTACCAACACCTGAATGACCTGCAAACATACTTACCTTTCCTTCCATCAAACCTTTTACTTGGTCAATATTCTTACCAGTCTTAGCTGAAATCCCAATACATTCATATCCAATCTGCCTATATAAATGAGCCAAATACTTAACTTCCATTAAGGTATTCTCATCATACACGTCAATTTTATTGAAAAGTAAAATAGCCTTTATAGAATAAGCTTCTGCTGTGACCAAAAACCTATCAATAAAACTCGTGAAAGTTGGTGGATTATCAATGGTAACCAACAAAAATACCTGATCAACATTAGAAGCAATGATATGTGTTTGCTTCGATAGATTAACAGATTTTCTAACGATGTAATTTTTACGGTCATGAATGTGATGAATGACACCAGTCGTTTCATCATTCTTCGTTTCCAATTCAAAATCAACTACATCACCTACAGCAATTGGGTTGGTACTTTTAATACCTTGAATACGGAATTTACCTTTAATTCGGCATCGATATTCAACACCCAAATCAGTTTTGACCGTATACCAACTACCAGTAGATTTATAAACCGTTCCTGTCATGTGTCAAATTTAGGGCAAAATATGGATTTAACAGCCCTATTATCTTGTTTTAAGCCCTTAATTTAAATGCCCCTAATAAGAAGGGGCATCTTTTATTTATTAATAACTTTTTCTTGATGGTTGATAGATTCTTGATGAATCGCTTTAAACATTTTCAAAATAAACTCCTCACTAAGTCCTTTATCTTCTCCTTCCAAAACCATTTTCCCTAAAATTTCATTCCATCGCTTGGTTTGAAGCACCGCTACATTTTTTTGCTTTTTTAATTGGCCTATGCCATCAGAGACTTTCATTCGCCTTCCCAAAAGATCGATTAATTGATTGTCTAAAACATCAATTTGAGCCCTAAGGTTGTTCAATTGATTGGAGTATTCAGCTTCAGGATCCGTTTCCTTTCTCACCTTCAAATCTTTCATAATCTGAACCAGTGCTTTGGGCGTTACTTGTTGTGCAGCGTCACTCCAAGCATTATCGGGATCAAAATGGGTTTCAATCATCAACCCATCAAAATTAAGATCTAAAGCTGTTTGGGATACATCAAAAATCATATCGCGTTTACCAGTGATATGAGACGGGTCATTAATCAATGGTAAGTCGGGAAACTTGGTTTGTAACTCAATCGCCAACTGCCACTCTGGGTTATTTCTATACTTCGTTTTTTCATAAGTTGAGAAACCTCTGTGAATGACACCCAGATTTTTGATATCAGATGCATACAACCGTTCAATGGCCCCAAGCCACAATGGCAAATCTGGGTTCACCGGGTTTTTGACCAATACTATTTTATCGGTCCCCCTCAGCGCATCAGCAATATCCTGTACAATAAAGGGACTAACAGTGGAGCGAGCACCTATCCAAAGCAAATCAATATCATGCTCTAAGGCTAATTCCACATGGTTTCTATTGGCAACTTCTGTAGCCGTTTTTAGACCAGTCTCTTTTTTTACCTTTTGCAACCATTTTAAGCCAAGTGCACCTACTCCCTCAAAATTACCTGGTCTGGTTCTTGGCTTCCAAATACCTGCCCGATAATAATTTACATCTGTATCTTTTAAATCATGTGCTATTTTCAATACTTGCTCTTCAGTCTCTGCGCTACATGGTCCAGCAATTACCAATGGATGTGGTAATTCCATGGCGTCTAACCACCCTCTCAATTCTTTCTTGTTTTCCATAATCTATTTTTTCTCTAACCCGTTTAAAATGTCTTTTATGTGATTTGTATTTTCCATTTCATTGAAAATCTCGTCATAATTATCTGACTCCAGAAAATCCTTAAAACTCACCAAATTGTGTATATATTCATTTAATGTCTCAACAACATTCTCTTTATTCTGTTTAAATATAGGTGTCCACATAGCAGGCGAACTTTTTGCTAACCTTACCGTTGAAGCAAATCCACTCCCTGCCAAATCGAAGATGTCTTTCTCATTTTTTTCCTTTTCAATAACAGTTTTACCCAGCATGAATGCACTGATGTGAGACAAATGCGATACATAAGCAATGTGTTTGTCATGTGCTTCAGGATTCATGTAGCGAATACGCATGCCCATAATTTGAAAAATATTCAAAGCCAACTCCTGCAGTTTAAAAGCTGTTTTCTCTACCTCACAAATGATGTTTGTTTTTCCATGAAACAAGCCTTCAAGAGCTGCACTTGGACCAGAAAATTCGGTTCCTGCAATGGGATGGGTTGCTAAAAAATTTCGGCGTTTTGGATGATTTGCAACCGCTTTACAGATATCTGCTTTCGTACTCCCAGATTCCATAACCAAGGCATCATCAGGAATAAGATCTAAGACCTGGGGCAGCAAATCTACCGAGGCATCAACTGGTATGCTTACAATTACAAAATCAGCTTCTTGAACATCGGTCAACTGAGCCTTTTTATCGATAATACCAAGATTTAGAGCTTCATCCAAATGATCAGGATTTTTATCAATCCCATAAATGACCATCTCCGGATTCATTCGCTTGACATCTCTGGCTATACTTCCACCAATTAGACCAACTCCAATGATATATAAGTTTTTTATCATCTTTTTTATTTTACTCTAGCTATTGCTTCTTCTATGACATCTGTAGGTGAGCATAGTGAAAACCTGACGTAACCTTCACCATTACTTCCAAATATGGTTCCCGGAGGAATGAAAATATGATTTTCCTTTAACAATAGATCTATAAATGCTTCTGATTTGACTCCTTCTGGCAATCTAGCCCAAACGAACATACCTACAGCCTTTCTATCAAAGGTACAGTTAAGCGCTTCTGCCAATTTCCACATCAATTCCCGGCGTTCCTTATAAACATCATTTAAGCTAACATACCACATCTTTGAACACTTCAATGCTTCTATAGCTCCTTTCTGAATGCCATAAAACATACCAGAATCCATATTGCTTTTTACTTTTAAAACATGGGACAATCTTTCTGAATTCCCCATAAGCATACCCACACGCCAGCCAGCCATATTGAAGGTTTTACTGATGGAATTCATTTCCAAACACACCTCTTTGGCACCCGGAATCTCTAGAATACTTCTAGGATTCTCATTCAAAATAAAACTATACGGATTATCATTTACCAACAAGATATTGTGTCTTTTTGCAAAGGCTACCAATCTGATCAAAACAGCTTCTGAAGCTACTGCTCCAGTTGGCATATTTGGATAGTTAATCCACATAATCTTCACCTTGCTCAAATCCCGTTCTTCCAATTTTTCAATATCTGGAACCCATCCGTTTTCTTCTGTTAAGTCATAAAAAACAGGAACAGCTTCAACCAATTTAGTAACCGAAGCATAAGTAGGGTAACCTGGATTTGGAATTAATACCTCATCGCCTTCATTTAAAAAGGCCATGGATATATGCATGATTCCTTCCTTACTCCCCATAAGCGGCAATACTTCGGTAGTTGGACTCAAATACACATTGAATTGATCCCTATAAAAAGACACCATGGCTTCCCTTAATTCTGGCAATCCTTGATAACTCTGATATTTATGGGCATTGGAATGGGACAAACTCTCAACCAAAGTAGAAATCACCTTGGTTGGCGGAGCTAAATCGGGACTCCCTATCCCCAAATTAATAATGGGCTTACCACTTGCCATTAACACATTAACCTCCCTTAATTTTTTAGAGAAGTAGTATTCCTCTACCGTTTGAAGTCTCTTAGCTACTTCAATCATATCTTTGCGTTTTTATATTCTCCCAAAACTTTAAACTCTTCTGCCATGATTTCAATGAGTGCTTTTGCCTTTTTGAAATCGGTTATTTTATCAAAGGTCACATCAACAAAAAAGGCATATTTCCATGGTGTATTGATCTTTGGCAAGGATTGAATTTTGGTTAAATTCAACCTACAATCACTCATCACGTTTAATACTGCAGCTAGACTGCCTCTTTTATGCTCCAATTCAAATCTTATGGAAGCTTTATTGATGTCTGCTTCTGGCACCAAGGAATTTTGTTTTTTAACCACCACAAAACGCGTTTCATTATGCTTGATGGTTTGAATGCTTTCTGCCAAAATTTCCAAATCAAACAATTCAGCAGCTAATTTGCTGGCAATCGCAGCTACATGTTTCAACTCCTTTTCACGAATTCTTTGAGCTACTTCAGCGGTATCTTTATCTTCAATCAACTTAATATGTGGATATTGCTTAAAGAATTCCTTACACTGAAGAAGCGCCATAGGATGGGAATACACCTCATGAATATCCTGCATTTGCTGCCCTGGAAGTGCCATTAACTGATGTTGCACATCTAAATAATATTCCCCCACAATATGAAGGTTATGATTATCCAACAAGGCATAATTAGGAATAATCGAACCGGCGATGGAGTTTTCAATAGCCATAATCACAGCATCTGTTTTACCATCCATAAGGCTTTGAACTACCCCATCAAAAGTAAGACACTCCTCAACATGCACCTCCCTACCAAAATAGTCTTCTGCAACAATATGATGAAAGGAACCTTTCACTCCTTGAATGGCTACCGATCTAATGGTCTCTACCGTATTTATCATTTCCTTAATTACTTAAACCTTTAATTGACATCAAAAAAAAAGTCTCGATTAAAATCGAGACTTTTTATAGAATTTATCTTTTTGCAAATTACACATACAAAGTCTCGTTCCTTTCGCTAAAAAAGAAATAAAACCAGTTAAAATATGTATTTGCGCTTATTGTGTTCATAATCTGTTTGCTAAAGTAAATAATAAATTCAAAAAACAAAATCTTTTTAGAAGTAATTAGCATTTCCTTATAAATAAGGTATGTAGAGATAGGTAATTATATTATTTTTGAAAGTAAAATCGACTTTTACTATGTCTATTGAAGTTTCAAATATCACAAAATTATATGGTGAACAAAAGGCCCTAAATGCAATTTCATTTAAGGTCTCCAAACCTGAAATCGTTGGCTTTTTAGGTCCTAATGGCGCAGGTAAATCAACTATGATGAAGATTCTCACCACCTATTTGGAACCTTCTGAAGGATATGCCAAAGTTAATGGCTTCGATTTAGGCAGTGAGAAACAAAAAGTCCAACAAAGCGTTGGTTATCTACCTGAGCATAACCCATTGTACTTGGAACAATATGTCAAGGAATATTTAGCCTTTAATGCGGGTGTTTATGGGGTTAAAAAATCTCGAGTGGAAGAAGTTATCGAACTTACGGGATTAACGCCAGAGGCCCACAAAAAAATCGGACAACTATCTAAGGGATATAGACAACGTGTGGGATTGGCAAATGCGTTACTACACAATCCTGATGTTTTAATTTTGGATGAACCTACCACGGGATTGGACCCCAATCAATTGGTAGATATCAGACATTTGATTAAAACCATCGGCGAAACTAAAACGGTATTTCTTTCTACACATATCATGCAAGAAGTGGAGGCGATGTGCGACCGAGTTATTATAATCAACAAGGGAGAAATTGTTGCTGATAAAACCTTAAAAGAATTAAGAGGCGGACAGGAACAAGTGGTCATCGTAGAATTTGACTATCGAGTAGAGGATGCTTTTCTTTTAAAACTCCCCAAGGTAAAACAAGTAATCAACACCCATGATTTTGTTTATGAGATTACTTTTTCTACTTCTGAAGACATGCGTTCCCATGTGTTTGATTTTGCCCATGACAACCAACTTAAAATCCTACAATTAAACCAGAAAAATGAAAGTCTGGAGAGTTTGTTTAGGGAGTTGACAAAAAATAGACCATGAATTTTTTATTTCGTTTATTATTATTGGCAACCTCCTTATCGAGTTTAAATCTTGCCCATTCTCAAATCGCAATTGACGCTTACAGTAAGGAAATTAAAGCCTTACAAACAGAAGAAGCTATCGATGCCTATTGGAAGCATTTAGAGAATCTAGATCAAAAAGTCCAATTGCATTCCGATAATATTAGGCAACACGATTCGATTTCTTTGAGTCTTTTAATCCGTACAGCTTTAATGTTTGAAATTCACAGTCCCAAATCATACAAACCGAACAATACGGTTCCAATGTTAAATATCGCCCACAATTGGAACGGGGAAGCGCTATTAGCCTTTTGGCCTATTATTCTGGAATGTAAAAAAACTGGAGGCGTTATAGACGTATTTGGCGGCACCTATCCCGCCTATGAACTTGAAGCTATTTCAATGGCATTTTACAGGTTCTCTTTATTTAATCAAGAGGATAAGTATGATGCTTTAATGAAGCACATAAAAGTTAGCGAAGACAAACCTATAAGCAAAAAGCTTTTTGAAATTTATAACAAAGACCTCGAATTGTATCGGTTGAGTGAAAAGGAAGCAAATGGAAAATGGTTTATTCAGAGTTTCAAGGACACCAAAGAAGTTGAGACTTTTGAATTTGTTACAATGTCAAACGGGTTATTATATGTTAAAACAGGTGAAAGAATTCAAAAGTTAATTCTCACAGATACCAAGGAAAAATCTAAACTATTTAGAATCGAAAATGAACCTTTCGGATGGGTTTATGAATTAACAAATGATGGTCATTTAAGTTTGAAAGACGAGCCAGGAACTACTTTGATAAATTACACGAAAGTCTAATTAAATAGAAAAATGAAAGCTTGGAAAGTTTGTTTAGATACCACACAAAGTAATTGCCATAAATTTTATGAATGATATTTTTCAAGCCGTTTATAAATCATTGAAATTTCTTTCAAAGGTTTCTGGGTTTACATATCATGAAGTCAATATCATTATCTATTATATATTAACACCCTTTATTTTAGTTTACTTTTTAGGCAAAGTTCTTTCCAATAAGAAATTGGTTTATATATACCTTTTGATAATCTTTTTAATTCTATTAATCATTCCGGACTTTGAAGCGTTCTCAACCAAACTTTTTAATTATTCTGTAGACTTTTTGAACTGGTTTAAAATTTTAGGGTTGAATTATGTTCAGGCATCAGTCGTTATTTGTGTCCTTTTGCCTTTTATGCTTCTGATCTTTTTAATGTTAAAGAACAAAAGAAATCCAAAAACAAACTCTCATTAATTAAAAATCAAAGCTCCAGTATAAAACTGCTCCACATCCACAACCGTAGGTTGGCTCACTGAAATCAAATCTCCAGGTCCGCGGAGTTCTCCCGTTAACTGTTGTTGTGGATTCACAACCATATCATTACTTCCCCGATGATAGACATCCACATTTTGTGCAATCAAGTTAGCCCCTTCAAACCTCCCTGCTCCTGAAAAGAAGCGAACCGACAAATTCTCAACCGAGCCAGTCACATAAACAAAAGACATGTTGTTAGTAGTAACCCGTAACTGTTGCATGTTCGCAACTTGCAATCTAAAGTCTCCTGTAGTAAAAGTCCCGGGAGCATTGAAATCTTCAGAAATCAAGGTTAATTGATCATACTCCAAAACACCTTCTGAAGAAATGTCATATTGTGTGGAACTTCTAATTTCAGATACATTTGGCGCTTGAACATAGACTTTGGTCAAGGCGTAATCCCTAACAAAATTACATGTATTGTTATCTGTAATTTGCAATTGCTCTCCAATAACCTCAGCCGTAATATCATTCATGAGATTCTCACCACTTTCTATAGTAACTAAAAACTCCGGACCTTGTTTTAAAATAAGTTCGACATCTCTATTTACCAAAATAGTTTCAAAAGCCGTAACAGGAACTTCCTTTTGAATGGTATTACCCGCCTTTTGAAAACAATCGTTCGCGTCTTCACTATTGCAAGCAAAGACCAATATTAGCATGATGTAAAATATTCTTTTCATATTACAACCTAACACCAATTCCAAATTCTACTGCCTCAGCTTTAGCACCGTGAGACTTTAAAGTCAATGCGCCAAACACTTTCTTTCCAAAATAGCGCTTTAAACCAACCCTAAAGTAAGTTCGTCCTTCAAAATCGTAAGGATAATAAACATAATAGCCCACTTGGGTCAAGATAGAGGTCTTATTGATAAATAGTTCGTGACCAGCAAATAAACCAACACGTTTCCAATCTTCATCCCCTGAAACACCTTCCTCTGGAAATGCCACAGATTGATAATAAATAAGCTCTTCTAAAAACTTTGCAAAAAACAAATCAGCTCCCAATTGGATAGCACTTTTATGACTCAACCGTTTATCGGCATAACCTGAAACAACAAAAAACGGAAACTGACCACTATCAATAACATCACTTTCATTAATCCCGCCTCTTAAAACCACATTAAATTTGATGGGTTCCGTAAATTTTTCTTTGGTTAAACTCTGCTGATATTCTGGATCTTCTTCCTCCAAATTATAGGTGACTCCCAAATTAATTGCAATGGTATTAACACTTGTATTGGGAGCTCTTACATTGGCATTTGAATAGTGCAACAAACTCAACCCAGCTTGAATACCAAATCGATCAAATAACCGCTCTTTTCTGTAATTAAGCATCAAGTAAGTACTGCTTAAGATATGTGTTCCAAAAGCAATATTTTTTGGATTTTCATACTTGTCATAAGGATTGGTATTATAAGCCAAACCTTGACCGACCCGCAACATCAAATGCCTTTTTATAAAATAAAAATTGTAGTGGGCATATACCGAATAACTGGTGCCCAATACATCATTCTTTAAATTTTGATAGGCAAATGACAGCCCATAATCGGGATAATTATAACGTTGCTCCCAATCTTGAAAGCCAAAGGTTCTTTTGTTCCAACTGAAAATAAAACCTTCGGGATGCCCTTGAATGAGGCCTAGAATATCATTGTTGTGAAGTGCGATATTCCCCTTAAAGTAATTCAATTCAAAGTTATTGGTGTACTGTTGCTCCTGAGCATAAAAAGCCATAGAAACCAAACACAAAATCACCGTGAAAAAATATTTCATAAAGAGGATTATGCGGCAAAAATAGCAGAATAATTAAAACAATTCTGATGCAATAGCTTTAATGTTGTCACTTTTTCCCATGGAATAATAATGCAGCACGGGCACACCAGCTTCCAACAATTCTTTGGATTGATTGATGCACCATTCAATACCAACCTGCCTAACGTCTTTATTGTCCTTACAATTTTCTACAGCATCTATAAGTTCTTGAGGCAAATCAATTTTAAAAACTTGCGGTAGCACCTGCAAATGACGCTTTACGGCAATAGGTTTAATTCCTGGGATAATAGGCACATCAATTCCTGCAAGTTTGGCCGCCTCCACAAATTCAAAGTATTTTTTATTATCAAAAAACATTTGTGTAACCACATAATCAGCTCCGGCTTCCACCTTTTGTTTTAGCCGCTTTAAATCTGATTGTAACGAGGGAGCTTCAATATGTTTTTCTGGATAACCTGCCACTCCGATACAAAAATCTGCCTTATCACTCGCTTCAATAACATCATGAAGGTAATGCCCTTTATTTAGATTTTGGATTTGTTCTACCAAATCAGTAGCATATGTATGGCCTCCCTTAGTGGGTTCGAAGTATTTTTGGTGACTCATAGCATCACCTCGAAGTGCCATAACATTTTCAATTCCCAGATAGTGACAATCTACCAGCAAATATTCGGTTTCTTCTTTAGTGAAACCGCCACACAACACATGCGGTACGGTATCCACATCATATTTATGTTGAAGCGAAGCACAAATACCTACCGTTCCTGGACGCATTCTCGTTATTTTGCGGTCTAGTAACCCATCTTTTTCTATATAGACATATTGTTCCCGGGATGTAGTGACATCAATAAAAGGAGGCTTGAACTCCATTAATGGGTCAATGTTGTTATATAATTCCTGAATGTTGCTACCCTTGGTAGGCGGAATGATTTCGAAAGAAAATAAGGTTTTGCCTTTAGCTTGTTTAATATGTTCGGTTACCTTCATAATGCGTCATAGCCAAACCCAATCTAAGTCGTTAGGTAAGCCATCAACAAGGAAACTGCAGTCATTAAAACTAACTGAACAGCAAAGCGTATTTCTAATCTGAATTTACTCATGATTTTTCCTTTTTTTGACTATACGAACTTAGCTTATAATTTGGATTTCTATTTTAATTTAATTCTATTTAATGGTTAAGTTTCTGCCAAGTTTGGATTAAGCCATTTCCTGGCTTCATCCTCATTTATCTGTCTTCTTTTGGCATAATCCTTTAACTGATCTGTTGTAATTTTCCCCAAACCAAAATACTTGGCTTCTGGATTTCCAAAATAATATCCACTTACACTGGCTGCAGGCCACATGGCTAAGCTTTCAGTAAGTTTTACACCTATGTTTTCTTCAACACGTAACAGATTCCAAATGGTATGTTTCTCCAAATGGTCTGGACATGCTGGATAACCAGGTGCTGGACGAATCCCTTTATAGGCTTCGGAAATCAATTCTTCGTTGGATAAGGTTTCTTCAGAAGCATAACCCCAAAATTTAGTTCTTACCTCTTGATGTAAATATTCGGCAAAGGCTTCTGCAAGTCTATCTGCCAAAGCTTTGATCATAATAGCATTGTAATCATCGTGATTTTTCTCAAAATCTTTGGCCAATTCCTCAGTCCCAAATCCTGCGGTTACACAAAAGGCACCCATATAATCTGATTTTCCCTCCGCTTTTGGAGCTACAAAATCTGCCAAAGCAAAATTAGGAACCCCTTCCCGTTTCTTAAGTTGTTGACGTAAAGTCAAGAATGTTTCCAATACATTTCCTTGCTCATCATACAACTCAATGTCATCATCATTGATGCTATTTGCAGAAAACAATCCAAAGATTGCTTTAGCTTGCAATAACTTTTCATCAAACACTTTTTGAAGTAAAATTTTGGCATCAGAAAAAAGCTCAGAGGCTTGCTTACCAACCACACCATCGGTTAAAATATCAGGATACTTTCCATGCAAATCCCAACTTCTAAAAAATGGGCTCCAATCAATGTAATCCTCCAACAAAGTGATATCAAACGACTCTAAAACTTGTACTCCAATTTGATTAGGTTTTACAAGTTCTGAGAAACTCCAATCTATTTGAAATTTATTTTCTCTAGCTGCCTCAATTGATATGTATTCCTTTTGTTTTCCTCGCTTTAAAAATTGCTCACGGAATTTCTCATACTCTTCCCTAATTTGATCTTTATAAACACGGCTATCCTTTTGCAAAAGATTCCCAACCACGGTTACCGCTCGGGAAGCATCATTGACATGTACCACTGTACTCGAGTAATTCGGCGCAATCTTCACTGCGGAATGTGCTCTAGAGGTGGTGGCTCCTCCTATCATCAAAGGAATATTGAAATTTTGCTTTTCCATTTCCTGAGACACATAAACCATCTCGTCTAAGGACGGAGTAATCAACCCACTTAAACCGATGACATCTACATTCTCCTTTTTAGCAGTTTCAATAATTTTTTCTGGGGGCACCATAACCCCTAAATCCACTATTTCATAATTGTTACATCCCAAAACCACACTAACGATGTTCTTCCCAATATCATGGACATCCCCTTTTACAGTGGCCATAAGTATTTTTCCATTTGATCTTTGGGCATCACTTTTTTCAGCCTCAATAAAAGGTTGTAGATAAGCAACCGCCTTTTTCATCACTCTTGCCGACTTAACAACCTGTGGCAAGAACATTTTCCCACTACCGAACAAATCACCAACCACATTCATCCCTGCCATCAAATGACCTTCAATGACTTCAATTGGACGTTCCACTGCTTGTCGCGCTTCTTCCACATCTTCCACAATAAAGGCATCTATTCCTTTTACCAATGCATGGGTTATTCGATCTTGCAACGGGTCATTTCTCCACTCTTGGGTTTTAACCTCACCCTCCTTTTTTTGATCCTTTACTGTCTCGGCAAAATCCAATAAACGCTCTGTCGCATCATCCCGTCTATCAAACAGTACATCCTCAACATGCTCTAAAAGGTCCTTTGGAATTTCATCATAAACCTCCAACATGGTTGGGTTAACAATACCCAAATTCATCCCATGTTGAATGGCATGGTATAAAAAAGCGGCATTGATAGCTTCACGAACAACATTATTCCCTCTAAAGGAAAAAGACACATTACTAACTCCTCCGGAAACACTTGCATATGGAAGGTTTTCTCTAATCCATTTGGTGGCATTGAAAAAATCCAAAGCATTCAATCGGTGCTCATCCATTCCTGTTGCAACCGGAAAAATATTGGGATCGAAGATGATATCCTCTGGCGGAAAATTCACTTGATTCACCAATATGTCATAAGACCTTTTGCAAATATCAATTCGGCGTTGATAGGTATCTGCCTGACCTTCTTCATCAAATGCCATTACAATAACAGCAGCGCCATAGCGCTTGATCAACTTAGCATGATGGATAAAGGTTTGCTCACCTTCTTTAAGACTAATGGAATTTACTACCGATTTTCCTTGAACCACTTGTAATCCTGCCTCGATAATTTCCCATTTGGAACTATCAATCATCACTGGCACTCTTGCAATATCTGGTTCTGAAGCGATTAGATTTAGGAAGGTCACCATAGCCTGTTTGCCATCCAACATACCTTCATCCATGTTTACATCAATAATCTGTGCACCGCCTTCCACTTGATCTCTAGCAACATCCAAAGCTTCGGTATAATTTTCTTCTTTAATCAACCGAAGAAATTTTCGGGAGCCAGTAACATTGGTTCGCTCTCCTACATTAATAAAATTACTTTCAGGGGTCACAATGAGTGGCTCCAACCCCGAAAGTTTTAAATATTTCATTTTATTTTCAGACATAATATTCCCTTTCATTAAACAGCTGCCCCAATACTTCTAGGTTCATATTTAGCAGCAACCTCAACAATAGCCTTTATATGTTCTGGTGTTGTTCCGCAACAACCACCAATTATGTTTATTAAACCATCCTTTAAATAGGATTCTATCAAAACTTGCATCTCTTTGGCTGACTGGTCATATTCCCCAAATGCATTTGGTAATCCCGCGTTAGGATGTGCTGAAACCATAAAATCTGTGGCATGAGACAATCTTTGAAGATACGGCTTTAATTGATCGGCTCCCAAAGCACAATTGAATCCGACACTTAATAAAGGCACATGGGAAATGGAGGTTAAAAATGCTTCAACCGTTTGCCCTGAGAGGGTTCTTCCTGAAGCATCTGTAATAGTACCTGATACCATCACTGGAATATCAATCTGGCGTTCTTCCTTTACTTCTTCTATAGCAAAAAGTGCAGCCTTTGCGTTTAGGGTATCAAAAATAGTTTCTACTAAAAGTATATCGACACCTCCATCAATTAAAGCCTCCACCTGTTCCTTATAAGCTATACGAAGTTCTTCAAAAGTGATAGCTCTAAATTCTGGTCTATTTACATCAGGAGATAAACTAGCCGTCCTATTTGTTGGCCCAATACTTCCAGCAACAAAACGAGGCTTGTCTGGATTTTCAGCAGTAAACTTATCGGCCACTTCCTTTGAAATCCTAGCTGATTCATAATTCAGATCATAAACCAAATCTTCCATATGATAATCGGCCATCCCCACAGTTGTACTTGAAAACGTATTGGTTTCAACAATATCAGCTCCCGCTTCAAAATACTTAGCGTGTACTTCGGCAATTGCTTTGGGTTGGGTCAAAGACAGTAAATCGTTATTTCCTTTTAAAGGAAATGGAAACTCTTTAAATCGTTCTCCACGGAAATCTTCTTCAGTAAATTTATAGCGTTGCAGCATGGTTCCCATGGCACCATCTAAAACCAAAATTCGATTTTGTAACGCTTGTTTGAGTTTTGACATTTTAATATATATTTAAATGTCATCAGGAAAGGAGTGGAATTTACTCGGGGTTATCTGTCTCTAAAAAAAATCAGAGTAGAATTTAGCACCTTCTTTAAGAATAAAGGGTTGCTAAGGCTTCAACGGGTCTAGTCCCTCTGCCTTTCGTGATAACATCATTACATTTTAGAACTGCGGCAAAATAACGTAATAAAAATGGGATAACCAATTTTTATTCAAACAAATCAGAAGACAAATACCTATCTCCAATATCACAAATAATAGCCACAATTACCCCTGAATCAATACGTTCTGCTACTTTTAAGGCAGAGGCAACCGCCCCTCCACTACTCATACCAGCAAATACGCCTTCTTCCTTAGCTAACTTTTTAGCTGTTTCCTTTGCCTCTTGCTCACTGACCTCTATGACTTGATCGACCTTTTCCCTTTTAAATATTTTGGGCAAATAAGCCTCTGGCCATTTTCTAATCCCTGGAATTTTTGCTCCGTCCTTGGGTTGTGCTCCTACAATTTGTATGAGCGGATTTTGTTCCTTTAAATAGGTTGACACCCCCATGATCGTCCCAGTCGTTCCCATCGCAGAAACAAAATGGGTGACTTCACCATGAGTGTCTTTCCAAATTTCTGGACCTGTGGTTTTGTAATGTGCTTTCCAGTTATCGTCATTAGCAAATTGATTTAACATGAAATAGCCCTTTTCTTCATGAAGTTTCTCCGCCAAGTCACGAGACCCTTCGATTCCCTCATCTGCAGGAGTTAAAATAAGTTCCGCTCCATAAGCTCTCATTGTTTTAATCCGTTCTTCGGTAGAGTTTTCTGGCATAATTAAAACCATATTCACGCTTAACAACTTAGCAATAAATGCCAATGCAATTCCCGTATTTCCACTGGTGGCCTCTATAAGCGTATCACCAGGTTTAATGTCTCCTCTTTTTAATGCTTCAGAAATCATGTTGAAAGCAGCGCGGTCCTTGACACTACCGCCTGGATTCTTCCCTTCTAATTTCAAAAACAATCGGACACCTTCCTTCTGGAGTATGTTTTGAACCTCCACCATGGGTGTATTTCCAATTAAATCGGTAATTGATTGACTATTTATCATGACTTTTTGTACTAATTTTTATTTCAGATTGATAAGTCACCAAGGAATTTGGAGGTACTGATTGTGTAATCCATACATTCGCTCCAATGGTGCTATTGGCTCCAATAACGATATCACCACCCAAGATAGTGGCATTGGCATAAATGGTTACATTGTCTTCAATAGTAGGATGCCTTTTTATTTGCGCTAAATCCTTTTTAACCGATAAACCTCCTAATGTAACACCTTGGTAAATTTTCACTTGGCTTTTAATAATGGCCGTTTCGCCAATAACGATACCCGTTCCGTGGTCAATAAAAAAGGATTCTCCAATGGTAGCTCCCGGATGGATGTCAATACCCGTTTTCCCGTGGATGTACTCACTCATCATTCTAGCAACAATGGGCAAACCCAAATGTAAGATTTCATGACTCACCCTATGAACAGCAATGGCATGAAATCCCGGATAGGCCAAATATATTTCTTGAAGCCCTACACAAGCAGGATCATTTTTTTCAGTTGCCAAAGCATCCAAGTGAATGGCACATTTGATTTGCGGCAATTTTCCTAAAAATTGCTCCCAGACTGATTCTAGATTTTCATGTTGGAATTCAGAAGCAATAACAAAAAATTGTTCTTTCAGGTTTCCTAGCTCCCTTTGAAATGACTCCTCCTCATCAAATAAAGCGTAAAATAACTCCCTAGTAAAGGTTTTTACATTTTCCTTGATTCTTAAATTTATTTGCATGGATGGCTTTTATCGGTTGAATGTATAAATTTACTATACACGATTCATAAATCTTCTTAATACTTCCATAAAAAAAAGCTCCCTTTTGAACTAAATCAACAGGGAGCCAAACCAACTAAAAAAACTTAATCAATGGCTTGAACCACTGCTTTTGGGGCTTCCTTTCTACTTCCGTCAAAACCATCTACGCCACTTACTGTTGTATATTTTAGAACATATTTTTTTCCTGGATTGATAATTTTATAGGCCGACTGACACATTAAAGTGGCCTCATGGAATCCACATAGAATCAATTTTAACTTTCCTTCATAGGTATTGACATCACCAATGGCAAATACGCCAGGAATATTTGTTTGATAATCCAAAGTATCCACCTTAATCGCATTTTTTTCAATCTCCAGACCCCAATTAGCAATAGGGCCTAACTTTGGTGAAAGCCCGAATAGAGGGATAAAATGATCTGTCTCCAAGACATGCTCCTCCCCTTCTTTGGTGATGGTCAAAGCTTCAACATGTTCAGCACCATGAATAGCCGTTACTTCTGCAGGTGTTATTAAATTTATTTTCCCTAATAATTTTAGTTCCTTCACCTTTTCTACAGAATCCAAAGCCCCTCTAAATTCATTTCTTCTATGAACTAGGGTTACCTCTTCAGCAATATCGGCAAGGAAAATACTCCAATCTAAAGCAGAATCACCACCGCCCGAAATCACGACTTTCTTGCCTCTATATATTTCTGGATTCTTAATAAAATAATCAACCCCTTTTTCTTCATAAAAGGCTAAATTATCTAGCAATGGCTTTCTAGGTTCAAAACTACCCAGCCCTCCTGCAATGGCAACAATTGGGGCGTGGTGCTTAGTCCCCTTATTAGTGGTCACAATAAAAGACCCATCTTCCAATTTCTCAATAGTTTCAGCACGTTCACCTAAAGTGAATCCGGGTTCAAACTGCTTTCCTTGTTCCAATAAATTTTTGGTCAAGTCTCCAGCTAATATTTCTGGAAAACCGGGAATATCGTAAATAGGTTTTTTAGGATAAATCTCAGAACATTGCCCACCTGGTTGAGGCAATGCATCTATTAAATGACATTTCAATTTCAACAATCCAGCTTCAAAAACGGTAAATAGTCCCGTAGGTCCTGCTCCAATAATCAGGATGTCAGTTTTAATCATAACAAGGTTTTGTTTATTCTATTAATCTTTTAGTGAATTCGTTCAAGGCACTAACTTTATAGGCAAAGTCGCCTTTTAGTGTTTGTCGGTACCTGTTTAAGTTCTGCACCAGGTCATCAATATTTTCGGGAAGTACTTCCTCAAAAAACTGTCGTAATCTTTTGGCAGTAGTGGGAGATTTTCCATTGGTTGAAATGGCTATCTTCACATGGCCTTTGGTCACAATACCTCCCAAATAAAAATCACATAATTCTGGAGTGTCTGCCACATTAACCAATAAATTCCTTGCTTTGGCATCATCATGAATTTGTTTATTGACCAAGAATTTATCTGTTGCAGCAATCACCATATCCACATCGGTTAAAAAAGCGGTGTCATAAGCCATATGTATCAGCTGAACATCAAATTTTTCAGCCAATTCCTTCACTTCCTTTTTAAACTGAATGGCCAACATGGTTACCTTGGCATTCGGGCTTGATTTTAATAAAAAGGTTAATTTTTCCAATGCCACATTTCCTCCTCCTACAATCAATGTATGAAGCACATGCATTTTTAAAAATACAGGGTATAAATTATTTCTCTCTTTCATAAATCTTCGCTTATTATGCTACATTTTGATTGGCGTTTAAGTGAATTTGGTTTGCCAAAGAATTTAACTTCGATCTTTGACTCACTACTTCACCAACTACAATAATAGCAGGGTTTGACAATGATTTCTCTCTTACAACGTCTTCAATGGTTTTCACAGTTCCTACCCCAAACTTTTCTTCTGGGGTGGTGCCTTTTTGGATAATAGCCACAGGAACATCCTGTTTCCCAAAAGATGAAAACACCTCCATAATTTGGGGTAATTTTCCCATGCCCATTAAAATTACTACAGTAGCTGTAGATTGAGCAGCCAGTAAGATATCATTAGACATTTCGTGTGACTTGGTGGTTCCTGTAATCACCCAAAAACTTTCAGAGCTACCACGCTTGGTCAATGGGATACCCTGATAGGCAGGAACAGCCAAAGCCGAGGTAATACCTGGAACTACATAAGATTCAACACCAAATTTTTGAACATAATCAATCTCTTCTGATCCCCTGCCAAAAATAAACGGGTCACCACCTTTCAAACGAACCACATGGCCTTTTTGAAAAGCCCTTTGCACAATCAATTCGTTAATTTGTTCTTGCTGATAACTGTAGCAACCTTTTCGCTTCCCAACATAAATAAGTTCGGCATTTTGAGAAGCATATTTCAGCAACTGCTTATTGATTAAGGCATCATACAAAATCACATTTGCAGATTCTATGGCCTTAATACCTTTCAAGGTTATCAATTCTTCATCTCCAGGGCCTGCACCAACAACCGTTAGTTTGGGCACTACATTAACTCGCTTCATAATTCAACTGGTTTTGTCTAAAGGTTTCTATGGTATTAAAAAAACTAATGGCATCATCTGCGTAAGATTCTGCAAATTCCTTTGTAGGCTCTTGTCTCTTAATTTGATAAACCAAATCGGCAAAACTTTCCTTAGAAAGTTCCAAAGCATTATTGGCTATAAATGTTTCATCAAACAATTGGATGATATTGGCTTGGGTATTTGTTTTGATATTTTCTGAAGTCAATAAAGCTTTAGCACCATTGACAAACGACGTGTACGTATGATAAATAGCATCAGACCACTTTTGATCTTCAAAAGAATCTTTTGCCAAATCCAATTTTTCCTTAGCTTCCAACATCAATGTTTGCACTAAATCAATCACCACACCAGCACATTCCCCAACACCGACAGCTTGAATATATTGCTTAGTATTCCCCCAATCAATAAAATCGGAATCCGTTAAATTTTCAGCATCAGACAAGGGCACCAAAAAATCATAAAAATACTTCTGTCCCTGTCTGTCATAGTAACTTAAAAAGTCTTCATCAAACTGGCTGTTTGCTTCAAAATCATCTAATATTTGTCTTAATGCCTCAGGACCTCTTTTAGATGGCAACTTGATAACCTTATCTGCGAAACGTCCTTCCCCATTTCCTAAAACGCCTCCTCCCAGCAATACTTGAACTGCTGGAGCAACCCTTCGGTCTTTGGTTCTGATGGACATGCCCTGAAAACCGATGTGAGCCATATTATGTTGCCCACAGGCATTCATACATCCACTAATTTTGATTGTGATGTCTTGATTACTCACAAATTGCGGATATTCTGCTTGCAACACTCGTTCCAACTCAAGGGCTAAACCGGTACTACTCGCGATTCCTAAATTACAGGTATCTGTACCAGGACATGCGGTTATATCGAGAGTGGAATTGAATCCCAACTCTGTAAATTCCAATTTTGATAATTCCTGAAAAAAGAAGGGCAATAATTCCTCCTTCACATGGCGCAACAAAATATTTTGTCTTAAAGTAAACCTCATTTCATTAGCTGCATACGTTTTGATAAGCGCAGCTAATTTTCTGGCTTTTTCAGTAGAAAAATCACCCAGCTTCACCTTAATCCCTATGGCAAACAATCCGCTTTGTTTCTGTGGAAGGACATTTAAGCGCTTCCAAGTTTCAAATGCTTCGGCATTATAATTTCGAACAATTGGAACCTCAACATTGGTAGTCTGTATATCTGAATCAAATTCAGACGTATCTATATCATAAGTTTGTACTGACAGCGCTTGAACCTCTTCATCAACCAAGGATACGAAGGCATCCAAACCAATATCCTTGACTAAGAACTTCATTCTCGCCTTCAATCTTTTGGCACGCTCCCCATGTCTATCAAAAATTCTTAAAACACCTTCGGTTACCGGAATTAACTTGTTCTCTGGAAGAAACTCATAAAGCACATCAGCATGTCTCGGCTGGGAGCCCAGACCTCCACCCAAAAGTACTTTGAATCCTCGTTTGTTATCTTTAACCTTAGGAATAAACCCAAGATCATGAATATAACTTAGGGCCGTATCATTGTCTGAGGAAGAAAATGACATTTTAAATTTCCTCCCCATTTCCTGACAAACCGGATTTCTTAAAAAATACTGAAACACAGCATGGGCATATGGCGACACATCAAATGGTTCCTCAGGATCAATCCCCGCAGCGGCACTTGCAGTGACATTCCTGACGGTATTACCGCAAGCTTCTCTCAAGGTCACGTCATCTTGTTCCAATTGCGCCCACAATTCTGGCGTGCGCTCCAAACTTACATAGTGAATTTGAATGTCCTGACGGGTCGTAATATGCAACCTTCCTGTTGAAAATTCATCTGAAACATCTGCGATTCTCAGAAGTTGATCTCCCGTCACTTTCCCATACGGCAATTTGATCCTGATCATTTGAACCCCTTGCTGACGTTGTCCATAAACTCCTCTGGCTAAACGCAAACTTCTAAAGCGCTCCTCATCAATTCGACCTTCTTTAAAAAGGCGAATTTTTTTCTCTAACTCAATAATATCCCTCTCGACAATAGGATTTTCTATTTCGGTTCTAAAACTTTGCATTATGTATTCGTTTACTTATTGAAGGTGAATCCCACATTCACGGTTCTTAAGAGCCTTTACAGGATCAAAATACCCGTGATTCTTTGGAAGCTGATTTTCTTCCAAATACTGATCTAATTCTTGATCGCTCCAGTAATAGAACGGACTAACTTTTAAGATGCCATCCTTACTCAAGCTCAAAATGTCTTTTTTATCGCGATATTCGGTTTGGCGCACGCGAATGTTGGTAAACCAAACTTCCGGTTGTAATTCGTTTAAAGCCCTTCTGAAAGGCTCCAATTTTACAGCTTCTGAAAACGCTTTGAAATTGTCATCCTCCAAGTTGGGCAAACCTATAGTAGCTTCAATTTCTTCCCTGCTCAAAAACGGCTGGTATTTATGAATATTTAAGCCATAGGTATCTATTAACTTTTGGGCATGTTCATAGGTTTCTAAATCATTATAAAGGGTATCGCACCAAACGACTTTAATTTTTGGATCATGCTTTGCCATATTACTTAATAAAATGGCAGAATAAACACCAAAACTGGTTGTTACAATTTTATTATTGGTCAATCCCATAGCCCATTGAATAATCTCATTTGGTGATTTTGACTTTAATTTTGTATTCCAGTAATCGATGTCTATATTTTCTAAAATCATGATCTTCTTTAATTTAATACTTTATTCCTATCGGAATAATAGGAATTAAAAGCAAAACTATATAAAAATATTTAATATCCAAGCATTTATTTAATCTTTAAGAATATCGGCCAAGGATTTATTGTTAAAAATTTGGAGGGTACTGTCCCTTACTTCTAACATTAAATTATGAACCGAACAGGTTGTTTCATCTGGGCAATCGTCACATTTTTCATAAAAATTGAGACTCACGCAAGGTACCATGGCTATAGGACCTTCCAAAATTCTCATAATAGGTGCCAATTTAATGTCTTTGGGATCTTTCAAAAGGTAATAACCACCTGTTTTTCCTTTTTTAGACCCCAAAAATCCATTTTTCCGAAGGGTTAAAAGAATGCTTTCCAAAAACTTCCTGGAAATATTTTCACTTTCAGATATCACACTGATTTGAACCGGATGATTGGAGCCCTGTTTAGCCAAATAAGCCAAAGCCTTAAGCCCATATTTAGTTTTCTTTGAAAGCATATTTTCAAAGATAACCAATTTCTTATATCAACCTAATGCTTGATTTAAATCTGCAATAATATCATCCACATGCTCCAATCCAACTGAAATCCTAACCAACCCATCACTGATCCCTACTTCTAGTCTATCGGCTTCACTTAATTTACTGTGGGTCGTACTTGCCGGATGGGTAGCAATGCTTCTGGTATCTCCTAAATTGGCTGAAAGCGAAAACATTTTTAAACGATTTAAAAAATTTCTTCCTGCCTCAATACCTCCTTTTATTTCAAAAGCGACAATGTTTCCGCCTTTCTTCATTTGCTTTTTGGCTATTTCATATTGCGGATGTGATTTCAGAAAAGGATATTTCACGAACTCAACGTGCTCATTACCTTCCAAAAACTCAGCCACCTTTATGGCGTTATCACAATGCCTATCCACCCTAACGGCCAAAGTCTCCAAACTTTTTGACAACACCCAAGCATTGAATGGTGATAAAGCAGGTCCTGTATTTCTGGCAAACAAATATATTTCCCGTATCAAATCTTTACTACCCACAACAACACCTCCCAATACACGACCTTGACCATCTATCAACTTGGTTGCAGAATGCAATACCAAATCGGCTCCAAATGCAATAGGATTTTGCAAGTAAGGGGTTGCAAAACAATTATCAATGATCAATAACAATTGATGTTTTTTAGCAATGGATGCCAATAGTTCCAAATCCAAAATATCTACTGCCGGATTTGTTGGTGTCTCTGCATATAGAATTTTGGTGTTGGGCTGAATCAAACTTTCTATTTTCTCAACTTCATTGACTTTAAAATAGCTTGTTTCAATATGCCACTTAGGTAAAAACTTGGTAAACAAAGTATGTGTGGATCCAAAGACACTTCTACAGGATACCACATGATCACCTGCATTCAACAAGGCGGCAAAGGTTGAAAATACGGCACCCATACCGGTAGCAAAAGCATATCCTGCTTCAGCGCCTTCCATTTTACAGATCTTATCCACAAATTCAGAATTGTTTGGATTTGTAAAACGACTGTATATGTTTCTCTCTTTTTCTTCAGCAAAGGAGGCACGCATATCTTCGGCATCTTCAAACAAGAAACTACTTGTAATATGAATAGGAGTTGAATGCTCTAAATATTGAGAACGCTCCATTTGCGTTCTTATCGCATCTGTCTCAAAATGATTTTTACTGCTCATTTTCTTTTAATTTATATGTTTTGACAATCTTAAGATATCTCCAAAGACTCCTCTGGCGGTCACC
Source organism: Mangrovimonas sp. CR14 (assembly GCF_011764015.1). Classification (NCBI taxonomy): domain Bacteria; kingdom Pseudomonadati; phylum Bacteroidota; class Flavobacteriia; order Flavobacteriales; family Flavobacteriaceae; genus Mangrovimonas; species Mangrovimonas sp. CR14. Next base: position 32,276 of record NZ_JAAFZY010000006.1, on the reverse strand, counting down.
TTGGCTCCAGCGCCAGCTCCTTGGATTACAATGGGTTGTTCCCCATAAGATTCTGTAAATATTTCTATTATGGCATCTGCGCCCTTAACCTGACCCAATGCACTATCTGCTGGAACAGATACCAACTTCACTTCCAAATTTCCTTTGTCTAACTGCAAGTCACCAGACAAATCACCCACATATCTTAATACATGATTGGTTTTCTGATTGTCTTTGATCTTTTGAAATACATCATCCAATTCCTCTAAGCGATCTAAAAACTCACTGACTGATATGCTTCTATAGGCTTCAGGCACCAAATTTTGAACCGATACATCTTCAAATTCATTTTCCAGGTCCAGTTCTCTAGCCAAAATCAACAATTTTCTAGCCACGTCATTTCCTGAAAAATCCTCACGAGGATCTGGTTCTGTAAATCCGTTTTGTACCGCATCTTTGACAATGGCACTAAAAGAAACATCTTCAATTGAAAAGCGATTAAACAAATAACTCAATGTTCCCGAGAAAACCCCTCTTATCCTCGTTATGTTTTCTCCTGATTCATGTAGCAATTTAATGGTATCAATCAATGGTAAACCAGCCCCTACTGTAGTCTCATAAAGATACTGTTTATTATGTTGCTTTAATTGATTTCGCAATTCGGCATAAAAGTCATGAGAAATGGTATTGGCTATTTTGTTTGAGGATACCAAATCAAACCCTGCCTCTACCAAGGGGATATAATTTTCATGAAATTGTGGGTTAGCCGTATTATCTACAGCAATCAAATTTTCCAGATGATTGGTTTTTGCATAAGCAACTACATCTTCAACCGAATAATTTTCAAGTCCTTGGTGTACGGATTCTTTCCAATTTTCTGTGAGTCCATATTTGCTTAAGCCTACTTTCTTGGAGTTTCCGATGGCAAAAATATTCAGATTGATTCCCTTTCTATTCTCAATGTCTGTTTTGGTTTTTAATATTTGGTCTATTAAGGTTCCTCCTACCAAACCATGCCCAAATATGGCAATGTTCACTTTTTTGGAAACTCCAAATATCTCACCATGGATCACATTTAAGGCCTTGTGAAGCTCTTTTTTCTGAACGACCAAGCTCACATTTTTACCAGTCACTGTATTGTTAAAAAGCAAAGGCGTAATTTGGTTTTTAATCAAGGCATTAAACGGTTTGTGGAACGAACTAAGTTCAATCCCAATGATTGAAATAACAGCCACATCATCTACGACTCCTATTCTATTCACATCTTGGGAATAAAAATCTCTTTCAAACTCCTGTTCCAAAGCTATTACTGCCTGAGCCGCTTTACTTGATTGGATAACCAACCCTATACCTCTTTCAGAAGACCCTTGGGAAACAATACTCACACTAATTCCATAGTTACTGAGCGCTTTAAAAATTCTGGCATCCACTCCTACTTTACCCAAAAGGCCTCTTCCTTCCAAATTAACCAACGCTACATCTTCCAAAACTGATAAGGAAGTGACATTTTTACTATTCGGTTTTGCCGAAATCAAGGTTCCTTCATCTTCTGGATTAAACGTATTCAAAATACGAAGGCTGATATTCTTTTCTACCAAAGGGATAATCGTTTTGGCATGTAATACACTCGCTCCAAAATTGGCTAATTCATTAGCCTCATTAAAGGAAAGCTCTCTTATTTTTTGGGCATCTTCCACCAAATCAGGATTAGCCGTATAGATTCCGTTGACATGGGTAAAGTTTTGTAATTCTTCGGCATCCAAATAATTCGCTAACAAAGAAGCTGAATAATTACTTCCATTTCTACCTAAAAGTGTCGTTTCTCCTTCAGCATCTGAACCTATAAACCCAGTCACTATAGGCAGCGTATTTATAGGTAATGATTTAAAAAATGAGACTACACGCTCTTTGGAAGCTTTCTCCTTGGGTTGGGCATTTAAATAATCTGAATCTGTTAAAAGCAATTTTCTGGAGTCGACCGCTAGTGCATTGTAACCTTTAGACCTTAGTGTTTCGGCTAAAAGATTTACAGATAATAATTCACCAAAGGCCAAAACATGCGCTTTGATTCTATCACTATAATCACCAAGCAATTTGACTCCTTCCAAAATATTGTGCAGTTCTTGGAATTCCTGAGATAAATCAATACCTGGTAAAGGCTCTAACTGATAGTTTTTAAAACTTTCAAAATCTGCTTCAAAGTCCCCTTTTTTAGCTGCCTTGTCTAACAAGGCTTCCAATTGATCAGTTGCTTTTCCTCTGGCTGAAGCCACCACCGCTATTCTGTCACCATCAGACACTTTACTTTCAATAATAGAAAGAACACGATTTAAACCTTCACCATTTGACAAGGATTTTCCGCCAAACTTCAACACCTTCAATCGCTTATTTTTGGATTCGGAATTGAAAATAGGCTCAATGATTTTTTCCAATTGATTGAATTCTATCAAAAAGGCGTCATGACCATGAGAAGAGTGAATTTCACTATAAGTTACATTGGGATGCGTTTGCGCCAATTGTCTTTGAGTTTCTCTATTTTCCTCAGCCGTAAAAAACAAATCAGAATCTACCCCTACGATGGAAATGGTAGATTTAATAGTTTCAAGAACTTGAACATTATCACCTCGCCCCTTAGTGACATCGATAGTCTTCAGCAGTTGGTTCATCAACTTGTAAGCCGATAACTGAAAGCGCTCCTGAAGTTTTTCGCCATGGTGTAGCAACCAACTTTCTACATTGAATATTTCTAATTCATCGTTAATACTTCTTTGAAATCGTTCTTTAAAAGACTGTGGCGTTCGGTAACACAACATCGCATGCATACGTGCATCATGAACAGGATTGTTTGAATTTACCAAAAACTGTTCTTGAATTTGACAATTGGCAATTAGCCAATCTGTCGATTTCCAATCGGTAGCAACTGGGATTAAATATTGCGCCAATTTAGGAGCCAAAAAGGCCATTTCCCAAGCAATTCCTCCCCCTAGGGACCCTCCTATCAAGGCATAAAGATTCTTGATTCGTAACTCTTCGAGACCCAATAAAAATATTTTAGCAATATCTCGAGCTACAAAATCCTTGTAGTTTTCTATGACAAATCCGTCATAGCCATTCCCAGGAATGTTAAAGGCCAAAATGGTGTAAACTTTGGTGTCTATAACCTTACCATCGCCAATTAAATCACGCCACCAACCTGAATCTCCTGCCACATTACTGTTGCCCGTGAGTGCATGGTTTACCAGAACAATTGGAGCCTGGTTAAGTGGTGGACCAAACGTTTGGAAAGACAATTTAATATCTGTCTTTTTACCACTTTCCAAAACAAATTGTTCTAGATTAATATACTGTAAATCTTTCATTTCTTTTCACAAAAAAACATGCAAATGCAATTGCACAAATTATTAATATGTTAAAAAGAAAAGTATAAATAGGGAAGTAATCCACCTAGTTATCTGCCATACAAATACCGAAGCATTTGAGTAGAATTTAGCACCTTCTTTGAGGTCAAAGGGTTGCTAAGGTTTCACAGGGTCTATTCCCTCCACCTTTCTTGATAACGAAACATTAAGTTATTGAACTTTGATGTTGCAAATATTCAATCAGAAAAATTTAATATCCAAATAAATTCGGCTTTTTCTAAAATATTTATCTACTGGGTGCCAAAATGCTCATAGTATTTCTCTCTGATAATTTCAGAAACCGGTCGATTTTGAATATTACTTTCCAACCAGGAAATAATATCCAAATACAAAAAGGCACGACGTTCATAAGGATGGTTTTCATACACCTTCAGTCTTTTGTGTAGCTCAATAAAGGCCTTTTTAATATCTTGGGGATAGATATCCTGTAAACCTCTAATAAACTTGATCATCTCTTTTTGCACTTCATACATATCATCAATCTTGATGAGAAATTTATAAGTATCCCGCAATAAAGCCTCGATGTGGTAATCATACCCGCCCTCATAATGTGCAACCACATTTAAAACCCTAGCAAAGCATTGCAAATCTTCTCTCATCGCTATGGATTTGGTGGTAATAATTTTATTCAAGTATCGAATACATTCCTTGTAATTTTCAGCTCCAAAATGCATACTAGCAAATTTGTAGTTGAAAATCATTCTGTGATGTTCATCAATCCGGTCCGTGTATTTGACCAATTCGGCTTCAATTTTGGGGATTAGATGCAAGCCATCTTTAAAACTCCCATCAAAAAAATAATAGTTTACGCGATGTATATTGAGATATAAAAAAGTTAGAGCATCTACATTTTCATCGATGGTAAAACTTTTATTGGTAACTAACGCTTCAAATTTATCCAGATGATATTTGAATTTTTCTTTGTTGTTGATATAAAATAGGGACTCCAACAAATAGTTTTGCCCCTTAGCAAAAAACACTGGATTCAAATTGACCATACTCGGATTTTGGTCATATAACTTCACCCATTTTAAGGCATATTTAAAGCAGTTTAAGAAATCCTGCAACAGGAAACTGTACCAAAAATACGACCTGTAAAGCCATAATTTTTCCCTAAACCCTAAGTCTTCCAAATCATATTTAGGCAAGCGCGCATTAAAATAGTCATGAATTTCTTGGGCGTCCTTTTCATTTTTGGCGTATCCAAATTTGAGGAACAAACCATAGAGTTGAAGTGACAAATTGGATAACTTACTCGTAATCACATTCGCTTGACTTAACTTTTTAGCCTGAATAGTCAGCTCATCCGCCCGCCCGCTTATACTCCTTGTAATATATTGAGCCTCTATAACCTTTTCCAACTCTACCACCTCAAATGCCAAATTCTTTTCCTCATTTTGAATCGCTATTTCTTTTGATTTATCCAAAATCTTTAAAGCTTGCTTATATAGTCCTTTATGATAAAGAATCGAGGCAAAATCCAGTTGTTCTCGCAATTGGGAACGTACATTTTGATGAGAAGGATTCAACCTAAGGCTGATCAAGATCTGCTTATAGAGGTGCGATTTCACATTGGCCAATTGCTGCTTCTTGATATCGCCATTTTTCAAAATAGCATCTTCATCATACACGGATAGCTTATCCAAAATATTGAATAAATTCAAAAATTTGGAATCTTCATTTACTCCAAGCCGACCAACATACAATTTGAACTGTCTTTTTTCTGATTTTGTCATCGACTTAACCAGTGAAAACAAATTATCTTTTTGATCTTTAACCATCAAATAATTAAGATTTTAAATTATTGATTTTAAGCTGTTTATTATATTTTTTTTCATTTGAACATCGTAACAACTCCTGCCCTTTCATAACCATTTCTTAATCCAAATTATAAATTCGTATAACAATACAAAAATTTATTTTTTAAATGTCTAAAGAGAAAGTACAAATTTTTGACACCACATTAAGAGATGGAGAACAAGTTCCGGGATGCAAATTAAACAAAGAACAAAAACTTATTATTGCTGAACGTTTGGACTTTTTGGGTGTAGATGTGATTGAGGCAGGGTTTCCTGTTTCAAGTCCGGGAGATTTTGATGCGGTACAAGCCATTGGAAAAATTGTAAAAAATGCCACCGTATGTGGACTCACACGAGCAGTTGAAAACGATATTAAGGTAGCAGCTGAAGCTTTGAAATCTGCTGCCAAACCAAGAATCCATACAGGTATTGGCACTTCTGATTCGCATATTAAATTCAAGTTTAACTCCACTCGAGAAGCTGTTATTGAACGCGCATTCAAAGCAGTGGCCTATGCCAAATCCTTTGTAGAAGACGTCGAATTTTATGCTGAAGATGCCGGTAGAACAGATAATGAGTTTTTAGCACGGGTATGTGAAAAAGCTATTGAAGCTGGAGCTACCGTTTTAAATATCCCAGATACTACAGGATATTGCTTACCAAGTGAATACGGTGCCAAAATCAAATATTTAAGAGAAAATGTCAAGGGCATAGAAAAAGCCATTTTATCTTGTCATTGCCATAACGATCTTGGATTGGCCACAGCCAATTCCATTGAAGGAGTTATTAATGGGGCACGTCAAATTGAATGTACCATTAATGGTGTGGGTGAAAGAGCTGGAAATACAGCTTTGGAAGAAGTAGTCATGATATTGAAACAACATCCTTATCTTAATTTAGATACTGGAATACGCACTAAAGAATTATACGGAATTAGCCAACTGGTTCAGGAACAAATGGGTGTTTACACGCAACCCAATAAAGCTATTGTAGGTAGCAATGCCTTTGCCCATAGCTCGGGAATCCATCAAGATGGCGTTATTAAAAATCGTGAAACTTATGAGATTATTGACCCTAGGGATGTAGGTGTGACAGAATCAGCCATAGTCCTGACAGCTAGAAGCGGAAGAGCTGCTTTGGCTTACCGTGCCAAGAACATAGGTTATGAACTTACCAAGCTTCAATTGGATGAAATTTATGCTTCATTCTTAAATTATGCCGATAAGAAAAAAGAAGTTTGTGATGATGACATCCATCAAATAATTGAGAGCAGTGCCATTTATAGACAAATAATTTCAGCCTAATATGGGAAAGACCTTATTCGATAAAGTATGGGATGCTCACGTTGTCGACTCCATTGATAACGGACCTCAGGTATTATATATAGACAAACATTTAATTCACGAAGTTACTAGTCCGCAAGCCTTTAAGGAACTTGAGGAACGAAACATTCCTATTTTTAGACCAGATCAAATTGTTGCTACTGCAGACCATAATACCCCAACAGTAAATCAACATTTACCAGTTAGGGATGAACTTTCCAGAAACCAATTAAAACAACTGGCTGAAAATTGTGAGAAAAATGGTATCACTTTATACGGTCTTGGCCATCCATATAATGGAATTGTTCATGTGATGGCACCTGAACTTGGAATTACCCAACCTGGAATGACCATGGTTTGTGGAGATAGTCACACTTCCACACATGGTGCCTTTGGAAGTATTGCCTTTGGAATTGGAACAAGCCAAGTAGCTCAAGTTTTTGCAAGCCAATGTTTGCTTTTGACTAAACCCAAAAGTTTGAGAGTGAGCGTTAATGGGAAACTAAAAAATGGTGTTCTTCCTAAGGATGTCATTCTGTATATTATTTCCAAAATAGGAACCAATGCAGGAACTGGATACTTCTGTGAATATGCAGGCGATGTGTTTGAAGATATGAGCATGGAAGGAAGAATGACCGTCTGCAATATGAGTATCGAAATGGGTGCTCGAGGCGGTATGATTGCTCCAGACCAAACCACTTTTGATTATGTAAAAGGAAGGGAATTTGCTCCAAAAGGTGAGGAATTTGATAAAAAAGTATCCTATTGGAAAACCCTACCATCAGATGAAGATGCCGTTTTTGACAAAGAATACACCTTTGATGCAGCTGATATAGAACCTATGGTTACCTATGGAACCAATCCTGGAATGGGAATCAAAATCAATGCACGTATTCCAGAATTAAACGATGCCTCTTTTGAAAAATCCTTGCAATACATGGATTTTAAAAAAGGTGAATATATGCTGAACAAACCTATCAATTATGTATTTATAGGCAGTTGTACCAATTCCAGAATTGAAGATTTTAGAGTTGCAGCCCAGTTTATTAAAGGAAAACAAAAAGCTGATAATGTAACAGCCTGGTTGGTACCAGGAAGTAAGCAAGTAGAATCACAAATTGAAGCTGAAGGACTGAAAGACATTTTTGAAGCCGCTGGATTTGAATTGCGACAACCAGGATGTTCTGCCTGTCTTGCCATGAATGATGATAAAATACCACAGGGAGAATACTGTGTATCAACTTCAAATAGAAATTTTGAAGGAAGACAGGGACAAGGCGCAAGAACCATTTTAGCGAGTCCCTTAGTAGCGGCGGCGACCGCTGTAGCAGGTAAAATTGTAGATGTTACCAAATTATTGGAACACAGTTATGAAGAAGAATTGATTTAAATGGAAAAATTCACCACATTACATAGTTCAGCCATCCCATTAGATATCGAAAATATTGATACCGATCAAATCATCCCTGCCCGCTTTCTAAAAGCCACGGACAAACAAGGATTTGGCGATAATGCCTTTCGGGATTGGCGTTTTGATAAAGAAGGAAACCCTAACAAAGATTTTGTACTCAACGACCCTAAGTTTTCTGGAAGTATTTTAGTTGCAGGAGACAATTTTGGTTGCGGATCTAGTAGGGAACATGCAGCATGGGCCTTAGTTGGATACGGCTTTAAAGTGATTGTTTCCAGTTTTTTTGCCGACATTTTTAAAGGAAATGCATTAAACAATGGTTTGCTGCCCGTACAGGTGTCACCACCATTTTTAAAGCAGCTTTTAGATTTAATCCAAGCAAAACCAGACACTCAGATCACAGTAGATTTAGAAAACCAGACCATATTTGTGGCGCCTACAGACTTAAAGGAATCCTTTGATATTGATCCCTACAAAAAAACCTGTATGATCAATGGTTATGATGACATTGATTATTTACTGAGCAAAAAGAAAGAAATAGAACAATTTGAGGCCGCCCTTTAGGTGGCTTTTTGCGTTAGCGGTTGCAGTGGCATCCTTTTGTTGATGTCGAGCAAAGCGAGAACATGAAACACAAGATATAACGAAAAACGCGACCCGAAGGGAAACGTCCAAAACAACAACGAACAAAAACACTCATGAAACTGAATATTGCCGTTTTATCAGGAGATGGCATTGGTCCCGAAGTGACCGATCAAGCCATCAAAGTATTGAAAGCTATAGCTGTAGAATTTGATCACACCTTCCTTTTCTCATCGGCTCCAGTTGGAGCTATTGCCATAGATGAAACTGGAAATCCACTACCGGACAGCACCCTTGATTTATGCAAAAAAAGTGATGCCGTTTTATTTGGGTCTATTGGAGACCCTAAATATGATAACGATCCCAATGCTAAAGTTCGCCCAGAACAAGGGTTATTGAAACTAAGAAAAGAATTGGGCTTATACGCCAATATTCGTCCGGTAAAAGCCTATGATATGCTTTTGGATAAGTCTCCCTTGAAAAAAGAGAACATTCAAGGAACCGACATCAGCATCTATAGGGAACTGACAGGAGGTATTTACTTTGGGGAGAAAAAGCAAAATGAGGAAGGCACTTGGGCTTCTGACTTATGTGAATATTCCAAAGAAGAAATAGAGCGAATTTCCCATCTGGCATTCAAAGCGGCTCAAGCTCGCAGGAGCAAGTTAACACTTGTTGACAAAGCCAATGTATTGGAAACATCGCGCTTATGGAGAAAAGTTGTAAAACAAGTTGCCGAGTCCTATCCAGATGTGGAATTGGATTTCTTATTTGTAGACAACGCAGCAATGCAAATGATCTTAAATCCGAAACAATTTGATGTCATCTTAACAGAGAATATGTTTGGTGATATTATTAGTGATGAGGCCAGCGTAATAGGTGGAAGTATTGGTTTATTGGCATCAGCTTCTGTAGGTGACAAACATGCCTTATTTGAACCCATTCACGGCTCATATCCACAGGCGACAGGAAAAGGAATTGCCAACCCCGTAGCCTCCATTTTATCAGCAGCTATGTTGTTAGATCATTTCGAACTTTATCAAGAGGCCGAATTAATCAGAAAGGCCGTTGAAAAGTCCTTACAATTAAACATCACGACTCCAGATTTAAATCCGGATTCTGAAAATATTACCACAAGTAAAGTTGGAGATTTCATTGAGGATTATATTAATAACCCTCAAGATTCCAACATCAATTTTCAAAACTTACATTTGGGTCAGTCTACCATTATTTAAGTCCTCCCTAAATGAATGATTAATAGTTTAAAAGCACCACTCTGGGGTGCTTTTTAGCTTCTATTAAATTCCATTGATTTCATTCATGATTTCTGAAAACAACTGATAAGAACGCCTCCTGTCTTGAGGATCAAAGGTATTGGTCACTACCATCAATTCATCTACCTTGTTTTCCGCTAAGAATTTTTCAGTCTCTTCCTTGACCTTCTTTTTATCACCTACCACTGAAAAACGCAACATCTGTTGAACTGATGGGTTCATCAAAATGCTTTTTAATTCCGAAGTCATTTGGGTGGGAGGTGTTAAATACTCCCGTTTCCCCATAAATAGGTTCATCACCATTCTTATAGGCGATGTAAACATCATCTCAGCCTTTTCCAATGTATCTGCCGCAATAACATTCACGCCAGCAATCACATAAGGCTGGGATAAAAATTGAGAAGGTGTAAAATCATGTCTGTAAATTTGGAGTGCCTCATGAAAGTGAGCCGTTGCGAAATGACTAGCAAAAGCATAGGGCAGCCCCAATCTAGCAGCTAGTTTGGCACTATCCGTACTGGATCCCAAAATATAAATAGGAACCTGAACGCCTTCTGCAACTGTGGCACGGACCTTATTTTGAACATTGTCAAGTGAAAAATACTGCTGGATATCAGCCACCTCATCAGGAAACCTCATAGTAGCCTGCATTCTATCCGACCTAATCGCATTGGCCGTATCGGCATCGGTACCCGGCGCACGTCCCAACCCCAAATCTATTCTATCGGGATATAACGTTCCAAGGGTCCCAAACTGTTCAGCTACAATGAGGGGGGAATGGTTAGGCAACATAATTCCTCCCGAACCGACCCGAATACTTTTGGTGTTTTCAGCAATATAACCTATCAAAATAGAAGTCGCAGAACTAGCTATATTGATGGAATTATGATGTTCTGCCAACCAAAATCGATGATATCCCAAAGATTCAACCAATTGGGCCAACTCCAACGTATTGGAGAAAGTTTCTTTGACTTGGCTGCCTTCATTTACAAAGGCTAATTCTAGCATGGAGTATTTTACTTCACTCAATTCTCTAATCATTTTTATATGACGTGAAATTATTAAAATGAATACGGAATGGTCTTAATATTATGTTAGAAATTAAAGGATCACAACATAGTCTACACCATTTAATTTGAAAATGCATGAATCAGTTTTGAATGGTTCCGTTGATAATGTTTAAATTTACAATATCATCAAAAACACTTGTATGCAAATTTTAGGAATCGACATTGGAGGAAGTGGTATGAAAGGTGCCATAGTAAATACCATAACAGGGGAACTAATCACAGAACGATTTCGTATTCCTACGCCCAAATCGAGAACTCCAGATGCCATGGCTGAAGTATTTAAGGATATTGTGGCTCATTTTGATTATTCGGGCCCCATTGGTTGTGGTTTCCCTAGCATAATCAAGCATGGAATTTGTAAAGCCTCAGGAAATTTACATGATGAATGGGACCATGTCAATGTCGAAGAATTATTCTCTAAAGCCTGTAAGCAATCAGTAACCGTTATCAATGACGCCGATGCTGCTGGATATGCCGTTATGAACTATGGTATAGGGCAAGGAAAATCAGGATTGGTTGTCACTATTACCATTGGAACCGGTTTGGGCAGTGGTGCCTTCTATGATGGAAAATTAATACCCAACTTTGAATTGGGCCAAATCCCATATAAGAAATACAAAAAAATAGAACAATGGGCCGCCAATTCGGTCAAAGAAAAAAAGAACCTCAGCTTTAAAAAATGGGGTAAGCGCTTTAATACCTTTTTAGAATTAGTAGACACTATTATTTGTCCGGATTTCATCATTTTAGGTGGTGGCACCTCTGATGATTTTGACAAATTCAAAAAGTATATTAAAATAGAAACACCCGTAGCCCCAGCACACCTTGGCAACCATGCCGGAATCATTGGCGCTGCTTGTGCGGCCACTCACAAAATCCCAAAATCATATTAGGAACCTACTCAGGAAATTTCGCCCTAATTTTATCTAACCTGAGGTTCCCCATGCTCCCAACATGCACATGCTGTTTTGACATATCGGGCACATAGGTACCATCTTGTACTTCAGCCCCAATTTTTTTATAAGCATCTCTAAAACTCATCCCCGACTCGACTAGTGTATTGATATTATCCACTGTAAAGAGATACTGATATTTGGGATCATTTAAATCAATTTCCTTCACTTGAATCTGCTTAATGGCATAATTAAAAATATCTAACAAGTCCTTTGTATCCTCTATCGCTCCAATCATATTTTCCTTTAGTAATTGGTAATCCCGATGATACCCACTCGGCAAATTATTAGTGATCAAGGTCATTTCCAAAGGTAAACTTTGCAGTTTATTACTCTTGCCACGGATTAGCTCAAAAACATCTGGATTCTTTTTATGGGGCATGATGCTGCTTCCTGTGGTTAATTCATCTGGAAAGGAAATGAAACCAAAGTTTTGGCTCATATACAAACAAATGTCCATCGAGAATCTAGCTAGCGTATTTGTCAAACTTGATATGGCCATAGACAAAGTTCGTTCCGCTTTTCCACGGCTCATTTGTGCTGCCACAACATTATATTTCATGGATGTAAATCCTAAAGCTTTCGTAGTAAACTCTCTGTCTATAGGAAACGAACTTCCATATCCGGCAGCTGAACCCAACGCATTCTGATCGACTGTTTTTAAGGCTGCTTGCAATAAATAAACGTCATCTACCAACATCTCGGCAAAAGCGGAAAACCACAACCCAAAAGACGATGGCATAGCAACCTGCAAATGGGTGTACCCAGGAAGTAACCTATCTTTATAAGTGCCTGCCAAGTCCAGGAGTGTTTCAAAAAGAACTTTTGACTTACCGAGAATCTCTTTTAAATTTTCTTTGTAATACAACTGAAGGGCTACCAAAACTTGATCATTTCTAGATCTAGCCGTATGGATTTTTTTTCCTACGTCCCCATAAGTCTTGGTCAATTCAAATTCAATCTTGGAATGCACATCTTCAAATTGGTCTTCAATAGCAAACGTTCCATTTTCCAGTTGCTCTGATAACATTTTAAGACCTTCTTCCAGTTGTTTCAACTCACCTTCGGAAAGAATTTCCACTTCCTTCAACATCTGTGCATGGGCCAAAGAGGCCTGAACGTCATATCTGGCGATAAACATATCGATCTCACGATCATTCCCAACTGTAAACTGCTCTATTTTTTTATCGATAGAAATCCCCTTATCCCAAAGCTTCATTTTTTATAGATATTAGAATCAAGACCGCTTCGCTTTTAGAACCTAGATTTAAAAATATTGGTTCTGCAATCTTGACTATTGGTTCATTTAAAATACTTTCTTTAATAATTCAATATAAATCTTTATCCCTTCCTCTATTTCTTCCAAGTGAATAAACTCATCTGCAGAATGTGACCTCGTACTATCCCCAGGCCCCAGTTTTAATGAGGGACAAGATAAGACTGCCTGGTCGGATAAAGTTGGGGAACCGTAGGTTGTTATTCCCATCTCAATACCAGCTTGAACCAATGGATGAGACACAGGAATAGATGACGAATTCAACCTCAAACTTCTCGGAATCAAGCTATCTACAGGGGCCTTCTTCATTAATATCTCTGCTACCTCTTGATTGGAGTATTGATCATTCACCCGACAATCTATGACCAAATCCACATTGGCAGGAATCGCATTATGTTGTTTTCCTCCATGAATTTGGGATACGGTCAGCTTGACCTCTCCCAAAGTCTCAGATACTTTCTCAAATTTAAAATCTCGGAACCATTCTAATACCTTAATGGTATTATAAATGGCATTATCATCATTCGGGTGGGCGGCATGACTGGGTGTTCCTTTTACAACGGCATCAAACACAACCAAGCCCTTTTCGGCTACAGCCAAATTCATTAAAGTAGGTTCTCCTACTATGGCTACATCAATTTTAGGAATGATAGGAAGCATACTGTTCAATCCTTTATCCCCACTACTCTCTTCCTCTGCCGATGCCACAATTACCAAGTTATAAGCTAAATCCCTTTTTTCATAAAAATAGGTGAACGTTGCAATCAATGACACCAAACAACCCCCAGCATCATTGCTTCCTAAACCAAATAATTTTCCATCTTCAACGAGAGCTTTAAACGGATCCTTAGTATAACCGTTATTCGGTTTAACCGTATCATGATGGGAATTGAGCAACAAAGTAGGCTTGGAAGCATCAAAATACTTATTGATGGCCCAAACATTATGGTCGGTTCTATTAAAAGGAATTTTATGATTTGTAAACCAATTTTCAATATGGTGCGCTGTTCCATCTTCCTCCGATGAGAAAGATGGCGTTTCTATAAGTTGTTTTAACAACTCGATGGCTTCCTGTGTAAGCTGTTCTATCATAAAACCAAGGTTGTAAATTTTTGATTTGTGTTTGAAATGATGGTTGGGTTTCCTATAATCACTTTAGAAACGCCCTTTTTTAGTCCTTCAAAACAATTGTGCACTTTGGGTAACATCCCTTCTGAAATGACCCCTTCAGACACCAATTCTTTATAAGTTTCCAAATTGATTTGTTCAATTATGGACTGATCGTCTTCAATAGAACGTAACACGCCGTTCTTCTCAAAGATATAAATCAATGACACCTCATATTTTGAAGACATAGCTATGGCCAATTCCGAAGCAATCGTATCTGCATTGGTGTTTAAAAGCTGCCCCATCTTATCATGGGTAATAGCACAAAATACGGGCACCAAATTATTTTCGAGGAGTAGTGCAATCTGCCCCTCATTAATTTCATCGACATCGCCTGCAAATCCATAATCCAGATCTTTCACTTCCCTTTTATGGGACCTAATGACATTGGCATCGGCTCCAGACAAACCAATCGCATTTGATCCAAACGATTGTAATTGGGCAGCTATATTCTTATTCAACAACCCAGCATAAACCATAGTAACAATCTCCAAATTGGATTGGTCTGTAATTCGACGACCATCAACCATTTTTGCCTCTACACCCAACTTGGCGGCCAATTCTGTGGCTCGCTTTCCTCCTCCATGAACTAAAATTTTCTTACCTTCTATTTTGGAAAAGGCCAATAAAAATTCGGCTAAAGCCTCTTGATTATTGATAATATTACCTCCAATTTTTATAATTTGAAGCGGTTCTTTACTCATTGATACACATTTTAAATATCTTCATTTTATAAACTCTTCAAAATATTTTTAAGCACCACTTGAGCAGCAAACGTTCTATTTTTCGCTTGTTTAATAACCACCGATTGCTCACTATCAAGCACTTCGTCTTCTACTACCACATTTCTTCTCACTGGTAAGCAGTGCATGAATTTGGCCTGACCTAATTTTTCTTGGGTCATCATCCAGCTTGGGTCTGAATTTAAAACCTGACCATACTCCTTGAAATTACTCCAGTTCTTCACGTAAACGAAATCGGCATTCTTCATGGCCTCCTTTTGATCATAAACAATTGGGACATCTTTGGTTATTTCAGGATCCAACTCATACCCTTCAGGATGGGTGATTACAAACTCCACGTCCATTTCTTGCATCATACTTGCAAACGAATTGGCCACTGCTTGGGGTAACGCCTTCGGATGCGGCGCCCAAGACAACACCACCTTTGGAACTTTCTTTTCTGTTAGTTCTGTAATGGTAATCGCATCGGCCAAAGCTTGCAATGGATGCGCTGTAGCACTTTCCATATTGACAATGGGTACCGTGGCATACTTCTCAAAACTTTTTAAAATATATTCGGATTGATCTTTGGCCTTGTCTTTTAAGCTTGGAAATGCTCTCACTGCAATCACATCGGCATATTGGGAAATCACCTGTGCCGCTTCCTTAACATGCTCTGAAGTATTGGCATCCATAATGGTTCCATCATCAAATTCAAGCTGCCAAGCCTCATTCACATTTAATGACATCACATCCATCCCTAAATTCTTTGCCGCCTTTTCCGTACTTAATCTGGTTCTAAGACTGGCATTGAAAAACAACATGACCAGGGTTTTATTTTTACCCAATTCTTTATACTCAAATGGATCCATTTTTAATAAAATGGCTTCCTTAATCGCATCTTGAATATTGGGAATATCCTGTATTTCTGTGTATTTCTTCATTTATAATTCCGCTTTCAAGGCTTTAAAAAATTGATCGATATGTGCTTTTTTTACCGTCAATGGAGGTAATATTCTTATCAGGTTTGGATTGTTGGCACTTCCTGTGAATATGTGATGTTGATGGATGAGTTTCTTTCTCAAATCTCCCACCTTGAAATCAAATTCCAAACCTAACATCAATCCGCGTCCCTTCACTTGCATTAACCCAGGAAGCTCTTTGGCTTTCTCCAAGAAATAAGCAGAGACTTCCAAAGCATTTGCCATTAAGTCTTCATCAACCATGACTTTCAAAACAGATAAAGATGCAGAACAAGCCAAATGATTCCCTCCAAATGTTGTACCCAACATACCATAAACCGCCTTAATATCTGGATGGATTAAAATCCCTCCGATGGGGAATCCATTTCCCATTCCCTTGGCAAGGGAAATGATATCGGGCTCAATTTTATGTTTTTGGAACGCAAAAAAGTCACCAGTCCTACCGAAACCCGATTGCACTTCATCTGCTATAAATAAAACGCCATATGTTTTGCATAATTCTGCTAAGCCCTGGTAAAATTCTGTGGTACTTTCATCCAATCCGCCTACACCTTGAATCACTTCCACAATCACAGCACAGGTTTGACCTGCCTTTAATATGGTTTCAACACCTTCCAAATCACCCAAAGCAACAAAATCAACTTGATGCTGCCCATTTAATGGTGCAACAATTTTTGGGTTATCAGTTGCTGCAACGGCTGCAGAGGTTCTTCCGTGAAAGGAATTTTTAAAGGCCAGCACTTTCGATTTCCCTGTCACAAATGAGGCTAATTTCAGCGCATTTTCATTGGCTTCAGCACCCGAATTACATAAAAACAACTGGTAATCCGTACAACCTGAAATTTGCACCAATTGTTGCGCCAAAGTCTCTTGCAGCGGATTTTGGATTGCATTACTATAAAAACCCAATTTAGCCACTTGATCCGAAATCGCTTTAACATATTGGGGATGGGAATGACCTATGGAGATAACGGCATGCCCACCATACAGATCCAAATACTCCTGACCTTGATCATCATATACATAGACATCCTTTGCCTTTACAGGTGTTATTTCAAACAGAGGGTAAACATCAAACAAACTCATATTTGCTCTTTTTTAATGTTACTTATTTTTTGAAAAGAAGCCACCATACCTTGAATTAAAGAAGAGCTCAATCCTTTGTGCTCCATCTCATTGAGTCCTTCTATGGTACAACCTTTAGGAGTTGTCACCTTGTCAATTTCCTCTTCAGGATGATTGCCTGTATTAATTAACAAACTCGCAGCTCCTTCACAAGTATACATGGCTAATTCTTGAGCTTCATTAGAGTCAAACCCTAATTGGATGGCTGCTTGGGTTGTAGCCCTTATGAGACGCATCCAAAAAGCAATACCACTAGCGCACACTACTGTTGCAGCCTGCATCTGGCTCTCAGGAATCTCCAAAGTGTGACCCAGTCTATTGAAAATGGCTTCAGCTACTTTGATTCTCTTAGCTCCCATCACATTGCTACATAAACAAGTCATCGACTTACCTACAGCGATTGCCGTATTGGGCATTGCCCGAATTATATATTGCTCTGCTCCTACAATTGCTTCTATTTTTGGAATAGTATAACCAGTGATGGTTGAAATTATGACATGCTTTTCGTTTAAAAAAGGAGCAACATCTTTCAAAATGGCTTCAAAATGGGATGGCTGGACGGCAAAAATCAAAATATCAGATTCTTTTACCGCAGCCACATTATCCTGAGTAATAGAAACACCTTTGTAACCTTCAAATTCTGAAAGAGCTTCGGGGTGTCTCTTGGTTAAAACAAGAGTTGTAATGGCATTGTTGGTGATTAATCCTTTGGCGATTGATCGTCCTAAATTTCCAGTTCCTATAATAGCAATTTTCATATTGAATCGTTTAAAAATAGTTGGCTTTCAGTTTTAATCCTTCGTCTTCAAAAAAGCCACACATTAAGTTCATATTCTGTACGGCTTGCCCTGAGGCACCTTTAAGTAAATTGTCCATAACACTAGTAACCAGTAAAGTTTCTTGATGCTTGTGAAGGTGCAACAAACATTTATTGGTATTGACCACCTGTTTCAAATGCAGAGGCTCATCACACACAAAGGTAAAAGCCGCATTCCTGTAATAATTTTGATACAATTCCTGAGCATCTTTCAAAGATCCAGAAAAAGGCATATATGCCGTTGCAAAAATCCCTCTTGAGAAGTTTCCTCGGTTGGGCATGAAGAACACTTCCTCAGAAAAGTCACTTTGAAGCTGTTTTAAGGATTGATTTATTTCTCCCAAATGTTGATGCGTAAAAGGCTTGTAATAAGAAAAATTATTGTCTCGCCAAGTAAAGTGGGTCGTTTCTGAAAGGGAAGTTCCTGCTCCCGTCGCTCCCGTCACGGCATTCACATGTACATCACCCTTTAAAAGATTGGCCTGAGCCAAAGGCAACAATGCCAATTGAATGGCTGTAGCAAAACACCCTGGATTTGCAATATAGTTGGACAATTTAATGGCGTCCCTATTGAGTTCTGGCAAACCATAAGTAAATGTATTTCCTTGAAAGACCTTATCTGCTTCCAACCTAAAATCATTACTTAAGTCAATAATTTTCGTGGTGCTTGAAAACGAATTACTCTCTAAAAAAGCCTTGGAATTTCCATGTCCCAAACAGAGGAACAACACATCCACATCTCGATTAATAGCATCAGTAAACTTTAAATCTAATGCTCCCATTAAATCTTGATGCACTTTTCCTATGGGGTTTCCAGCGTTTGACGTACTATAAACAAAGTCGATTTTTGTTTGGGAGTGATGCATCAACAACCTGATTAATTCACCAGCCGTATAGCCTGCTCCACCAACAATTCCTACTTTTTGTATCATGATTCTGAATTTACTTGGTGATAGATTCTATTTTGATTTCCTAGTATTTTTATAAAGCCCTTTGCTTCGTCAGCTGTCCATCCTTTATTCATTTCACCATAGCTTCCAAATTTGGCATTCATCAGATCATGATCCGAAGCAATACCATCCAAAGAAAAATGATAAGGCTTAAGGGACACGGTTACATCACCAGAAACCATCTCCTGACTGCTTTTCAAAAACGCCTCAATGTTTCTCATGACGGGGTCTAAATATTGTCCCTCATGTAAATGCATGCCGTAGAAACTGGACAAATATTCTTTATGTTGCAATTGCCATTTGGTTAAGGTGTGCTTTTCCAATAAATGATGCGCCTTCACAATAATTAATGCAGCCGAGGCTTCAAATCCTACCCTTCCTTTAATACCAACAATGGTATCTCCAACATGCACATCTCTACCAATAGCAAATGGAGAGGCTAGATTTTGGAGTAATTCTATATTCTTTTCTGGAGGGTTTACTTCTCCGTTCAAGGCAGTCAACTCTCCTTTTTCAAAAGTCAAAACCACCTTTTCCTCTCCCTCCTTCTGCAGTTGTGATGGATAAGCAGAACCAGGCAGTGGTTTATCGGATGTCAATGTTTCAGATCCACCTACACTCGTTCCCCAAAGTCCCTTATTAATCGAATATCTTGCTTTGTCCCATGACATATCTACGCCGTTTGAAATTAGATAATCAATTTCCGCTTCTCTGCTTAATTTTTTATCCCTAATAGGCGTAATGATTTTGATTTCTGGAGCCAGCGTTTGGAAAATCATATCAAAACGAACTTGATCATTTCCTGCCCCGGTGCTTCCATGAGCGATATATTTGGCACCTATAGACTTGGCGTATTCAACAATTTCAATAGCTTGAATAATACGTTCTGCACTCACCGATAAGGGATAGGTGTTATTTTTCAACACATTTCCAAAAATGAGATACTTAACAACCTTTTCATAAAAGGTATGGATAGCGTCCACATTCACATAGGAAGCGACACCCATTTTATAAGCTTTCGATTCGATCGTTTGGATTTCTTCTATCGTAAATCCACCTGTATTTACACTTACAGCATGGACTTCAAAGTCTAAATCCTTACTTAGGTGAACGGCACAATAGGATGTATCTAAGCCCCCGCTATAGGCTAAAACCACTTTACTTTTCATTTTTTTCTTTCTTTAAATACAAGGTTTCTTTAATTTGCTTCAGCCTTTTAAACACTTTTTCTTTGACAGGCTTCACGTTTATTTTGCCTCCTTTTTTTTCTATTTCTGGATTGTACAACATTCCTGTACACAAACACATTTTTTGCTCGGTACGTTGCAAAACATCATAGTTTTTACAGGTTTGGCATCCTTTCCAAAAGGTTGGGTCATCCGTTAATTCTGAAAACGGAACGGGGCGATATCCCAATTCAGTATTCATTTTCATAACAGCCAGACCTGTGGTGATACTAAAAACTTTGGCATCTGGATATTTCTTTCTAGAGTGCTCAAAAATTTTATGTTTGATTTGTTTAGCCACACCGGCTCCTCTATAATCTGGATGTACAATCAACCCGGAATTTGCTACAAATTTGCCGTGGCTCCAAGCCTCGATATAGCAAAACCCAACAAATTTATCTCCGTCCAAGGCTATAACAGCATTGCCATTTTCCATTTTGGTAATGATATATTCAGGAGTGCGCTTCGCTATACCAGTTCCTCGTACCTTGGCCGATTCAGCGATGGTATCAGAAATAAGAGATGCGTAAACCGCATGAGATTTGTCTGCAATAACAATTTTCATTGTTCAAAAAATAAGATTAAGGTTAATTTGATTTTGGAAGAAAAGAACCGGACTCACCTAAGTTCCATAGAAAGCATACACCCTTACGGGCGGCGATACAAACGGAAAGGAGTCAACGGTTGACCGAAATCAACTGCTAATTTTATTAAAAATGTTATTTGGAAAATATGTTTCAAGATTAAAATAATATACGTTATACAATTGCAAAAAGAAGATTAGCAATAGCGTCGGCGTTTGCTAATCAGCAAACTGGGTTGTGACGGACGTATATTATTTTCTGGTTTAAACATGCAACAAATATATAAATTATTTGAAATCGCTTATACCGATTAACTAAATTTTTACAAAATATAGTCCGTGCTCACAAAATTTGACGCATTGGCATCCAATAAGTTATTCAAAATCTCCTTGTTATATTCGGTATCCTTTGTTGCCACAAAAGTCCTAATAGAAAAAGACCTTAAGGCATCATGGACACTAAGGGTTCCTTTAGCTGAATCCTTTCTACCTGTGAAAGGATATACATCTGGCCCACGTTGACAAGAACTGTTTAAGTTCACACGACACACCAAGTTTACCAAGGTATCAATTAACGGCGCCAAGGTTTTAATATCGTTACCAAACAAACTCACTTGTTGTCCGTAATTGGATTCTGCCATCTCATCCAATGGCTGTTCAATATCCTTAAATGGCACGATTGGAATCACAGGTCCGAATTGTTCCTCTTGATACACACGCATGTCTTTGGTTACTGGAAATAGGACCGCAGGAAAAATATAATTTTCTGATGTTTCTCCGCCTTTTTCGTTAAGAACCTTGGCGCCCTTTGAAATAGCATCATCAATTAGTTCTTGAATATATGCTGGCTTTTCAGGTTCTGGAAGCGGCGTCAATTTAGCTCCTTGCTCCCACGGATTCCCAAATTTCAAACCATCCACTTTCTTGGAAAAACGGCTATTAAATTCCTCCAAAATATCTTCATGAACATAAAGAATTTTCAAAGCAGTACACCGTTGCCCATTAAATGACAAGGTTCCCGCAATACACTCGTCTATAGCCAAATCTAGGTTGGCGTCTGGTAACACGATAGCAGGGTTTTTAGCCTCCAAGCCCAATACCAATCGTAATCTATTCTGTTTGGGATGTTGATCCATTAATGCATTGGCCGATTTACTGTTTCCAATTAGTGCCAAAACATCTACCTTCCCTGATTGCATAATCGGCGATGCCACCACACGACCTCTTCCGTACAAAATGTTTACAGCGCCTTTTGGGAAGCTATTTTTGAATGCCTCCAACAAGGGAGTCAATAATAAAACACCATGTTTCGCCGGTTTAAAAATACAGGTGTTACCCATAATTATAGCAGGAATGAGAAGGGCGAACGTTTCATTCAATGGGTAATTATAGGGCCCCAAACACAATACAACCCCTAAAGGACCTCGACGGATGTGGGCATACACCCCATCGTGTTTTGAGAATTTGGCACTGTCACGATCCAGTTGCTTGTATTCTTCAATGGTATCGTAGATATACTCTACAGTTCTATCAAATTCTTTTTCAGAATCTGGAAGGTTTTTACCAATTTCCCACATCAATAATTTCACAACTTCTTCCCGTTTGGTTTTCATTTGCTCTACAAACTTTTCCATACAGGCAATGCGATCTGCCACTTTCATGGTTGGCCACAATCCTTGTCCCTTGTCATAGGCATTACATGCCGCATCCAAAGCTTCCAAGGCCTCTTTTTCAGTGAGAGTTGGAATGGTTCCTAAAAAGGTGGGTTTATAATCTTCAGTTGAAGAAATGGTAGAATAGACATCGGAAGTTTCTCCTTTCCATTCAATTAATTCTCCATTGATTAAATAGGTATTCTGATTGATCCCTTTTTTAATTTGAAATTCTTCTGGAATTTCTACGTAGGTGGAACTTAACATAAAACTAAAAACTTTAAAGTTCACCTTAAAGATACAATAAAGCTCTTAGTAATTTGGTTACCTTAAGGTTAAACTAAACCAAAAACTGAAATAAGTCGGGTTTGTTATTTAAATAATCCCCATAGAAATTGTGTTGCTTCATTTTCGTTATCAAAGGTTGTAAATCGTCTGGTGTTTTTAATTCGATTCCCACTACAGCCGAACCATTATCCCTATTTGATTTTTTGGTATACTCAAAATGGGTAATGTCATCATTAGGTCCTAAAATTTCAACAACAAATTCTTTTAAGGCCCCTGCACGTTGCGGGAACTTCACAATGAAATAATGCTTAAGATTGGAATACAAAAGTGCACGTTCCTTGATTTCGGCGGTGCGTGTGATATCATTATTGCTTCCGCTTACAACACAAACCACATTTTTACCTTTTAGTTTATCGGCATAAAAATCTAAAGCTGCAATACTCAATGCGCCAGCAGGCTCTACCACAATGGCTTCTTTATTATATAAATCCAGTATGGTTTGACAAATTTTACCTTCTGGAACCGTTATCATGTCATCCAAGGTTTGTCTGCATATGGCAAACGTCTTCTCTCCTACCCTTTTTACAGCTGCTCCATCAACGAAATTCTCAATATCATCCAGTTCTGTTACTTGATTATTTTTTAACGAAGTTAACATGGAAGGCGCCCCCTCTGGTTCTACGCCAATGATTTTGGTTTCGGGAGACATCTCCTTAAATATGGTTGACAAACCAGAAGCCAAACCGCCCCCTCCAACAGGTACAAACACATAGTCGATTGGGGTTTCTGTTTGACTTAACAATTCCAAAGCGATGGTAGCTTGACCTTCTATTACCTTTTCGTCATTGAATGGATGGATAAAGGTTTTATTGGACTGTTTTTGTTCCTTCATGGCGGCATGATAAGAATCGTCAAACGTATCTCCTTCCAAAACCACTTCTATGAATTCTTCACCAAACATTTTTACCTGTTCGATTTTTTGCATGGGTGTGGGCGTAGGCATAAAAATGGTTCCTGGAATTTTCAACAACCTGCAAGATAAGGCTACTCCCTGTGCATGATTACCCGCACTTGCACAAACCACTCCATTACTTATTTCCTCAGGAGTCAAAGAGGACATTTTATTATACGCGCCTCTAATTTTGTAGGAACGAACCAACTGCAAATCTTCCCTTTTAAATAATATATGACCATCAAACTTTCGGGAATAGTGAATATTTGAAGTCAACGGTGTGTGGTTTACTACCGATTTTAATTTCTGAGCAGCTTCTTGAACTGCTTGTAATGTGGGAAAATAAGTTGTGGTTGTTTCCATAGTAAAAAGAAAAGCCTCAAGAAT
Organism: Mangrovimonas sp. CR14; assembly: GCF_011764015.1. Classification (NCBI taxonomy): domain Bacteria; kingdom Pseudomonadati; phylum Bacteroidota; class Flavobacteriia; order Flavobacteriales; family Flavobacteriaceae; genus Mangrovimonas; species Mangrovimonas sp. CR14. Next base: position 8,339 of record NZ_JAAFZY010000006.1, on the reverse strand, counting down.
CTTGAGGCTATTTAGATTTCAAAATTATGATAATACGGCCTCTTCTTCTGGTTCGGTAATTTTAATCTTTTTCATGGCCGTCATGGCAGCTCTAAGTCGTTTACCTACTGTCTCAATAGAATGAGAGCGAATCGCTTCATTGACTTGGATCAGTTCCACATTATCAACGTCATTAGACGTGGCAAAAGTTTTGCCAATGACAGAAGCATCAACTGTAGTCATAAAATCCTTCAATAATGGTTTTGCGGCATGATCAAATAGATAACACCCGTATTCTGCGGTATCTGAAATGACTCGGTTCATTTCATAAAGTTTTTTACGCGCAATGGTGTTTGCAATCAATGGCAGTTCATGCAACGATTCATAATAAGCAGAATCTTCTATGATTCCAGAACTTATCATCGTTTCATAAGCCAACTCCACACCGGCCTTAACCATCGCAACCATTAAGGTGCCGTGGTCAAAATATTCCTGTTCTGAAATAGTTTCAGAAGTAAGAGGTGTTTTTTCAAAAGCCGTTTCAGCTGTGGCTGCTCGCCATGTCAACAGATTGACATCATCATTGGCCCAATCTTCCATCATGGTTTGTGAGAAGTGACCTGAAATGATATCATCCATATGCTTTTGGAACAATGGTCTCATCAATACTTTCAATTCTTCGGAAAGCTTGAAAGCTTCAATTTTTGCTGGATTGGATAGACGATCCATCATATTGGTTATTCCACCATGCTTTAAGGCTTCGGTAATGGTTTCCCAACCATACTGTATCAATTTAGCAGCATATTCTGGTTCAACACCTTCTTCCACCATTCTGTCAAAACACAAAATAGATCCTGTTTGCAGGACTCCACAAAGGATAGTTTGCTCACCCATTAAATCACTTTTCACCTCAGCAACAAATGATGATTCCAAAACCCCGGCACGGTGTCCTCCTGTGGCTACGGCATAAGCCTTGGCTTGAGACAATCCTTTACCTTCAGGGTCATTTTCTGGATGTACAGCGATCAAGGTTGGCACTCCAAATCCGCGAAGGTATTCCTCACGAACCTCCGTTCCTGGGCATTTAGGCGCGACCATAATCACTGTTAAATCTTCCCTTATTTTGGTTCCTTCTTCTACAATATTAAATCCGTGGGAATACGACAAAGTCGCTCCTTCTTTCATAAGCGGCATGACCGCCTTCACCACATTACTATGTTGTTTGTCTGGTGTTAAATTGAGCACCAAATCTGCAGATGGAATCAATTCGTCATAAGTCCCAACAGTGAAATCATTCTCAGTGGCTTGCAAATAGGATTGACGCTTTTCCTTAATAGCAGCTTCACGCAACGCATAAGAAATATCCAAACCAGAATCTCTCATGTTTAACCCTTGATTTAATCCTTGTGCACCACATCCTATGATGACAATTTTCTTTCCTTTTAATGCTTCTACGCCATCTTCAAATTCAGAAGCAGCCATAAACCGACATTTTCCTAATTGTGCTAATTGTTCTCGTAGTGAGAGTGTGTTAAAATAATTTGACATGGTTTTTGTTTTAGTTGTTGAATGCTACTAGCATTTCTGATATTTTCATTTCCTGTTTGGTGACAGCAATCCTTCCTGAACGGACAAATTGCATGATTCCAAACGGACTTAGTTCATTATACAATTCATTTATTTCATGACGTCTTCCAGACTTTTCCAAAACAAAAAAGACCTTGTTCACCGTCACGATATTGACATTGCCTTCTTTGATAATATTTTGAATCTGTGGCTCATCAAATAGTAAGTCTGATTTGATTTTAAACAGACAAGACTCTTGATAAATGATATCTTCATCCCTGTGGTAATAAGCCTTAATAACTTCAACCTGCTTTTCTATCTGGCCAATAATTTTCTTGATTTGCTCTTCGGTAACCACCACAACGATGGTCCATCGAAACACACCATGTATTTCTGAAGCTGAAGAGGCAATACTTTCTATATTGATTTTTCTACGTTGGAAAATTGCCGAAATGCGATTGAGCAAACCCACGTTGTTTTCGGTGTAGATAGAAACGGTATATAATTCTTTTTCTGTATCCATATTAACTTAATCTTATATCTGAAACCGATGCTCCTGTTGGAATCATTGGAAACACATTGTCTTCTTTCTCTACACATACTTCTAGGAAATAGGCAGATTCACTGACCATCATTTCCTTAATAGCTTCATCTAACTCCTCCCTTTTTGACACTCTTTTGGCTTCAATATGATATCCTTTGGCTATTTGAACAAAATCTGGATTGATCAATTCGGTAGAGGCATATCGTTTATCAAAAAACAATTGCTGCCACTGACGTACCATTCCGAGGAAATCATTATTTAAGACCACAATCTTTACGGGTACCCTTGTTTGAAAAATGGTCCCCAATTCTTGAATGGTCATTTGGTAACCTCCATCTCCAATGATAGCTACCACATCACGTTCTGGAGCTGCCATCTTTGCGCCTATGGCTGCTGGCAATGCAAACCCCATAGTTCCCAATCCGCCGGAGGTAATATTACTTTTTGTCTGGTTAAACTCAGCATAGCGACAAGCAATCATTTGATGTTGTCCTACATCACTAACTATGGCTGCCTGCCCTTTGCTTTCTTCATTGATTTTCTTCAACACCTCTCCCATGGTCAAACCTTCCTTGGTGGGGTTCAAATCGTTTTTGATGACCTCCTCAAACTCTACCTGGTACAGCTTCTTAAACTCATTTAACCAAGAGTCATGGCTGTTTTCATTAAGTAATGGCAATAAAGCCGACAGACTGGTTTTGGCATCTCCAAGAACCGCCACATCGGTCTTTACATTTTTATCGACTTCTGCTGGGTCTATTTCAAAATGGATCACCTTGGCCTGTTTGGCATAGGTCTCCAAATTACCGGTTACCCTGTCATCAAACCGCATGCCAATGGCTATAAGCACATCACACTCATTGGTTAACTTATTGGGTGCATAATTACCGTGCATGCCTACCATACCCACATTTAGGGGATGGGACGTTGGAATGGCTGAAGCTCCCAGAATGGTCCAAGCCGAAGGAATGCCAGCCTTTTCAATCACCGCCTTCAATTCGGCTTCTGCCTCACCCAATATGACACCTTGCCCCCAAACGATTAAAGGCTTCTTAGCCGCATTGATGATATCTGCAGCCTCCTGCACTTTGCTTGGTTGCACTTCGGGGACGGGTTTATAACTTCTTATGGAGGTACATTTTTCATATGAGAAATCAAATTCCTCAAATTGGGCATTTTTGGTAATGTCAATGAGTACGGGACCCGGACGCCCACTTTTAGCGATATAAAATGCTTTGGCAATGACTTCGGGAATTTCAGACGCCTTGGTCACTTGGTGGTTCCACTTGGTAACTGGGGTTGAGATACCTATGATATCTGTTTCCTGAAAGGCATCACTTCCTAATAAATGGGAACCTACTTGCCCCGTAATGCACACCAAAGGCGTGGAATCAATTTGAGCATCGGCAATACCGGTGATCAAATTGGTTGCCCCGGGACCCGAGGTTGCCATAGCCACCCCTACTTTACCAGAAATTCTAGCATAGCCTTGGGCTGCATGGGTTGCCCCTTGCTCGTGCCTGGTCAAGACGTGATGCAATTGGGTTTGATATTTATAAAGCTCGTCATAAACTGGCATTATGGCCCCACCAGGGTAGCCATAAATAATATCAACCCCTTCTTCCAAAAGGCATTTTACAACCGCCTCACTACCCGTAATTCTAACGGATTTTTTAGTAGGCTGCTCTTTTTTTGCTACTGCTTGAGTATCCTCCATATTCTATCATTTAAAACTCATCGGTCACACAGCCATTGGATGCTGATGAAACCGTTTTTGCATATTTATATAATACCCCTCGCTCAAATTTGAGTTTTGGAGCTTTCCAATTTTCTTTTCTTTTTGCCAATTCTTCATCGGAAATTTCGATGTTGATGGTGTTGTTTACTGCATCAATAGCGATGATATCACCATTTTCAACTAAGGCAATGTTTCCACCTACTTGTGCTTCTGGCGACACGTGACCCACCACAAAACCGTGGGATCCACCTGAGAAGCGACCATCTGTAATCAAAGCCACATCCTTACCCAAGCCAGCTCCCATAATGGAAGAGGTCGGTTTAAGCATTTCTGGCATACCAGGCGCCCCCTTAGGACCTTCATAACGAATAATGACCACATCACCTTTTTTTACTTTACCCGTTTTGATTCCTTCATTTACCGCCGCCTCACTATCAAACACATTGGCAACGCCTTTGAAAGACAAGCCTTCTTTCCCTGTAATTTTAGCCACAGCACCTTCCGTAGCTAGGTTACCAAACAGGATGCGAATATGGCCTGAATCCTTGATTGGTTGGTTGACTGATTTGATGACCTCCTGCCCTTCTTCAAGGTCTGGAGCTGTCTCCAAATTTTCCGCCAAGGTTTTTCCGGTAACCGTTAAGCAATCACCATGCAACATGCCTTGTTTTAGCATGTATTTTAAAACACCCGGCACCCCACCTACGGCGTGCAAATCTTCCATGGCATATTTACCACTTGGTTTTAGGTCTGCCAAGAGTGGTGTTGAATCACTTATTTTCTGAAAATCGGCTAAGGTGAATTCCACATTGGCTGCTTTGGCAATAGCCAGAAAGTGCAACACGGCATTTGTAGACCCTCCTAGAACCGTTACCAACCTAATGGCGTTTTCTAAAGACTTTCTTGTAACAATATCTGATGGTTTAATATCTTTTTCCAGTAGTAACTTTAAGGCTTCTCCTGCTCTCTCACATTCCTTCTCCTTAATTTTTCCTTCTGTGATAGCTGGGTTTGAGGAGTTAAAAGGTAAAGACATACCTAAGGCTTCAATGGCCGAAGCCATGGTATTTGCGGTGTACATACCACCACAAGCACCAGCACCCGGACAGGCCTTGTGAATGACTTCTTTGAATTCGGTTTCATCTATGCTTCCAGCTACTTTTTGACCATATGCCTCAAAAGCTGAAATAATATCCAGTTTTTTACCATTGTGACAGCCAGAAGCAATGGTACCGCCATAGACTAAAATGGAAGGTCTGTTTAACCGTAACATGGCCATTAAGGCTCCGGGCATGTTTTTATCACAGCCTACCACAGTCACCAAACCATCATAACTCATAGCTTGAACGACGGTTTCCATAGAATCTGCAATGATATCACGGGACGGTAAGGAATAGCGCATTCCAGGAGTTCCGTTTGAAATACCGTCACTTACTCCAATGGTATTGAAAATGAGTCCGACCAAATCGGCTTTGTCTGCTCCCTTTTTAACATGAACTGCCAAGTCATTAAGGTGCATGTTACACGGATTTCCTTCATACCCTGTACTGGCTATACCCACTAAAGGCTTTTTTAAATCTTCATCGGTTAAGCCAATGGCATGCAACATGGCTTGGGCAGCCGGCAAGGTTGGATCTTGTGTTACTGTTTTACTGTATTTATTTAAATTGTTCATTATTTGTTTTTGACCCTTTTCTTTTAAGAAACTAAATTAATGTAATCACTCTACTAGGGTTTTGCATTACATGAGTACGCTTTAAATTCAATTAGTTTTTTAACATTTCAAATAGCTATTTATCAGCACTTTAACGAATTTGTTATATGATGTTCAAAAGCACTAAAATTTTTCCATAAAAAAAATGCCTTCCCGGATGAGGAAGGCATTTTCTATATCATACTACAATACCATTCCTCACCGGAGCGAAATAATCACTACGATAATAATAGAAATGATATGGATTAGGTTCTTGTTCATTTGAAACCCAAATGTTGGAATTTTTAATTAAAAATCCAAACGCTCTTGAAGGTTTTCTTGTGTTTATGGCAATTAAGGGGACATACCCCTTAGACCTATGCGGTGAATAGTTGGTGCTTGGTGGTTGGTGGTTGGTGGTTGGTGGTGGAAGGTATAAAATGGGGATGGCACGCATAGGGCTAAAAAATGTTTTTATTTGCTATCTTTATGATTTCGTGCTGCTTATGAAACCTACCATTACATTATCTCCACTACAACATAAAGATGTTTTACAAATAGCCATTGGGTTTGTTTATGATGCCCAAACCAAAACCCATGTTAAGGGTTTTGCTGGTGTTATATGGTCACAAACGCACAAAACGTTTTACGTGCCTTATTCAGCAGTTACTTTGAATGCCTTATTTCATTATTTTAAGGATTTGGGGTATTATATTGATTATAGTGGCTTTAAAAAAGTACCATCTACAGCACCCAAGCCTGTTAAGAAACGTGCCACTAAGCCAAGTAAAGAGGTGCTCTACCAAGGATTGTCATTGACCAATAAGGATTTATTAAAGCAATTTATCAATTATTTAAAGGGCAAGCGCTATAGCGAAAGTACCATACAGGTTTATGGTTATTTTATATTGCGGTTTCTTGCCTATCAAGGCGGGCGTGTGTTTACCGATTGGACAACCCGAGACATTGAGCAGTTTATGAGCGATGTGGTTGCCAAGGAGGATTACAGCATAAGCAGTCACCGGCAGTGTGTGAGTGCTTTTAAACTTTTCACCTTGTTTTGTGGTTTGTCTGGTTTTGATGCCACCCATTTTGAGCGCCCCAAAAAGAGCAAGTATTTGCCTGTGGTATTGTCGGCCAAGGAGATTCTTACCTTAATACAGGTGACCAAAAATTTGAAACACCGCGCCATTATTTCGATGTTGTATTCTGGCGGGTTGCGTATTGGGGAGTTGTTACAGCTCAAACCTGAGGATATTGATTATGAGCGTGGGATGATTATTGTAAGAATGGGCAAGGGACGAAAGGATCGGTCTGTGGTTTTGAGTGATGCCATTAGGCCTTTGTTAAGCAATTACTTGACGACCTACCGGCCGAAGGGTTTTATGTTTGAGGGTCAGGATGGTGGTGCCTATACGGCAAGTTCTGTACGGAAGTTTTTGAAGGCCTCCTGTAAGCTAGCTGGCATAAGGAAAGCGGTGACCCCACACACGTTACGTCATAGTTATGCAACGCATATGCTTGAAAATGGGGTTGATTTGCGCTATATACAGGAATTGTTGGGGCATAGCAGACCAGAAACGACCATGATTTATACGCATGTAGCCGAAAAGGATTTGGTTAAGATTAAGAACCCCTTGGATGTTGCGGTGGGGCGTTTAACAAATATGGGAAATGGGGAAGAAAAACTCCTCATATCCCGTAGGGAATTGTGATAAAAGAGTATATTTAGGCACATATAACAAGTTGTGTGTCATTAAAGAAATGGAGATGAGTATAGAAGAATTTAATACTAAAATTAACGATACATTAAATGAAATATATGAATCTAATATTTATATACTAAAAGAAGAGCGTAACTTCAAAACACCAGAAGATTATGCGAAATATATAGAGTTAATTAACTATATGATTAATCATTTAGGCTTAATATATCAGACATTCTCAAATGCAACAATAACTAGCCTAACACCAAAAGGAAGAAAAGTTCATAGGCTTGGAGGATGGATTGAATATTTAAAATTAGAAGAAATTAAAGAAAAAAAGAAGGAGAAAAAAGAAAAGTATGATTTGGATATTTCTTGGTTTCAGTCAAAAACTAAATGGCTTCCACTTATATTATCAATAAGTAGCTTAATATTATCAATCATAGCATTAACCAAAAAAGAACACAAATCTGACAAAGAAAAGTTGTATAGCACAGAAAAACATATAAATTCATCCACCAATAGTATTGAGAATGAAAAGGCTGAAGATATGGATACTTTTCATTTAAAGAATCAAGGTAATTCGAAATAAAATAATTAACTGATTTTAAAAATTTCATGCTTTAAATATTTTAATATGGCAGAACTTAGATTAACAGATGAAAAATACAAAGAGATAGTTATTGATTTATTAATTGATATTTTATCTACAAACAAAGACATCTTAGATAGACTTGATTCTACTTATGATTATGAGATTGACGAGAATGTTGATGTGAACTATAACCGTGTTCAGATAGTTGAATATCTTGAATCGAAATATGGTGAACTGAAAAAACCTTTATTGGACTTTTTAAAAAACAAAGGGATAGATAAATCTGAATAGAATTATTTTTTTTTAAATAAAAAAACGCCACACAACAATGTATATAAATAATAAGGGCTTAAATTATTTTGATTAAACTTTATTTATTTTCCAATCAAACGATTTGATATGAATATTATATACTTAAACCCTTACTATTCATATACAAACCGTTGGCTACAATTTGAGCAAAATGCACCTGATATTAGATTTAGACGGAGTTTTGATAACAAACCCAAGTTGGAAAG
>NZ_JAAFZY010000005.1:0-367190 GCF_011764015.1 Mangrovimonas sp. CR14 | reverse complement strand
ATCCCTTAACCCCAGTATCTCAAACTTTCTATGAACTTACGCTCCCGGTTTCCCCGTTTGCGGGTGCAAATATACCATCCTTTTTTCCTATCCAACAAACTTTTCCAAACCTTTTTTTGAAGTTTTTTTGAAATATAGATCGAGTCCATTAATTATGAGCCCTTTAGCGTTAAAGCTATTTTTCACCCCCCTTATACCTTAATATATATTACACATTTTTACAGTTTAAATCATTTGGTTATATCTCTCCATTATCTTTTATCTTTTTATCTTTGCCATCTTAAAAGAAACGAAATACATACTATTATATATAATGATTCAAATTACCTTACCAGACGGGAGCCAAAAGTCATTTGAAATGAACTCTACTCCTATGGATGTAGCCAAAAGTATAAGCGAAGGATTAGCTAGAAACGTCATTTCTGCCAATTTTAATGGTACCAAGGTTGAAACAACAACCCCTTTAACAAAAGATGGTAGTTTAATATTATATACCTGGAATGATGATGAAGGTAAAAAGGCCTTTTGGCATTCTTCTGCCCATATCCTCGCCCAGGCCATCGAGGAACTTTATCCTGGAGCCAAATTATGGGTTGGTCCTGCCATTGAAAATGGATTCTATTATGATATTGATTTAGGTGACCAAAGTATAACAGACAAAGACTTCAAAAAAATAGAAGATAAAATGCTTGAGATCGCCAGAGGCAAGCACGATTTTAAAATGCGTGAGGCATCCAAAGCAGAAGCCCTTTCATATTATACAGGAAACAATGAATACAAAGTAGATCTTATACAGAACCTTGAAGATGGCACCATCACCTTTTGTGACCATTCTACTTTCACAGATCTTTGTCGTGGTGGCCACATACCAAACACAGGTATTGTTAAAGCTGTTAAAATATTAAGTGTTGCTGGAGCCTACTTTAAAGGTGATGAAAATGAAAAGCAATTAACCCGAATTTATGGTATATCCTTCCCTAAGCAAAAAGATTTAAAGGACTATTTAGAATTATTGGAAGAGGCTAAAAAACGTGATCACAGAAAACTGGGGAAAGAACTAGAGCTTTTCACTTTTTCCCAAAAGGTCGGCCAAGGTCTTCCTCTATGGCTTCCAAAAGGTGCCGCATTGAGAGAGCGTCTTGAGAACTTCCTTAAAGCAGCCCAAAAGAAAGCTGGATACGAAATGGTCGTTACACCGCATATAGGTCAAAAAGAACTATATGTAACTTCGGGACATTATGCCAAGTATGGTGAAGACAGTTTTCAACCTATTCATACACCAAAGGATGGCGAAGAATTTTTATTGAAACCCATGAACTGTCCGCATCACTGTGAAATATACAAGAGTAGTCAATGGTCTTATAGAGACTTACCTAAACGCTTTGCTGAATTTGGTACCGTATATAGATATGAGCAAAGTGGTGAATTGCATGGATTGACCAGAGTAAGAGGTTTTACTCAAGATGATGCTCATTTATTCTGTACACCAGAACAATTGGACCAAGAGTTTAAAAACGTGATTGATTTGGTACTTTATGTTTTTGGATCTTTAGGGTTTGAGAATTTTACCGCCCAAGTATCATTAAGGGATCCTGAAAACCCAGATAAATATATAGGTAGTTCAGAAAACTGGGAAAAAGCAGAACAGGCTATCTTAAATGCAGCCATAGACAAGGGCTTAAATTATGTTGTTGAAACAGGTGAGGCTGCATTTTATGGACCTAAACTTGACTTCATGGTTAAGGATGCCCTGGGAAGACAATGGCAATTGGGAACCATCCAGGTAGATTATAACTTACCTGAGCGTTTTGAATTGACCTATGTAGGAAGTGATAACCAAATTCATAGACCCGTAATGATCCATAGAGCTCCATTTGGAAGTATGGAGCGTTTTGTGGCTATTTTGCTGGAACACACCGCAGGAAACTTCCCGCTTTGGTTAATGCCAGAGCAAGCTATCGTACTGTCAATTAGTGAGAAATATGAAAATTACGCGAAAAAAGTTTTAAATTTGTTAGAAAATCACGAAATTCGCGCCCTAATTGACAACAGGAATGAAACTGTTGGAAAGAAAATTCGGGAAGCCGAAATGAAAAAAATACCGTACATGATTATTGTAGGGGAAAACGAAGAGAAGGAAAGTATGATTTCTGTTCGTAAACATGGTGGTGAAGATTTAGGATCTATATCAGTAGAATCTTTTGCCAACATCATAAACGAAGAGATTTCAAAATCCCTCAAACAATTTTAAAAGAAGTTTAATTAAAATTTTACAGCCATAGCAAGAAACAGATTCAACTCAGGTAGAGGAAGAAGAGTACAACAAGAGGATCAACATAGAATCAACTCTAAAATCAGAACAGAGAAAGTTCGAGTAGTAGGTGATAATGTTGAAAACGGGGTTTACCCTATTAAACAAGCATTAGCCTTTGCAGATGAGCAGGGTTTAGATCTTGTAGAAATTTCTCCTAAAGCAGATCCTCCAGTTTGTAAGGTTATGGACTATAAAAAGTTTCTTTACGAACAAAAGAAACGTGAAAAAGTTCTAAAGGCGAAAGCCACTAAAGTTGTTGTTAAAGAAATTCGTTTTGGTCCTCAAACCGATGATCACGATTATGATTTCAAAAAGAAACACGCTGAGAAATTCTTAAAGGATGGAGCCAAATTAAAGGCTTATGTATTTTTCAAAGGGCGTTCTATCGTGTTTAAGGAGCAAGGACAAATCCTTTTATTGAAATTGGCACAAGACCTAGAAGAATTTGGAAAGGTTGAGCAAATGCCTAAATTGGAAGGAAAGCGTATGACTATGTTCATCGCTCCCAAAAAGACAAAATAAAAATCCTGAAAGTCAGGTTTAAAAATAAATAAGCGAAGTAAAAACTAGGAGAAGAAAATGCCTAAAATGAAGACAAAATCTAGTGCCAAAAAACGTTTTAAGTTAACTGGTTCTGGAAAGATCAAGAGAAAGCACGCTTTTAAAAGTCACATCTTAACCAAGAAGTCTAAAAAGCGTAAGTTGGCGTTAACTCACAGTACTTTGGTACATGAGTCTGATGTTAACAGTATCAAAGAACAATTACGTTTAAAGTAATATTGTTCGGTTAAACCATTTATTAACCCTGGAGTTAGGCCTTACAAGTACCTTTAAATAGGACGCCTACTACAAAATTTTTAAAATTATGCCAAGATCAGTAAATTCAGTAGCTAAAAGAGCCAGAAGAAAAAAGGTTCTTAAGCAAGCAAAAGGTTACTTTGGACGTCGTAAAAACGTTTGGACAGTAGCAAAAAATGCGGTTGACAAAGCAATGCTATATTCTTATAGAGACCGCAGAAACAAAAAGAGATCATTCCGTGCTTTATGGATTCAACGTATTAACGCTGGAGCAAGAGCTAACGGTATGTCTTATTCAAAGTTTATGGGACAGTTAAAAGCTAACAATATCGAACTTAACCGTAAGGTATTAGCTGATTTAGCTATGAATCACCCAGAAGCTTTCAAAGCAATTGTAGATCAAGTAAAATAAGGCGCATCGCCTATTGTATAACATATTTCGCTTATTAATTAAAACCGGTTCCATTTGGGACCGGTTTTTTTATACCCTTCTTCTTCGTAAAAAATATAATCACTAAATTCATACTTTTCTAACTTGACGTTATCATTTGATCATGAAACCTAATTTAATTATTGTTTACTTCCTCTTTCTTAGCCATTTCCTTTTTGCTCAAACCACTCCCAAAGATTCTGTTTGGAATGTTGCTAATCCCGAAGGAAATTGGAATTTCAAAGAACTTCAGATTACAACCAATGAAGGAACCTGGATGAATTTAGATATTAGCCCAGATGGTAAAACCATTGTTTTTGATTTATTGGGAGATATTTATAAACTTCCTATCTCTGGTGGAAAGGCACAAATTCTTAGAAGTGGTTTACCCTTTGAAATTCAACCAAGATTTAGCCCGGATGGAAAAACCATTTCATTCACAAGTGATGCTGGTGGAGGCGATAATATCTGGGTTATGGATATCAATGGAAATAATGCCAAACAAATAACCAAAGAGAATTTCAGACTTTTAAATAATGCCATTTGGACTCCTGATGGGGACTACCTAATTGCTAGAAAACATTTCACTTCTACTAGGTCTGCTGGAGCAGGCGAAATGTGGATGTATCATAAATCTGGTGGCAGTGGTCTTCAACTTACCAAGCGTAAAAACGACCAACAGGATGTCAACGAGCCCAGTATGTCTCCTGATGGCCGTTATCTATATTATTCCGAAGACATGTATCCGGGAGGTTTTTTCCAATACAATAAAGACCCTAATAGTCAAATTTATGTTATCAATCGGTATGATTTTGAAACTGGAACTATCGATCGAGTTACCGGCGGGCCTGGTGGAGCAGCAAGACCTCAAGTATCCAAAGATGGAAAGCTATTGGCTTTTGTAAAAAGGGTGAGAGAAAAATCGGTCCTATATATACATGATTTAAAAACCGGTGAAGAATGGCCAATATATGATCAACTAAATAAAGACCAACAGGAAGCTTGGGCCATTTTTGGTGTTTACCCCAATTTTAATTGGATGCCAAACAATGAAGAGATTGTCTTTTGGTCTGGTGGAAAAATCAATAAAATAAACATCCATTCTCTCGAAACAGTAGATATACCATTTCAAGTGGATGCCCAAATTAAAATAGCTTCTCCCCTGAAATTTAAATATCCGGTTTTTGAAGAAAATTTCGAAGCCAAAGTGATAAGACATGCTGTTACTTCACCTGATGAATCTAGTTTAGTTTTCAGCGCTCTTGGTCATTTATGGATAAAGAAATTACCAAACGGCACTCCAAAAAGAATTACATCTGGAGATGATTTTGAGTTTGAACCTAGTTTTTCCTCAGATGGAAAACATCTTATTTATGTGACTTGGAATGATGAAAACCTTGGAGCCATTTATAAGGTAGCTATCAAAGGTGGAACTCCAGAGAAACTGACATCAGAAAAAGGTATTTATCGTAATCCTTCTTTTTCCCATAATGGAAATAAAATTGTCTATCGAAAGGAAACGGGTAATAGTGATTTGGGCTTTACGTTTGATAAAGAGCCAGGGCTCTACATCATGAATTCTGATGGTACAGAAACTACATTCATAACCAAAGAGGGGGATTTCCCGACGTTCAACTTGGAGGATAAAAGAATCTTTTACCAAACAGGCGGACAGTTTTTTGGAGATATTGTCAAGTCCCTCAAAAGTGTTAATCTTGATGGATTTGATTCAAGAACCTTAGTTAAATCTGATCATGGTAATAGAATAGTTCCCAGTCCAGATCAAAAATGGGTTGCTTTTATTCATTTGCACAAAATATTTGTTGCTCCCATGCCTGCATATGGGGAAACTTTAGACATGACAGATAAGACTAAATTTGTTCCGATTTCCCAAGTTTCTAAAGATGCTGGAATTAATCTGCATTGGTCAAACGATAGTCAACAGTTACATTGGACGCTCGGTGATCGTTATTACACCTCCCCTATTTCCGAAAAAATCAAGATTCAAGATGAAAGTATAGCTGTCGGGCTTCGGGTTGAATCACACAAACCATCTGGAATAATTGCTTTAACTGGAGCAAAAATAATCACCATGGAAAATGATGAAATCATTAATGATGGAACCATCATTATTAATGAGAATGTCATTGAATCAATAGGTAATCGTGATGACCTTAAAATCCCTAAAAATGCTAAAGTATATGACGTTTCAGGAAAAACAATTATGCCTGGAATGATCGATGTTCATGCTCATGTTGGAGGGTTTAGATACGGATTAACCGAGCAAAAGCATTGGCAATTTTATGCCAATTTAGCTTATGGTGTTACCACATCACACGATCCATCGGCATTAAGTGAAACCATTTTTTCTTTATCTGAATTACAAAAAAGCGGGGAAATTATTGGTCCAAGAATATTCTCAACTGGTATTATTCTATATGGAGCTGATGGTGATTTTAAAGCCGTTATAAATAATTTGGAAGATGCTCGCTCATCAATCAGAAGAACCAAAGCATTTGGAGCGCATTCCGTGAAGAGTTATAATCAACCACGAAGAGATCAACGCCAGCAGGTTTTACAGGCAGCTCGAGACGAACAAATTTTAGTAGTCCCAGAAGGTGGATCTAATTTTTTCCATAACATGACCATGGTAATGGATGGACATACAGGTATCGAACACAACATTCCAGTGGCTCCCGTTTACAAAGATGTTTTAGAACTATGGGGAAAAAGTGGCGTTGGGTACACACCTACCTTGATAGTCAATTATGGTGGATTAAATGGGGAGTTCTTTTGGTATCAAAAAACCAATGTTTGGGAAAATGAAAAATTGCTGCAATTTACACCTAGAGGAATTATCGATGCACGCTCAAGACATAGAATGATGGTCCCTGATAAGGAGTATGAAAATGGTCATATTTTAGTTTCCAAAACATGTAAAACCCTTTCTGACTACGGTGTAAAAGTCAACTTGGGTGCCCATGGTCAACTTCAAGGTCTGGGAGCACATTGGGAATTATGGATGTTGGAACAAGGAGGTATGAGTACCATGGAAGCACTGAAAGCAGCAACCATTAATGGAGCCGAATATATAGGTATTGATAATGAAGTGGGCAGTTTAAGGAAAGGCAAACTTGCAGATTTAATTGTTTTGGATAAAGACCCTTTAGTAGATATTAAAAATTCAAATTCCATAATATATACCATGGTTAACGGACGATTATTTGATGCCAACACCATGAATGAAATAGGTCATCATCCTAAAGAACGCACCCAATTTTATTGGGAAAACAATAAGTACAACCAAGCCTTCCCCTGGCGCGAAGAAAGCCAAAGTTTTATGAATGTAGGTTGTAGTTGTCAAGGTGGTATGGAACATTAATGCCAAAAAATTAACGAAATAAAAACATTTTTATCACCACTAAATCATCTAAACAACTGTAATTTTGCAGCTTAACTGCATTATATGAATCTATCACAAATAAAATTAATTGCCACCGATATGGATGGCACTCTATTAAATTCTAAAGGACAAGTGAGCGAGCGCTTTTTTGAATTGTTTAAAGAATTAAAAAAGCATCAGATTCATTTTGTTGCTGCCAGTGGTAGGCAATACTATAGTATCACAGATAAACTTAATGGGATTACAAATGACATTACCATTATTGCTGAAAACGGGGCTATAACCAAGCAAAAAGAAGAGGAGCTCTTACTCATTGGTTTAAGTCATAAAGAAATTAAGGAACTGGTAGAATATTTGCGTGCTATTGATGAAATAGAGATTGTATTATGCGGAAAAAAAACAGCCTACATTGAATCTGAAAACTTGGATTTCATTGACTTTTTTAAGGAGTTTTACCATAAATACGAACGTGTTTCAGATTTGACTGAAATTAAAGATGATGATTTCTTGAAAATTGCTGTGTATTGCAAACACGGTTCTGAAGAGCAGTTGTACCCTTTGGTCAAACATTTTGAAAAAGATTTACAGGTTAAAGTTTCCGGAGAAGTATGGTTGGATCTTTCCCATCAAAATGCTAATAAAGGTTTTGCTCTATCAAAACTTCAACAAAATTTAGGCATTTCTAAAGAGGAAACTTTGGTTTTTGGCGATTACAATAATGATTTGGAAATGTTCTATCAAGCAGCGGTAAGCGTTGCTATGGAAAATGCCCATCCAAACCTAAAAAAAATAGCTACTCATACCACTAAAAACAATGACGAAAACGGAGTTGAAATAATCTTGGAGCAATTACTACATTCTAAGAAGGTGAGGGAATAATAAACTCAAATCCCGAAAGCTGTTAATACCAATTTACGGCTACCGCCATAATTCCTATGCTCACATAAATAAATTCCTTGCCAAGTACCAAGATTTAATCGTCCGTTGGTGATTGGGATTTGAACAGAAGCTCCCATCAAGGACGCTTTTATATGTGCCGGCATATCATCAGGACCTTCGTAAGTATGGATGTAATAAGGTGTATTTTCTGGAACCATCACATTCATATGGCTTTCAAAATCTGTCCGAACCGTTGGATCAGCATTTTCATTAATGGTCAAACTGGCTGATGTATGCTTAATAAAAACCTGAAACATTCCCGTTTGAATGGATTTTATTTCTGGGAACTTGGTCAAAATTTCATCAGTTACCAAATGAAATCCTCTTCTTTTTTCAGAAAGGGAAATTTCTTTTTGAAAAACCTTAGTCATATTAGGTCTTTTGTTTTTTCTTTTTGGCAGCGGGAAAAAGGACATTGTTTAGTATTAACCGGTATCCAGGGGAGGTAGGATATAAATCCAATTCAGTCCTGGGATCCCCTACTCTATGCGTATAATCTTCTGGATCATGTCCTCCATAAAATGTAAAAAATCCTTTCCCCTTAATCCCATGAATATAACGTGCTTCGCCATTGGTTTTGTTCTCGCCTAAAACCAAGACATTGCTTTTTATTTGATCTCTTGTAAATGAAGTAGTCTGCCCCATAAAGCCTTTTACCAAAGCAGTGTGATTTTGACATAACATAGTTGGAACTGGATCCCATTTAGCAGAAAAATCCATAAGCGTAAAATAATCCGTTTGCATAGGGATTTGCCTCTTTTGAGTCATGTCTATGGATGAAAACTCGTACACCATCGGACTTCTTTCAAGTGTAAAATCGGTAAAGGCAAAGGTTTTATTATAATCTATCTTACTTTGATAATTCGGTTCACTTGGGTCGCCATCAAACATGGTTTCACAAATGTCCACCCCTTCGGCCGCCAAAGCAATATCAAAACTATCAGTGGCGCTGCACATAGCAAACATAAAACCGCCACCAATCACATAATCTCTAATTTTTAATGAAACCGCTAGTTTCTCTTCAGATACTTTATTGTATCCGAGCTTTTTTGCTAAAGCCTCAGCCTCATTTTTCTCTTCTATATACCAAGCCGCTGTTCGGTAGTTCCTGTAAAATTTTCCGTATTGCCCGGTAAAATCTTCATGATGTAAATGCAACCAATCATACAACAACAATTCGTCATTAAGAACTTCTTCATCATAAACTGTTTCATATGGAATTTCAGCATACGTCAAAACCATGGTCACAGCATCATCCCATGGTAGTTTTCCTTTAGGTGTATATACTGCAATTTTGGGAGCTTTTTCCAAAACTACCGCTTCCATATTTTGACTTGGACTGCTAATTTCCTCTAAAATGGATTCGGTTTTTGAATTTGATAGAATTTCAAACGAAACACCTCTAATCTGACATTCCTTTTGAATTTCCTCGGTGTCAGGCAATAAAAATGACCCGCCTCTGTAATTTAAAAGCCATTTGACTTTCAATTGTTTTTCTAAAGTCCAATAAGTAATCCCATATGCTTTTAAATGGTTTTTCTGCGACTCGGCATCCATAGGCACCAATATATATGATGCGAATGTGTTCAAAGACATCAAAAAACATAGTAAGAGCAATAACTTCTTCATTTTCTTATTCTCCTTTTCGGAATTTATAGCATTTTTACTCATGAAAGATACTTAAAAAAATCCCCTTTAATCAGGTTTATCATAATTTTAACCAATACTGTATTCCTTTAAAATTTCATAATGAGATTGGCATTCTTTCAATAACTCTCGAAGATTTTCAGGGAATGGTTCTACTTTTGGCTCATACTTTCCAAATCCATTTGACTGATGTACATTTTTGTACCAATATTTTGCCCAAACGCCATCTTCAGGCCTGGGCTTCGGTTCCCATGAAAGCATTTTTTCATCAAAAGGAATCCCTGATTTTTCGCATAAAAGTATTAAGGTTCTCTTCGGATTTAAAAGCACCTGTTTAGAATCAAGTACCGTAAAATTAATGTTGTTCTCTTCAAAGTACCTAAGAAGTTTTGTATGCATTGCATAACCTATATCATCAATGGTAGGATTATCAATCACCTTGGCAAAGGAGGGAATCATTTCCTTTGGATTCCTTGTAAGTATGACATTTTGCATTTGGTTCATAAAACTTCGATCCAAATCCAATAAATGATGGGTCATGTTTTTAAAGAACAAAACGGGTTTGCTATCTTCTGTCACCATCATTTTGACCACCTGATCCCCATCATTATTCTGGGATTTTAAGATATCATCAGCTCCGGGATGGTATTCTTTGGCCATTGTATTTCTTAAATAATAGGCATACAAGGGTTCGTCAAAAACTTTTGTATCCTCTCTTTGAGCAAAAGAATACATCAAAGCGGTGGAAATATTTCTGGGTCCAGACCACAAAGCGATACGAGTAATTTCTGAGTTATCCATTTTGAAGTTTCTCAATTTCGTTTTGAATTAAATCTTCATAAAGCTGACTTAACTCTTGGGTTTTATTGCCATAGGTTCCTTCACCAATGATTCGACCATCGATTTTAACTACCGGAGTCAAACCACCAAAAGTTCCAGTTACAAAAGCTTCATCGGCCGAATACACATCAAAAAGTGAAAAATCCTTTTGAAAACATGGTATATTATTTCTTCCACAAACTTCAATGACTTTTCCCCGAGTAATTCCATTCATGCAGTATTGACCTGTTGATGTCCAGACTTCATTATTCTTAATTATAAAAAAATTGGTAGCATTACAAGTAGAAACAAATCCATTAATATCGAGCATAAGTGCTTCATCTGCACCAGCTTCAATTGCTTGTATTAGGGCTTGCACCTCATGTAATTTACTGTGGCAATTCAATCGAGGGTCAAGATAATCAGGGGAACCACGTCTAATAGTACTTGTGAATAAAGAGATTCCTTTATGTTTACTAGTCGAATCAGCAATTTTATATTCGGGAATAATGACCACATTGGGTCCAGAAATAGTCAGCCTAGGGTCTTGGGAAGGTGTTTTTTTGATTCCACGTGTCACCATGATTCTTACATGAACATGGTCTGTCATGTCATTTTCTTCAAGAGTAGCCCAAATCATTTGCGTCAACTCTTCTTTGGAAAATGGCAACGTCATTCCAACACTTGCTGCAGCGCTCCACATTCTATCAAGGTGATCTTCTAAAAAAACCAAAACACCATGATGCAATCTCAAGGCTTCCCAAATTCCATCGCCTACCAAATATCCACTATCAAAGACCGATATTTTGGCATCCTCTCGTTTAAAAAACTCACCGTTTATAGAAATTTTGATGTCCCGGTTTCTCGGGTCATCCAATGCATTATGCGTACCATGAACCATATTTAATCCTTTAAAAATATCAGCTCAAGATACATCTATTTTTAAACATGATTGGCAGAAAGAAGCTTGGAAATAATGCGAGTTTGCGGAAATTGTTCCAATATAATTTTTATAAAAACAGTAATTGGAATAGCCATAATTAATCCGGGCACACCCCATATAAAGCCCCATAACATTAACATAATCAAAACAGTTACCACATTAAGAGAAAAAGATTTTCCCATAAAAATGGGTTCTAAAATAGAGCCAAATAAAACTTGAACGCCAGTTATTGATAAAATAAAGAACAACAAACCACTGGTGGGTTCAAGTTCAATAAAAGCAAACAGGGAAAGAAGGACAACGGTCACTATAGACCCTACCATTTGCACAAAATTAATGATAAAGGCAAATAGTCCCCAAAATATAGGAAAGCTGACATCAAAAAATAAACAAGCCAAACCAGTACCTATTCCAGTTGCCAAACTAACCAAAAATTTAACTTCTATAAATACTATTAAATCCTTTTCAATTTTTCTAAAAGCCTTTACCGAGGTATGCTTCGTCTTTAAAATGGTACTCTGTAAAACGGTATGAAAATTTATGGATTCTGCAAGAAACAACACCACAAAGAAAACCGTCATCAAAACCATTGTAATTGATTTTCGGAGAAAATCTAATGTAGGTATGATATTGTCTTTAACTGCTGATTGGGTTATACTTTGCTTATCCTTTGGAATCTGAATGTTAAAGCTAGTTTCAATATTGTCAACAAGTGCTAGTACTTTAGTCTCGGCCTTTTCAAAAAAACTGGATTCTGAATTTAAAATTTCTGTTCCTGAGATGTGAATCAGTTCAAATCCAATTTTCAATCCCCCAATAATTAAAAGAATCACCACTGATATACCTACAAATTTAGGCAGTCCTTTTCTTGAAAACCATCGCATTATAGGCAAAAAAAGCAATGCTATAAACATTGCAAAAAAGATGGGAATAAGAATAAACGATAAAAGTTTGAGCAAATAGAATACCAATGGAATGACAACTATAAGCAACAAAATGTTGGTGGTTCTTAATTTATCCATTATTTATTTCGGGCTATTAGAAAGGTACTTCGTTATCATCTTCATCTGGAAACTCTGGGCTACCAAATGCATCTGAAGGTGAACCAAAGTGATCTGATTTTATTTCATCACTAACAGAATTTATTTTACTCTGGAATTCAAAAGGTGAGTCAAAATCATCCAAATTATCAAACTTACCAAGATGACCAATAAACTTCAATCGAATATTTTCCAACCCTCCATTTCTATGTTTGGCAACAATAAATTCCGCCTGACCTTCGGTTGGTGAACGTTCTTCATCATCCCATTCTTCAATCTTGTAATACTCCGGACGGTAAATAAATGATACAATATCGGCATCCTGCTCAATCGCTCCAGATTCACGCAGGTCGGATAGCAAAGGCCTTTTACTTCCCCCTCTCGTTTCTACGGCACGCGATAACTGAGAAAGTGCAATTACTGGTACATTTAATTCTTTGGCAAGTGCTTTTAAGTTTCGTGAAATCATGGAAATTTCCTGTTCACGATTTCCTCCCTTTTGGGATCCACCGGCAGTCATTAACTGTAAATAATCAATCATGATCATTCTAATACCATACTGAGAAGCAAGCCTTCTAGCTTTTGCTCTTAGATCAAAAATGGAAAGAGATGGGGTGTCATCAATATACAAAGGTGCCTTTTCAAGGCCTTTCACTTTCACATTTAGCTGCTCCCACTCGTGCTTTTCAAGCTTTCCAGTTCTCAATTTTTCTGAAGACAAACCTGTTTCACTGGAAATCAAACGTGTGATTAACTGTACTGATGCCATCTCCAAAGAGAAAAATGCCACAGGAATATTTTGGTCTACTGCAATGTTTCTTGCCATAGATAGCGTCAAGGCTGTTTTACCCATACCCGGACGAGCCGCCACAATAATCAAATCACTTTCCTGCCAACCTGAAGTCAGTTTATCCAATTTTGTAAAACCTGTTGGAATCCCACTCAAACCTTCCTTATTTGAGATTTCTTCAATCTTCTTCTTAGCCTGAATTACCAAATCCAATGCAGACTCACTTGATTTCTTGATATTCCCTTGAGTCACCTCATAGAGTTTGGATTCTGCTCTATCTAAAAGATCAAAAACATCCTGAGTTTCATCGTAGGCATCCTCAATAATTTCGCTCGAAATTTTAATCAAACTTCTTTGAATAAATTTTTGAAGGATAATACGGGCATGGAACTCAATATGCGCCGATGATGACACTTTTTGAGTCAAGGAAATAAGGTAAAAATCACCTCCAACTAAATCTAACTTGCCATTCTTTTTTAATTGACTTGAAACGGTTAATAAGTCGATTGGCTCACTACCCTCAAACAATTGAAAAATAGCTTCAAAAATGTGCTTATGGCTTTCCTTGTAGAATGCGTCAGGACTTAAAATATCGATAACTTCATCAACACCCTTCTTATCAATCATCATAGCCCCTAATACAACTTCCTCTAAATCAATAGATTGAGGAGGTATTTTACCTCGCTCTAAATTTATTATTGTGCCTTTATCGATTTGAATGCCTTGGAGCTGATTGGGTTGTTTCATAAATACGAATGTATATAAATTGAATTAAAAGTTAGGTTTAATTCGGGTTGTGATTTTAACAGGCCTTCAACAAACTAACTGTTAATAACTTAATTATATTGTTAATAAGCATAAAAAAAATCTGAAATAGAACATTCCAGATTTTTGTCATCTATGTTTCAATGGTATTATCCTTTAAATACACCCATATTGGAGTATTTATCAATACGTTGATCAACCAATTCTTTTGGTGATAACTTTTTAAGTTCTTGATAATTTCTATCGATAGCATCCTTGACGCTTAAAAAAGTTTTTTCTCTATCGCTATGTGCACCTCCAAGTGGTTCTTTAATAATCTCATCTACCAATTTTTGTTTCTTCATATCGGTAGCTGTCAATTTTAAAGCCTCAGCAGCTTGTTCTTTAAACTCCCAACTTCTCCAAAGAATGGAAGAACAAGACTCTGGAGAAATCACAGAATACCAAGTGTTTTCCAACATTAATACTCTATCTCCAACACCTATTCCTAAAGCACCTCCAGAAGCACCTTCACCAATAATAATAGTTATAATTGGTACTTGTAGTCGGGTCATTTCAAAAATATTTCTTGCAATAGCTTCTCCTTGTCCCCGCTCTTCAGCTTCCAAACCTGGATAAGCACCTGGAGTATCGATTAAAGTAACAACAGGAACACCAAATTTTTCAGCCGATTTCATCAATCGTAAGGCTTTACGATATCCCTCTGGATTAGACATTCCAAAGTTTCTGTACTGTCGGGTTTTGGTATTAAATCCCTTTTGCTGACCAATAAACATATAAGATTGATCTCCAATCTTACCCAAACCACCAATCATCGCTTTGTCATCTTTCACATTACGATCACCATGAAGTTCTAAAAAAGTATCTCCACAAATGGCTTTTATATAGTCTAGGGTATAAGGTCTATTAGGGTGTCTTGACAATTGAACACGTTGCCAAGCCGTTAAATTCTTATAAATATCTTTCTTGGTAGCTATTAACTTTTTCTCAATTTGCTTGCAAGTTTCAGTAACATCTACATCACTTTCCTCGCCAATCAACTCACACTTAGTTAATTGCTCTTCTAATTCTTTAATAGGAAGTTCAAACTCTAAATATTCCATTGGAGTTATCTTTTAAATTATAGTTAGCTTACAAATATAAAAACTTTAAACGTCTTATCGAGGTATGGATATTTTCTTTTTACGCTTTTTTAAATTTTTTAGAATTCCATTAACCATGACCACTGCAAAGACTAATGTAGCACCTACAAAAAAATTAGGGCTCAATTTATCTGCTTCTGAAAATATAATTAGAGCTAAAATGATTCCATAAATAGGCTCTAAATTATAGGTTAGAACCACTGTAAAGGGACTGATATAGCGCATTACATAAACGGCACCAATAAAAGCATAAGCCGTACAAACAGATCCAAGGATGAGCAAATACAATATATCCATTGGAATCAAACTATTAACCGTTGCAAAGGATTCCCTATTAAACAGGAACATAAATATGGTAATAAAAATAACACCACTAATAAACTCATAAAAGGAAATGGTGGTTGCCGTATAGCGTTCTAAAAATTTCCCATTAAGCACCGCAAATAAGGAAGATAAAAAAGCAGAAACAATACCGTAAATAATTCCTTCCAAATAATGGAATTCACTTTTCATAATGATAGCAACACCCGCAATTATCATAATCCCAAAAATGGTTTCATACCAAATTATTTTTCTTTTATATATAATGGGTTCAATAAAGGATGCAAAAAAAGCACCGGTAGAAAACATGACCAAAGCTATTGAAACGGTAGAAACCTTTATGGAATGAAAAAAAGTAATCCAGTGAAGTGCAATTATAACACCTGCAATAAAAAACTTTAAAAGATATTGTGGACTAACCTTAATATTTATCCTTCTTATCAAAATGTAAAAGTACATCAGGACTAACGCTATAATCATTCGGTACCAGACTAAAGGAATGGCCTGTAACGAGATCAACTGACCTAAAATAGCAGTAAATCCAGCAATAAAAACCAATACATGTAAATGAAGGTAATTCTTGAGCTTATCGTTTGGCATTGTATAATAGGTAAAGAGCTAAAATACCAAATAATACATTAGGAAACCATACTGCGACCAAAGGGGGAAAGTCTGATTGGGAAGCCATCACGCCAAAGATTTTATCAAAAAACACAAAG
This sequence comes from Mangrovimonas sp. CR14, assembly GCF_011764015.1. NCBI lineage: Bacteria > Pseudomonadati > Bacteroidota > Flavobacteriia > Flavobacteriales > Flavobacteriaceae > Mangrovimonas > Mangrovimonas sp. CR14. The sequence continues at coordinate 351,120 of NZ_JAAFZY010000005.1, read as the reverse complement.
ACCATGGCAATACAAATACCAAATGCCAAGTTGACTCCCATTCCTCCCCTTCTCTTTTTTGAGGACACAGCCACGGCAATTACTGTTAAAATAAAAACGGAGACCGGTAAACTCCATTTTCTATATTTCACCAATTTATAACGACTTATATAAGAAGACCCCCTAGCCTCTTCCTTGGCGATAAATCGATTTAGTTCTCCATAAGGTAGGGTTTCTGCTATGTATTCAACAGGGGTTAAATCTTCTAAATCAAAAGAAAACAAGGTATCTTTCCTTCTTTCAGTTTCTAAAATATCATTGAACTGTCCTATTTTTCTCTTAGTATAGGTGATTAATTGATAAGTTGAATCTTCTGGCTTGTATTTAATACTGTTGGCGCTTATTTTATAAATCATTTTATCATTCTCAAAGTGCTCGAAAGTAAAATTTCTTCCAATATTCTGTCGTGGGTCAAAATCACTTACATAGATGTAATCATTCTCATTAATTTGCCTATAAACATCCCTTGTTTGCTGCAAATCATTTGCACTTTTTAAATACTTATAAGTAAAGTCATTAAACCCCTTACTGGCCTCTGGAGCCAAGTACATACCTAAAATTAGGGCGAGAATAGCTACCACTGTTGCTCCTATTAAATACGGTCTTAGAAATCTTGAGAAAGACACCCCAGAACTCAAAAACGCAATGACTTCGGTATTGTTTGCCAATTTTGAAGTAAACCAAATGACTGATAGGAATAAAAATAAGGGAAATAGAAGATGGGCAAAATAAATAGTGAAATTAACAAAGTATATAAGGACTTCATCAATTGGTGCCTCCCTCTCAATCATTTTACCAATCTTTTCAGCTAAATGTACTGTTATACCAATAGGTATAAACAGTAAAAGCATCACAAAAAAAGTGGCCAAATACCTTTTTAATATGTACCAATCTAGGATTTTAAGCATTACAATCTATTATCCATTTGTTTTACCATTTGATCTTTCCAAGTTGCAAAATCTCCGGCTAATATATGCTTTCTTGCTTCTCTGACCAACCACAAGTAAAATCCAAGATTATGAATGGTGGCAATTTGTTTCCCCAACAATTCATTTACCGAAAAAAGATGACGCAAGTATGCTTTGCTATATTCGGTATCTACATAAGTGATTCCCATTTCATCAATTGGAGAAAAATCATCTTCCCATTTTTTGTTTTTGATGTTTATGGTACCATGTGCAGTAAATAGCATACCATTTCTTGCATTTCTAGTTGGCATCACACAATCAAACATGTCGATTCCCAATGCTATGTTTTCAAGTATATTAATAGGGGTTCCTACACCCATTAAATATCTAGGTTTTTCCCCTGGCAAAATCTCACAAACTACTTCTGTCATAGCATACATCTCTTCCGCTGGTTCACCAACAGATAAGCCACCGATAGCATTTCCTTCAGCACCAACGCCAGCAATATATTCGGCAGATTGTTTCCTTAAATCTTTATATGTACTTCCTTGAACAATTGGAAAAAATGCCTGACTGTAGTCATAGGTATAGGGTACTTTTTCTAAATGATTAATACAGCGATCAAGCCACCTATGCGTCATGTGCATCGATCTTTTTGCGTAATTATAATCACAGGGATAAGGTGTACATTCATCAAAAGCCATGATGATGTCTGCCCCAATACTTCTTTGGATTTCCATGACATTTTCAGGAGTAAATGTATGATAACTTCCATCTATATGACTTTTAAACTTAACTCCTTCTTCCTTAATCTTTCTGTTGGCAGATAAAGAATAAACTTGATACCCCCCAGAATCTGTTAAAATATTTCGATCCCAGTTCATAAATTTATGCAAACCACCAGCCTTTTCTAAAATTTGGGTTTGAGGCCTAAGATAAAGATGATAGGTGTTTCCTAAAATGATATCAGGGTTGATATCATTTTTAAGTTCTCTTTGGTGCACTCCTTTTACAGAACCTACTGTACCCACCGGCATAAATATGGGTGTTTCAATTACTCCGTGATCTGTAGTTATCTTTCCTGCTCTTGCCTTAGACTTAGGGTCTTTTCCGTTTAATTCAAATATCATACTGAAATTTCATACGGGCACAAAGATAATCAACTACCTTATATATCATTCTTAATAAAATTTAAATTTAATTAAGTGTATTTTTTACACTTTTTGTATCTTGCAATTAGTTAATAATTAGGGATAACTAATTTTGCCCTAAGACACATTTAAACTAATTTTGCAGACTGAAACTAAGAGATTTTAACATGTCAAACACACAACAATTAAACGATTTGGCTGTACAGGTTCGTAGAGATATTTTACGAATGGTGCACAAAGTAAATTCAGGCCATCCAGGTGGTTCATTAGGATGTACAGAGTTCTTGGTAGCTCTTTACAATGAAATCATGGACCGTAAGGAAGGTTTTGATATGGACGGTATTGGAGAAGATTTATTCTTCTTATCAAACGGACATATTTCCCCAGTATTCTACAGTGTATTGGCCAGAGCCGGTTATTTTCCAGTAGAAGAATTGAGCACTTTTAGACTTATTGATTCCAGATTACAAGGACACCCTACTACGCATGAAGGGTTACCTGGTGTGAGAATTGCTTCTGGATCATTAGGACAAGGAATGAGTGTTGCTTTAGGAGCTGCTCAAGCCAAAAAATTGAACAACGACTCTCATTTAGTTTACAGTCTTCATGGAGATGGTGAACTTCAAGAAGGTCAAAACTGGGAAGCTATCATGTATGCTTCTGCCAAAAATGTTGATAATATCATCTGTACAGTGGATTTGAATGGACAACAAATTGACGGTCCAACAACCAAAGTACTCTTTATGGGAGACCTTAAAGGCAAATTTGAAGCATTTGGATGGGATGTTGTGGAAATTATTGACGGAAACAATATTGAGGCTATTTTAAAAGGGATGGAATTAGCCAAATCAAAAACAGGTCAAGGAAAACCTGTGTGTGTGTTACTAAGAACTGAAATGGGTCATGGTGTGGACTTTATGATGCATACCCATGAATGGCATGGAAAAGCTCCTAATGACGAGCAATTAGAAAACGCCTTAAGTCAAAACCCTGAAACTTTAGGAGATTATTAATCCGCAATAAGAAAAACATGAAAACATACACATATACAGAGAAAAAAGATACAAGAAGTGGTTTTGGTGATGGTTTGGCTGAATTAGGTAGAACCAATCCTGATGTTGTGGCCTTGTGTGCTGATTTAACTCCTTCATTAAAAATGGGAGAATTTATCAAAGAAAACCCAGATAGATTTTTTCAAATCGGAATAGCCGAAGCTAATATGATGGGTATTGCTGCCGGATTAACCATTGGAGGAAAAATTCCTTTTACAGGAACGTTTGCCAACTTCTCCACAGGTAGGGTTTATGATCAAATACGTCAATCTATTGCATATTCTGGTAAAAACGTGAAGATTTGTGCTTCTCACGCTGGTTTGACTTTGGGAGAAGATGGGGCAACCCACCAAATTTTAGAAGATATCGGATTGATGAAAATGCTTCCAGGCATGACTGTTATTAACCCTTGTGATTATAATCAAACCAAAGCAGCTACCATTGCTATTGCAGAGCACGAAGGTCCTGTTTATTTAAGATTCGGAAGACCTTCAGTACCTATTTTCACTCCTGCCGACCAAAAATTTGAAATTGGTAAAGCTATTCAATTAACAGAGGGAACAGATGTAACGATTGTAGCTACCGGTCACTTAGTTTGGGAAGCGCTTGAAGCCTCTAAAATTTTGAATGAAAAAGGAATTTCTGCTGAAGTCATCAATATCCATACTATTAAACCTTTAGACGAAGAAGCCATCTTAAATTCTGTTTCAAAAACCAAATGTATTGTAACTGCTGAAGAACATAACTATCTTGGTGGTTTAGGAGAAAGTGTTGCTAGAGTTTTAGCTTCCAAATTGCCTACTCCACAAGAATTTGTTGCTACCAAGGATACCTTTGGTGAATCTGGTACACCAGCACAATTAATGGTAAAATATGGCTTGGATAGTAAATCTGTGGCAGAAGCTGCAGAAGCTGTTATAAAAAGAAAATAAACCGTCTTATCTTTCGTTTTAGTTTAAAACAAAACGGAATATGGCAAAACATTTTCTTGTCTGTGGCCTGATATTAATGCTGGTCACGACTACAATACAAGCTCAAAATAGATCTGGCTTTGGTTTTAAGGCCGGAGTCAATTACAGCGCCAATGGGGACTATATAGAAACCATTGGCGCTGTTGCTGAAAAACCTGATCGAAACATTGGATATCACTTTGGGATTTTTGGTAAACTTGGGAATAGACATTTCCTAAAGCCAGAATTAATATTTACCCAAACGAAAAGTGACTACAACAGTGGTAGCTTTCAAATGCAAAAATTAGACGCCCCTTTATTGGCCGGATTAAGGTTTGGCCCCATTAGTATTTTTGCTGGACCCGCTTTTCAATATATTTTGGATACCGAATTTGAAGGCATCAATATTGATGATATTGAAAGTGATTTTACAGTAGGTCTAAATGTTGGTTTAGGTTTTAATTTAAATCGATTAGGAATTGATGTAAGATATGAAAGAGGGTTCGGTCACAATGAAGCCGTATTTCTAAACAACAATGGTGTTTCAATGGGAAGAATAGACACTAGACCCGATCAATTAATATTAAGTTTATCTCTTGTTTTATAAATAAAAAAAGCGGCTTCAAAATGGCCGCTTTTTTTTATTCCTTATAACTAAAACTGTTAATTAATGCTACTGTCCAAATAATCTGGAGTGCCATCACCGTCTGTATCAGTTAAAATAATGGTACTAATGGTTATGGTATTGTCCAATTGCTCTCTACTTACCTCATATTCATTCTCTGCAAATTCAGGATCAGGATCTCCTACAGAAATCGTGTATTCTCCATAATCAATTTCATCTCTTGTAAGCGTTCCATCACCATCGTCATCATTATCCATAAAATCAGCAACCAAATCCCCATCCGTATCATCCGTATAAGGATCCCCATCTCCACTCAAATCTTCCATATAAGAAGGGATATTATCCAGGTCAAAATCTGTATGGTTTAAGTTATATAATCTAACATTAAATATTAGAGAGGAATAAGCTGGCACTGTTGTTAAAGGCGAAGAAAAGTATCCTAATCCGGAAGGAATAAAAATAGCTCCTATACCGTGGCCGTGGTATGTATAGGTATTATCTGGCTCACCATTTGGTCCTGTATTTGCTGTCATATTGGAAGCCGTTTTAAACTCCGTTAATCCTTGTCTAAATCCATCAATTACTCCCGTTATAGCTGTACTAACCGTAGTTAAATTTAATAAAGTAGGATTTACAGTCCCATCAAATTGTTCTAAATTGGCCATATTTAAACCTTGGTAGTTTAAATAGGCTTCATCTGTTCCGTGAAGAACTTTACCATTCCCTTCTCTCACCTTTAGATAATATAATTTATACTCAATATCATCTGCATAGGAATAGGCTATTTTAAAATCTACTTGATCAATTAATGGAATTTTATCAGCATTATCACCTTCTATGGTATCAAAAACAATTTGAAAATTATCATTTGCCTCACTGTAGGGATTGTCAAAATCAAACTCATCATAATTATAAAAATGTGTGGCAAGAAACTCTTCTATTTTAATTAAATCTTCATCATAAACCTCTTGCCTATCACGATCTGGAATAGTCGTATAGGATTCATCATCTTTTTTACAGGCAGCAAGAACCAATAATAAACAGATAGAGGTAAGACTGATTTTTCTTAACTTCATATTCATAAATTTTTAAGCGCAAGATACAATTTATTAATAATTTTGTCTTAAAATATTAACGTAGATTTATAAGTTTTATGCGGATTGACAAGTATCTATGGTGTGTGAGATATTACAAAACAAGAAGTTTGGCCACGACTGCCTGTAAAAAAGGCCATGTAAAGATTAACGGGGATGTTGCCAAACCCAGTAGAGATGTATTTCCTACCGATAAAATTCTACTTAGAAAAGAGCAGATTAATTACAGTTTAACCATAAATGATATTCCTCCAAACCGAGTAGGAGCTAAATTGGTTGACATTTACCGTACAGACACGACTCCAAAATCTGAATTTGAAGCTCAAGAACTCCTCAAATATTCGCAGGATTATTACAGAAAAAAAGGTACTGGGAGACCGACTAAAAAAGACCGAAGAGATATCGATGATTTTTATGATGAAAGTGAATAAAACTTGAACAACCAATGCTTATATTTGATAAAACTTTTTGAAAGGATGACCACAGAGAAAAATATCATACTTAACCATCAAGAAATCACAAATAAAATAAGACGCATTGCTTATCAAATCTATGAGAGCAATGTGAATGAAACGGAAGTTATCCTTGCCGGTATAGACCAAAATGGGTATCAATTAGCAAATGAGCTTAAAACCATTCTTGAAAATATTTCAGATATTAAGCCAGTTCTCTGTAGAGTAATTATAGATAAAAAGAATCCCTTAAATCCCATAGAGACATCCATCAAGTCAGAAGACTACAAAAACAAATCAATTGTCTTGATAGATGATGTTCTTAATTCAGGAACTACCTTAATTTATGGGGTGAAACATTTTCTTGATGTACCTTTAAAACAGTTCAAGACCGCTGTATTGGTCAATAGAAATCATAAAAAATATCCTGTTAAGGCAGATTTCAAAGGAATTTCCCTTTCTACTTCCTTACATGAACACATCCATGTTAATTTGACTAAGGGAAAAGCAGAAGCTTATTTAGAATAACTTGACAACGATATCTTCTATCACCTTATCTACATTTTGATTTGCATTTATTTTGTGGTCTGCCCTATTATAAAAAGGCAAACGCTCAAATAAATGCTTTCCTATAAATTCAGCCATCTCCTCTTCGCTATGAATATGAGAAATTAAAGGTCGTTGGGATTTTTCTTTCATCAACCTTGGAAGTAATTCCGATAGCGGAACATTGAGAAAAAAGGAATTTAAATGGTTTTTATCAAATAATAATTCTGCATTATTTGAGAAACAGGGAGTACCTCCCCCTAAGGAAAGAACAAACTTTTCTGACCCCTCTAAAAGCTCTTTTAAATAGAAATGTTCCCTTTTTCTAAAATATATTTCACCTTTTTCAAAAAAAATTTCACCTATACTTTTCGCTTCTTTTTGCTCGATGTAATGATCAAGATCTATAAAAGCCACAGACAAATCTTTTGCTAACTGTCTGCCAATTAATGATTTTCCAGAGGCCATATAGCCCATTAAAATAATCTTCATGAAGTTCCTTCTCTGTATTTCAAATTCCTTCACAAAGAAACAAAAGAAAAAAAGAAAAAAATATCTTGAAAAGGGTTTGTAAAATCAATTAAAGCTTTTATATTTGCACCCGCAAACAAGGAAACGTTTGACCTGGTAGCTCAGCTGGTAGAGCATAACACTTTTAATGTTAGGGTCCTGGGTTCGAGCCCCAGCCAGGTCACAAAAAAAAGTTAAGCATATGCTTAACTTTTTTTATTTTTGAATACTTCATGCGCACGTGGCGGAATTGGTAGACGCGTTAGGTTGAGGGCCTAATGATCGCTTAGATCGTGGAAGTTCGAGTCTTCTCGTGCGCACTTTTTCCCAAGCTACTTCATTTTATCCATCTTTTTGTTTATTTTTGTTTAATATTTTATTTGAAAAAATGAACAATATTAAAAGTGAGTTCAGTATTAAGGACCTAGAGCACCTTTCTGGGATCAAAGCGCACACCATAAGAATTTGGGAAAAACGCTATAACCTTTTTGAACCAAACCGCACTGAGACTAATATTAGAACATATAGTATTGACAGCCTTCAGAAACTATTAAATGTGACGGCTTTATATAATAATGGCTATAAGATTTCTAAAATATCTCAACTAAGCAATCAAGAAATCCTAGATAAAGCTAAATTGCTCACTATATCTTCAAATGAAGACCATATTCTGAACATTTTTAAAATAGCAACCATCAATTTTGATAAAGCTCTTTTTATAAATACATATAAAAAATTAGAAACAGAAAAGTCCTTTTCAGAAATATTTCATGAGGTTTTTATGCCTCTTTTAGAAGAAATTGGGTTTTTATGGCAAACAAAAACCATTACACCCGCCCAAGAGCATTTTATCTCAGAATTGATTAAACAGAAAATTTTGGTCAATACTGAGAAATATCAATCTGCTGATGTTTCAAAAAATGAAAAAGTATACGCACTATTCCTACCAGATTATGAAATTCATGAACTAGGTCTTCAGTATGTAAACTACCAATTAACAAAGGAAGGATTTCAAACCATTTATTTAGGAGGCAGTGTGCCACTTAACAGTTTAAAAGATTTGGTCAAAAACTATGATTATATCGAATTCATAACATATTTCACGGTTAATCCTACCTGTGAGAATATAGATAACTATTTGGCCGAATTTCATACAGAGTTGCTAAACAATTCAAATCATCATTTACACATATTGGGTAGGCAAACCGATTGTATCGATCTAAAAACGCTTCCCAAGACCATTAAAACCTATGAATCCATCCAAAATTTAGTTAAAGCTATGTAGTATTAGTATTATTGTTTAGCTTTTTACTATATTTGTTAAACAGAATGAATACTATAACTATCATAGGGTCCGGATTTTCTTCTTTAGCTGCTGCGTGCTACTTGGCAAAGCGGGGTGATAAAGTGACCATCCTTGAAAAAAATTCCTCTATTGGAGGAAGGGCCAGACAATATAAACATCAAGGGTTTACTTTTGATATGGGCCCCACTTGGTACTGGATGCCTGATGTTTTTGAAAGATTTTTTAAGGATTTTGGTAAATCTCCATCAGATTACTACCAATTGGAAAAATTGAATCCCGCCTATTCGGTCTATTTTGGTAATAATGACCTAATAACCATTGGAGATAACCTGGATGATATCTGCATCGCATTTGAAGAAATAGAATCAGGAAGTTCGATTAAACTAAAACAGTTTATCCATCAAGCCAAGGACAATTACAATATAGCAATCAAAGATTTAGTTTACAGGCCTGGGGAATCTCCTTCCGAATTAATTACTTGGGATACATTCAAAAAACTCAATCAATTTTTTAGCACCATTTCTATGGATGTGCGTAAGACATTCAAAAATAAAAAATTGATTCAGGTACTAGAGTTTCCGGTATTATTTCTTGGAGCCAAACCCAGTAAAACACCTTCCTTTTACAGTTTCATGAATTATGCTGATTTTGGCCTTGGGACCTTTCACCCTAAAGGAGGCATGTTTGAAGTTGTTAATGCCATCAAAAGGTTAGCTGAAGAATTAGGTGTACAGATCATCACCAATTCTCCAGTGGCTGAAATTACGGTTCAAAATGGAAAGACCACGGGAGTTAAAAGTGGGCAAACCTTCTATAAAAGTGATATCGTGGTCAGTGGCGCAGATTATCACCATACAGAAAACCTTCTGAGTAAATCCCACAGACAATATTCGGAATCATACTGGGACCAAAAAACGTTTGCTCCCTCCTCCCTTTTATTCTATGTCGGGTTTGATAAAAAATTAAAAAACGTTAATCACCATACGCTTTTCTTTGACACTGATTTTGATATTCACGCCAAAGCCATTTATGATGAACCTCAATGGCCTGAAAAGCCTCTATTTTATGCTAGTTTCCCATCACAAACCGATAGTTTATTAGCTCCAGAAGGTCAAGAAGCTGGCATATTTTTAATACCACTAGCTCCAGGTTTAGAAGACACTCCGGAACTCAGAAATGAATATTTCGAGAAAATAGTAGAGCGATTTGAAAGCTTGACCGATCAAAATATCAAAAAGCATATTTTATTCAAAAAATCTTACTGTGTAAAAGATTTTATAGAAGACTACAATTCATATAAAGGAAATGCTTACGGGCTGGCCAATACCCTTCTCCAAACAGCTTTCTTAAGACCTAAATTGAAAAGTAAAAAAATAAGTAATCTCTATTTTACTGGACAACTTACAGTTCCTGGACCAGGGGTTCCACCCTCTTTAATCTCTGGGAAACTGGTAGCAAACCTTATCAATAAATACCATCCTATTAATTATGAAAGCACTATTTGATCAAGTTTCACATCAATGCAGTAAAATTACAACACTTACTTACAGCACGTCTTTTTCAATGGCTACTAAGCTATTGTCCAAATCTATTAGACAAGACATTTACAACATCTATGGATTTGTAAGATTCGCTGATGAAATTGTAGATTCATTTCATGATTACAACAAACATTTTCTATTTCATTGGTTTGAAAAAGATTTGGATTTAGCCCTTCAAAATAGGATTAGCTTAAATCCTATCTTAAATGCATTTCAAGAGACCTATCATAAATATGGTTTGGACCGACATTTGGTTGATGCGTTTATGCATAGCATGAAACTAGATTTGCACAAATCGAATTATGAAACTCCTGAAGAGTTTAAAAATTACATTTACGGTTCTGCAGATGTAGTAGGTCTCATGTGCCTAAAAGTGTTTGTTAAAGGGGATCAAGAAAAGTATGATTCTTTAAAAGATAGTGCCATGAGTCTAGGATCTGCATTTCAAAAAGTCAACTTCCTGAGGGATCTAAAAGCCGATTTTGAAGATCTTGAAAGATCCTATTTTCCAAATGCCGATTTCAACAACCTTTCTGAAACTGATAAAAAGGAAATCATTGAGGACATTGAAGAAGACTTTAGAAAAGCGCTTATTGGTATTAAACAACTACCTATGGAGGCTCGATTTGGTGTTTTTATGGCCTATAGATATTACAGCCAATTACTTAAAAAACTAAAGAAAACACCTGCACTTCAAATTAAATCTGCTAGAATTCGTGTTCCAAACCACAAAAAAATCGAGTTACTTACTCGTAGTTATGTTAAATATCAACTAAATTTAATGTAACATGGAAATAGTATATTGGATTTTAGTCTTTGTAGGAAGTTTTTGCTTCATGGAATTTATGGCATGGTTTACACATAAGTACATTATGCATGGGTTCTTGTGGCATCTTCATAAAGACCACCACAGAAAAGATCACGACAGTTGGTTTGAAAGAAATGATGCCTTTTTTATTTTTTACGCCTTAGTCAGTATAGTATGCTTCTGCCTATGGAAATATGAAGACATTTGGTTTTGCTTGCCCATAGCATTAGGAATTTTTTGTTATGGATGTACCTATTTTTTAGTGCATGATATTTTTATTCATCAGCGATTTAAGATTTTCAGAAATGCCAACAACAGGTATGCTAAAGGCATCAGGCGAGCCCATAAAATGCACCACAAACATTTAGGTAAAAATGACGGTGAATGCTTTGGCATGCTCTTCGTCCCTTTAAAATACTTCAAAGTCAAATAGATGAATTACCTATATCTTCTTCTGGATTTAGGATCCCTCTCTATCCCTTTTTTGTTTAGTTTTCATCCAAAGCTAGCATTTACAAAACAATGGAAACCCCTATTTTTTGGTATTTTTTGCTCCATGGTACTTTATATTCCTTGGGATATCCTATTTACCCAAAATGAAATCTGGGGTTTCAATTCTTCCTACTTCTTAAATATACCATTACTCTCCATTCCTATAGAAGAATGGTTATTTTTTATTTGTATTCCCTATGCCTGTGTTTTCATGCATCACTCTTTGATGATCTTATTTCCAAAACTAAAATTGGAAATTAAACAAGTAAAAGTGATAACAGGATTTCTTTTGACCATTTTAATTATTCTTTGTTTCATGTATTATGACAAATGGTACACCCTTGTCAATAATGTTTATGCCATTCTTCTTCTTTTGGTTACAATTAAATGGTTTCCTAAGATCCTTAACACCTATTTTTGGACGTTTATGGTGATGTTGATCCCATTCTTTATCATCAATGGTATTTTGACTGGTAGTTTAATAGAAGACGAGGTGGTTTGGTACAACAATCTCGAAAATCTAGGTATCAGACTATGGACGATCCCTATCGAAGATAGCATCTATGCTTTCAGCCTTATTTTGAGCAATCTGTTTTTTATGGAAATTTACAAGCGTTTATTTGGAAAGCAGGTCATTGATTAATTGGATTGTTTTTTCGCTACTCCAATTAGCAACTCCGTTTTTATCTACAACAATTTTACCCGATTTATCAATTATAAAAGTTTGAGGAATGGTTGTATGCTCTAATTCCTTTGGATAAGTTTCCAATGGCCTAAAAACTGGGAAAGTAAACCCCTCTTTTTCCTTGAATGCTGTAGTTTTCGTAAACGGATCAGAAGTCACAAATAAAAAGCTGATTTCTTTTTCGGTATCAAAAGTATCAAACAACTCTTGCAAATCTGGCATTTCGGCTATACAAGGCGGACACCAAGTAGCCCAAAAGTTCATGATTATCACTTTTCCCTTTAAAGCTTCCAAATTAACCGTTACTCCGTTTTCATCGATTAACTTCCAATTAAAATCATTGATTATAACTTGGTCCTTTTCATTAATCTGGCTTGGAGAAAAAATACCCAACGCCTTATTTAAACCTATTTGAATTGTTTTTCGGGACTGAGGGATTATCAGTAACACTAAAAATACCCAGAATAAAATATTTCCTGATTTCTTTTTGTTCATGGCAATCAAAAAAAGCATATTTCCATTCTATGAAAATATGCTTTTCAACTAACAAAAACCCATTTTTTGGAGTTTTATTCCATGAAAACAACAGGACAATTCACGGTAGCCACACCGGTAGCCAAAATAGTAGCCATTCCTGCTGAAGCTAGATCACCTACATTTTCAAAATCGGCGTTATCATAAACATTGACACTCCATAGTGGTGAATAAAAATCGTCTTGCGGTACAGAGGCAATCACATTGTGAGTTTGGCTTGTCCCCATTTCTGTCAAGAATCCTGAGGCAGGACCGCTTTCTGAATTATTAGGATCTGGATTAATATTAAAGCTGACAAAAATAGGCGACAAAGGAACCATATTAGACGTTCCTCCATCCAATAATTTTTCAAAAAATGAAAAGTAAAAAACAACTTGGTCTTTATACCATCCCATATGAAGGGAGTCATCCTCGCTATTAACCCGCATAGTAGCAGTCGATCCCTCTGGAACCACGGGACAATTAACAATGATTGAAGTCATTTCAATATTAAAATCTGAAGCCAATAGGTCTGCCTCATTGGTAATGGTATTGGCCACATAAGAATCTGAAACGGTCACCCTATTTACTTGCCAAAAGTCATTATATCCTGGATCACCTGGTACTACATCAATTATATTAATCTGACCTTCTACTGGATTTCCTTCGGAATCAAAAAACAAATAAATGGGTGCTGAAACAGTACTTTGTACATCAAAATTATAATACCTTACCAAGTTTCCATTTGGTGCCAATCCTTGGGTTAAAAAAGGTTCGCCCATGTCAAAATTAATGGGCTCATTAGCCTCTGGAAGACCATTACTGGCAGTCCTAACCATTAAAGTTCCTGCATCCATACTAAACCTATCAATACTTACTCTAGGAGCTGTAGCAGGATCTAAAGGTGTTTCAACTGAAGGCACCACGCTCATGTTGTCATCATCGTTGTTACACGCTAAAAATGAAACAAACAATAGTGCTAAAAAAATATTCTCTTTCTCATGATAACTAGATTTTTTTAATAATTAATCAAAGCTATTCAATGAAAAAGAAAAAAAATGTTAGCTATCTAACACTCGTGATTTTTTTATACATTCTTATTTCCTTCCTATTAAAATCGATAAGATGTTCCTCTTTTAATTCATTCATTAGAATATTGAGAGTTGGCCTTGAAATTCCAATTAATGAAGCCATATCTTTTTGGGTGTAAGGATGCTTAATAATTCGATTTCCAGTTCCCTTACAATCATAACCAAATTCATCACACAACTCTTCCAAAAACTCCAGTAATCTGGTTCTAGCATCTTTAAACAATAACAATTGCAGTCTGCGTTCTACCTTTTTAAACCGAAGGCCAATTAATTTATACACCCTAAAACTAAAGGTTTTATTATCCCTCATCAATCCATACATGGTATCTACACCCACTGGGCAAAGCGTTGTGTCATTTTCAATGGACTGGGCAAATTCATTCCTTTTATCTTCACCCAAAATGGCTTTCTCTCCAAATAACTCCCCCGTGCTTAAAATAGCTTTGGTTATTTCTTGGCCATCCTCAGTATAGTAACCAATTTTCACTTTTCCTTTTTCGATGAGATATACTTTGTTGGAATGATCTTCCTCGAAATAAATAAAATCCCTTTTGTTATAATGATTCATTTGATGGTCCTTTTTGAAGTTTTTGTATTTATGAGGGCATAACAATTTGAAAAGATTGACATCTTCGAAGCACCAAATCGAATTCATGAGTTAAAATGTTAGTTTAAAATTCTGTCGAATTCTATAATAAAAGCTTACTCATAAAATAAAAAACTCCTGAGGCTATCAGGAGTTTTTATCTTTTTTTAAAAAAGGTTAAGCGTTTTGTTTCGCTATCAAATTCAATGCTGATCCTGCTTTATACCATGCAATTTGCGCATCATTATAAGAATGATTTGTTTTAATAACATCTTTACTACCATCAGCGTGAACCACTTCTATATTTAATGGTTTGTCAGGTGCAAATTCATTCAAATCCAAAAAATTGAAGGTATCATCCTCTAGAATTAAATCATAATCAGCTTCATTATCAAAGGTTAAAGCCAACATACCTTGTTTTTTCAAATTAGTCTCATGAATACGAGCAAAAGATTTCACTAATACTGCGGCTACACCTAGATGTCTCGGTTCCATAGCTGCATGTTCACGAGAAGATCCTTCACCGTAATTATGGTCTCCAACTACTATCGTTTTTATTCCCTTGGCTTTGTAATCTCTTTGTGTATCTGGAACACCTCCAAATTCTCCTGTCAATTGATTTTTGACCATGTTAGTTTGCTTGTTGTAAGCATTAACAGCTCCAATTAAACAGTTGTTTGAAATGTTATCCAAATGACCTCTAAAACGCAACCATGGGCCAGCCATTGATATATGGTCAGTAGTACATTTTCCAAATGCCTTAATCAAAAGTTTAGCCCCTTTAATTTCGTCTCCAATAGGTTCAAACGGCGTTAACAATTCCAATCTTTCAGAATCTGGAGCAACGATGACTTCCACATCACTTCCATCGGCAACGGGGTCTACATAGCCATTTTCCTTAACCTCAAAACCTTTTGGAGGCAATTCCCATCCAGTGGGTTCATCCAACATAACCTCTTCCCCATCTTCATTAATTAATTTATCAGTCATTGGATTAAAATCCAAACGACCTGCAATAGCGATAGCCGCCGTCATTTCTGGTGAGGCAACAAAAGCATGGGTGTTTGGATTCCCATCTGCTCTTTTTGCAAAGTTTCTATTAAAAGAATGGACTATACTATTTTTAGGAGCATTTTTAGGGTCTTCGTAACGAGCCCATTGACCAATACAAGGTCCACAAGCATTGGTAAATATCGTAGCATCTAATTTCTCAAATATATCAAGAATGCCATCTCGCTCGGTAGTATATCTTACTTGTTCTGAACCTGGATTAATTCCGAATTCAGCTTTTGTTTTCAATTTTTTATCCAAGGCCTGTTGCGCAATCGAAGATGCTCTGGATAAGTCTTCGTAAGAAGAATTTGTACAGGATCCTATTAATCCCCACTCTACTGCCAGTGGCCAATCATTAGATTTTGCCTTTTCGGTCATCGTACCAACTTCCGTAGCTAAATCTGGAGTAAAAGGACCATTAAGATGAGGCATTAATGTTGACAAGTCTATTTCAATCAATTGATCGAAGTACTGCTCTGGATTTTCATAAACTTCATCATCAGCAGTTAAATATTCCTTTATTTTATTGGCTTCATCAGCAACATCAGAACGGTCTGTGGCGCGTAAATAACGCTCCATGGATTCATCATACCCAAAAGTAGAAGTAGTTGCACCTATTTCAGCACCCATATTACAAATGGTTCCTTTACCTGTACAAGAAAGATTTTTTGCTCCTGGACCAAAATATTCCACTATAGCTCCAGTACCACCTTTAACTGTAAGGATTTCTGCCACTTTTAAAATGACATCCTTTGGTGCTGTCCATCCTGAAATATTTCCAGTCAACTTCACTCCAATAAGCTTTGGGAACTTAAGCTCCCAAGCCATTCCAGCCATCACATCTACAGCATCTGCCCCACCAACACCAATTGCGACCATTCCTAATCCTCCAGCATTTACAGTATGTGAATCTGTTCCAATCATCATTCCTCCTGGAAAAGCGTAATTTTCTAATACAACCTGATGGATAATTCCTGCTCCTGGCTTCCAAAACCCAATTCCGTACTTATTCGATACCGAAGCCAGAAAATCAAACACTTCGCTACTTGTTTCATTAGCACGCTTCAAATCTACCGCTGCCCCTTGCTTCGCTTGGATCAAGTGGTCACAGTGAACCGTAGTTGGAACTGCAACTTTGTCTTTTCCTGCTTGCATAAATTGCAATAAGGCCATTTGTGCTGTTGCATCTTGACAAGCAATCCTGTCAGGCGCAAAATCAACGTAGTCCTTACCTCTTTTAAAAGCAGTATTTGGTTCCCCATCCCAAAGGTGGGCATATAAAATCTTTTCGGAAAGTGTTAACGGTTTACCCACTACCTCACGTGCTTTATCCACACGCTTTGGAAAGTTTTCATAAACCTTTTTGATCATATCAATATCAAAAGCCATAAATCTTGTTTAAAGGTTGAAAATTTAGTTCATTTTTAAGTTTCCACAAGATACAAAATAAGTGAGGCATTGTAAAACATTAATGAACTGGGTTTTCTTAAAAAAAGCCTAAAATGAGTCACAAAAAAAGCCTGAGTACAAACTCAGGCTTTAAATATGGTAATTGAAATAAGTTATGCTAAAACCAATTTCTTTTGAGATGGCTTAAACTTGGTTAAAACTATGCCATCCACAGCTTTTTCATACTCTTCCATGGTTGGCGTTCTACCCAAAATAGTAGACAATACAACCACAGGCGTTGAAGACAACAATGATTCACCCTTTTTCTCACCAGAATCTTTAACAACTCTTCCTTGGAACAAACGTGTTGATGTCGCCATAACCGTATCTCCCGGCTCCGCCTTCTCTTGGTTACCCATACACAAGTTACATCCAGGACGCTCTAAGTAAAGCATGTTTTCATACTTGGTACGAGCCAAACCTTTTGGAGCATTATCATCAAACTCAAATCCAGAGTATTTTTGTAATACTTCCCAATCTCCTTCAGCTTTTAACTCATCAACAATATTATAGGTTGGAGGTGCTACTACTAAAGGCGCTTGGAATTCTACTTTACCTTGTTGCGCTTCGATGTTTTTTAGCATTTGTGCTAAAATCTTCATATCTCCTTTGTGAACCATACAAGATCCTACGAATCCTAAATCGACTTTTTTAGTTCCGCCGTAATAAGACAACGGACGAATGGTATCATGTGTATAACGCTTAGAAACATCCTCATTATTAACATCTGGGTCAGCAATCATTGGTTCAGCAATTTCATCTAAGTCAATAACAACCTCTGCATAATAATTCGCATTGGCATCGGGTCTTAAAGCTGGTTTGATTCCTGTTTTAACTTCTTGAATTCTTGTATTTGCTTTGTCAACTAAACCTTGAAGCACTTGACCTTCATTATCCATACCTTTTTCAATCATGATTTGGATACGATCTCTAGCAATTTCTAAAGATTCAATCAAGGTTTCATCCTCTGAAATACAGATAGAGGCTTTCGCCTTCATTTCTGCAGTCCAGTCGGTAAATGTGAAGGCTTGATCTGATGTCAACGTTCCAATGTGTACTTCAATAACACGACCTTGGAATACATTTTCACCATCAAATTGTTTCAACATTTGTTGTTGCGTAGCATGTACCACATCGCGAAAATCCATAAAGCTTCTCATGTTTCCTTTAAAGGTCACCTTTACAGATTGCGGAATTGGCATGGTAGCCTCTCCTGTAGCTAAAGCTAATGCAACCGTACCGGAATCGGCACCAAATGCAACTCCCTTAGACATACGAGTATGAGAATCTCCACCAATGATAATATCCCAATCACTTACTGTAATATCGTTTAGTACTTTATGAATCACATCGGTCATGGCATGGTAGTGTCCTTTAGGATCACGCCCAGTAATTAATCCGAAGTCATTCATGAACTTCATCAACTTAGGAATGTTTGCTTTGGATTTATCATCCCAAACAGAGGCTGTGTGACACCCTGACTGGTAAGCTCCATCAACAATTGGAGAAATGGTGGTTGCGGCCATTGCTTCTAATTCCTGAGAAGTCATCAATCCTGTGGTATCCTGAGAACCTACAATGTTCACTTCCACACGAACATCAGAACCAGCGTGTAATGTTTTACCTGGTGTAGTTCCAACCGCATTTTTATTAAAGATTTTCTCTACAGCTGTTAAACCTTGTCCTTCAACAGAAATTTCTTTTGAAGGTGCATACACTTGAGGTACTTCAACACCTAAAACCTTAGCTGCAAATGTTTGTAATTTCTTTCCAAAGACCACAGCATAGGATCCACCAGCTTTGATAAACTCAACTTTTTGTGGAGTCAAAGAAGCAGAAATATCAATTAATTCCTGATCTCCGTTGTATAATTTTTTCTCTTTGGTATTAATAGTAAGAACTGTTCCTGTTTCGACCGAATAGGTTTGCTCTAAAACTGGATCACCATTGTCGTCAACAACCGTATTTCCTTCAGCATCTTTTTGTTTCACCCAGTTTTTAAGGTCGATTCCTATACCTCCTGTTACACCAACAGTAGTCAAGAATATAGGTGAAATCCCATTTGTACCAGCAATTACCGGAGCAATATTGATAAAAGGCACATAAGGACTAGATTCAATACCGGTCCATAATGCCACATTATTTACTCCAGACATCCTTGAAGATCCCACACCCATGGTTCCTTTTTCTGCAATCAGCATGACACGTTTATCTGGATGTTGCGCTTTAAGATCTAAAAGCGCTTTTTGCATGTCTTTGTTGTGCTCAAAAATGGATTGACCGTGTAACTCACGATCTGATCTAGAATGGGCATCAGCTCCTGGAGATAACAGGTCTGTTGAAATATCTCCTACACCCGCGATAAAAGTCACAACTTTGATTTCTTCAGCGACTTCAGGAAGCTTTGTGAAAAACTCAGCTTGAGAATAGCTCTCTAATATATCTTTGGCAATTGTGTTACCTGCTTTAAAAGCTTCTTCTAGACGAGCTGTATCAGCTTCGTAAAGGAAAACTTGTGTTTTAAGCACCTTAGCCGCTTCTTCTGCAATCGTTTCATCTTCTCCTAATGCCAAATCCAAAAGAACCTCGATTGAAGGCCCACCTTTCATGTGTGATAATTGTTCGAAGGCAAAAGCAGGAGTAATTTCTGCTACAATCGATTCACCTAGGATAATTTCCTTTAAAAATTTAGCCTTAACACCGGCTGCACTTGTCGTACCTGGTAACGTATTATAAATAAAAAAGTTTAGAGAATCTTCTCTGTTTGGATTATTGACATCTTTTATTTGATCAATAATCTCACTTAACAAATCGGCTCCATCAATTGGTTTTGGGTGAAGTCCTTGGACCTTACGCTGTTCAATTTCCTTGATGTAATCGCTGTATGTATTCATATTTAAAGAAATTATAATTTATTGGCTTTTTAAGACATAAAAGATGTTGAATGCGTTAAACGATTACAGATTCTAATAAATCTTAGGAAAAAGCCTTTAATTTAGTTTTTGAGTCAGGCAAAAATAGGAATTAAAAAACATTTTTTTAACTTCGAAGATGATATAAAACACATAGTTCTATCAATAAAATTGATAATTTAAAAAATCAACGAAAACGTTTAAGTAAATTTAAAAAAACGAGAGGATTATGTCAATTTGAAAATTGATTAAAAAACTTCTTGAAATAAATTTTATCCCTTAGATCCATAAAGGGCTTTTCAAAAAATTTATATAACAAATAGCTAAGATAAATGGATAAAAACCAATAAAGAAACAAAACCTCCATCTTCTGTAAACCAGATGAATTCCTTAAATCAATAAAGCGCTGAATAGTCAACATAACTATGGAGTAATTCATCAAATAAATAGAATATGATAAAACGCTTAGGTTAGTAATCATTTTTTTCAAATAACCCTTACCTTTAATTTCCAACATAAAAGGAAAGAATAACAATAAACTTATAGATACCAAAGGCAAGTAAAACACATTAAAGAAGAATGGAGTGTTTTCTGGACTTAACATTTTATAAAATATAATGATGTGCATTCCGAAAAACAACAACATTCCAAAACCAAGACTGTAAATTCTAAATTCTTGCCACTTTCTTTTAAAATATGAAGCAATATAAATCGCTAAAAAACCGTAATAGATAGCGTCAATTCTATATACAACCACCTTGCGTAAAACTCTACTCCATTCCTTATCTGACGATACAACATTATTATGATGAAAATAATATCTGCAAATCCCTACTCCCAAAATAACAAAAACAGTAATGAAAAGAAATAACAAATGTTTTGGCACTCTTTTAAATATTTAAACACCTACATATAAAAGTAATGGCCCTATTATATAAGCAAATTCCTCAATTGACAAGCTCCATGATTCTGTAAAAAATTCATTTTGCTTGCTTGAAAAGTTTTGTAAAAACAAAAAATAATATCCTAACCTATCAAAAATATCTTCACCAAAATGGTATCCCAAAAATATATTTATTATTAAAATGAAGTAATAGTTGGGTAATGTCCTGAACCAGCGTCTTATCCAAAAATAACCAAAATCTTTAAACATCACTTTCTTGGCGTTCAATTGCTTTAAGAGGATTCCCCCAATTAAAAAGCCACTTAAAACAAAAAATAAATCCACTCCTATCGCTCCGAAAAATCGAATGAGGTTTAAGAAAAGGTTATCTTGATTAGGAAATAATAATAAAGATGAATGCGAAAATAATACTAATACTATAGCTAAGGCACGTATGGCATCTAAGCCAAAAACTCTATGCTTAGTACCTATACTCATCAATCACTGAAGTTTAATGATACTAAAACAAACTCTTGATAATTTGTTCTTCAGAAATACCTTCGGCCTCTGCTTTATAGTTTTTGATAATACGATGCCTCAAAATACTATATGCAACAGCCTGCACATTTTCTATATCTGGAGAAAACTTACCATGAATGGCAGCATGTGTTTTGGCTGCTAAAATTAAGTTTTGAGATGCTCTAGGACCAGCCCCCCAATCTGCATAATCTTTAATCATTTCAGCTGCTGTTGGTGCATTAGGCCTCGTTTTACCCACCATTTTAACCGCATATTCTATAACATTGTCAGCTACAGGAATACGTCTTATTAAATGTTGAATATCAATAATTTCTTCAGCAGTAAACAAGGGATTTACACTAGCCTTTTTATCTGAAGTTGTAGCCTTAACCACTTCAACTTCTTCTTGAAAGCTCGGATAATCTAAATTAATAGCAAACATGAACCTGTCCAATTGAGCTTCTGGTAGTGGATAAGTTCCCTCCTGCTCAATGGGGTTTTGTGTTGCCAGAACGAAATAAGGTAAACTTAACTTATAATGATGTCCCGCAACCGTGACTGCCCTTTCTTGCATTGCCTCAAGCAAAGCAGCTTGAGTCTTAGGTGGTGTTCTGTTAATCTCGTCTGCTAGAATAATATTGGCAAAGATGGGACCTTTAATAAATTTAAAATGACGGTCTTCATCCAAAATTTCACTTCCTAGAATATCACTAGGCATCAAGTCTGGAGTAAATTGAATTCGTTTAAAATCCAAACCAAGTGCTTGAGCAATCGTATTGACCATTAAGGTCTTTGCCAATCCAGGAACTCCTATCAAAAGAGCGTGTCCTCCTGAAAAAATAGAAATTAATATTTGATTGACTACTTCTTCTTGACCCACAATCACTTTAGCGATTTCAGATCTTAAAGTTTTATATTTATTTACAAGTTGCTCTACCTTGGCTACGTCTGACATGTATTATTTTTTTAACCAATTACTTGAAAAATCACAATCTCTGTAATCACCGTTGACTTTGATGTACGTATCTATGATTTTTTCATCTTGCCATTTTTCAATGGCCTTTAATTTTTTCTCGCTTAAAGCTAACTCTTTTATTTTTAAGTAATCTTTGGCGAAATCTGCTTCGTGGTCTTCAACACGGTCTGACACACGCATAATTTTGTACTTGATATTTCCTGTTCTACCTTGCTCCGTCAACACCAAACTCACCTCACCTTCTTTTAAACTTTGAATTTGCCCATATAATTCAGGATCCATTTTGGTTAGTTCAAAGTTATAATCTTGGGTGGCTGGATTAATTAGATATCCTCCCTCACTCCTGGTTTCAGTTTCATCACTATATAATCTAGCAGCTTCTTCAAAAGAGATGTCATGATTTACAACATCCTTTCTAATTTTTTCTATTTTCTCTTTTGCTTCGGTGATAGCATCCTGAGAGGCTTCAGGAATTAAAAGAATATGTCTCACATCATATTCTTGCCCTCTAATTTTCTCCAACAAAATGATATGAAAACCAAACTCCGTTTCAAAAGGATCGGAAATTTCACCTTCCTCTAATGAAAAGGCAACATCTCTAAACTCCTTTACAAATCTTGGTTTGTTACGATTTAGTGTATATTTCCCTCCAGTAGGAACTGAAGCTTTATCATCGGTATATAAAACCACTTTTGATCTGAAACTAGCGCCATGTTCTAAAACATCTGCTCTAAATTCATTCAAACGATCTATCACCTTTTGTTTGTTTTCCTCAGAAACCTTTGGTTCAATAACAATTTGAGACACTTTCAATTCTGTTCCAAATGAAGGTCTTTCTTCCTTTGGGATTTTATTAAAAAATTCCCTTACTTCCTCAGGAGTAATATCCACCTCTGCAATTACCTTTTGCTGCATCTCGCTTGCCAACTTATTGCTTTTGTTTATTTCAAACATTTCGTCACGCAAGCTTCTTTCGTCTTCTTTGTTGTAAAGCTTAACAATTTCATCCATTGTCTTACCTGACTGAGCCAAAAATTGATCCAATTGATAATCTACGTTAGCCCGGATTTCTGCATCAGATACCACTATACTATCCTGAATAGCATGGTGAGCATAAAGTTTATCTTCCAATAATTTTCCAAAAAGTTGGCATCTTGAAACACCTTCCAAAGAAGCTCCTTGAACTTTAAGTTGCTCAATGGTTCTGTCAATATCCGAATCCAAAATAATGTAATCTCCCACTACGGCAGCAACACCATCCACTTTTTTAGCCTGAAAACTGGTTTTTACAGAATCAATTTTAGGCTCTTCTTTTACTTCATCTTCAATAATCTCTTGTGATTTTGCAATGTGGGAAATAAATAACATTGCTATAAGTAAGTATTTGCTAATTTTAGTTATAGACTTCAAATTTATTGTTTTTAATAGCATCCTGTGAAATATCCTTTTTAAGCTCTTTAATAAGTTCTAATTTTCTTTTGTTTATAACAATCTTATCGATAGTTGGTTTAACATATTCAATAGGAGCTATACTGTTTCTAAGTTGAACATCATTAATGAAAATCAAATATAAATCTATTGAATCTTTAAGGTGTAAAAAATTAGATTTTTTTAACAATTCATTGCGGTTTTCAGATGTGATTACTGGAATTTTCTCAATCACCTGTTCTACCTTTACCCAAACCGAATCTTTTAAGGAATAGGATTTAAATTGGATGGAAATAGAATCTAAATATCGCTTATCATCTTCATTAAATTCCTTAAACTTCCTTTCAATATCTTTTAAATCAGTTCTATTTTCATTTAAATGAACATATCGAAGCTTAACGAGATCTTCTTTTAATTTGAAAATCTCCTTGTTTTCCTCATAGTAGGATTCCAATTCTCGGGAAGTGACTGAGGTGTCTATATTTTTTCTTACCAAAGCTTCTAAATAAGCTTTAGAATACAAATCATTTTTGTAATCCTGAGCTAATTTATCAAAGTTCTCTTGGTCAACTTGTTTCAAGTTCCTTTTGGCTCCATTTACTAATAACTGTTCTGTTGCCCAATTATTAATGAAGTTGTTGACAATAACAGTGCTGTCTTCTGCAGACATGCCCTCTTTAACCAAAGGTTTTAAATCCTCTAAATAAAGAAAGGACTCTTCAACTCTTGCAATAGGAGTTCTGTCATCTACTTCCTTAAAAAAATTACATGAAGTAAGAAAAACGAATCCCGTTATTAATATGAAAACCTTGTATTTCAATTATCCCTTTAATTCTTTTTTTACTTGATCTAAGGCCTCCTGATTTATAACTACTTTATATTTCTGTTCCAGTTCCTTGATCCACATTTCCTCTTTATATGATTGGAAATCACTAATCACCGCCCCTTTAGCTTCTTTATAGCTTTTAGAAGCCTTTGGCATAACTTCTTTAATTAAAGCCACTATATAGCTATCATTAAAACTGTATATTTTAGACACCCCGGTTTCAAATTTAAAATCGACGGGTAAGGATTGATGGTTCTTTTCCATAATTCCACTTGTAAAGATAACATTCACTTGCCCATCTTTATTTAAAGTTTCCTTAATTTCTGAAGGAGATTTACCATTTTTTAAAAGCTTGGACACTTCTTTGATAGTGCTTTTATCCGCTGAGGAGGCAACCACAGCATCCACTCTTTCTTCCCACATATATTTTGATTTGTTTAAATCAAAATAATTTTTCAATTCTGTTGTGTCGGACTTTGAAACATTCCAAATGTAGGATTCCATTAAGTCAAAAAGCAATAAACCATCTCGATATTCTGAAACAATATTGGCGTATTCTTGATTTTCTTCATCCAAATGTTCCTTTTTATAGGTCATCAATTCTTGTGAGATAAATTGATCATAACTCATTTCGACCAATTTGGAAGCTTCCATTTTTGGTACTCTTCTTTTTTGAACTCCTATCAAGTAAGATCCAAAATCACCATAGGTCAATTGTTCTTTACCAATTTTCACAAAAGGCTTTGAAGCATCAAAATCACCTGGCAATGTCCATCTTCCTTTATAAAACTCATCATTAATCATACCGCTAAATTCATCCAAGCTAGGATCAATAACTCCATATTGCTTTTTAAGATTTTCAATTACCTTTTCATTGATTAACTGTGACCGCGAATCTTTTTTTACTTTTGCTTCCAATTCGGGCCTCATGACGTCAAAAGTTTCTACTGGATGAATCTCATATAACTTGACAATGTGCCATCCAAATTGGCTTTTAAATGGTTTTGAAATTTGCCCTATTTCAGTAAGAGAAAAAGCTTGTTCCTCAAACTCTGGAGAACTCAATTCACCACTTTGAAAAGGCGCTAATTTACCTCCATTATTAGCCGAACTTTTATCGTCTGAGAATTGTTTAGCTAAAGTTTCAAACTCTTCACCCTGCTGGATTTTTTGATAAATATCATTAATACGCTCCTCTGGAGTACCTTGAGCTTCTTCCTTTTGATTGGATAAAATCATAATATGCCCAACTTGTCTAGATCCTCTCGCCTTTCTTTTATTAAGAACCTCTACAATATGATAACCAAATCTTGTTTTGAAAGGTTGGGAAATTTCTCCTACCGTAGTATTATAAGCCGCCGTTTCAAAATTGTATACCATTTTAAACGCCGAGAAATAACCTAAATCTTCAGCAAAAATCGTTCTACCATCATGAAGTTCCTTTTGAATTTTCTCAAATCCTTCATTCTTTATGCGGTCTTTTATGTTTAAAAGCTTTTCATATACCTTTAAAGTATCAGTAGGTGATGCATTTCCATCTAAACGAATCAAAACATGCCTAGCTTCTATTTCATACTGGGTTCTATCATAAGCTTCTTCCACCAATTCATTGGTCACCTTATTATCAGTCAAGTATCCCGATGCCAATTGGTTTTTATAACTTTCCAACTCCTTTTTATAGGACTCCTTTTCATCAAGCCCTAACGCCTTGGCTTCTCTTAATTTTAATTTGTAATTGATGAAGAGCTTTAAATACTCATCTATATCCTTTTGTGATTCATCCTTTACTAGATCTAAATTCTTTTTGAAAACCCTTTCAAATTCAGAAGTATAAACGGGTTGTCCATCAACAGTAAACAAAATATGATCGTTGGTACTTTGAGCATGATTTACTAAAGAAACCATCATCATCAAAAAAGATAAAAAATACTTCATCATCTGATAAAAGGAAGTTTTAAAAATGTAGATGCAAAAGTAGCAATATTAAGCTAGAATGCAAGTTGCTTAACAAACGTTTGAAATAAGCGTTTGGTATGGAACTCAAATCATTTTGAACACAAAAATATTTAACTACAGGACCCTGAACCCCTTTGGCAAAACAAAACTATAAATGAAATTTTATATCTTCGGAAAAGATTAAAAAGTAGTTATGAAATACACTACCGAAATTTATGTGGAGTTGCCTCTGAATGAATTTATCAAAAAATTCAATGACCCCCACAATTTGAAACATTGGCAAAGAGGCTTGGTTAGCTATGACCACATTTCAGGAATTCCTGGTGAGGTTGGATCAAAAATGATTTTGATTTATGATTTTGGGCGAAGGAAAATGGAACTCACAGAAACAATCATTGAAAATAACCTGCCACATTCCATGTATTCATCTTATGATACCAACGGGATGAGTAATATTCAAAAAAACTATTTTGAATCTACAGGTGCCAATCAAACTAAATGGGTATCAAAAAATGAATTTATTCCTACAGGATTTGCTCTTAGATTAATGACCCTAATTATGCCAGGAGCATTTAAGAAACAAACCAAAAAATATATGTTAGATTTTAAAAATTTTGCAGAAAAAAACATCTCAGTTTCAAATGAGAAAAATTAAAATGATTTGGGATTTTAGAGGTCCACATTCAGAAAAAACAGCGCAACACCACGTGATTCATTTAAACGAGTTTGCACAGAACAATAATTTAGAAGTGATTGCCATAGACGTGCAAAATATTCATGACAATCACACCATGGCTTTTATGATTGTCACCGAAGACTTAGTACCTCATCTCCGACAAAGCTTGAAACCTCATCGCGGCCAATTGTATGAAGATTAATTTGCAAATGGAATCTCTCTCTACTTAGACATAATCGCAAATAAATAGAGTCTATTTTACTTTATCTAACTAAACTAAAATGCCCCAAATAGGTTCGTTCTTCCCCAGATTTTTTAACCAATTTAACTCGGTACCAATAATCAGTTTGAGGAAGTAACTCACTGTCTAAAGTTCCATCCCAACCTTGAGAAAAAACAAGGAACGACTTGATAAGCTTGCCATATCTATCAAAAATCTGCACCTCAGAATTTGAGGCATATTGTGACGACAATCCCTGAACATTCCAAAAATCATTATCACCATCTCCATTCGGTGTCATGAACTTAGGAAAACCAATAACCGAAAAATCAATAGATGTGACACCACAACCATTGATGTCCCTAACCCAAAGTGTATAATCACCATAACTTAAGTCACCAAAAAATGGTTCGTTTTGGAAAGGTCCATTTTCTCCAGAAATAGAATATTGATAACTACCAGAACCTAAATTATTAGTGTTAATAGTCAAACTGTTATTCGTCGTTTGGTCAGTAATTAATAAATCGGAACTAGTAATAGTAGCCGCTGAAGATTCTATTACATTAACAACTTGGGGTAGTGATTCACATCCTGAAAAGGAAGTTGCCATTACCGTGAAGGCTCCCGAGTTATTGACGGTTAAGTTGGGTTGATCTGAAAGTATATTTCCAGACTGGTCCATCCAAACATACATATAGTTCCCCTGTGGGTTTTGAATATTTAAT
This sequence comes from Mangrovimonas sp. CR14, assembly GCF_011764015.1. Classification (NCBI taxonomy): domain Bacteria; kingdom Pseudomonadati; phylum Bacteroidota; class Flavobacteriia; order Flavobacteriales; family Flavobacteriaceae; genus Mangrovimonas; species Mangrovimonas sp. CR14. The sequence continues at coordinate 323,148 of NZ_JAAFZY010000005.1, read as the reverse complement.
GTAACTGATTCTTCATAATCGCAAAGTATCACTTCAGTATCAACTTCAAATTGGGGTTGCGGTCTAACTCTTAAAATTAAATTAGGACTAACACCAAAACAGTCTCCATTATCCTCGCTTTCTACCCTCACGTAAAGCTCTTGATAAAAAGGCTCAATATTGGTATAATTAGAACTATCAAGTATCTCATTCAATTCTAAATGGGCATCTTGAGCAGTCTCATAATAATGGACACTTAAATTTTGTCCGGTTGGAAATTGATCTAAAAACTGCTGCGAAACCGATGTCAAATCAAACGCTTCAAAGCCATCTCCACCTTCAGCATCACATTGTTCTATTTCCACAGAAAAACCTGAAGGAAAGGCAGTCGTTGAAACTTCCAAATTGACTGTAGCTATATCAAAACAACCATTGGCATTTTCCACGCGAATAAAGACCTGACTTGCTGTTGTATTATTAAAAGGATAGGGAGCTATTTCATTTTCAGAATTCTCTGCATTACTATACGTCAAGAAAAAGCTTGCAGAAATACCCGATTGACCATCAGTAACTTGACCTACAGTTTCTTCCAAATTAAAATCTGTAAACCCATCAGGACTAGAGTCTTCATCACAGTTTTTAAACGTTATCGGCGAAGTGATAACAGGGAAAGGGTAAATAGTTGCTGTCACGGGTTCTTTTTCACCATCCATACAACCGTCATATGAAGCCATGGCATAAAATGTGGTAGTTTGATTTAAAACAGGAGTATTAAAAGTTTCACCCGATCCAATTAAATTATCATTTTCATCAAACCACAAAACATCACCTTCCGAAGCTTCAGCCGATAAAACAACACTTGATTGGCCACAACCATCGCTACTTTCAGTGCTAATGATATAGGGTGTTGAAAGCTCGGTACTAGCTGAAAGATCTAAATCGGGGTCTCCAGGCATACCGCCATATTCAACAATATATCCTTGAGAAACATAATCACCGCCACCACCACCTACAGCCAAATCATTCCATGAACCTGGTATACCAATACCTGGGGCCGTAACGTGAGCATAGTCTTCTCCTTCTAAATCATTGGGCTCTCCAGTATTCCAATTGGCATAATTAGGTGTAGAACCATTAGGCCCACCATTCCAAAAAATAGTTCCTGCCTCGGGACCAGTCACCCATTTCCACACACCTTCAGATTCCTCATCGGTTCCTCCTATCCATCCATTCCCTGCCGACTGCTCACCCGACAACTGAGCCTCATCCTCAGCCATAATAGTTACCAAATACCCCTGAAGACCATAATAAGTACTATTTTCTGCCTCAATTTTAGCCTGTGACCAAGAAATTCCAGGCGCTGAAATAAATTGATAATAGTGCCCTGTAGATGGTAAATAATTGGCATTCCCTAGAGTAAATGAAAAAGTTCGTGTCGTAGCAACTGTAATATTTGTTGTTTCAAAATGAACATCAAAAACAGCGGCAATCATTTCAGAAATAGCAACTTCCTGACCACCCACTCCTGTGAGCGTTAATTTACCCTGAACAACATCCCATGAGCTTACAATGTTTGGATGACTTCCTTCTAAGGATAGGACATCTTGACCAGAAGCATAATTCGTTGAAATCTGAATATACAACGCTTCAATTTCGCTGTCATCAGGATCTATTATACTAAAACTGTCAACTATGTTTACGGACTCTGAAGGGCAGTAAACTATATTTCCACTAGCTTCTAATACCGGAGGTACATTTTGAGCCCAAAAAGAAAAATTGACAAAAATTACCGCAAAAAAAATATGTTTAATAATATTCAAGACGTTCTTTTGGAGAATTTGTAAACACAAATTTACTGATAAGTTGAGTAATATGAGGATATATTACTAATTAAATCTCAACTACTTTAAAACTTTTACTGGCCTACTTCTAATCATCTAAAATCGTTTGGTCCAGAACATAAATGAGCTTCTTAATTTTGTGTATTTTTTTCAGTTTATATTTTGTATCCAGTATTCCGTAATAATCATAAAATAATTTTTCTCTAAAAATACCATTTGGAATATTACGATTTACTTTCCAGTCTTCATAGGCTGTAGGGTGGACCAAAACAGGAAGATGAAATTCAGTACCCTGTTCTATAATAAACTTATACGTATAGCTCTTTGCTTTCTTTGCTTTTTTAGGATCTATGTTTTTAAAAATATACTGTTTACATGGTGATTCTTGAATGATAGTATCCCTCAAATTAATAAAATCATGATTTTGAATTCTGAACTTAACTGTATTTGAAAACTTTGCTTTGTCTGGTAAGACAATTTCAATTGAATCTGAATTAAAGAAGTCATTTTTTCTGAGAACAAAATTAAATCTCATACTATCATGAGCCATAAAATTCAGTTTAAATTTCAAGGTGTCAAGATTCTTTACTTCCAAGTAATAGTTATTATTCTTAGAATTTGTTGCAATAAAAAAGCTTTCTTTTAGCTTAGTTTCTTCTTTTACTATTTCAAAACTTTCATACTCCAAAAGATAATCAAGCTCAAAGGTCATTTGTGCATTTACGGTCCCAAAAAATAGAATCAATAGTATTGTTAAAAATCGACCAACCATAAAATCAGCTATTTTCTTTAGTTATTTTGTTTTTCTCTTCAATCCACTTACCCATATATTTTGAACTTTGTAAAGTATGGTGTTGCAATAAAGCTCCAAGGAAATTCTTCTGACGATGCGAGTCTAAGGCTTGTTCCAATTTATTCAAGTGATTCAATAATTCCTTTTCATGAGCATCTTTTTGAAATCTCTTTCTCAAAATATCAAATCCTTTTTGTTGGTTCGACTCCCAAATTTCTTCTATTTCATATAAACTGATGGCTTGCTCTGAAAAAATGAAAGGATCATTTTCTATATTCCCATTAGGTTCTAAATCACCAAACATCCCTTCGGCTGCTATATCATTCATAGCACATGGCACTCCGTTAATCATGGCATCAATCAATTTGCCTTTGAGGCCAGCTCCAAATGGTAAATACGCCAAACACACCCTATAAGTTTGCATGACAGATGGTAAATCATCAACATACCCTTTAATAATAAAACCCTCCTTCTCATTATTCAATTGCTCTACTTTTTGAGACGAATACGCCCCGTAAATATGAAGTTCTGTTTGGGGTAATTTTTTTCTGATGAAAGGCCAAATTTGATTTTTCAATAATAATACCGCTTGGTAATTAGGTTCATGTAAAAACGTCCCAACAGTAACAAAATGTTTTCTTTCTTCGTAGGCAGGAAGAATCTCCTTAATTGAATCTTCTTCCAATAAAAAAGGCAAATAATGTAAAATGGAAGATGTTATATTGAAGTTTTCTTGCAAAAGTTCCATCTCATATTCAGAAATAATCAAGCTCAAGTCACACCTATAAATACTAGCTATTTCCCTTTTTGCTGTATCATTATATAAATCACTTTCTTTAAAAGTCCGCCTTTCTTTATAAGCCTGTTGCCTACCCTTTCGTAAAAAATGGAGATCTTCTGTATCCAGAATCCGGATAGCCGTTGGACAAGCTTCAGCAACCCGCCATCCAAATTGTTCTTCGGTCAAAAACCTATCAAACAAAACCACATTTGGCATAAGTTGGCCTACATACCTATCAAAAGAAGAATCGTTAAGTTCAATACGTTTTTCTTCAATCCCCAAACTATTTAAATCAAAGGCATTGGATGTTTTTGAAGTGGTTGTAGCAAAAATGATTTTGTAATTCTGGTCTAAGAAAAATTGAATTAATTGCATCATTCGACTACCGGCGGCAGAACTCTTAGGCTCGGGCCATACAAATCCAATAATCAATAATGTTCTCATGAAGATCTTATTCCGGCCTAGGCTCCAAGCTATAACCCATTCTTACTTGCTTAGCCCAATTATTCACAGATTCTATTTGTTCATCCGTTAATCTAGCTTCGGAATGTATCCACGTGTAGGATTCCAATGGCATTTCTTTTTCCTCAACCATTTCAATCAACTCTTCTAGCTTATGATCTTTTTTCTTTACAGAATAATCTGCCCACTTAGAAAAGTCTAGATGCTTTTTTCCGTCCTCTACATGTTCTGCCATCCAATAATTAACTGGTGTTATATTATTATACCAAGGGTATTGGGTAAAACTACTGTGACAATCATAACAAGTTTCTTTTAGAATGACTTTAACATCTTCAGGAGGCATGGTCTCTTTCAAAAAAGGCTCAATGGAAGCCAAGTCTCCATCGTTCTTTTCTGGACCAAAAAATTGAGCCACAATAAAAATGACCAATAACACTAAAAGGATTTTCTTTACAATTTTCATTTCTGTAGTTTTAATATCTAAAAATAGAAAAAACTTGTGACTAAGGAAGAACTTTACAAGGAATTAAATTATGTCAATCATTCTCGGGAAAAGCGTATCTATTATGCCCAAATGGGCATTGCCCAACCTGAATTAGTTCCTACTTTATTAGAAATTCTGTTTGATGTAAACGACAAGGTTTCTTGTCGCGCTGCTTGGGTTCTCGAATTTATGTGCTCTGAAAATTTGGAAGCCCTGATTCCCTTTCTAGACACCTTTACTGAAAGCATGCATTTGGTTCATCAAGATTCTGCTGTAAGGCCGATAGCAAAAATATGTGAATTTTTGGCATCTGCCTATTTCTCAAAAGAACCAAATAAAATTCAAAAAGTTCTAACGGCCAGTCATAAAGAACGTATTATCGAGGTGTGTTTTGATTATATGATCAATGACGAAAAGATTGCCTCCAAAGCCTATTCCATGAACACGCTTTACCTTTTTGGATTGGAATACGACTGGATACATCCTGAATTGGCCTCCATCATTCAGAAGGATATTTACGGTCAAAGTGCCGGATATAAAGCACGCGGTAAAAAAATATTAAAAAAAATCAAAGCTTCTTAATTTGAGTAAGCACCTCATCACTTGTAACTAATAGTTGACTTTTTACCAATCTTTGGGTTAACTCTTTCCATTGGGAATTTTCTTGAAAAATAGACTTCAAAATGGGATAGGCCTCATCTTCCCTGTTATTATTGATCAAATTGATAGCATACCAATATTTCATTTCTAAATTTTCTGGATACATGTTTTGAGCCGCCTTATAATGTTCTTCTGCAGCTTGGGAATTCCCTTTTTCCATGGCTAAATCTCCTAACTCCATAAAATGATATGCTTTTTGCAGTTTCATTAATCTGTCCAACTCCGAAATGGGGTCTGGGTGATCCTCTACCCTTAAATCCATAATTTTATCTTCCCAAGAATTTCCAGAGGCTTTTCCTTTAAAAATCATAATAGCCGCCGATTGACTTCCCCTGATATCGCCCTTTTCTCCCTCTGCTGCTTTCAAGGCAGCCAATATTCTTGTACTCAAATCCCCTTTGGTTGTGGTAAAAGCCTCTTTCATAGCTCCCCAAACGGTAGGCTTCAACATCATATTTGCCTGAACTGAAAAATTCTTTCCATTGGCATGTCCCGCTTCAGCAATACATAAAGATCCTGTGTGTGTGGCAACGCGCCCTTCAGTGTCCAAAAAGGCTACTTGCCTATACATTTCACCAGAATCGTTTGCCAACAAAGCATCCAAAGCCTGTTTGGGACTCAAACCTTGACTCATTAAGGTCAAACCTTTTGGCCCATAACTAGGATTGACAAGCGATTGGGTAGCAACCACTCCAACTCCAGCTTCACCATAAATGGCTAAACTACCAACACTGAACCAATGGCTCTGAACCGCAACACCAATATCACCCGTTACAGAATCCCTAGCAACAATAGAATAGGTATGAATATAAGGCTCAGACTTCTTAAATGATTGAGCAAAAGTCATCATTGAAAATAGGAAGAAATAAAAAAGAAAAACAGGCTTCATAATCTCATATTTTTTTTGAATATAAGTTATTTCACGCAAACCAAAAACTTCCCCTTGAGGCTTCCACCTTCAAATCAAAAAGATTATCTTTGTGGCTTCAAAAAAACAGCTTAAAAACATGTCATTATCATCCTTGAATGCCATCTCTCCAATTGATGGTAGATACAGAAACAAAATTGAAGCATTAGCCTCTTATTTCTCTGAAGAAGCCCTTATTAAATACCGCGTCTATGTTGAGATAGAGTATTTTATTGCTCTTTGTGAGTTGCCTTTGCCACAATTAAAAGATTTCGATAACTCCTTATTTGATAAATTACGTGATATCTATAGGGATTTTTCTGAGGATGATGCCAAGAAAATCAAGGACATTGAAAGCGTCACCAATCACGATGTTAAGGCCGTTGAATATTTTATCAAGGAGCAATTTGATGCTTTAAACATTTCAAAATTCAAGGAATTTATCCACTTCGGATTGACATCTCAGGATATTAACAATACAGCCATTCCAGCCAGTATCCTCGAGGCAATGAATGACGTATATGTACCTGAGTTACATATTCTGATTAATAAATTAAAAGATTTGGCTACTGAGTGGGCTAATATCCCCATGCTTGCCAGAACCCACGGACAACCAGCTTCCCCTACTCGCTTAGGAAAAGAAATTGAGGTATTTGTGGTGAGACTGCAAGAACAAATTAATTTATTAAATGACATACCTAGCGCAGCCAAATTTGGTGGTGCCACAGGTAACTTTAATGCACACCAAGTAGCCTATCCAAGTATCGACTGGAAAAGCTTTGGTGCAGACTTTGTACAACGCTTAGGGTTACAGCATTCGTTTCCAACCACACAAATTGAGCATTATGATCACATGGCGGCCTTGTTTGATTGTTTGAAACGTATCAACACTATTATCATTGATTTAAATCGTGATATTTGGACCTACATTTCTATGGATTACTTCAAACAACAGATTAAAAAAGGTGAAGTAGGAAGTAGTGCAATGCCACACAAAGTAAACCCGATTGATTTTGAAAACTCAGAAGGAAACTTAGGAATTGCCAATGCTGTTTTTGAGCATTTGGCGGCTAAATTACCAATATCACGTTTACAAAGAGATTTAACCGACAGTACAGTATTAAGAAATGTGGGAGTGCCTTTTTCGCATACCATCATTGGGTTTAAGAGTACCTTGAAAGGACTAAGTAAATTATTGCTCAATGCTGAAAAATTTGCTGATGATTTAGAAAACAACTGGGCGGTAGTTGCCGAAGCTATTCAAACCATTTTGAGAAGAGAAGGCTATCCTAACCCATATGAAGCCTTGAAAGGCCTTACCAGAACAAACGAAAAAATCACCAAAAAGTCCATTTCAGAATTTATTGATACCTTAGAAGTCTCAAGTGAAATTAAAACGGAACTAAAATCCATTTCACCTTCTAACTATACTGGGATATAATTGATGCTAACTGACAAACAAACCTTAATACTTACAGCTATTATTGCTTTAGGTTTTTCGGTTACTGGAATATTTGGAATCTTGGATAATTACGCGATAATCATTACGCTCATTATCCTGATTATAATATTTCTAATCAATTTCTATCTCACACTGAAAAAACCAGATGAGGAGGAAGAAGATACTTCTCTATAAAATAAAAAAGCCCATCCAATTGGATGGGCTTTTTTATTAACATATAAACTTCAAATATTTCCTATTTGAAAAAATCCATAACTCCTTGCATTTGCCCTTGGTCCACATCTGCTTGTCTCAGAGCATCTACCAAAGCCACCATTTTTTGCGGACTCATATCATCTCCTAAAACACGTAAGACTCCAAATCCTAAATCTGGCGAACTTCCAAAAAGGATAAATTCATCGGCTTCATCATCGTCTCCCAAATATTTAAAAACAACTTTTCCTCCTTTATCATTAAACTCCACTAAATCATTATATTTTGGGTCATTAAGGATCGAACTCACCTTAGAAAGCTGTGTGTTATAATCAGTTAAATCAATGCTATCCTTAATTTTATAGCCTAAAAAATTCAACCTATTAATGGACTCGAAGGCTTCCTTTTGCTCTGGAGTCAATTCAGTTTTTTTGAAATCTACAATACTTGTTGGAATATCTACTGAGGTAAAATTGGGTGTTTCCTGGTTATCCACAAAGTAAGTTTGCAAGGTTTCACCCTGGTTGCAGCCAACCAGCAGCACCAGGGTGAATATCATTGCTAATAGTTTTATTGATTGGCTCATAGCAATTATTTTTTCTTGTTGTTATCTTCCAAATGTTCTCCTCCAGGGATGTTCATTTGTTGGGTCAATTTAGAGATTTGGTTCAAGTCAATATTTCCAGTTAAAGAAATGACTACGGTTTCTATCTCACGCTTTTTCCCATTGATATTGATATCAGCATCTTTAGTAATTCCATTCAAACCATCAACAAACATGAGCAATTCACTAACATGGTCTTCGTCTTTGCCTTCCTTGACAAAAAACTTCATTTCTACACCATCATCTTTTACTACCATTAGCTCTTCTAGGGAACCTAACTTTCCTTTCACCCATTTAGTAATGTCTGATGAAATGGTTTGATTGGCGGTAACAATAGTCTTAAAGCTTGTGATGCTATTGACCATATCCAAATAGGATTGCGCTTCTGGATCGTCTGTATTAATATTCATTTTAGCCAACATTTGGAACATTTTTGGTTTTATGGACACATAGGTCACATCAGTACTATTGCTGTATTTGTCAAAAATATCTTGGGCGTTGGATGTTAATGGCAATAACATAATTGCCATTAAAAAAAGGATCATTTTGGTTTTCATTGTTTTCAATTTTAAATTTTTCAAAAAGGTTTTTTCATTCAATTATTTAAAAATTAGGCTTCTGGTATTTTCAATTTCATTTAGGTACCCCACTTTTTCAATACCTGTTTCATAACCGTTTAAGTAGTTGATTTTTTGGGCGCCTTTATTGAAGCTTGATGATATCATTTCCAATGATTTCACTACCTCATTGTAAGCCATCTCTGGGTCATCATAAGTTCCATAGTCTTCCTGTTGATTGACGTCTGTCTTAAAATAAAACCCAATTAAAAGAACCGCTACAGCTGCGACAGAAATCCATTGAAAATAATAGGATCGTTTCGTCTTGGTGTTTAATGGAACGTCTTTGGTAAACTGTTCTTTTTCACTTACTATAAAATACGTAAACAAAGGTTTGTAAACTTCTAGATGTGGTGCAACATTCTCCTGTGAAAAATAGTGTTTAAGCTGCTGTTCTTCTTGAAGTGTTGTCTCTCCGTTCTCGTACTTTTCAAGTAACTTTTCTATCTTATTTAATACCATAATTATGAGTATTAGTTAATTTTTCTCGTATTGTTTTTCTAGCTCTTGAGAGCGCTACTCTTATTGCTGTCTGATTCATGTCAAGCATTTCTGCTATTTCGCCATAATCATACTGCTCTATATCTCTTAGTTGGATGATCATTCGTTGCTGCTCTGGCAACTCTTGAATTATTTTCCCCACCCAACCTAAACTATCATTAAGTTCTATTTGCTTTTGTAATGAAGCATGTTCGTCTTTATAATTACTATGAACAAGCTTTAAATTTTGAGCTTGTTTTGATTTCAATTTATCCAGACAAAAATTCTTGGTCATAGTCATCGAAAAGGCTTCCACATTATTGTATTCAGCAATTTTCGATTTGTTATTCCATAATTTCAAAAGAACCTCCTGTGTGGCATCTTCTGCCTCTTCCGTAGAGACCAACAATCTCTTTGCAAGTCGAAACACCTTATCCTTGAAAGGCATCACCGTATTTAAAAATTCTTTTTGGTTCATTTTTGTGGTTGGTTTAAATAGCTTTTTTATTGCTATTCATCTTTACGACGAACTAGGATTCTTTTTGTTACAAAAATTTTTAATCCCAATACAAAGTAGCTATTTTTAAGGAATAAAAAAGTTATAAAAGCTATGAAACCCCTACGATTTATTATACTCAACCTGCTGGTTTTATGCACTCTAAACTCCTGCTTTGAGGATTTGGATGACAACCCAGCAACCGATCAAGATATCAAAGATTTTGTGTACCGAGCCATGTTCGATTGGTATATTTATAAAGATGAAATGCCACAATTACAAACCAACCGAGCTGAGTCTAGTGACTATGACTCTTATTTAAATAGTTTTAGTTCCCCTGAAAACCTTTTTGAAAGTTTGATTTATGAAAGGCAAACTATTGATAGGTTTAGTGCGATAACAGATGATTATTTTGCCTTAGAACAACAGCTTAATGGTACCTCCTATCACAATGGTATGGAGTATGGCCTTTTTAGGTTTTCATCTACAGATACTGATGTGTATGGTTACGTACGTTATATTTTACCTAGCACCGATGCTGAAAATAAAGGATTGGTTAGAGGCGATATATTTCATTCAGTTAATGGTACACAACTCACCATTAACAATTATAGAACCTTATTGGGCACTAATTCTTATACTATTGCTCTTGGCTCTTATGATGACAATGGCACACCAAATGACGTAACTGATGATTTTATATCAGATATAAATCAGCAAATTCAGCTAACCAAAGTCCCCTATACCGAAAACCCTGTTTATGACTATGACGTTTTTAATATTGGAGGTGAACAGGTAGGTTATCTCATGTATAACGGATTTACGGGAGACTTCAACAACCAATTGAATGACGTATTTGGTTATTTCTCGTCAAACGGTGTTCAAAAACTAGTTTTGGATTTAAGGTATAACCCAGGTGGTTCTGTAAATTCTGCCAGACTTTTGGGAAGCATGATTACCGGCCAGTTCAATGGAGATGCTTTTTCAAGCTTAAATTATAATGATCAAAAACAAAATTTTAATTCTACCTACAATTTCACCAATAGTTTTAATGGAACATCTATCAATAGTTTGAATCTGAATAAAGTCTATGTTATTGCTACAGGAAGTAGCGCTTCTGCTAGTGAAATGGTTATTAATAGTTTAAGCTCCTATATTGAAGTTGTGCATATTGGAAAAAATACCGTAGGAAAATCACAGGCTTCCAGCATAATTTATGACTCACCAGATTATGGGCGTCAAAATGTTAATCCAACCCACACCTATGCATTATTGCCTTTAATCGCCATTACAAGAAATGCTGAGGGATTGGCAGTACCTAACAGTGGTCTTGTCCCAGATGTAGAAATAGGAGAAAAAGTAAATGATTTGGGAAGTATCGGAAACCAGATGGAACCGTTATTGGCAGCTGCTCTCCAAGTTATAGAAAATGGCGGGCGACAAGCCGCATTAACAAGTAAAGGTCATGAGATTATTGGTGATAATCATGATTTAGAACCGAATTCCCAAATAATGATTGCTGATTAATAAAAAAGCCGCTTTGAGCGGCTTTTTTATTTTAACTAAGTTCAATGGTATTAATTAAAGTAAACCTTTGATGCAATCAGTCCTACCTCAATAGTGTTGGCTAATGAATTATCAGTCAAATCAAAAACCAATAAATCACTTAAAGAAGCAAAATCCTTAGCATCTGTAACAAATAAATGGGTTCCATTGACATTCAATCCATAAGGTGTTGTCCCAGATAAGTTAATGATAGCTGAAGTTGGTAATGACGTTGATGCTTCAGACATTTCAAAAACTTGATTGTTTAATTGGTAATAAATATAACCTTGGCTGTAAGCCATTAAATTTGGGTGAAAGCCTTCAGCAAATGCTATTTCTGATACAACACTATTGTTTGATGGGTCAATTGTAGTGATAGCTCCAGGAGTATCCCCAATAGGAGTCCAATTAGCATCATAAATAGTAGCGCCCTCAGACAAAACAACCAATTGCCCAGATCCATTAACAAACATTTCATCTGGATTGTCTGCTACTTCAATAGTCTCTATAGAATTGTCCGTGGTATTGATTACCGAAATAATATTGTTGGTGCTATAACCTCCCTTGTGGGACACAAACAATTTATCCCCAATGGCCAAAATTTGTTCAGGACCTTCACCTACAGGAATACTTTCTTGAACTGTATAACTTGATAAATCAATAACTGCGACAAAATCATCATCAGTAACAAATCCATCTCCCCAATTGGTTACATACCCTTTTCCATTGGAAACAGCCATATATCTTGGCAAACTCAAACCATTAGTAATCGTAGTTTCTCTTTCAAAAGAATACCTATCAACCACATTAATCGTATTATTATCAGTTACAATATATCCTTTTCCATCTTGAAAGGCCATTGATTGCACATAAGTTCCTAATTCATCACTATTAATATTGAAGAAAATGTTGTTTTCAACTTCTGTAAAATCAGATGAAATATAAGACACCGATCCAGAAATGGAACCGCCTTCTGCCAAGACTAGCATTCCATTTTCATAAGTCCCGGATGGATTCTCTATAGGCGTAATGTTGTCGTCATCGCTACAGGAGAAAACAAATAATCCTAATGAAAGGAGTAACATGATAGATTTGAAATAGTTTTTCATAGTTTAAAAATTAAAATTTAAATAAAAGTTATAATTTATTCCAGGCATGTAGCGGTTTGCCACACTCTGGTATGTCTCGTTTAAGATATTCTTTACCTGTACTCCCAATTGAATTGGAAATGGCTTGTGAAATTGATATTCTACCCCTAAATTATTTATAAAATAATCCTCCAATATGTATCTTGGATTGTTATCCGAGAAAATAAAAACCTCTCCCGTATACATACTTTGCCAATACATAGACCATTGACGGAATTGATAACTTACGATTCCTGCTCCTTTATGATAAGGGACATAGGTAAGTTGTTTTTCAGTTTCTTGATTTTCTGACTTGGTATAAGAATAAGAAGCATTCAGTCCAATATGATGATCACCAATTTGTTTTGAAAATTGAAGTTGCGTTTCCAAACCATAGGTTAGGACATGATCTGTGTTAACCGGATTCCATAATGAACCAGAAGGCAGCCACCGAATCATGTCAGTAATATCATTATAGAATCCTAACAAGGAGACTTTAACATCTCCAAACTGAAATTCATTTCCCAATTCAAATTGGTAGGCCATTTCAGGTTTCAAAGTCACATTACCGCTTCCTGCCCAATACAAATCATTATAAGTAGGAATTCTAAAATTTTTAGAGCCATTTAATTTTAAGGTGTACCAAGAGTTGAATTTATACCTTAACCCCAAATTATATAACAACGGACTTTCATAATTCTCGGTTATTTCCTGTCTAAGGCTAGCTTCATAAATTAACTTTTTAAGTTGCTGTTTAAACAATAGGCTGAATCCTGAAATGGTACGCTTGGTTTCATTGATGCTAGACCCTTCCCCCGCGGTATGAGTGATATCTGCCATTCCCTGAAGGTAGGCTCCAGCAAAGATGCGATATCCCAATTGGTATTTACCAACAACTGTGTTGGCTTCTCCAAAAGTATAATTATCAAGTCCTGTATTAGAAAAATATTTATACCTCTCGGTTAAGTAAGCCAATTTTAAATTAGAAGAAACCTTGCCATAGGTTCCCTCCCATTCAAGCAATTGTCTGGTATTAATATCTTGATATTTGGTAGGCGTCTCAGTAGGAGAAATTAAAGAGAAGTAACGCTCTCCATCATAGGAATACCCATAATACTTAATGAGGTTATTGGCATTTATTTTATATCCAATATTGGCCGACATTCCCAGATTATAAAAGCTACCATTTTGGTTCCTCCCTAGTCTAGTAGGCACCTCATAATCATTTTCAGAATGGGAATATGATGTTGATATGTTTACACTTAACTTGTCGTTTGAAAACCTCCCTGTATAGTTTACATCTTGGGTATCATAACTTCCAAGGCGAGTGAAAAAGCTATTTTCAAATCCGGCATCAAACTGAACGGAATTATTCAAATGGATGCTACCTCCTATCGCTCCACTGCCGTAGAGCACACTTCCACCACCACTCCTAATTCCAACTTCATCAAAATTTCTAATATTGACCGTATTGAAATCAGTTTGCCCATTGAACTGAGAATTGATATTGATTCCATTCCAAACCACAGCCGTTTGTTGAGCTGTAGAACCCCTAAAAGAAGGAGATGATACCATTCCCAATCCATTTTCCTTAAAATGAATGGCGGAATTAAGACTTAATAATTCTGTCAAGGATGCACCACTTCTTGTTATGGTACTATCTGCAAGGGTTGCTAGAGTTTGGGAATTGGAAAATTCCTTTAGATTTTTGTCGGCCAAAACAATAACCTCATCCAAATTTTGGATAGAATCAGTTAGGGTTTGTGATGAGACCAAACCTGAAAAAAACAAACAACAAAAGACAATATAAACCTGCTTCATTTCCCCTAAGCCTTTTACCCGAAAGCTTAAATTATTTAGTTTTGAAATTGGCAGGTCTCCTGACTTGCGTCTTTGTGCATCGCCTTCCCGTCTTTACAGACAGTGACATTTTGAAGTGTTGCACAAAGCTTGATAGCTTACAGTTGCGGGAACAGTCCTGGATTTACACCAGATTCCCTATTAATCCCCTAATGGGAACCAAAATTCGATGCAAAGATACTTATTAACTTTCTATAGCAATACAGAAAACTAATTTTTCTTATTCATTTTGATGAGCAAATAAATTAATCCAACCAAAAAATGCAGTATAATAATTCCCGCTACTAGATATATTGTTACATTTGAACCGTCTCTCATAACTTAAAGTTTAAACAAACTTATGATAAGATCAAGAATTTATCTGTCACTTAGGTTACCTATCCTTTTACTCATTATTTCCATTTTTTGGAGTTGCAAGGAAGACAAGAAAGCAGAAAAAACAAGACCTCTTAAAAATGAAACGTTAGACAGCTTAAGTTTTGCTACAGGGTTTCAAATCAAAAATTATGAGCAATATAAAGTGTTGGAAATATACAATCCGTGGCCCAAGGCTGAGGAGGCATATAAATATGCTCTTATCCCTGAGGAAAACCTTGCTACCATTACCTTAAACAAAGATGAATATGATGCCATCCTGACCACTCCCATAAAAAAAATTGTGGTCACGTCCACCACCCATATTCCTGCTCTAGAATTGTTGGATAAAGTGGAATCTTTAGTTGGTTTTCCCGGGTCTACCTATATTTCTTCAGTGAATACCAGAAAACGAATTGATGAAGGAAAGATTAGGGAATTGGGCAAAAATGAAGGCATCAATACCGAAGTCCTATTAGAACTAAGGCCTGAAGTGGTGGTAGGATTTGGAATTGATGGTAATAATCGAACCTTTGAGACGATAAAAAAATCAGGGATTCCGGTTATTTACAATGGTGATTGGATAGAAACCTCCCCTTTGGCAAAAGCAGAATGGATCAAGTTTTTTGGAGCTTTATATCAAAAGGAAGCCATGGCAGACTCGATTTTTAACAAAATAAAATCGGAGTATTATAAGGCTAAAACCTTAGCATCCAATATTAAAAACAGACCCACTATTTTAAGTGGCGCTTTGGAAAAAGATGTGTGGTACCTGCCAAGTGGCACTAGCCCCGAAGCTCAACTTATGAAGGATGCCAATGTGGATTATCTTTGGAGTGAAGTTTCCAGTGCGGGAAGTTTGGCCTTAAGCTTTGAGGCTGTTTTCTCAAAAGCTCAGAATGCAGACATCTGGTTAAGTCCATCATATTACAATTCTATGGAAGCTCTAAAAAATGCCAATGAGCACTACACCCAGTTCAAGGCTTTTCAGAATAATACCATTTACTCCTTTGCCAATACATTGGGACCAACAGGGGGCGTCACCTATTACGAAGAAGGATTTGCCAGACCTGATTTGGTATTAAAGGATATTATAAAAATTTGCCATCCAGATATGTTGATAGATTACCAACCTCATTTTTTTAAAAAATTGAAATAATTTGTCAGATTCAAAGTCATATAAACTTCCTTTTGTACTGCTATCCTTTCTGCTGATAGTCTGTTTTTTGGGAAACATCAGTCTAGGATCTGTTTACATTCCTATACCAGATGTTTTTAAAGGCCTGTTTGGAAATATTACTAATGAATCTTGGTCTTATATCATCTTAAATTATAGACTTCCAAAAGCCTTAACTGCCATATTAGTTGGATCTGGACTGGGAATTTCTGGTCTTCTCATGCAAACACTATTTAGAAATCCGTTAGCTGGTCCTTTTGTGCTGGGAATCAGTTCTGGAGCAAGTTTGGGAGTTGCTATCATTATCTTGGGAGCAGGAGTCTTTGGAGGTTTCTTAACAGGGATGCTCATCTCAAAGTGGAGCTTGGTTGTTGCTGCCAGTTTAGGGAGTTTTTTGGTTTTACTGGCCGTATTGGCCGTTTCCTCCAAAGTGAGGGATACTATGGCCATACTTATTATCGGGTTGATGTTTGGAAGTATCACCTCTGCGGTTGTAAGTGTCCTTTCCTATTTTAGTTCGGCCCAGAAACTGCAGCAGTATATTTTTTGGGGATTTGGAAGTCTTGGGAATCTATCTTGGAGAGAATTAGCCATTTTCTTTATCATTTACATTTTTGGAATCTTACTAAGTATTCTTTCCATAAAAGCTTTAAACACGCTTCTTTTAGGAGAAAACTATGCCAAGAGCCTTGGACTCAATATGAAAAGAAGTCGACTGATAATCATTCTCGCGACCAGCTTTTTGGCTGGAACTATAACAGCATTTGCGGGACCGATTGCTTTTATCGGATTGGCTATTCCACATTTAACAAGACAGATTTTTACAACAGCAAATCATAAAGTCTTACTTCCTGCCGTTTTTCTTTTTGGAGGAATATTGATGCTTATTTGCGATAGCATTGCCCAACTACCCAATAGTGATTACACCTTACCTATCAATGCCATTACCTCAATTATTGGGGCCCCGGTGGTTATTTGGTTACTAGTAAGAAAACGTAAAATGGTTTTTTAATGGATGAGAAAAATTCAAATATCATTTTAAAGACAGAAAATCTTTCTATTGGATATGAATCTAAAAAGGGAACCAATGTTATTGCTTCCAATATTAACATCTCGTTAGAAAAGGGACAATTGGTTGGATTGGTTGGAGCTAATGGCATTGGAAAATCAACCCTGTTACGAACACTAACTCAGGTACAAAATCCTATAGAAGGACATATTCTTTTGAATGGAAAGCATATTGAAACTTTTACCAACCTTCAATTAGCACAAACCTTGAGTCTAGTATTGACCGAAAAAATGGCGTCCAAAAACTTATCGGTTTTTGAATTAATCGCGCTAGGAAGACACCCCTATACCAACTGGATTGGAAGCCTATCTACTCAAGATCTAGACATCATCCATCAAGCCATGGCTTCCACCAACATTGTTTCCTTAAAAGACAAGAAGTGTTATGAATTGAGCGATGGCCAACTTCAAAAGGCCATGATCTCAAGAGCCTTGGCTCAAGATACCGACCTCATCGTTTTGGATGAACCAACTACTCATCTGGACATGTACCACAAGGCGTACATTTTAAAATTACTTCAAAACCTGACCAAGGAAACAGGAAAAACCATTCTATTTTCCTCCCATGAAATTGATTTGGCCATTCAATTATGTGATAAATTAATCGTAATGATCAATGACAGTGTTTACTCTGATTCCCCTTGCAATTTAATTACGAAAGGAATTTTTGAAAGTCTTTTCCCTGAGGACCTAATTAAATTTGACAACCAAACAGGCAGCTTTAGGGTTAATAAATAAAATTGCTACAGGAATAAAAATTCATTATATTTAAGAGTCTAATAAACAGCTCCTTACCTTCAACACCATGAACTAGTGCTTTTTGATTGGTTATAACTAACAAAACCTAGAATCATGAAAACCAAGTTAGACTTTTTAATCTTTTCCCTTTTTACAATCACATTGTTCATTTTTCCATTGGAAAAAAAGGTATCTGAATTTGATTACTCCAAAAAAGCTGGAATGAATCCCATTAGTTGTACATCAACAAAATTTCTATTAGCCGATGTGGATACCACCAAACAAATTGCCCCTCTTTTTGATAATATTGGGACCCACAGCTTTAAAGTAAGCACCAAGATTCCATTGGCTCAAAAGTTCTTTGACCAAGGACTAAGACTAACCTATGGATTCAACCATGCAGAAGCTCATAGGTCATTTATGGAAGCGTCTAGATTAGATCCCAATTTAGCCATGGCTTATTGGGGGCAAGCCTATGTTTTAGGGCCTAACATTAATGACCCCGCACCGGATGATGAAAGAAAAAAATCTTACAACGAAGCCATCCAAAAAGCACTGTCTCATTTGGAAGGGACTTCAAAAAAAGAAACCGATTTAATTCAAGCTTTAGCACACAGATATTCTGAGGATTTATCAAGGGAAACCCCCGAATTGAACTTAAGTTATATGGAGGCTATGACAAAAGTGGCTAAAAAATATGACAAGGACCCCGATGTGTTAACCTTATATGCCGCTTCCGTTATGAACACAGTTCCTTGGAATTATTGGGATAAAGATGGAAACCCATCTCCCAATATCCCAGAAGCTAAAAAAGCACTTGAAAAAGCAATAGAAATGGATGTAAATAATCCTGGTGCCCACCATTATTATATTCATATGGTTGAACTTCCCAATCCAGATTTGGCAGTTCCAAGTGCTGAAAAATTGGCTACCCTCATGCCCGCCGCTGGTCATATTGTGCATATGCCTTCACACATTTTCATTAGGGTTGGAAGGTACAAAGATGCTGTTGAGGCTAATCAAAAAGCCATCCTAGCTGATGAGGATTATATATCCCAATGTTATTCTCAAGGCATGTACCCTTTAGGTTATTACCCCCATAACATTCATTTTTTATGGTCTGCTTCCAGTTTATTGGGCGACAGTAAAACCGCTATAGAAGCAGCCAAAAAAACAGCCGAAAAGGTACCTATGGGAGAAATGAAAGACCTTCATTTTTTACAAAACTTTGCTTCTACACCACTTTTGGCCTATACCCGATTTGGCAAATGGAATGACATCCTTACCTATCCCAAGCCCAATGATGATTTGAAACATTTAAAACTTATCTGGCATTATGCACGCGGTATTGCCTTTACCAGAAAAAGCAATTTAAAAGAAGCTCAAGAAGAATTGGATGCCATTAAATTTTACACCACAGATCCTGATATGGAAACCAATATGGCTACAGGATTTGACAATGGTAATACCTTGGCTAAATTAGCCTATGAAATTGTTGCAGGAGAGATGGCTGCAAAAGGAAATGATATTGCAAAAGCTATTTCCCATTTGGAAAAGGCTGTAGACATTGAAGATCACCTTATTTATAACGAACCATCTGCCTGGCACATTCCTCCAAGACAAAATTTAGGAGCTGTTCTACTTAAGGCTCAAAAATATGCTGAAGCGGAAGCCGTTTACAAAAAAGATTTAGAAAATCTTCGTCAAAACGGATGGTCCTTGATGGGTTTGCATCAAAGTTTGGTTGCTCAAGGAAAGACCAACGAAGCTCAAAAAGTAAAAACCGAGTATGATTTAGCTTGGAAATATGCGGATATCGATGTTCAAAGTTCCATCTATTAAAAAGTTAAATCAGTAGATTGATAGATTTCCTCATTTACTACTTATCATTTATCTTTGAATAAACTCCAAAAAATAAATGAACGAAGTCATTATTGCTATTATTTCCATTCTAATAGGCGGCGGAATTGGAACTTACCTCGGAATTACAATCAGCAAACTAAAATCCAAAGGAGATATTAGTACGCTTGAAGAACGTCAAAATTTACTTCAGCAGAATATCTTAGACCTCAAAGAAACCATTCAACGTATAGAAGTAGACCGTGAATCGATAAGAGCTGAAAAGGATCATCTCAATTCTGAATTGACTAGAAAACAAACAGAGTTTGAAAATCTGCAACAAAAAAACCAAGAGCAAAAACAAGAGGTTGAAAAGTTACAAGAGAAATTCACAAAAGAGTTTGAGAATTTAGCTAATAAAATATTGGATGAAAAATCTTCAAAATTCACCAAACAAAATAAAGAACATCTAGAAGTACTTCTTAATCCATTACAAGAAAAAATAAAGGGATTTGAAAAACGAGTTGAGGATACAAACAAGGAAAGTATTGGGCGCCATAGCGAATTAAAGGAGCAAATAAAAACCTTGGCCGAATTAAATCAACAAATGAGCAAGGACGCTGATAATTTGACTAAGGCTCTTAAAGGCGACAGCAAAATGCAAGGGAATTGGGGCGAATTAATTCTAACACGAATTCTTGAAAAATCAGGTCTTGAGAAAGACCGGGAATATACGGTTCAAGATAGCCACAATACAGAAGATGGCAAACGTCTACAAACCGATGTCTTGATTCACCTACCCGATGGCAAGAAAATGATTATTGATAGTAAAGTATCACTAGTTCATTTTGAACGCTTTGTTTCTGAAGAAGATGAAGAGCAAAAACAAGTGCATTTAAAACAACATATAGCTTCCATAAAAAGGCACGTAGAACAGTTAAGCGCCAAAAACTATCAATATTTAATTGAGGAAAGCCCAGATACGGTATTTATGTTCATTCCTATTGAACCTGCTTTTGCCATTGCTTCTGCCCATGAACCCAATTTGTATGAACAAGCATTTGATCGTCAAGTCATCATAGTGACACCCGCCACCCTATTGGCTGCATTGCGCTTGGTTGACAACCTATGGCAAAATGATAGACAAAGACAGAACGCTCTGGAAATAGCAACCGAAGCAGGAAACCTATATGATAGCTTCACTAATTTAACCGATGAATTGATTAAGGTTGGTAAGCAAATAGGTACAGTGCAAACTTCGTATGAAGGCGCCATGAAAAAATTAACTGGAAGAGGAAATTTGATTAGGCGTGTAGAAAAATTGAAAAAATTAGGAGCCAAGGCCAGTAAAAATTTAAACGAAAACTTACTAAAACGAGCCGAAGAAGACGATGAGTAAACACGATTTTAAGACAGTAGATTCCTCAAAAATTTCCATTTCTGAGCTGATGCAACCATCGCATTCCAATTTTGGAGGAAAAATTCATGGTGGATATATTTTAAATTTAATGGACCAAATTGCCTTTGCATGTGCCTCCAAACATTCTGAAACTTATTGTGTAACTGCTTCCGTAGATACTGTAGATTTCTTAAATCCGATTGAAATAGGTGAATTGGTGACCATGAAAGCTTCCTTAAATTTTGTTGGAAAGACGTCTATGGTTGTAGGAATTAGGGTAGAGTCTGAAAATATTAGAACTGGGGAGGTGAAACATTGCAACTCCTCCTACTTTACCATGGTAGCTAAAGATGATCACGGCAACACCATAAAGGTTCCAGGACTCATATTGAATGATGAAAATGAAATCAAAAGATTCTTAAAAGCCATAAAAAGAAAAGAAACGAAAAAACATCGTACTGAAGAATTTAACAGCGAATCTTTCTCTTTAAACAATTACTTAGATCATCTTAAAGGCTATAATATTAAGATCGATTTGAAGGGCTAAACTCCCGAACCACATTCCTAAATAAAGGAATATATTTGATTATTCCATAAAAAAGGAATATATTTGATTATTCCACAAAAAAGGAATGTAGAATGATTGGAGTAATAACAGGAGATATCGTCAATTCAACCAAACTGCAAGACCCTAGTATTTGGTTATCCCCCCTGCGCGCTGCTTTACAGCAAATAACTTTAAATGAGGCTACCTGGGAAATTTATAGAGGAGATAGTTTTCAATTCGAAATCAAGGATTATTTCCAATGCTTTGAGCATGCTGTTTATATAAAGGCATGCATCAAGTCTATTAAGGATTTAGATGTAAGATTGTCTATTGGCATAGGAGAAAAGTCATTTGAAGGTCAAACCGTAACGGAATCTAATGGTGAAGCATTTCAATTTTCAGGCGAAACATTAGAAACTCTTAAACGTGATAAATTAAACCTAAAAATTAAAACCTCAGATTTAGAATTGGATCAAGAACTCAACTTATACTTTAAATTGATTTCATTGACGATGGATCATTGGACACCCAATTCTGCGGAAATTGTCAAACTCTATTTGGAAAACAAGAATAAAATTCAAAAGGAACTAGCAGAAATCATAGGCATTAGCCAAGATGCCGTAAGCAAACGCATGAAACGCGCCAATTTGGAAGAAGTTTTAGAAATCGATCAAATGTATCGGAAAAAAATAAGTAAATTAAACTCATGATTCTGTTAATAAAACTACTGTTAGCTCATATCATAGGTGATTTTATTTTACAGCCTAAAAAATGGGTAAAAGACAAAGAGAAACATAAACTCAAATCCAGATATTTATATCTTCATATTGCCATTCATCTTGTTCTTTTATTCCTTATCACCTGGAATTTAACCCTTTGGCCTTTGTTACTCGCCATCGCATTTTCACATGGCATTATTGATGCCTTAAAACTCTCTTTTCAAAAGAAAAAGAACAAAAGGAAATGGTTCTTCATGGATCAGATTCTTCATATAACAGTTATAGTTGTTGGATTTATCATGGTTCAACCTGAAATTTTAAAAAGCTCCCTACTCACAGAAGTTATTGGTAGTTCTTCACTTTTAATTTTAACTTGTTTAATATTCCTTACACAACCTGTTTCCATAATCATGCAGGTTATTTTCAGCAAATGGGACATTCCCAAATTGACCAAAGACAATGAATCTTTACAAGATGCTGGAAAATACATTGGTATTTTAGAACGGCTTTTGGTTTTTGTATTTATTATTACTGACCATTGGGAAGCTGTAGGTTTTTTGATTACCGCTAAATCGGTATTTAGGTTTGGTGATCTCAAAGAAAGTAAGGAAAGGAAACTTACGGAGTATATTTTAATAGGCACTCTTATTAGTTTTGGGATAGCCATCTTAATTGGCCTCTTTTTCAAATTTATGTTGCCTTTTGTACTTTCATAACTAACATATGTTTTGAAATGAATCTTTTTACCTACATAAAAAAGGGACTGCTTTGCTTTACTCTGCTTTCAGTTTCACTTCTGTATTCCCAGAACCCCAACCAAAAAAAAGATTCCATAATCACTACGGATACCATCAAAGTAAAAAAGGACAACCTTATTGAATTTGTAGAGGAAAAGAAGGACGACAATAAATTCAATAAACTTCTATACAAGTATTTAGTTAGAAATCCAGAGACTCAAAAAGACAAAGAAACAGTGAAAATGATGTTAGATCACCAATCTTCAATCAAAAGCATGGAGGGCAAATACATCAGAAAAATTCATATCATAAGCCAAGATCCATTTGGGCATTCTATAAGAGATACGACTGTACAACCACAGAAGTTTTTGGAAAAAGCAGGAAATGCTCTCCATGTAAAAACCAAGGAATTTGTCCTTAAAAATTACATGCTTCAAAAAGAAGGAGATGCCATAGATTCACTAAAAATAGTGGAATCTGAGCGTCTTATGAGAAGTCAAAGATTCATAAGACGAGTTAGAATTGACCTGCAACCAATCGAAACCTCACTAGACAGTGTTGATGTGTATATATATTCTTTAGATTCTTGGAGTTTAATTCCAAGTGGTTCTTATTCAAATTCTAAAGTAGAGGTTCGGTTAAGGGAACGAAATTTTATGGGATGGGGACATGAATTTGACAATCGATATGAACAAAATTTTGACAATAACAGGAATACGTTTCAAACTAGATATCGCATTTATAACATCCAAAGAAGCTTTGTAAGCTTCAATCTTGAGTATTACATCAATGAATATGATCATTACGACAAAAGCATTTCGTTGGAAAGAAATTTCTTTTCCCCGTTAGCTCGTTGGGCTGGAGGTGTTTATATTGGACAAAAAACTTACCAAGACTCTATTCCAAATGACCTAGAAATTCCATCCCAAAGATTCAAGTACAACCTTCAAGACTATTGGGGAGCAGTAGCGTTTGATTTATTTAAGAACCTAACTCCATTTGATCCCCGATTAAATAAGTTTATTGTTTCATCAAGATATTATTATAATCAATACTTAGATAGCCCGGGTCCTGAATTAGATCCATTAAATTACTATAGCGATGAAAAATTTTGGCTCATGGGAGTTGGATTTTCACAGCGGTCCTTTGTGCAGGATAGATTTATTAAAAACTATGATATAATTGAAGATGTTCCTATCGGGGCATCTTATGGGATTACAACTGGCGTTCAAAATAAAAACAACAGAAACCGTATGTATTTGGGTGGCCGGATCGCTGCAGGTAATTACTTTTCATTTGGCTATTTGGGAACAGACCTACAATATGGTGGATTTCTAAGTAATGGTAAAAGTGAACAAACAGCCTTGGCTATTAAAGCTCATTACTACACCAAACTGATGAGCTGGTCTGATTGGAAATTCAGACATTTTATTTGGTCTGACCTAATACTTGGAAACAATCGATTAGATGCCTACGGTGATAAAATAGGTCTAGATGGCAATACCCCAGTAGGTATTGAGGGGTTTTATAGTTTAGAAGTGAGAGGAACCAAAAAATGGCTTACCAATATTCAAATACAGTCCTATTCTCCCTATTCTTTTTTAGGCTTTAGATTATCTCCATTTTTGAATGCCTCCTTTGGACTTATAAATGGGGATGATAGAAAATTATTTAACGGAAAAGGGTTTGCTAAAGTTGGATTAGGTATCCTATTTACAAATGATTATTTGATATTTAGTAATTTCCATTTGTCATTAGCTTGGTACAATCAAATTCCAGGGACAGGGAACAATCGCTTCAAGATGAACTCAATTGACAATCAGGAATTCCAATATATAGACTACGAGTTTGGTAAGCCCAAACTCGTAGATTATAATTGATTTATTTTAGAATACTTACTTCTTATTTGCTCAAGTACATTTTTCTTCTAGCGTAAAGGTTGTAGAATTCATCATCCTTTAAACTATCAATAAATAAGATACTTTCACCTGTACTCTTCATTTCTGGTCCTAATTTCTTATTAACCTTAGGGAACTTATTGAAAGAGAATACGGGCTGTTTGATCGCATAACCTTCTAAGTGTGGCTTGAAATCAAAATCAGTTACTTTTTTCTCTCCAAGCATTACTTTGGTTGCAAAGTTTACATAAGGCTCTCCATATGCCTTTGCAATAAATGGCACTGTTCTAGATGCTCTAGGATTAGCTTCTATTATATAAACCATATCATCCTTGATAGCAAACTGAATATTAATCAACCCTACTGTATTCAATGCCAAGGCAATTTTCTCTGTATGATCTTTAATTTGTTGTAAAACGAGATCTCCTAAGTTGAATGGAGGAAGCGTTGCATTACTATCCCCTGAATGTATTCCACATGGCTCAATATGCTCCATGATACCTATTATATATACATTTTCACCATCACAAATGGCATCAGCCTCAGCCTCAATGGCACCATCCAAGTAGTGATCTAAAAGCAGTTTATTATTAGGAATGCTTCTCAATAAATCAACGACATGCTCTTCCAGTTCCTTTTTATTGATGACAATTTTCATTCCTTGCCCTCCTAATACATAAGATGGACGAACCAAAATTGGGAAATCCAATTTATCAGCTACTTTTAAGGCTTCTTCAGCCGTTTCGGCCGTGTCAAATTCTGGATAAGGAATGTTATTTTCTTTCAGTAACGTTGAGAAGCTTCCTCTATCTTCAGCCAAATCTAACGATTGATAACTGGTTCCAATAATTTTCACACCATAACGATCCAGTTTTTCAGCCAATTTAAGAGCTGTTTGACCTCCTAATTGAACAATAACACCTTCTGGTTTTTCGTGCTTAATAATATCGTAAATATGCTCCCAGAATACGGGCTCAAAGTATAATTTATCGGCGGTATCAAAATCTGTAGAAACCGTCTCTGGATTACAGTTGATCATAATGGTTTCATAACCACACTCGGCTGCGGCTAACACCCCATGAACACAACAGTAATCAAACTCGATACCTTGACCAATTCTGTTCGGCCCAGAACCTAATACAATGATTTTCTTCTTATCAGTAACAACACTTTCATTTTCTGTAAAAACATTGCCATCTTTAGTTTTTACCTCATTTTCAAAGGTAGAGTAGTAATATGGTGTCTGCGCTTGAAACTCTGCAGCACAAGTATCAACTAACTTGTAAACCCTATTAATGCTTAGTTCCTCACGCTTCTTGTAGACTTCACTTTCTAAACAATTCAGCATATGTGCAATCTGACGGTCACCATAGCCTTTTTGTTTTGCCTCTAAAAGCAAATCCTTGTCTAAAGTTTCAATAGTATATTGTGAAATTTCCTTTTCTAGGAAATATAATTCTTCATATTGTTTCAAGAACCACATGTCTATTTTAGTGATCTCATGAATTCTACTCAACGGTATACCCATTTGAATAGCATCATAAATCACAAAGACGCGATCCCAACTAGCATGGGCTAATTTGCTAATGATTTGGTCATAATTTTTATACCCCTTACCATCGGCTCCCAAACCATTTCTTTTAATTTCTAATGATTGTGTAGCCTTATGAAGTGCTTCTTGAAAGGATCTTCCAATTCCCATAACTTCTCCCACAGATTTCATTTGAAGACCTAGAGTTCTGTCGCTACCTTCAAACTTATCGAAGTTCCATCTAGGAATTTTAACGATAACATAATCTAATGTAGGTTCAAATAAAGCAGAAGTCGATTGTGTAATTTGATTGTTTAACTCATCAAGAGTATAACCCAAAGCCAACTTAGATGCTATCTTAGCAATTGGATAACCTGTAGCTTTACTGGCTAAAGCAGATGAACGAGAAACCCGAGGATTAATTTCAATAGCAATAATTTCTTCATTCTCATCTGGGCTTACTGCAAACTGAACATTACATCCTCCTGCAAAATCACCGATACTACGCATCATAAGGATGGCCATATCACGCATTTTTTGGAAGGTCTTGTCAGACAATGTCATAGCAGGTGCAACTGTAATTGAGTCACCTGTATGGATTCCCATAGGATCCATATTTTCTATGGTACAAATAATAACAACATTGTCATTTTTATCACGAAGTAGCTCTAACTCATACTCTTTCCAGCCCATCATGGCCTTATCTATCATAACTTCGTGGATGGGGGAAATTTCCAGTCCTCTAGTTAATGATTCATCAAACTCTTCTTCATTATAGACAATAGAAGCCCCTGCTCCACCTAGGGTAAAAGATGCTCTAATACACAACGGGAATCCAAATTCCTGTGCTATTTCTTTACCTTTTAAAAATGAAGTGGCAGTTGCTTGAGGTGCCATACCAACACCTATTTCCAACATCAATTCACGGAATTTCTCACGGTCTTCTGTAATGTTGATAGCATCGATATCAACACCAATGATTTTTACTCCAAAATCCTTCCAAATACCCTTTTCGTCTGCTTCAATACATAAATTCAAAGCGGTCTGCCCACCCATTGTAGGTAAAACAGCATCAATCTGAGGGTGATCCTTTAATATTTGAACTATGGATTTGGTAGTCAATGGCAACAAATAAACATGATCAGCCATTGATGGGTCTGTCATGATGGTTGCTGGGTTTGAATTAATAAGAATGGTTTCAATTCCGTCCTCTCTCAAAGATCTCAAGGCTTGACTTCCAGAATAATCAAATTCACAAGCTTGACCAATAATGATGGGACCTGAACCAATAATTAAAATTGACTTGATACTTGAATCTTTAGGCATCTTTTATAATGAAGTTTATTTGTTTTTGCAAAAATAGTGAATGAATACGAGACATAAAAAAAGGCGCTACTCTTAGTAACACCTTTTTTATATTAACCATTGTTAATCATTTATCTCTTATGTCTTGATTCAGAAGATACAGTTAATTTCTTTCTACCCTTGGCTCTTCTACGAGCAAGTACTTTTCTACCATTGGCTGAAGCCATACGCTCTCTAAAGCCATGTTTATTTCTCCTCTTTCTCTTTGATGGTTGAAACGTTCTTTTCATTTCCTTGTATCTTTATTATCTGAATAATTCCTAATTAACTATCAAAACCTTTGGGGTATCCAAAAGTGCGTGCAAATATACAAAGGCTTTTTTATTTAGCAAACCTTATTTAAAAAATATTTTAATTTTAATATTTGCTTGTTTGCAAACAAAATTTGAAAAACCCATTTTTGAGGTGTGATTTCAAATTTAAACATCTTAAATTTGCAGCAAAATTAATTATTTAAGATCATTCATAGCAGTTTATGTTCAATAAAATATTCAAACTCGTTATTGCTGTCCTAGTATTAGCTTATGCCGTTTATCAATTCATTGAAGGAAATATTGGTAATGGCATCATGTTCATCTTATTAGCTGGGATTTTTATTTTCCTCTACTTTAAGAATGAAATGATTCTTTTAGCATTTTTAAGATTGCGAAAACAAGACTTTGAAGGTGCCAAAAAATGGTTAGACAAAATAAATAACCCTGAGGGCGCTTTAGTTAAAAAGCAACAAGGATACTACAATTATCTTCATGGAATTATGGTTTCTCAAAGCAATATGAATGATGCTGAAAAATACTTTAAGAAAGCCATCTCACTAGGTCTCGCAATGGATCATGATTTGGCTATGGCTAAATTAAATTTGGCGGGTATTGCTTTTGCTAAAAGAAGAAAAACAGAAGCTCAAGCTCTTTTGAATGAAGCTCAAAAGCTAGACAAGCACAACATGTTGAATGAACAAATCAAAATGATGAAGGAAAACATGAAACGTGCCCAAATGCCTAATCAACATTTTGGAGGACATAGACAACAACGCCCAGGGAAACGTCGGTAAATTAAAGTAAAGGTGCCAAAAGGCGACAGAAAGATTCTTTCAGTTTGTTTATTTTAGGTCGTTGTAACCATCTTTCATAATCAACCGCTTCACTATCTTTTAAATCTTCCATAAATTGATTTTTTAAGATAATGGTCTGATCTTCATGATAAATCAAAGCATTGATTTCAAAATTGATATTGAAGCTCCTATAGTCCATATTGGCTGTCCCTACACTGCAAAAAATATCGTCAACCACAATGGTTTTAGCATGAATGATTCCTTTACAGTACCTGTAAATCTCAACGCCTGATTCCAAAAGCGGCTCCAGATAAGAATTGGAGGCATATTTGGCAGTCCAAGAATCGGAATTTTTGGGAATCAACAGCTTTACCTTCACTCCACTTTTAGAGGCAATTTGAATAGCTTTAATTATTTCATCATTGGGAATGAAATAAGGCGTCGTGATGTAAACATATTTACTTGCAGAAACAATTGCCATGAATATGACTTCCATAATATTGGCCCAATCTGTATCGGGGCCACTTCCAGCAATTTGTACGGGGACATCATCATAATCTTCCAAAATTTCAGGAAAATACCGATCGGCCAACTTCACCTTTTCTGAAGAAACAAAATTCCAAGTCATAAAAAACTGAATTTGTAATGGCTTAACAGCCTCTCCTTCAATCCTCAAGTGACTATCTCTCCAAAATGGGGTTGGTTTATTCTCGGGATTTAAATATTCCTTTGAGATATTGATTCCTCCCAAATACCCTATTTTCCCATCAATAATTATAATCTTCCTATGGTTTCTATAGTTCATTTTCCCAGTAAAGGATGGAAAAAAAACAGGCATAAAATAATTGACTTGAACCCCAGACTCCTTGAATCTCCTTTTTGTGTTTCTGCTAAACTTACTTCCAACATCATCAACACTTACCCTAACCTCAATACCCTGTTTTGCCTTTTCACATAATATATCAATGACAGGATTTCCAGCTTCATCATCATGAAAGATATAATACTCTAAATGGATGTGATCTTTTGCTTCTTTTAAATCGTTTAAAACAGATTCAAACTTTGCCTCACCGTTAATTAATAATTGAACCTTATTCTCCAAGGTTAGAGGAGAATGTTCATTTTTGTACATCAACTTCACCAACCGAACCTTATCCTCCAAGATTGCCTTCAACTCGCGCTTTTCACGATTATTTAATTTTAATTCATCCTGAATTCTTCTAACTATACTCTGATTGAGGACATTCTTTCGGTTAAAAATTTTACTTTTCCGGTATTCTTGACCAAAGAAATAATACACCAATAATCCAAAAAAGGGAAAAAAAACCAAAACCAAAACATAAGATAATGTTTTGGTTGGATTAATATTTTTAAGAATAATAAAAAACGCTGCAGAAATAGCTAATATATAGTTTATTAGTATTAAAATGCGCCAGGGATTCTCCTTAAAATATTCTATCATATATGGGAATTAGTTCACATAAGATCCTGTTTTCGGAATCTCAATGAAATACTGTTTATTCGACTTATTATTAAGGTGCTTTTCCCTCAACCAAGGATTGTGGATTTTAAGTATTTTATAATTGATACCATAATCGTCTGCAAATTTGGTAAAATCGGTTACGGCAGTATCTACCTCCACCTTGTAAGTAGGTATAGGTTTATACAAGTCTTTCTCCCTAAAATTAAAGCCATACTTATCTGGATGGTTTAGGATTTCTTTTAAAGCAACGATTCTAAAAACATACCTTCCTGTCTCCTCTCCTAATAATAAATCATAGTAATCCTTTACATTTTGCCTTTCCAACTCCTTCCTTATACCAGATTCCCCAGCATTATATGCTGCAGCTGCCAAAGTCCAACTTCCTAATCTTTCCTTAGAATTTTTGAGGTATTGACAAGCTGCTTCTGTTGCTAACTCAAGATTATAACGCTCATCCACATTATCATTTATCTCAAGCCCTAATTCTCTACCAGTACCTCTCATGATTTGCCAAAATCCGCGCGCACCCGCAGGAGAAACAGCATTGGTTAATCCACTTTCAATGACAGCTAGATATTTAAAATCCTCTGGAATTCCGTGTTTTTTCAAAATAGGTTCGATAACCGGGAAATATTTTCTAGCCCTTTTGAACATCAGCAAGCCATTCGATTGCCAATAGGTGTTGACTAAAAGCTCACGATCCATTCTTTCATAAATATCTGGATTCTCTAAGGGCATCGCTTCTTTGGCGAAATCCAAATCATCAGGAATTTGAAGCGCATACACATTATAATCATTCACCAATTTCTTCTCAAAATTCTCATCGGTAGGGGCATCTTGCATTGCGTAAACAAATAAGCTCACTACTGCGAATAAGCCAACAAAAGCTAACAAATTCTTAATCCATTTCATGCTAATTCAGTTTTTTATAAAAGTATAAAAAAAGTATAATGTTTTGAGGGACTTTAACTTAAAATAAGATTTGGTAAATGTTCATTAAACCATTTAAACCTGTTGACAACCATGATGTGCGTACCTCCCTTTACACATTCGCAATCCTTAATATAGCGTTTAGGAAATACCAAATCCTTATCACCATGAATGTGAATGGTATTGGGAAGTGGCTTATTTTGATCCCAACATACCACTTGTTTAATAGCCCATTTTAAATAGGACGGATCATTTATGTGTAAAAATTTCCTATATAAATCAATACGTTCGGTAGCAGTTTTACCAAAGGCAAATTTGGCCAACTTATCCACATTTGCTTGAAATTCTTTGGGAATTAAACAATATGCCTTAAGTGCTCTCATGGCCCTCATACGTCTTGGTAACTCATATTTAGTCTTGACACTTGATACAACGATTATCTTTCTAGTCTTTATGATTTTTGACATTTCCTGAACCATAATCCCACCAAAAGAAACACCCACCAAAACAATATTTTCATGTTCAATATTTTCACACAATCTTTTGGCATAACTTTGAATGGATTCATTTTTTAAAGGAATGATCCATTCTAAAAAGTGCATTTCAAATTGGTCTTTAGGGAGTTCTATTTTTTCGAAAATAGTAGATTTCGCAGCCATTCCGGGCATAAAATAAACATGAATTAGCTCTTGATCCATAAGGCTTTAACCACTTACACTTTTCTTATTAACAATATTTTTTCGTACCTTTGCGTTACAAAACTATTGAAAATAGTGTTCACTTCTTACAAATTCCATTGAATAAAACTTAATGATTATGATTGATGCAGCAGAACTAATTGATAATGACTTTTTGCGCCAATATGAGCTAAAAGTCGATAATAGCTTAGCGAAAATTGAATATTCTCTACAGGAAAGGAAAATCTTTTTAACGAAATTGATAATTCCAAGTGATATAGAATCTGATGAATTTCAGAATGACTTTATTAAAGTAGTACTACAGGATATAGAAGAAAGAAACTTAAGTGTGGTTCCAACAAGCCCAGAGATAGCCAAATTTATAAGAAGAAATAGACAGTATAAAAGCATGCTACCCGTTGGTGTGCGAATATAACGCTGTCAATAGAAAATGAAAAGGCCAAGAATTAATCTTGGCCTTTTTTTATATTCAAAATTTATATTTATTACTCTTTGGAAAATTTCAATGTTAAATCCATCGTCAAAACAGTTTCAAAAGTAACATTATCCAAAACTTCAAAGCCTTCTGGAATCTCTACCAATAAATCATTGCCTTCAAAATAACCATTAAAAATACCATCAGGTGTATTCAATATTATTTCATCTCCATTTTTACTATATGTAATTTCCACAGCAGGTCTATCTGAAGAGGTAGAGCATGACATGGCATAATCAAGACTTTCGTGATCTTGATAAAAAGTAACATCCGATGAAATAAAAACCGAAGCGTTTTCAGAATCTGAAAAATATATCCTTGAACCATTTAAACAACCTGGAACAAAGCTGCTTGTCGCCTCTCCATCATTGTTTAAATCTATAGACTCCTTTAACCTCCATTCTGTTAATTTCCAAACATAGCTAACCTTCTCTTCTTCCGAAGATTGATCCTCTGAGCAATTAAAAACCAGGAATGTGCTTAAAAAAAGTACAATAAAATGTTTCATTGGGGCGAAATTTCCGCCAAAGTAGTGTAATTAAACTCTTTCAATTTTAAAATTAGATAAACGGATAATTTCTTAGATTATCTGTGAAATTACGTTCTTAAGACACCGCAACTTTCACAAAATCAAACCTTACCAATCCGTCTTCATCAATTTCGGTAAGTGACACCGGATGTAATGTATTGACTAATTCTGGGTTCCATGGCGCCTTTACTTTAACGTAATTTTCAGTAAAGCCATGAATATATCCTTCTTTGTTCTCGCCTTCAAACAAAACTGTTCGCTGCGTTCCCAATTGACTTTCATAAAAAGCTCTTCTCTTTTTAACGGAAAGACCCCGAAGCATTTTACTTCGTTTATTTCTAACCTTTTTGGGCACCACACCCACCATTTCTGCGGCCTCTGTATTATCCCGCTCCGAATAGGTAAAAACATGTAAGTAAGAGATATCCAATTCGTTTAGGAAATGGTAGGTTTCTAAAAAGTGTTCATCCGTTTCCCCAGGGAACCCAACTATAACATCCACCCCAATACATGCGTGTGGCATTACTTCTCTTACTTTAGCTACTCTATCTACATAAAGCTCACGCAAATACCTACGCTTCATTTTTTTCAATATATCGTTGCTACCACTTTGCAAAGGAATGTGAAAATGAGGCACAAAGGCTCTTGATCGAGAAACAAGGTCAATAGTTTCATTTTTTAAAAGATTTGGTTCAATGGAAGATATACGCAATCTTTCTATTCCCTCAACCTGATCCAGTTGGGTTACTAAATCTAGAAATGTATGCTCATGACGTTTATTACCAAATTCGCCTTTTCCATAATCTCCAATGTTCACACCAGTCAAGACAATTTCTTTAATCCCTTTTTCAGAAATCTCCTTAGCGTTTTTTAATACATTGTCCATGGTGTCACTTCTAGAAATCCCTCTAGCCAATGGAATGGTGCAATAGGTGCATTTATAGTCACATCCGTCTTGAACCTTTAAAAAAGCTCTTGTTCTATCTCCTATGGAATAACTGCCTACATAAAAATCGGCTTCCTCAATTTCACAAGAATGAACTTCACCCATATCATTTTTGGAAAGGTCATTCAAATAGTCCGTAATTTTAAATTTCTCGGTAGCCCCCAAAACCAAATCAACCCCATCCACATCTGCTAATTCCTGCGGTTTTAATTGAGCATAACAACCTACTGCAGCAACAAAAGAATCGGGATTTGCCTTTTGCGCTTGTTTCACGATCGTTTTGAATCGTTTATCTGCATTCTCGGTAACAGAGCAGGTATTAATAACATATATATCTGCTTTCTCAGAAAAATCTACACGTTCAAACCCTTCATTAGTAAAGTTTCTGGCAATAGTAGAGGTTTCTGAAAAATTCAGCTTACAACCCAATGTATAAAATGCGACTTTCTTTTGCTCCATTTCCCTTTTGTTATGGGGTCAATAAAATTTATCTTTACATTTTTGATGGCTGCAAATTTACAACTAAAATAAAGAATGATAAAACCCCTTTCAATAAACTTAACAAACTTAGTTTTCTATCTATCAGTCGGTTGCGTTTGGTTATTCATTCTTTCCTGTGAAAGCAAAATAAACACATACCAGGATTCTGATGTTTTTAGATATAATGAACATAAAAATATTAGCTCATTAGATCCTGCATTCTCTAAAGATTTGGCTGATATATGGGCCACGAACCAACTCTTTAATGGTCTGGTACAAATGAATGACAGTTTACAAGTGCTACCCTGTATAGCCAAAAATTGGACCGTTACCGATAGTGGAAAAAGTTACCAGTTTCATTTAAGAAAAGACGTTTATTTCCATAAAAGCGATTTGTTTGGTAAAGATTCTACAAGGCAAGTTCAGGCTCAAGATTTTGTTTATAGTTTCAATAGACTTTTAGACAAGCAACTAGCCTCCCCAGGCAGTTGGGTCTTGAATAAGGTAGATTATTTTGAAGCTTTAAATGATTCCACCTTACACATTAAACTGAACCAACCGTTTCCTGCATTTCTTGGCTTGTTAACCATGAAATATTGTAGTGTCGTCCCCAGAGAAATAGTAGAACATTATGGTTCTGAATTTAGATCTCATCCAATTGGAACAGGTCCATTTAAATTTAAGAGATGGGAAGAGAATATAAAATTAGTCTTTAGGAAAAACCCTCATTACTTTGAAAAAGATTCAAGAGGCAGGTCTCTTCCATATTTAGAAGCCGTTGCAATCACCTTCTTACCCGATAAACAAAGTGAATTTTTGCAATTTGCTCAAGGTAACCTAGACTATATTTCTGGTTTAGACGCATCCTACAAGGATGAGATTTTAACGACTGAAGGAAAGCTAAGAAGGTCATATCAAGACAGGGTAAACATGATTAAAGGCCCCTATTTAAATACAGAATATCTCGCTTTCTACATGGATTCAGACATTCCTGAAATTCAATCAGAATTGTTACGTAAAGCCATTAATTATGGGTTTGACAGAGAAAAAATGATCACTTATCTTAGAAATGGCATAGGAATTCCAGCAGATGGAGGTTTTATCCCCAGAGGTCTACCCGGTTACAATAACCAAATTGGTTTTGAATACAATCCCAAAAGGGCTAAAGACTTGGTTGATCAATTTAAATTACAGTCTGGAATTTCAAATCCGTCTATTACCTTAACCACGACAAGTAATTACTTAAGTTTCTGTGAGTATATCCAAAGAGAGGTGCAAAAGGCAGGATTGAATATAGTTATTGATGTAGTTCCTCCTTCTACCCTCAAGGATTCAAAAGCCAATGGTAAATTGGACTTTTTTAGAGCAAGTTGGGTCGCCGATTATCCTGATGCTGAAAATTATCTATCTCTATTTTACAGCCCTAACTTTGCCCCGAATGGCCCCAACTATGCACATTATACAAATACTGAATTTGATAACCTATTTGAAGCAGCATATTTAGAGTCCGACCCTTTGAAAAGACAACAATTATATTCTGAAATGGATCAAATCGTTATGGAACATATTCCTGTTGTTGTCCTCTTCTATGACGAAGTAGTTCGCTTTTCAAGAAAGGGAATTCATGGCTTAGGAATAAACCCCATTAATCTATTAACCTTAAAGTCCGTTAAAAAGGATGTTAATCCTTAGTAAAATAGTAGATGTCATCTTCTCCCTGTCCGCCATACCTAGTAGATGAGAAATATCCAGATTTTTCATCATCCAAAAGCATAAACCCAAAATCATCTTCCGCACTGTTAATGGGCTTAGGCATTAATTTGGGCTTTGAAAAAGTGCCATCCTCTAAAATTTGGCAATAATATACATCTAAACCTTTGTATCCTCCAGCTCTATCTGAGGAAAAGTATAGAATGTTGTCTTTGCTAACAAAGGGAAACATATCCTTTCTATTGGAATTGATTTCCCTGCCAATATTTTCTATTTCAGAATATTCATTTCCTCCGAGGATTCCCACACGGAACACATCTGTCGGACCACGTGCCTCAGGAATGTTTGCAGTGAAGTACAAATAAGCCCCATCGGGACTTACGGCCGGATGACCATAGGAATACCCGTCATCACAAAAAGGCAATGTTTTAAAATTAACCCAACCGCGACCAGGCACATACTCTCCACGCTCTAATCGCAAATTTCTAATTTTATTATTTTTTTTATAATCATCCCCTTTATTGACATAATTGGTAGTGATATAAATATATTTCTTATCAGGACTAAAAGAAGCGCTTGAGCAATTAAACTCATAAATCTCAGATGACTTAAAAGGTTCTACATTGGATATCTCTCCTTCTGCATCCATATCTCCAGAAAAAAGTGAAAACACCGGTATCTTCTCCTTGGTTAGCCGTATTTTGTTTTTGTCATCTAAAAGAAAAGAAGTAAAAAAGACTTTGCCATCTTTAAAATAACTTACTCCATAATGGCTTTTTTCATCATTGAGTTTAATATTTTTAATATGATAAGTTTCCTTTTGTGCATAAGAAAATACAAATAGAAACAGTGTTAAAAAGGAAATGTAATTTTTCATAGGTTAAGTGTTTTCAAAAAGCATACCATGTTAAGTAAATGGATCGATTAAACTTCTGGAATTTTTTAAAAATAGCTTTTAGGGATTTCTATTATTGTAATTCATCTACAAAATAGAAACTTTCATCGTTCAAAATAAGAATTTTAACATTTATGTTAACACTTAATCCCTGCGATACTTTTTAGATTCTTCAAAAACATGAGTAAGAATATCGGCATCTTGATCAGTAAACTCAACATCCCTCCTTGCCATAACCACTTTGGCCACTTCAAAGGCTTTTGATGTCATATAGGAAGTAAATCCATTACTTCCTCCCCATGAAAAACTAGGAACAAAATTCCTTGGAAAACCACTACCGAATATATTGGAGCTCACACCCACAACGGTTCCGGTATTAAACATGGTATTAATACCACATTTGCTATGATCCCCCATCATTAAACCACAAAATTGAAGTCCTGTTTTGGCAAATCTTTCAGTTTCATAATCCCATAACCTAACTTCTGCATAATTGTTTTTAAGATTGGAATTATTAGTGTCAGCACCCAAATTACACCATTCTCCTAGTACTGAATTACCCAAAAATCCATCATGCCCCTTATTTGAATATCCAAATAAAACAGAATTATTCACCTCTCCGCCTACTTTACTGAAAGGCCCAACCGTGGTTGGACCATAAATCTTAGCGCCCAATTTAACAGTAGATCCAGTACATAATGCAAAAGGACCTCTTATTATACTGCCTTCCATGATTTCTGAATCTCTTCCTATATAAATAGGTCCTGATGAGGCATTTAAAGTCACAAATTCCAATTTGGCTCCCTCTTCTATAAAAATATTCTCTGCTGCAATAGTATTTACCGTAGAAGGAATAGGTTGCGACCTTCTATTCTTAGTCAAAATTTCAAAATCATTAACTATGGCTAAACCATTTTTTGAAAAGATATCCCAAGTATTTTCAATCTTTACAACATTCTCCTGATATTCAAAAGCTTCGTAGGTGTCAAAATCAATTTCTTCTTGTGATTCTTTGGCGAAAAAAGCAATCACATCTTCATCATTAAAAATCGCTTGGTTTTCTTCAAGATTCTTGATCATTTCAACCAATTCCTGAGTTGGAAGAAATGACGCATTAATCATAACGTTATTTTCCATTTCTACCATTGGGAATTTTTCTGAAAGGTAGTCCTCGGTAACCGTGGTAGTAGTACATTCTAAATAAGACTCCCATTTTTCCCTAATGGTCATTATCCCTACGCGGATATCCGCCACGGGCCTAGTATAAGTAAAAGGTAATAATTTATTGCGTGACGGCCCGTCAAAAAGGATGTAGTTCATGGCTTAGTACTTTCTGTAAAAATAAAAAAAGCCTTTCACAAATGGAAAGGCTTTTAAGATAATATTGTATGACTAAATTACTTCTTGAATTTAGC
This sequence comes from Mangrovimonas sp. CR14, assembly GCF_011764015.1. NCBI lineage: Bacteria > Pseudomonadati > Bacteroidota > Flavobacteriia > Flavobacteriales > Flavobacteriaceae > Mangrovimonas > Mangrovimonas sp. CR14. The sequence goes on along the minus strand of NZ_JAAFZY010000005.1, from coordinate 284,877 downwards.
GTATTTGTTTTTAAATTTATCGATACGTCCTGCAGTATCTACCAATTTAGATTTACCAGTGTAGTAAGGATGAGATGTTCTAGAAATCTCCATTTTAACTAAAGGATATTCAACACCATCAACTTCAATAGTCTCATTTGTTCTAGCCGTAGATTTCGTAAGGAAAACGTCCTCATTAGACATGTCTTTAAAAGCTACTACTCTATAATTTTCTGGATGTATATCTTTTTTCATCGCTAACTGCTTTTGTTTCTATTCAAAAATTCGAGGTGCAAATTTAAGTATTTTTATATTATCTGCAATAATTTTTACAAATTTTATTTTTAAATTTTTCTGTAACGTTTTGCTATCTTTGTTTACTAACTAGCGTTAATCAACTAAATCCCTAATAAAATGGAAAAATCACTTAAATCTATTTCAATAAATAATGGCCTTGTTTTAGGGCTTATTTTGTCTGTAATAACCGTATTAATTTACGCTGTAAATTTAGATCTTTTTACAGAATGGTGGCTAGGTATTCTTCTCTTTTTATTAGCGGTAGGCTATAGTACTTTCTCTGCTATTCAAGTCAAAAGAAAGTCTGGAGGCTATTTAACTTTTAAAGAAGCATTTAGCTCCTATTTTATAACCATAGCCATTGGAACAGCCATTTCATCAATTGTGGGCATTGTCATTTTCACCTTTGTTGATCCAGATGCGGCCAAATATTTAAATGAGCAAATATTACTACTCACCAAACAAACCATGGAACGATTTGGAGCTCCACAAGATGTCATTCAAGAAGCCTTGGTAGAAGCTGAGAAAAAGGACAATTTCTCCTTGGTTGCACAATTACAAGCTTATGTATGGAGAATTTTATTTTATGGTGTTATAGGGGTTATAGTGGCCTTAATCGTCAAAAAAAACAATCCTAACGAAGAATAATTTTCTATTTTTGAATCGGATTCCAAAATCAAGGAAATTTAATGAACATATCGGTAGTCATACCTCTTTTAAATGAAGAAGAATCTTTAATTGAATTATATGATTGGATTGCAGGCGTTATGCAATCCAATCGCTTTTCATACGAAATCCTTTTTATTGATGACGGCAGTACTGATAGATCGTGGGACATAATCAATCAGCTTTCTAACAATAATTTACAGGTTAAAGGTATTCAATTCCTTAAAAATTTCGGAAAATCCCAAGCTTTACATGCCGGTTTTGAATTAGCACAAGGCGATGTCATCATTACCATGGATGCTGATTTACAAGACAATCCTGAAGAAATCCCTGAGTTGTATGATATGGTTCAGAACCAACATTATGATATGGTTTCGGGATGGAAGAAAAAAAGATATGATTCCGTCATTTCAAAAAACCTCCCTTCCAAGCTTTTCAATTGGGCTGCCAGAAAAACATCAGGCGTCAAATTGCACGATTTTAACTGCGGACTGAAAGCTTACAAGAAAACGGTTGTAAAAAACATTGATGTCAGTGGTGAAATGCACCGCTACATTCCCGTTTTAGCAAAGACGGCCGGCTTTTCAAACATCGGCGAAAAGATAGTACAGCATCAAGCTAGAAAATATGGTCAGACCAAATTTGGTATGGATCGATTTATAAATGGTTTTTTAGATTTAATCACTATTTGGTTTTTATCTCGATTTGGTAGACGTCCCATGCATCTTTTTGGCGCTTTAGGGGTGTTGATGTTTGCTATAGGATTTGGGTTTTCATTGTATTTGGGAATTGATAAATTATTTCTTCATCCGCAGGGAAGACTCATCACCCAAAGACCTCAATTTTATTTGGCACTAGCCACAATGGTCATTGGAACTCAGTTTTTTGTTGCCGGGTTTTTAGGAGAACTCATTTTAAGAAACCGACCAGATAAAAAACGCTACCTCATTAAGGAAAAATTAAATGTACTTTAGGTTTTATATCCTATAACTCCATAAGCCAAGGTAATTTCTTATTTTTACAAAAATAAATTGAATCAATCATGACACACTTTGAACCTGAATTACTTGACAGAATAAACACATGGTTAACCCCATCATTTGACAAGGAAACCCAAAAAGAAATCAAAGATTTAATGGCTTCAAATCCTAAGGAGCTGGAAGAAAGTTTCTATAAAGATTTGGAATTTGGTACAGGTGGCATGCGAGGTGTCATGGGATTAGGAACTAACAGAATCAACAAATATACCTTGGGTAAGAACACACAAGGGTTAAGTAATTATCTACATAAATCATTCCCTCAAGGAGGAATCAAAGTAGCTATTGCTTATGATTGCAGACATAATAGCAAAACTTTAGCCAAGGTAGTAGCTGATGTGTTTTCGGCTAATGGAATCAAGGTTTTTTTATTTGAGGATTTAAGACCAACTCCCGAGCTATCATTTGCAGTTAAGTATTTAGACTGTCAATGTGGTATCGTGCTCACAGCTTCCCACAACCCACCAGAATATAATGGTTACAAGGTTTACTGGCAAGATGGCGGACAATTAGTCCCTCCCCAAGATGGTGAAATTATAGAAGAAATCAATGCTTTGGATTATTCGGAAATTAGGTTTGGATCTAATTCTGATTTAATACAATATATAGGAAAAGATGTGGACGATGCCTTTATCAAAGCATCTGTTGAAAATGCCAATTTCACAACAGAAAAGGCTAAAGACAATTTAACCATTGTTTTCACTTCCTTGCATGGGACATCCATCACAACCATTCCTGAAACCTTAAAACAAGCCGGATATAAAAATGTTCATATTGTGGAGGAACAGAAAGTCCCTGATGGCGACTTTCCAACGGTAGCATCGCCAAACCCCGAGGAGCCTGCTGCCTTAAAAATGGCTTTGGAATTGGCCCAAAAAGTCAATGCTGACATAGTTATTGGTACAGATCCAGACAGTGACCGCTTAGGAGTTGCCGTGAGAAATTTAAATAATGAATTGGTTTTGCTAAATGGTAACCAGACCATGGTTGTCATGACAGACTTTTTATTAAACCAATGGAAAGAACAAGACAAGTTGTCTGGCAAAGAATTTATAGGCTCTACTATTGTTTCAACTCCTATGATGCAAGAGCTCGCAGATGCATATGGTGTTGAGCTAAAAGTAGGATTGACTGGCTTTAAATGGATTGCCAAAATGATAAAAGATTTCCCAAACCAAAGTTTTGTAGGAGGCGGTGAAGAAAGTTTCGGATTTATGGTTGGCGATTTTGTTAGAGATAAAGACGCTGTGACTTCAACGCTACTTGCCTGTGAAATAGCTACTCAAGCTAAGGCTGAGGGTGGTTCATTCTATGAAAAATTACTTTCCCTTTATGTCGATCACGGATTTTATAAAGAACGCTTGATTTCCATGACCAAAAAGGGAATTGAAGGCGCCCAAGAAATCAAACAAATGATGATAGATGCTCGAGAAAACCCACTTAAAGAAGTTAATGACAGCCCTGTTACTAAAGTGGAGGACTACCAGCTATCGGTTTCCAAAGACATGGCTACGGGAAAAGAAACATCTATTGATATTCCAAAATCCAATGTATTGATTTATTATACTGAAGATGGAAGTAAAATCGCATTAAGACCAAGTGGGACAGAACCAAAGATCAAATTTTACATCAGTGTCAACGGAAAACTGGACAATGTGTCAAATTTTGATAAAGCGGAACAAAAATTGGAAGCGAAAATCGACGCTATTCTAAAAGATATGAACCTGAATTAAGTGAATGGATTACCTTAAGAAAATACTCCGGTTTGCGATACCTTACAAAAAATACGCATTTTTAAACATCATATGTAATATTTTTTACGCTTTATTCAGCGGATTGTCCTTTGTGGCCTTAATCCCCATGCTGGATATTCTTTTCAATCCCGAGGTAACTAAACAGGAACATGTCAAACCTGTATATACAGGCATAGGGCATATTAAAGATTATTTCACGGATTACATGAACTATAAAATAAGTGATTTGGTTGGCTCAGACAATTCCAAAGCACTTTTAATAGTTATAATCCTTGTTATTTCCTTATTCCTTCTAAAAAATTTATTTAATTATCTCGGACTTTATTTTGTAACATATCTTAGAAACGGTGTTTTGAAAGACATACGAAATGAAATGTATGAAAAAACCATGGCTCTCCCCATTTCCTTCTTTTCAGATCGAAGAAAAGGAGATATAATGGCGAGAATCACAAATGATGTGGGAGAGGTACAAAATTCTCTTTTAGCTGTTCTTGAGCTCATCATAAAAGAACCTATGACCATTGTTTTTACGATAGGATTCATGATGATGCTAAGTCTCAAGCTTTCTCTATTTGTATTCATTTTCATTCCTATTTCTGGAATTATTATTTCGGCCATTGGAAAGCAATTGAAAAAACACTCCAATTTGGTTCAAAAAGAACAAGGTGTATTTTTATCTATAATCGATGAAACTTTGGGAGGCCTCAAAGTGATTAAAGGATTCAATGGAGAAAGTAATTTCTTTAAAAAATTCACAGATTCCACATACCGCTATTTTAAATATAACAACAGGTTAGCACATAGACAAAATTTAGCTTCACCTACTAGTGAGTTTTTAGGTATCGTTACAATTGCAACGCTACTTTGGTATGGGGGAAATATGGTATTCAACAAAACTTTGGATGGCTCAACATTTATTGCCTTTATGGGTCTTGCCTACAACATACTTACACCCGCTAAAGCCATTAGTAAGGCAAGTTATGGAGTGAAAAGAGGGAATGCCGCGGCCGAAAGGGTTTTGGAAATTTTGGAAACAAAAAACCCAATGGAGGATAGTCCTAATGCTACCATTAAAAAAGAATTCACAGACAATATATCCTTAAACAACATCACTTTTAAATATGAGAAGGAAGCGGTTCTCAAAAATTTTAATTTAACCGTACAAAAAGGGAAAAGTGTTGCTTTGGTTGGTCAATCTGGAAGTGGGAAAAGCACCATTGCCAATTTAGTAACCAGATTTTATGATGTTCAGGAAGGTAATATTTCAATTGATAACCAAAACATTAAAGATATCACTAAACATTCTTTGAGAGGTTTAATGGGGCTTGTCACACAGGATTCGATTTTATTCAATGACTCTGTAAAAAACAATATACTTTTAGGCAAGGAAGATGCTACCGATGAAGAAGTCATTGAAGCTTTAAAGATTGCCAACGCCTGGGAATTTGTTAAAGATCTTCCTCTGGGACTCGATACCAATATTGGGGATTCTGGAGCTAAATTATCTGGTGGTCAAAGACAGCGATTAAGTATTGCTCGCGCCGTACTTAAAAATCCTCCGATAATGATTTTGGACGAAGCTACTTCTGCGTTAGACACAGAAAGTGAAAGATTGGTGCAAGATGCTCTAGAGAAAATGATGCTTAATAGAACTTCTATTGTCATAGCCCATAGGCTTTCAACTATTCAAAATGCTGATACTATTGTAGTCATGCAAAAAGGTCAAATCGTAGAACAAGGGAATCACTCCGAATTGATGCTTAAAAATGGTGTTTACAAGAAATTAGTGGACATGCAAAGCTTTGATTAAGAGAAAATTTATAATGATATAAAAAAAGGACCAGTTAATTCTGATCCTTTTTTTATATGGTAACAGTTAGACTTGGGGCCGCCTAACGGTCATTTAAGTAGGTTGGTGAAACAAACATAAGGCAATATTTCGTTACAACCAAGAAAAATTTACGTTTAATCGATTTTTTTTGCGTTTAATCGGTATTTATTTATACAAACACCTGTTTAACAACCTATTGACTTTTAATAAATATTTAGCATTAGTTCATTAAACTTTTGATACATTCCATGGTCTTATTAAAAAGAATTTTTTGAAGACCGAAGAGATCAAATTAGTTAAGTCATTGCAATCCCAAAATGATGCTGCCTTTAAGGAATTAGTCACCCTTTACAAGGAGCGTCTCTACTGGCATATTAGACATATCGTAAAATCACATGACGATGCTGATGATGTCCTTCAAAACACCTTTATCAAAGTATTTCAAAATATTAAAAACTTTAAAGGAGATAGTAAGCTTTATTCATGGATGTACCGTATTGCGACAAATGAATCGATTACATTTATCAATCAAAAAGCAAATAAACTTCAAATGAGCAATGAAGAAGTAACGGCTCTTGCCATCCAAAATATGAAGTCGGATGTGTATTTTGAAGGAGATTCCATTCAACTGCAATTGCAGGAAGCCATAGCCAAATTACCAGAAAAACAACAATTGGTTTTTAACATGAAATATTTTCAGGATATTAAGTACAAGGATATGGCCGAAATTTTAGATACTAGTGAAGGCGCATTAAAAGCCTCTTACCATATAGCCGTTAAAAAAATAGAAGAATATTTAACTCAAGATTAAACCTTTAAAAAGATTTGAAGTCAAAAATAAGGTATGGAATTAAATAAATTACATAAAACTCAAAATGGTCCTTTTAAAGTTCCTCAAAATTATTTTGAAGAACTTGAAGAGCAAGTCATGGACTTGACCAATCTGAAATCTAAGATTTCAGATTCTGGTTTTCAAATCCCTGAAAATTACTTGGAACATTTTGAAGTTCAAGTCCCTACCCATAAAAACGAACAAGCCCCTAAAGTTATTTCGCTTCTCAATAGAAAGGTTATTATTAGTACCATCAGTATTGCTGCCAGTGTATTGATTTTAATGAACCTTTCCATTTTTCAAAAAAATGCTGTTACTTTCGGGGATATTGATACCCTAACCTTGGAAACCTATCTCTTAAATCAAGAAGATAAATTACAATGGGAAACAATGGTATCTGATTATGATGAACTTTCATCCTCTATTTTAGAGCAAGTTGTCAATGATGACCAATTGGAGGATTATTTATTAAATGCAACAGATATTGAAGACCTTATTCAAGAAGAACAATAACATGAAACGACTAATAATTTTTATTTTCTTTCTAATGACAGTCGCTTACACTCAAGCGCAAAAAATGGATTGGGAAAAAATTAAAACCCTTAAGGTGGCATTCCTCACCGAGAAGTTGAATTTATCTAAGGCAGAAGCAGAAAAATTTTGGCCTATTTATAATGACTTTGAAGAAAAGTTCAATACCCTCAGAAAAAAAATGTCTGATTCCCGAAATTTTGAAGGAATAGAGACTCTATCAGAAAGTGAATCTAAAAAACGTCTAAGGGAAATAATTGCCCTAGAAAAAGAGAAACATGACGCTCTTGAAACTTATGTAAACGACCTGCAGAGTGTCTTATCGGCCAATAAAATTTTATTACTTAAAAAGGCCGAAGATGAATTTAGACATAAAATGTTCAACGAATTCAAGAAACGTAGACACCAAGGACAAAACTAAAAAAAGCAGCTTTTAAGCTGCTTTTTTTATTCCTTAAAAGTCAGTTTACTTATCCTACCTCTACCGGCAGCATAGGCTATAGAGTCATTTAAAAAACGTATCGTATAAAAGCCATCATCGCTTAAGTGATTCCAACTACTACCACCATCATTGGAGAAATCAATACCCTTAAAACCTATGGCCACTAATTCCTTCCCCTCCCTATTAGGTACATACTGCACACAGCTTCTATAACCTGGGCCTTCATTTGCACCAATCAATTCCCAAGTTTTACCACCATCTTTAGTTCGTATTTTATTGGCTGTATTTTGATCGGGCTGGGTATAATCGCCACCTATGGCCAAACCGTTTAAGGCGTCATAAAAATCCATAGAATAAATGCCTTCCGTTTCCTTTTCCTTGACAATAGGAGTATCATAAACCTCCCAAGTATGTCCTTTATCTGGTGAGTAATAGACACGTCCCATAGTCGTAGCCACCCAAGTTTGGTCTCCCACAATAGCAATGTTTGTGTTACTTGCCGCAAAGGCGCCTTCATTTGCCATTCCGTTTGGTAGAAGATCACACGGTATTTTAGTCCAAGTGTTACCTCCGTCTCTGGTGATAATGATACTTAGACAATCATCGGTGGCATCACCAATAGCGATCCCTTCATTTGTGTTCCAGAACTCCATGGAATCATAAAAGGTTTTTGGATCGTCTTCTTCATAAACCAGCTCCATCTTACCCGCATCTCCCGTTTTAAATAGCAATCCCGGACTCCCCACACTCATAATAAAAACATCAACACCATTATTTGCCATACTTCTGAATTCCAATGATAATGAATCCTGATTTACCTGAGATCGTAATACTTCATCTTTACTGATGTTGTACAAACCATAAGTATTATTGTTCGCTGCAAACGCAACACTATTTACGTCCATAATATCTATGGCTCTAATACTCAATGTGGAATCTTCCAAAATGGGTTCTGCAACAACGGTTGTAAAACTCCTAGGTTGGATTGGTTTCTTTTTTTCTTGACAACCAACAGCAAAAACAAACAGTATACCAATAAACACAATAACTTTCATATTCAAAATTTTGTCTAAAAATAGAAAACTTCCGAGAACCTAGGATATCCCAACAGACTTAAAAACAACTAAAAATCTCGCTTGGGTCGGTTCTCTTCATCAGAATGGATTTTGTTACATGTTGCCTTTTTCCGTCAATTTTGCTGGTTATGATACAAATCACCAAAAAACATCTTCCATACATTATCCATACTCTATCCATACCGAAGCCATACCGTAACTCAAGAGAAACCTTATTTTTTAATCCCAAAAAGAATTGAGCATCTATTTGTTTTAATCCTCAGCATTTTCTTAATATTTCTAGATACAACTCGTTAAGCATTCCATTATATATCAACCAATAAAAACATTACCTTTGCTCCCTAATTTTTTATCATGCGATTACATCGAAATCTTTGCTTTGCCGTTATAGATGGCCTTACCAAAATTTTTAATGAAGGAGAATATGCCGATAAGGTGATACAAGAACTTTTAAAGCGTGACAAACGCTGGGGAAGTCGGGATCGCTCTTTCATTGCAGAAACGACCTATGATATTGTGAGATGGAAACGCTTGTATGCTGAAATAGCTGAAGTTAAAGAACCTTTTGATCGTGATAACCTTTGGCGTATGTTTGCGGTTTGGGCTACTTTGCGGGGTATCAAGCTTCCAGATTGGAAGTATTTTGAAGGCACACCGAGCCGAAAAATTAAAGGGAAATTTGATGAGCTTTCTAAGATTAGAAAATTCAGGGAATCCATTCCCGATTGGTTGGATGCCCTAGGTGAAAAAGAATTAGGAGAAGCTTCATGGAACAAAGAATTGGCTGCTTTAAACGAACAGGCTGATGTGATTTTAAGAGTCAACACCCTTAAAACCAACATCAAAGACCTACAACTTAAACTTCAGACCGAAGGCATAGAAACTGAAACTATTTCCGGCTTTCCTTTAGCATTAAAACTAAAGGAACGAGCCAATGTTTTTGCTACCGAGGCTTTTAAAAATGGTTGGTTTGAAGTACAAGATGCTTCCTCACAACTAGTTGCTGATTTATTGGATGCCCATCCAGGCATGCGCGTTGTCGATACTTGTGCAGGAGCTGGAGGTAAAAGTTTACATTTAGCCAGTTTAATGGAGAACAAGGGACAAATCATTTCAATGGATATTTATGGTAACAAATTGGCTGAACTTAAACGTCGAGCCAAACGCAATGGCGCCCATAATATTGAAACCCGAGTCATTGAATCTACTAAAACCATTAAAAAATTATATGATAAGGCAGATCGCGTTTTGATTGATGCACCATGTTCCGGTTTAGGTGTTTTGAGAAGAAACCCTGACGCCAAGTGGAAATTGGAACCAGAGTTTTTGGATCGTATTAAAAATACCCAACAAGATATCCTTCAGAATTATTCCAAAATGGTCAAAAAAGGTGGCAAAATGGTTTATGCTACCTGTTCCATTTTACCATCTGAAAATCAAGAGCAAGTTGACAGATTCTTAACATCGGAATTGGGAAAAGACTTTACCTTTGTTGAAGACCATAAAATTTTATCCCACACCTCTGGTTATGATGGGTTTTACATGGCTTTATTAGAAAGAAAAAAATAAATTGAATGAAACATATTTACCTTTTTACATTTTTACTTATCTCTCTTTTTGGTTTCTCCCAAGAACCGGCTGGATATTATGATTCGGCAACAGGAACCGGATTTGAATTGAAATCACAATTAAAGGCCATCATAAATAATACGAATGATGGACTTGATACTGAATATCTTCATAATGCCCAAGACTACAGCGCCATGGATGCCTTTATTGCTGACAATGACCTGGATGTTTATGATAGCTATGAAAATGATAATTCCATTTTAGATGTCTATTCTGAAAACCCTTCTGGAACAGATCCATACAATTTTACTCCTGTTACCAATGAGTGTGGCAATTATTCTTCAGAAGGTGATTGTTACAACAAGGAGCACGTCATCCCCAAATCGGTTTTTGACGACGCAATGCCCATGTATAGCGATGGCCACAATTTATTACCTACGGATGGTCGTGTTAACGGCTTCAGAAACAACTACCCCTTTGGAGTAGTTGACGACAATCAATTGGTGTCCCAAAGTGGTATTTCGAATCCGACCATGAACGGGTCAAAATTGGGAGGAAATCTAAACAGTGGTATTTCTGCTGGATATACTGGAACTGTTTTTGAACCTATTGATGAATTTAAAGGGGATATAGCCCGTATTTATTTCTACTTTGCCACACGATATGAAGATCAAATAGATGCTTGGGGAGCTTTTGATATGTTTGATGGAAGCAACAACAATGTTTTTGCTGAACCGTTTTTAGCCATTTTATTGAATTGGCATAACAACGATCCTGTTTCCCAAAAAGAGATTGATAGAAATAATGCGCTTTTTATCTATCAAAACAACCGAAATCCCTTTATCGATCACCCAGAATTTGTAGCTCAAATATGGAGCAACACTACAGATACAGAAGCTCCTTCTGCCCCATCCAATTTGGTAGCAAGCAATCCAACTGACAACAGTGTTGATTTAAACTGGAACGCGTCAACAGACAATGTTGCTGTGACGGTTTACGATATTTACATAGATGGCGTCTATGCCTTTTCAAATGCTACAACAAGCACAACTGCCACTTCTTTGAGCCCAAACACCACCTATTGCTTTACGGTAAAAGCCAAAGATGCTGCTGGTAATGAATCGGTAGGAAGTAATGAAGTTTGTGAATCAACAACCAATAATGGATCTTCTGGAGGCGAAGATTTATTCTTCTCAGAATACATTGAAGGAGGAGGCAATAATAAAGCCCTTGAAATAGCCAATTTCACTGGCGTCAGTATTAACGATCTTTCTATGTATACCTTGAAATTAAGCAGTAATGGTAACAGTGGTTGGACGGCAACTTATAATTTCCCTGCCAATGCCCAAATAAACCAAGGAGATGTTTATGTTATTGCCAACGGAAGCGCAACTATATGCTCTTCAGAATATGATGATTTGAATAACACAATCACCGGGTTTAATGGAAATGATGCTATTGGTTTGTTTAAAAATGATGTGTTGATAGATATCATCGGTACGTTGGGAGACGATTCAACATTTGCACAAAATACCACTTTGGTTAGAAAATCTACAGTAAGTGGTCCTTCAACAACTTTTGACCTGAATGAATGGGATTCTTACGCACAAGATACTTGTGATGATTTGGGAAGTCATACCCAAACTTTGGGAACTACAGAGTTTACTTCAAACACAATCAAAATTTACCCCAATCCGGTTTCTGGCAATACTCTTAATATCGATACCAACAAAACCTTTGATTATAGTATCTATAACATACTTGGAAAACAGGTTTTGAAAGGAATTAGTAAAACAGGAACCATCATGGTACAAAATCTCCCTCATGGTATTTATATTTTAAAACTCAACATAGAAGGACAAAGTGTTACCAAAAAATTAGTAAAAAAATAAAACTCTTATATAAATTATAAAAGGCTATCATTGTTTGATAGCCTTTTTTGTTTATTCGTTTACACTATGAATTCAAATTTTAAATTCTTTATTGAAAACATTCTCCAGAAAGACATAAAACAATACCTAGCCATATCTGGTGGTGATATTTCTCAAGCATTTAAAATTGAAACCGATTCTGAAAATTATTTTTTAAAAAGCCACCAATCCCCTCAAGCTTTGCATATGTTTCATGCTGAAAAACTAGGTTTGGAATCAATCGATAAAACCAACACCATAGCTACCCCTAAAATTATTGCTTGCGATCAATTTGAACATCGTTCATTTCTACTCATGGAATTTATTGAAACAAAAGCACCAACTAGTAAAGACATGTCCTCCTTGGGAAAACAATTGACTGCATTACACGAAACAACTTCAAAGTCATTTGGATTAGATTCTGATAATTTCATCGGTAGTTTACCTCAATCTAATCAAGAACACCATAACTGGAAAGACTTTTATCTTCAAGAAAGGTTGTTACCTCAATTACGATTAGCTAAGAATAAAGGGTTATTAACAAATAGTGACTGTCCTCCCGAAAACCAAATGAGCATAATTCTGGAGCCCTTATTAAAAAATGTAACCCCATCCCTACTTCATGGCGACTTATGGAGTGGTAATTTTTTAATTTCAGAAAGTGGCACTCCCTACCTTATTGATCCTGCCATTTATTATGGAGACAAAGAAGTAGATATTGCTATGACCAAATTATTTGGAGGTTTTGGAGAACATTTTTACGAAGCTTACTATGAAAGTGATGCAGCATCCTCAAAATCAGAATTAAAAATAGAGATTTATCAATTGTATTATTTACTGGTTCATTTAAATCTTTTTGGTCGCTCCTATCATGGATCGGTAGTTTCCATTCTCAAAAAATACTTTTGAAAAGCTGTTAATAATCCAATTAAAATTTAAAAAAGGAGCATTATCAATCTAAAATAAAAGCGTATTTTTGCCCTTTTAAAACACACCTATAATCGACATATAATGATTCATTTCTTTGGAAACGCAAACAGCACCATTTTTGCTGTTCAAACAACAAAAGAATTATCGACAGAAACCATCTCCAAGTTGGTTTGGTTATTTGGCAACCAACCTAAAATAGAACAAGCATCTTTGGATGCTTTTTTTGTTGGACCGCGTGCGGCCATGATTACGCCTTGGAGTACCAATGCTGTTGAAATCACTCAAAACATGGGGATTTCAGACATCATTCGAATTGAGGAATTCGAAGCTGTTTCTGAAGACTTCAAAGGGTATGATCCAATGATTTCAGAAAAATTCAACGGATTAAACCAAGAATCATTCACTATAGATATCAAGCCAGAACCTATTCTGGATATTGAAGATATTGCGGCTTACAACATTCAGGAAGGGCTTTCTTTAAGCGACGAAGAAGTCGCTTACTTAGAAGGTGTTTCTGAAAAAATTGGTCGCCCGCTAACCGATTCTGAAGTGTTCGGTTTCTCACAAGTAAACAGTGAGCACTGTCGTCACAAAATTTTCAACGGAACTTTTGTTATTGATGGAGAAGAAAAACCGACATCATTATTTAAAATGATTCGTAAAACTTCTGAAACCAATCCTAACGATATCGTTTCAGCATATAAAGACAACGTCGCTTTTGTAAAAGGCCCTGTTGTTGAGCAATTCGCTCCTAAAACAGCTGATAAGCCAGACTTTTACGAAACTAAAGATTTCGAATCTGTTATTTCATTAAAAGCAGAAACACACAACTTCCCTACCACTGTTGAGCCATTTAATGGAGCTGCTACAGGTTCAGGAGGTGAAATTCGTGACCGTTTAGCTGGTGGAAAAGGATCCTTACCTTTAGCTGGTACTGCGGTTTATATGACGTCTTATTCACGTTTGGAAGAAAACCGTCCTTGGGAACAAGCTATGGATGAGCGTAAGTGGTTATACCAAACCCCAATGGATATCTTGATTAAAGCGTCTAATGGTGCTTCAGATTTTGGTAACAAATTCGGTCAGCCGTTAATCTGTGGTTCGGTATTAACATTCGAGCACGAAGAAGATGCCAGAAAATTAGGCTTCGACAAGGTAATTATGCAAGCTGGAGGTATTGGTTACGGTAAAGCCGACCAAGCCTTAAAAGCAACACCTAAAACTGGTGACAAAGTAGTTATCCTTGGTGGTGAAAACTACCGTATTGGAATGGGTGGTGCTGCGGTATCATCGGCTGATACTGGAGAATTTGAATCAGGTATCGAATTAAACGCCGTACAACGTTCGAATCCTGAAATGCAAAAACGTGCTGCTAACGCGGTTCGTGGTATGGTAGAAAGTGATGAAAACTACATTGTTTCTATCCACGATCACGGTGCAGGTGGACACTTAAACTGTTTATCTGAATTAGTTGAAGAAACCGGTGGACACATCGATTTAGATAAATTACCTGTAGGAGATCCTACTTTATCTGATAAAGAAATTATCGGTAACGAATCTCAGGAACGTATGGGATTGGTCATTGCCGAAAAACATATTGAAACCTTACAAAAGATTGCCGATCGTGAACGTTCACCAATGTACACTGTTGGAGATGTTACTGGTAATCACCGTTTCACATTCGAATCTAAAACCAACGGACACAAACCAATGGATTTAGCCATGGATGATATGTTTGGAAGTTCTCCAAAAACATATATGCATGACAAAAAAGTAGCTCGCAATTATGCCGATGTTGCTTATAATAAAGAAAACTTCTACGATTATTTAGATCAGTTATTACAATTAGAGGCCGTGGCTTCTAAAGACTGGTTAACCAATAAAGTAGACCGTTGTGTTGGTGGAAAAGTAGCCAAACAGCAATGTGTTGGACCATTACAAATTCCATTAAACAACGTTGGTGTGATGGCCTTAGATTATAAAGGTAAAGAAGGAATCGCAACCTCTATCGGTCACTCACCTATTTCTGGATTAATCAATCCGGTAGCAGGAAGTAGAAATTCAATTACTGAAGCGTTAACCAACATCATCTGGGCACCATTAAAAGACGGTTTACAAAATGTGTCTTTATCGGCAAACTGGATGTGGCCTTGTAAAAATGAAGGTGAAGATGCACGTTTATATGAAGCTGTTGAAGCGGTTTCTGAATTCGCTATCGATTTAGGTATTAACGTGCCAACCGGAAAGGATTCCTTATCAATGAAGCAAAAATATCCTAACGAAGAGGTTATTGCTCCTGGTACGGTAATCATTTCAGCTGCAGCCAACTGTACAGACATCAATAAAGTGGTTGAGCCTGTATTCCAAAAAGGTGCTGGCGATGTATATTACATCAACTTATCACAAGACAACTTTAAATTAGGAGGAAGTTCATTTGCTCAGGTGGTTAACAAAATTGGTAACGACACACCAAATGCTCAATCTGCTGCTTACGTTAAAACCGTATTCAACACCATTCAACAATTAATTCTTGACGGACAAATTGTTGCAGGTCACGATGTGGCTTCTGGTGGTTTAATCACAACGTTATTAGAATTATGTTTTGCTGATAATAATTTAGGAGCAGAATTAGATATCACAGCTTTAGCTGAAAACGATTCATTTAAAGTGTTGTTTGCTGAAAATGCTGGTTTAGTCATTCAGTCTAAGGATGCTTCAATCGAATCTGTTTTATCTGCTGCAAATATTGAATTCTTCAACATTGGAAAAGTAACAGAATCTGATGTACTGAGCATCATCAACGCAACAGATGTATTTACCATGACAGTATCTCGTTTACGCGATATGTGGTACAAAACATCATTCTTATTAGATCAAAAGCAAACGGCTAACGGTTTAGCACAAGACCGTTACAACAACTATAAAAATCAACCATTACAGTACACCTTCCCAAGTCACTTTACAGGGAAACTTCCTGTAATCGATGCGAGTAAGCCAAGACCAAAAGCAGCGATTTTACGTGAAAAAGGAAGTAACTCTGAGCGTGAAATGGCCAACGCGATGTACTTAGCTGGATTTGATGTGAAAGACGTTCACATGACCGATTTAATTTCTGGTCGTGAAACCCTTGAAGACATTCAGTTCTTAGGTGCTGTTGGAGGCTTCTCTAACTCTGACGTTTTAGGTTCTGCTAAAGGTTGGGCCGGAGCTATCAAATACAACGAAAAAGCGAATGAAGTGATTAAAAACTTCTTCAAACGTGAAGATACCTTATCGGTTGGTATTTGTAACGGTTGTCAGTTATGGATGGAATTAGAATTAATTAACCCTGAACATGAAGTTCATGGTAAAATGGTTCATAATGATTCTCATAAACACGAAAGTTCATTTACTTCAGTGAAAATTCAGGAAAACAACTCGGTAATGCTTTCAAGCCTAGCAGGAAGCACTTTAGGGGTTTGGATTTCTCATGGAGAAGGTAAATTTAACTTACCAGAATCTGAAGACCAATACAACATTGTTGGAAAATACGCCTACGCGGAATATCCACACAATCCTAATGGTTCAGATTACAATACCGCTATGCTATGTGATACAACAGGTCGCCACTTAGTAACGATGCCTCACATCGAGCGTTCTACCTTCCAATGGAACTGGGCATACTACCCTAGCAACAGACAAGACGAGGTTTCGCCTTGGGTTGAAGCTTTTGTGAATGCTAGAGAGTGGATTGAAAAACATCAATAGAATTAGAAAAAAGGAGGAGCCTAAAAAGCTCCTTTTTTTATTTGTGATTAAAGACAATCAAAAAGTATTGACTTCATCAATTTCAATGGTTTAAATTTTAATTGTAAGCTCCTTTAATCATTTATTCTTTTTGACTTCAACAATAATGTGTCAATTTGGATACTAAACCTTAAAAAATAACAAAGAATCCCCATTCAATTCAAATCTCTCCAAATGGCTTTGCCATTCTCACCCGACGTTGGAGGGAAGCCTTCTCTCCCCTTTATGTGCCAAAAAATGTATTCCATTTTATATTCGTTAATTCTACCCTCATTAAATTCTTTTGATATTAACTCGCTTACCTCAGGGAAAAATTCACGAGGTGCATGTACAAAAATCATATAGGCTTTAGCCTTGTAAACACCTAAGCGCTCATTACTTGGAAATCCATATGTTTTAGTTAAATCTATTAATTTTTGAGTATTAGAATGATCAACCAATTGAATTTCCTGCATAAGTTGTTCTATATCATTTTTATAGCTAACATATTTCTCCCCTAATCTTTCAGTCAGGATTCGTTCATTTTTAACAAACATAAAAGTTTGAGGTGCTACATCATACAAAGAATCTATTTCATACAAACGCGTTCTATTTCCTTGATCAAGCAAATACATACTATCTATTATCTTATTTAAATTCTTTATATCATCATCATTCAAATCATATTTGTTGGTACAACAAAAAATTAAAAGAGCTAAAAGGGTTAATACTGGTCTAGGCATTTTTTAATGAATATATAAATGAATTTACGAAATTGATTTATGACAAGAAATTTATGATTGTTCTTTTAATCAAACCTATTTTCATTTAATCCATTCTTTAAATAAAATTACTAATTCATTAAATCAACATATGAACTCGAGATAAATTAGGGCAGAACAGAAAATTTAAAAGGCCAAGAAACAACAATAGCTCTCAATGAAATTAATGTTTATAAAAAAAGTCCAACACTACACATGTTGGACTTCATTTCGTCGGGATGACAGGATTTACAGAATCGATTTGTCATCGCTTATGTTGCAAATTAAAGCGTTGCTTTAATTTCATATAAAGCAAAAAGGCTAATTTAAGAAAGTAAACTTTCTACATTAACCTTTGCTTTAAAGTGTCGGGATGACAGGATTTGAACCTGCGACCACACGGCCCCCAGCCGTGTACGCTAACCGGACTGCGCCACATCCCGAATTATAGGGGTACAAAAATAAAGTTTCATGTCACATTTTTATGGTTTTTATCAAGTTTTTTTCGAAAAAAAATCCTGATTTAAAAAATTGTTTTAACTGCCTTTATACTAACCTTTTGTTAACTTAAAAATTTTACACTCTCATTATTATTAATTTTAGAATTTATTCGCCAAAATAAAACACATTTGTAAATATGCATTAATTTCATAATTTGCAGAACTTCAATTTTTCTATAGAACAAATGACAGATATAACCAGACTTTTCGATTTTCCTTATTATCAGTTAGAGACTTACAACCTAAAAGAGGCTCTTGTAACCAAGTATGATGAGGTCTGGACTCCTACCTCAACACAAGCCTATATTGATCAGGCAAATGCAATAAGTAGAGCACTTCTCAAGCTGGGAATTCAAAAAGATGATAAAATAGCTGTTATTTCTTCGACAAACCGAACAGAGTGGAACATCATGGATATTGGTATTTTGCAAGTTGGTGCACAGAACATACCTATTTATCCAACCATTTCAGCTGAAGATTATGAGTATGTACTCAACCATAGTGAATCAATCTATTGTTTTGTTTCTGATGCAGATGTTTTAGCCAAATTAAATCAAGTAAAAGGTAACACCAAGCTGAAAGAAGTATACTCTTTCAATCACATTGAAGGATGCAAACATTTTTCAGAACTACAAGAGTTAGGGAAAGACCCAATTAATCAACCGGAAGTAGAGGAACGAAAAAATCAAGTTCATGAAGATGACTTGGCAACCATCATTTATACCTCAGGCACAACCGGAAGGCCCAAAGGAGTTATGTTAACTCATAAAAACATTGTAAGTAATGCTTTAGATAGTGTTCCTAGGTTACCTATATCGGGTGCAGGCACCAGAGTTCTCAGCTTTTTACCTATTTGTCACATTTTTGAGCGTGTCTTAATTTACATTTATCAATATATGGGTGCCACCATTTATTTTGCTGAAGGTTTGGATAAAATTGGAGATAATGCGAAAGAGATCAAACCTCATTTAATGAGTGTGGTGCCACGTCTACTGGAAAAAGTGTACGATAAAATTGTTCACAAGGCTGAAGAATTATCTCCTTTAAAACAAAAAATATTTTTTTGGGCTGTAGGTCTTGGAGAACAATGGGAACCTTATCAAAAGAACGGATCTTGGTATCACTTCAAACTTAATTTAGCTCGAAAACTCGTTTTCAGCAAATGGCAAGAGGCTTTAGGCGGTGAATTAAGCACTATGGTCTCTGGTAGTGCGCCTTTACAACCTAGGCTCATACGCATATTTTGTGCAGCAGGTATGCAGGTTATGGAAGGTTACGGGCTTACAGAAACGTCACCTGTAGTAGCCGTTGGAAAATATGCTGACCATATGTTTAAAGTTGGAACAGTGGGAATTCCTATCCGTAATGTAGAAGTCAAAATAGCAGAAGATGGTGAAATCCTTATAAAAGGCCCTAATGTGATGAAAGGCTATTATAAAGACCCTGAAAAAACAGCTTCTGTCATGACAGGTGCGTATTTCCATACGGGAGACAAAGGAGAAATTGATTCTGAAGGTTTCTTGAAAATCACGGGACGTAAAAAAGAAATGTTCAAAACCTCGGGCGGAAAGTATGTTATCCCTACCCTATTGGAAAATGAGTTAAAACAATCTCGATTCATCGAACAAGTCATGGTGATAGGTGAAGGCCAAAAAATGCCAGCTGCCTTGATTCAACCCAATTTTGAATTTATCAAAGAATGGATCAAATTCAAAGGGAAAGCCATTGACCCAACCAATGATGCCATTTATACCTCTAAAGAGGTCATTGACAGGATCCAACAAGAAGTAGATAAATGCAATTCCAAATTTGGAAAGTGGGAGCAAATTAAACGCTTTGAACTTACCCCAGATGAGTGGTCTATTAAAGGAGGGCATTTAACACCTACCATGAAAATGAAAAGAGATATTATCTTAAATTTATATAAAGACCTTTATGATAAGATTTATAATTAATTCTTGATCAAAACCATTACATAAAATAACAAAGGGTTCCATTAAATATGGAACCCTTTTCATTTAACCAATTCATCAATATAGATGTCTATTTAACTATCAATTTCTTTGTTGAGACCTCTCCTATATGAGTAATAGTTACAAAATACATTCCTGAGGGTATATGACTTAACGCTAGTTCAAATTTTGAAGCTCCCAAAGCATTTATGTCTTTGACATACACTACCTTTCCTGTAACGTCCAATACTTTAATCTCTAAAGATTGATTAATATATTTATCTAAACGTAAGGTAACCTGTCCATTGTTGGTTGGATTAGGGTATAAGGACCAATCCTCCTGATTTAATAATTCAGTTTTCAATGGAGTTGCAAATCTAGAGCTTGCAATTTGATCGTTTGGACAACCCCAAGACACCAGGTATTCCCATTGGGTTCTGGATCCACTTCCACAAGACACACTAACATCTGAAGAAACATCAAAGAATATGGTATCCCCTGTACTTTCAACACTTACCTCTGAAAGGTTTGTTGTGTATGGACTATTGCTATTGAACAGAACGGTAGTGCCATCAGAATCTAAAATTCTGAGTTCATCGTAGTAAGTTTCAATACTTCCGGACATAAACGCGACATGCACTGGTGAACCATCTGTACTTGTATAAGAGAACTGATTGTTTTCACTATTTCCATAACAGTAAGTTTCTACAGATTCGTACCCACAAGGAACAAAACAATTGATATCATAATTGAGGGACACATAACCGCGAGTACTACAACTTGTACTCGAGTCTGATTGAATCATTACAGATATGGTATCACCGGTACTTACAAAAGTTAATCCAGCCAAAGACCCATAATTTCCATAGCCATTATACAATTGAGTAACACCATCTGAATCCAAGACTATGAACTCATCCCAATTGTTTTCAACATATCCAGTGTTCACAACTATTTCCAAAGGAAGCCCTTCTGAACTTGTATAAGTAAACATGGTTGTATCATTGTCAGAATAACAATATTCATTATTTAAAGTAGTCCCACACGATACCATAACTGGAGAAGTATCTAAACATGAAACGTTAAGATTGTAATCGCCCTCCGAATTATCTCCAGTGACATAAATGTAATATAGGACACCTACTTCGGCATCAAAACTTATTTTTGAGTTCAATCCTTCTCCAGCATCATTATCTGCATCCACACACTCCAAGGCATCACAGTTACCTTTAAAAAGCCCTAGCCGAGTGTCATACCCAGAACCATCAGTATCTACCGTTACTTTGATATTTGGGTCGTTAGTTTGATAAGTATACCAAACCCCACCTGATTGTCCTAAATCATTATAATCACAATACAAACCTTCATTTATAGGAGCTCCTACTGTACTTCCCAATACAGTCTCCTCACACCCTATTGGCAGTGCACTGTAGCATGGATTTTCCATAGTGGTAAAACTATATGTCGTACAACCGGTAGCAGTACCGTTAACATTATAAGGAGTGACCGTAATAAAATAGGTTGTGTTATACTCAAAACTACCTCCATCATAATTTAGGATATTCCCAACATCAAAGCCATCCAAAACATCTGTTCCTCCAGAAGTTGTACCAATGGATACATAATAACCATCAACTATTCCTGAAGCCTCTGTCCATGAAATTTCTTGGTTTATGGAAGTATCTACTGCTTCATTTAAAGGTGATACAAGAGTAATATCACATGCTGGGGGTGTCTCACAAGTAATGCTATCACATCCTCCAAGTAAATCGCCATGGGCCAAATGATTTTCTACAGCATTAGCAGACACACATAAAGTAGAATAATTGCCTTCTTCATCTACATGGCAAATAAGCACTTTGCCATTGTTAACATTATTGCTACAAACCACATCAACTAATAATACCGTGGCTGTTTCACTTATGGTTTCATTGCCATCAGTTACCGATACGGAATAAGCTGTTGCTTCTGAAGGACATACTGAAATGGTTTGGGTGGTCTCTCCTGTGCTCCATAGTATATTATAGTTACTCGAACCTCCTCCAACATTTACCGAAAGATCCACGCATTCCGAAGGAGCATACCCCTTATAAACTGTATAGCAAGACTCTTCCATACTAACGCTTAACGGCACATAGCATAAGGAATTCTCAATATTAATTTGATGTGCAGAATCACCAGACCCCAACAACGTGTTATTGTTGTCATAGATTTTATAGGATACTTCTCCTGGCCAATACCCGCCTCCATTCCAAACGGTTGTAATTTGGGAGCCATCAGTTACCGGAAAGTACACCGCGTAGGAATACCCCCCTCCTTGATTTCCGTAAAGCTGAACATGATCCAAAACTACAGCTCCATCAACCAAAACATCAATGGTATTTCCATTCCATCCATCACCATAGGAATCTATCATTACCAGTTTAAATTCACATTGATTTTGGGCATAAATTGAATAAGAAAATGTCAAGCAAAGTACAGCCAGACATAACAAAGTAAATCTTTTCATAAAAAAAATGTTAGTGTTAATAAAATAGACCTCTTTTGATCTGTGTTAAAAGGTCTTTGTTGTGAATTGAAAAAGTGATATGCCATTTTGAAACTCCGTCATATGGGAATTAAGGATTTTCTCAAATAAGGCAATCGCATGTCTCAATCACTGAAGTAAAAATAGCCTTGGGAGGCTGAAAAAGACAAGAAAAGCACTACTGCAAAACTACTAAAACTGCACGCCACAGTGGGAATTTAGAGGATTTCTTACTGCATTTAAAAATTTCAACAGATGACTTGCATATTTTCCAGTTATCATGACATAGGGTAAAATTTGCACCTTATTTGAGTTTTACTTTTTTTCTTCTTTCGAAACCACTTGACAAAACAACTTTCACAAAATAAACTCCAGAAGTCACAGCAGTTTTATTTAAGATTAGCTGATGTGCATTAACATTATTTCTATTCATTATTACCTTACCTAAAACATCATAAACAGTCACATTTGAAATTACCTCATGGTCCGAACTTATTTTGATGTATTCTCCCTGCGGAGCAATGATTGCTATGCTTTCCAAATTAAATTCTGGGTTGGTTAAAGTGTACTCGGTAAATCTTAAAATGAATCTATCATTGAGCAAGCCCGAGTTACCAGAAAAACTATATGGAGCCTGTTTTAAATCGTGAATGGTATTTAAGTAAGTGTCCTCTAAATAAATGCTTTGATCTTCCTCAATAAACAGACCATCTAAAGAGTTAATGGCAATGCTATAAATATCGTTCTGTGGTAAATACATACCAAGAGGAATGGTATCATCCTGATTAAAAGGATATAAACGCCCCTGAATTGACAATTTATCATCGTTATTGATGGAGTAGAAACTTAAATCGGTAGAGGTTACCTCTAGGCCATCATACAAACGGTCAAAATCATTTGTGGCTCCTTGTATATACCCTAACAATAAAGAAACTGCAACATTATTTGAATTAGAAAGATTCAACCAAATTCTATGGCGTTCCATCGTTGTGGTTTCCTCTGTATTGTAAGGGTCTTGATAGTTGTTATTTGCTTGATTCTGTTTAAAAAAGGTACTGTTAGTATATTCTGACGAATAGGTTCGCATACTATTATTGAAAGTGACTGTTGCACTTAAAACAGTTGAACTATGGTTCATCAAAACAAAAAAACCTTGACCAGAAGCAATATGCAAATCATCATATCCAGGTGGGTTGGAACCTGAACTATTATATTCTATATAATTGTCCTCCGAGTAATTATAGGCATAATCTTCATAAAAAGGATCTGCAGTTTCCGCGCTAGGTAACGACTCATGCTGCCAAAGGTATACGGTACCATTAATATCCGTGTTATAAGCCATAAAGGCATCAGAAGAAATAGCCGAAGGATAAGGATTCCCAAT
The DNA here is from genome assembly GCF_011764015.1 of Mangrovimonas sp. CR14. Taxonomy (NCBI): domain Bacteria; kingdom Pseudomonadati; phylum Bacteroidota; class Flavobacteriia; order Flavobacteriales; family Flavobacteriaceae; genus Mangrovimonas; species Mangrovimonas sp. CR14. Next base: position 261,134 of record NZ_JAAFZY010000005.1, on the reverse strand, counting down.
TAAATTCCAATTATCATCATCATTATAGGCTAAGGTCCCCAAAGAACTATTTCCTTGATAACCTGGGTCTCCAGACTCCTGGTAGCCTCCCTGTTGAATAGGCAGTGTAATAACGCCATTATTTGCTTCACCAGAAAACAAAACAGTATAGGGAGTTACAGGAATTTCGGTAGCCGGAGTTAGATTATTGGAAACTATTTCAGGAGTACCAGAAAGCCCTCTTATGATATACCCTTTTCCTGTAGTCATCATACCTGAGGCATTTTCCCAATAGCCATGATTACCCACTCCATACCCTGGTACGGTAGGATTCCATTCAAAAATTAAGGCTGAACTTGTCCCAGGAGAAACGTCACCCACATTAAAATCATTAACAGGACTTGACCAATACACATATTCCAAACTATTAACACTTGTAAAGTTGGAATTTGGAGCCCGTTGCACAAATATATTGCCCGTATTCTCATTGTTGTCATCAATTTGAATAAGGCTCGCGTTGTTTTTAATATTAAAAACAGCGCTTCCTTGAACATCAATCCATTTATTGATAATCAACTCCGAATTATCAAGCTCTAGATAAGCATTATCCTTTAGTGTTAGACTAAGTCCATAACCTGGTTGAATCGTATTAGAATTTGAAGGATATTCTAAAATGGGGTTATTTGGAGTTGTTGTATGGTCAGGAATTACAATGCAATCTTCCAAAGTAGGAACTTCATTGAGAGACCAATTCTGTGCTAGGTTCCAATCGGTACTTACAGAACCATTCCAAACAGCACAGCAACTCACCTCTGCTTCCCAGCCACTTAATGCTGTAGAAATATCGGAAGTAAACACAAAGGTAAGACAGCCATCAGCATTTGTTGCAGTAATGGACTCCCCTACAAGGTTAGCAGTCCCATCGGTAGGGGATTGATAACAAAACCCATCTGTTCCTGTCCCCAATCCTAAACTTGCAGGAGTTATTTGAGGAAACGAATCATCAGGTCCATCATAAATTCTCAAATTATCGAAACAAAAATTAGCTCCTGCCCCTTCTACTTGAAAACTCGTAAAAGTAACCGTTACATTAGAGCCTTCAGTTTCTGGGCAAATAGTAACACTACGGCTTTCATTGTTGGAATAATTTCCTGAAACCCCACCAGAATCATAAAAACTATCACCACATTGAGGAGGACAACTTAATTGAAAGGTGACATCATTACTTGTGGTTGTTTCAGTGTCCAATAGTATGTAATAGGTTATGCCCTCGGTAAGTGTGAATGTATTACTGCCTTGGTCATTACCATCCAAATGAGCCAAACAAGTCCAATTGTTAGCATGACACCCATCACTAGCTTCTTTGAATAAATAGTTAATATGGGAATCACTACCCGATCCCGAAGTTGAAATCTGGGTGATACTATATTCCGCAGTGACAGTAGGTGTAAAAGTGTAGAGTGCTTCCTGCCCCTCAAGATCCCATGACCCACAAGGATTATTATCAAAAAATCCAGTCCCTCCAGTTATAGAAACTGTTTCCATGGTACCACATGACAATTCTGGAATATTGGAGGTGTTTGAGCAAGGTGATACCAATGGAATGGTACATATCTCAAAACTCGCATGGTAATCTCCAGCGCTAGAGGTCATCACTTGAACATAATAAGTGTTCCCTGGCGTTAATCCGGTGGCCGTACTATTGTTAGGAAATGAGCACAGTGGCATACTGGTCAGGTTACCACAACTACCTTCGTATATGGCATGGAACAAGCTGTTTGTATTTCCAGAGACATTCTCAATATTAATAGAATGGGATGTCTCTTGAGCTACGAAACTAAACCAGATATCATCATCATCTCCGGATGTATTACAATTTGCACTATTGATATTGGAATCTGTTGCAAAAAGCGTATTACCATAAGCACTTATGCAATCACCAGAAATATCCAATGCTATGGCATTACAAGGATCATCATTTAAAGGAAGAGTCCCAACACAAATATCAAAATCAATAATTGTAGGTTGTTGACTTAAGGTGCTGGAATCTGCCCAAGAATACACTTGCACAAAATATGTTTGACCAACGGAAAGCCCTGTTACCATGCTATCATTGGGATTGGAGCAACTTCCCGAAACCATATTTAAAGAACCACAGGAATTGCTATAAACGGCATGAACTAAATCCGTGTAAGTTCCAGAAACATTTAAAAGACTTATACTGTGAGCAGTAGAGGTAGCAACAAAGCTAAACCATACATCGTCATTTGGATTTCCTGTAGCACAATCACTTACCCCAGATTCTGTAGCAAACGTTAACGTTCCTGATGTTGTGAGGTCACAGGAATTATCTGGATTGACACTTACGGCTACAGCACTAGCACAATCATCATTTTCGGGGGGTGTGGGTGCCGTTGAAGTTAACGAGATATTATCAAGTCCCGCAGGCGGATTGGTTCCTATAGAACTATCATTGCGCCATTCAAAAACCATCCTAAAGGTAGTGCCAGCATATGAGGATGGAATGGTTACGGCTTCACTATTCCATGTAGATTGACCTCCATAATTGGTTTGACCAATACTTATTCCGCCACTATTTCCGACTGTTATTTGCGTGCCACTATTAGGAGTAAAGGATACTGGAACCAACCAGACTCGCATATAGTCAAAACCTGACTCGCCCCTACTGATCCAATCAAATTGCAACTGAATGAAAGTTTCCCCTGCAGGTATTGAAATATCTCGGTATATATGAGAAACACTTGAGGTATTATTTGTATAAGTGTGAGACGGGGTGGCATTTAAAGGATTATTGGATACATAAGCAGCTCTAGCCCCAATAAAACCCAAATTAGCACCAGCATTACAAACCCACTGATTGGTTTGAGAACTGTTGTTCACCCAACCATTAAGTTCAAAGGATGTACCCGTTTCAAAACCTCCATCACCCAGAGGATCTATCAATGTTGTTTGGGAAAATCCCAAATTGGCAAAAAATAACATTCCTAAAATAAAAAGGAATTTGAATTCGAGACATCTACCACAGTTTGCATTTGAGGGAGTTGAAAAAGAAAGGTATTTCACTGCTTTAAATTTACTATCAATCATTAGGCTTTTAATCAACACGATACCGTTCCTCCTTTGTGCTTATTTCTATTTTTTCTACTGACATCAGAAAAAAAACACGATATTCATACTATAAAAAGTCTATCGGAATGGATTTGGAAAACCGGTCGTATTTTTTAGTTTTGATTTCTTTTAACAGTTGGTTGCTATTTAAAAATGGATTAAAAACCTGCTGATAAAAAAATCAATAAGTAAATGTAAATTTTTAGGAACTTTAGGAGATCTGTAAGACTACTACAAAACTACTATAATCATGTTTTTAAGCCATTTGGCGTTTTTTTTAAGTGCGATTGGGTTTATACTTTTCATTGTAAGAAGTAATAAACAAGAGCCGTTTGAGTTGTTCCTAACGTTCTTTTCTTTTCTATTTTTTTCCTCTCTTGGGGTGTGGTTGTATTTAGACTATTACTTCTCAGACCAATCTTTAAGAGTTTTAGATTTTTATGGAATTATCAATGAAAATTTTGCACTATTAGCTCCCGTGTTTTGTGCGGCGCTTTTTGGAAAGTCGGTACCCAAAATTAAAATACTTCAGTATTTCGGACTTCTCATTTTGATTGGTGTCGGATTTGCCATTCTACATCTTTTAATCGCTCAAGATGAAACCGAACATCTCATTTTTTATCCTACAAACAAGAACATGCGTATTAATGCTGCAGTGCAGTTGACCTATAATATCACACTGTTCTTGCTTTTTTTATACTATTTGAGAAAGATAAACGTCAACAAAGGGCCTGAGCTCTTTGATGGGGTTTACAAAAAGGTATTTAGTATTCTATTCATTGTGTACTACATTCTAGACAACTTCTTTTTTGTAGCGATCTTGGTTTATTTCAACAATTTGCAGGTGTTTAAACAAATGTATTATATAACACTGGTGTCAAATTTTATCATGACATTGTTAATTATAACATTAGCCATCTATACCAACTGGTTATTTTTAATTACAAGGTTCAAGCGCAAATGGCAAAAAGATTATAACAAGAATGAAAACATCTTAATACTTGAAAATAAACCCTTCATACTCTCCAATCATGGAGATAAAATTCTCAATTGGAATAATTTCAAACAAAATCAAGTTAACGAACATGAGGAGCTCATTACTAATGTGGAATCCTTAGAATTTTTAACTAAAACCGAAAAACTTTACGCGGCATTACAACCTTTCAATTTGGCACATAAGGAATTAGCCGATTTATTGAGTGTTTCGTTAAGGACTATCGAGACCAATTTCTACAGGTTGAGAGTAAAACTTCGAAAAGAAGGCTATACCGAAGACTATCCCTACCAACAAAACAAAGACTAAGATTCAATGAAAACAGGTGACTCCTCAATTGAGTTATTCTTAGTAAAACTGAGCCCTCACCCTACGTATTCATTAAGATCTTTTACGGCAGTTTTAACAATTAACACCCCATAAAATTGCGAAGCCTCTAATCAATCTGCCTATTTTATGTTAAATTATTATATTTTATTATGCATGCATAGCATATTTTTTTATATTTGGAAGACTAAAAATCAACCATGAAAGATAAAACAATTGACTATGTTCTAAGAACCACCTGGTTAGCCGTCAATAAAATGTATAATGAAGAAGCCGCCAAATTTGAAAGTACAATGGCTACGGGGTTCACTTTACTGAGCATTGATCCCGAAAAAGGAACACCTTCAACGGCCTTGGGTCCCAAAATGGGAATGGAAGCCACTAGCCTCTCCAGAATTTTAAAAACCATGGAAACCCGAGGATTAATAGAAAGAAAACCAAATCCTGAAGATGGTCGAGGCGTATTAATTCACCTTACGGAGTTTGGCCGAAAAAAAAGAGCTTATTCAAAAGAAAAAGTAATCACATTCAATGACGCTATAAGGGCCAACATATCAGAGGAAAAATTAAATCACTTTTATGAAGTGGCCGAATTAATCAACGAGATGATTTCAAACAAAAAAATATATAACCAAGACAAATAACAATCAAATAATGAGCAAACGAATTATTAATAAAGTAGCTGTAATCGGCTCTGGAATTATGGGAAGTGGCATTGCCTGTCATTTTGCAAATATTGGGGTCGAGGTATTACTTTTAGATATTGTGCCTCGAGAGTTAACAGAGGCCGAAAAAGCCAAAGGCTTAACCTTAGAGCACAAAATGGTGAGAAACCGTTTGGTAAATGACTCCTTAAAAGCAGCCTTGAAATCCAAACCATCTCCTATTTACCATCAAAAATTTGCCAGTAGAATTACCACTGGGAATTTAGAAGATGATATCGCCAAAGTTTCTGAAGCAGACTGGATCATTGAGGTGGTTGTTGAACGATTGGATATAAAAAAGAAGGTCTTTGAAAATCTAGATAAACACAGAAAAGAGGGAACACTTATAACCTCCAACACCTCTGGAATTCCGATTCAATTTATGAGCGAAGGACGAAGTGAAGATTTCCAAAAGCATTTTTGTGGAACACACTTTTTCAATCCAGCGAGATATTTGAAATTATTTGAAATCATTCCAGGACCAAAAACATCTCAAGATGTATTGGATTTCCTAAACAGTTATGGTGAGCAATACTTAGGAAAAACGTCAGTTATTGCCAAAGATACACCAGCCTTTATTGGTAATCGTATAGGAATTTTTGGAATAATGAGTCTTTTCCATCAAGTAAAGGATATGGGACTCACTATTGAAGAAGTTGATAAATTAACTGGTCCTGTCATTGGTCGTCCTAAGTCTGCTACCTTTAGAACCGTAGACGTAGTCGGGTTGGACACCTTGGTTCATGTAGCCAATGGGTTGTATGAAAATTGTCCTAACGATGAAGCACACGACCTTTTTAAACTCCCAGGGTTTATTCAAACCATGATGGACAACAATTGGTTGGGAAGCAAAACAGGACAGGGTTTTTATAAAAAAGTAAAAAATAACGACGGAAGCAGCGACATCTTGTCTTTAGACTTAGATACGTTAGAATACCGAGCTAAAAAATCGGCCAAGTTTGCCACTTTAGAGCTTACCAAAACCGTTGACAAGGTTATCAATCGCTTCCCAATATTGGTTAGCGGAAAAGATAAAGCTGGAGAGTTTTACAGAAAGAACTTTGCGGCTATGTTTGCCTATGTATCAAACCGCATTCCAGAAATATCTGATGACCTATATAAATTAGATGATGCCATGAAAGCTGGGTTTGGTTGGGAACATGGTCCCTTTCAAATCTGGGATGCCATTGGTGTAGAAAAAGGTATCGACATCATGAAAGCAGAGGGCTATGAACCAAATGCTTGGGTGTATGAGATGCTTGAATCTGGTAGCAAATCGTTTTACAGTGTTCAAAACGGGGCTACCTATTATTATGATATCCCTTCCAAAAAACAAACCAAAATCCCTGGACAAGATGCCTTTATCATTTTAGATAACATCAGAAAATCTAAAGAAGTCTTTAAAAACTCAGGTGTGGTTATCGAAGATTTGGGAGATGGCATCCTTAATTGTGAATTCCAATCTAAAATGAACACCATTGGTGGTGATGTTCTAGCAGGAATCAACAAGGCTATTGATCTAGCAGAAAAAGAGTTTGATGGATTGGTTGTTGGAAACCAAGGAGCTAATTTTTCTGTAGGGGCCAATATTGGTATGATATTCATGATGGCGGTAGAACAAGAATATGATGAGTTGAACATGGCCATCAAGTACTTCCAAGATACCATGATGCGTATGCGTTACTCCTCTATCCCTACCATTTCAGCACCACATGGTATGACTCTAGGTGGGGGTTGTGAGCTTTCTATGCACGCAGACAAGGTGGTAGCAGCAGCCGAAACTTATATTGGTTTGGTAGAATTTGGAGTCGGAGTGATTCCTGGAGGCGGTGGTTCTAAAGAAATGACCTTGAGAGCCTCTGATACCTTTAGAAAGAATGATGTGGAATTAAATGTGCTCCAAGAATATTTCTTAACCATTGGTATGGCAAAAGTATCAACATCCGCTTATGAGGCCTTTGATTTAGGCGTTCTTCAAAAAGGAAAAGATGTGGTGGTTGTGAATAAAGACAGACAGATTGCCACAGCCAAGGCTTATGCTAGGTTGATGGCCGACCAAGGCTATACCAAACCCATTCAAAGAACAGATGTCAAAGTACTGGGTAAACAAGCCTTAGGAATGTTTTTAGTAGGTACAGATTCTATGGAAGCAGGTCACTACATCAGTGAACATGACAAAAAAATAGCCAACAAATTGGCCTATGTTATGGCAGGTGGAGACCTATCTGAAGCGACACTTGTAAGCGAACAGTACCTGTTGGATATAGAACGTGAAGCCTTCTTGAGTTTATGCACAGAAAGAAAAACACTGGAACGTATTCAGCATATGTTAAAAACAGGAAAACCACTAAGAAACTAGAATCAAGACACAAGAACCAGGACATCTTGACTCTTGGCTCTTGAATCCAAAAATCTTTAGAAAAAATGAAAACAGCATATATAGTAAAAGGATATAGAACGGCCGTAGGTAAAGCTCCTCGAGGGGTTTTCCGATTCAAAAGGCCAGATGAATTGGCGGCAGAAACCATTCAATTTATGATGGACAAGCTTCCTAATTTTGATAAAACCCGCATTGATGATGTCATTGTTGGTAATGCGATGCCAGAAGCAGAACAGGGTCTTAATATGGGACGTTTGATTTCGCTCATGGGCTTACAAATTGAAGACGTTCCAGGAGTGACCGTAAATAGATACTGTGCATCTGGAATTGAAACCATTGGAATCGCAACTGCTAAGATTCAGGCAGGAATGGCCGATTGTATTATTGCCGGTGGTGTTGAAAGCATGAGTTACATCCCTATGGGAGGTTACAAACCCGTACCCGATTATAAAGCAGCCAAAGCTGGCCACGAAGACTACTACTGGGGAATGGGACTGACAGCCGAAGCCGTGGCCAATGAATTTAAGGTTTCGCGTGAAGACCAGGATGAATTCGCTTATAATTCGCACCAAAAAGCTTTAAAAGCACAAGCTGAAAACCGGTTTCAGGATCAAATTGTTCCTATAGATGTAGAACATGTATTCCTAGACGACAATGGTAAGAAAACGACAAAAAACTATACGGTAACAAAAGATGAAGGTCCAAGAGCCGATACCAGTTTAGACGTATTAGGAAAATTACGCCCAGTATTTGCGGCCAATGGAAGTGTGACAGCAGGAAACTCATCACAAATGAGTGATGGCGCTGCTTTTGTGATGATTATGAGCGAAGAGCTGGTTAAAGAACTCAATCTAGAACCTATTGCCCGTTTGGTCAATTATGCCGCAGCTGGTGTGGAACCTAGAATTATGGGAATTGGTCCTGTTAAGGCCATTCCAAAAGCCTTAAAACAAGCAGGTCTAAAACAAGATGATTTAGGTTTGATAGAATTAAATGAAGCCTTTGCGTCCCAATCATTGGCAGTCATAAGAGAACTTGGCTTAAACAGCGATATCGTCAACGTAAATGGTGGGGCCATTGCTTTGGGACATCCACTGGGATGTACTGGTGCTAAATTGACTGTTCAATTACTTGATGAAATGAGAAAACGAAATATGAAAGGCCAATATGGCGCTGTAACCATGTGCGTAGGTACAGGTCAAGGAGCATGTGGGATTTTTGAATTTCTATCCTAAGGAGGAGTATAGAAAAAAGAATAGAGAAAATAGACTTGACTCTTAAACCTTATGAGACACAACTATAAAAATCTTAAGATTTGGCAGATGGGATTAGAAATTGCAAATACCATTTCTGATATTTTAGTTGATTTTCCTAAGCACGAGCGTTATGACCTAGCATCTCAAATAAGCCGAAGTTCGGTTTCTATGCCCAGTAATATAGCAGAAGGTTCGGCAAAAAGTAATAACTCATTTAGTAATTATTTGGATATAGCACTCGGTTCGTCCTTCGAACTTAGCACCCAACTATTAATTGCTCATCATAGAAATTATATTAATAAAAAAACATTAACCACACTTGAAGAGAAAATAGAAGAATTTCAAAGAATGACCATGGGTTTCCAAAATGGTCTTAACTAGTAGTCTATTCTCTATATTCTATACTCTCTTCTCTCAAATTAAAACATTATGGAAACTACAGAAAAAGATATTTTAAGAGGCGGCCAATTTTTGGTCAAAGAAACCCTTTGTGAAGATGTGTTCACTCCTGAAGATTTTACCGAGGAGCAACAAATGATGAAAGAATCCGTAAAGGAATTCAATGACCGTGAAATTATTGCAAACAGAGACCGTTTTGAAAACAAAGACTATGCGTTTACTGAGCAATGCATGAAAAAAGCTGGAGAAATGGGCTTTTTAAGTGTTGCCGTCCCTGAGGAATACGGGGGAATGGGTATGGGCTTTGTATCTACCATGTTAGTCTGTGACTACATCTCCAGCGGAACCGGTTCCTTTAGTACCGCCTTTGGAGCCCATACAGGAATTGGAACCATGCCAATTACCTTGTATGGTACGGAAGAACAAAAACAAAAATACGTACCCAAACTAGCTACTGGGGAATGGTTTGGTGCCTATTGCCTTACAGAACCAGGTGCCGGAAGTGATGCTAATTCTGGTAAAACGACCGCTACATTGTCCGAGGACGGGAAACATTACCTGATTAACGGACAAAAAATGTGGATCTCCAATGCTGGGTTTTGTAACATGTTTATTGTCTTTGCAAGAATTGAAGACGACAAGTACATCACTGGGTTTATTGTGGAAAACAATCCTGAAAATGGTATCACCATGGGGGAAGAGGAACACAAACTAGGTATACGTGCATCATCTACCAGACAAGTCTTTTTCAATGATACCAAAGTACCAGTTGAAAACATGTTGGCTGGTCGCGGTGAAGGCTTTAAAATTGCCATGAATGCTTTGAACATTGGTCGCATTAAATTGGCCGCAGCCTGTTTAGATTCGCAAAGACGTATTACTACCACCGGGGTACAATATGCTAACGAGCGTAAACAATTTAAAACACCAATCTCAGATTTTGGTGCTATTAAATCCAAAATAGCCGAAATGGCAACCAATGCCTATGTTGGGGAAGCTGCCTCTTACAGAGCTGCTAAAAATATTGAAGACCGCATCGAGATTAGACTAAACCAAGGGAATTCCCATCAGGAAGCCGAATTAAAAGGCGTTGAAGAATATGCCATTGAATGTTCCATTTTAAAAGTGGCCGTTTCTGAAGATGTTCAAAATTGTGCCGATGAAGGCATCCAAATATTTGGAGGTATGGGATTCTCTGAAGATACCCCTATGGAAGCCGCTTGGAGAGATGCTAGAATTGCCAGGATTTATGAAGGAACCAATGAAATTAACCGAATGCTTTCTGTAGGTATGTTGGTTAAAAAGGCCATGAAAGGTCATGTAGATTTATTGGGTCCAGCCATGAAAGTTCAGGAAGAGTTGATGGGTATTCCGTCATTTGACACACCAGATTACTCTGAATTATTTTCAGAAGAAAAAGCCGTATTGGCCAACTTAAAGAAAGTCTTCTTAATGGTTGCTGGAGCGGCGGTTCAAAAATTCGGACCCGATTTAGAGCAACACCAACAATTGATGATGGCTGCTTCAAACATTCTTATCGAAATCTATATGGCAGAATCTGGTATTTTGCGTGCTGAAAAGAATGCCAAACGTTTTGGAGCAGACTCCCAAAAAGAACAAATTGCCATGGCTCAATTATACCTATATAATGCTGTTGAAATTACCATCAAAAATGCCAAGGAAGGTATTGTGTCCTTTGCAGAAGGTGACGAACAACGCATGATGCTTATGGGCTTAAAACGTTTTACCAAATACACCAACATGCCTAATGTGGTTGATTTAAGAAATAGGATTGCTGAAAAAGTTAAAAGCGAGAACCAGTATTGTTTTTAACAAGAGTCTTATGATGAATCCAAGTAAAAAGCCAACTCCTTTGAGTTGGCTTTTTTATTGTTCTATTCGACAATCTATTTGATTAAAATTTCTTTATCCACTGACAATTTCAACTTTATTAAAGGAATATTTTTCTCCTCTTCAATCCTTAAATCCTGCTAATTTTTTAAATGAGCATATTTCGTAATTGTCTCAATTTGGTTAGGATTCTGGATGAAATAATCCTTTGAGCAATTCCACAGGAAAATCAGGTTATTTGCTTCTATTTAAAATTAAAAGTTTTTTACTTGCTTTAAGAAATTAGCTTATTGAATTTAAGCATGGTTAAAAATCCATTTATTAACCATATCATTAAAAAAATTAAAGCCAAAGGAATTGTAAAAAAAGAATACCAAAAAATTCCGCCCCAAAAACAATTTGCTTCATGGCAAATTTGTCCAGTTATCATTTCTGATAACTCAGCACCAATTGCACTTATAAGAATCGGGCAAACCCCAAATATCAATATTAATACGAGTCCTAACGGAAATCTTATATAAAATTGTTTTTTTGAACTAAATGTCAGTACATTATTCATCTTATCCAGTTAAAATTGCTTTACAAATATTTGTCGACTAAACTATATCAACTCACTAATCAAACTAACATCTCCCATCAAAACAACAAAAATCAAAAATACTTTACTCAACAACCTCCAGAATTAAAACATCCCCTTTTTCGGTCTGTACATCATACTCATAGACCTTTTTCAAATTCTCCACCAAAACATCTTCTTGAAATGAATTGGCTCTACTATGTAACAAGGTGTTAGGATGATTTCCTTCTGCTGGTTTCAAACCCTGGCCTTTTAAAGCCACATATGACCGAATTCTGCATATACCTCCTATGGTTGACCTAATAGTAGCTTGGTTCAGTTTCCCATGCTTCCATTTCAAGCCAACTTCAAAACCACCTCGGGCCCGTAACCCAGAAATATGACCCTCCTCCCAAGTATCAGGCAGTGCCGGCAACAAATGAATAGCATCGTCATGGCTTTGCAACAACATTTCGGTAATTCCAGAAGTACATCCAAAGTTTCCATCAATTTGGAAAGGTGGATGCGCATCAAATAAATTAGGGTAAGTACCTCCTTTTTGAGTCCCATCTGCTTGAATAGAAGGCGTCAATTGGTCCTTTATGAGTTTATAAGCATGGTTGCCATCCAACAATCGCGCCCAAAGATTCACTTTCCACCCCATAGACCATCCTGTAGATTCATCTCCCCTAGCTTCCAAGGAAGTCTTGGCAGCCGTGAATAAGGCTGGTGAGTGATAAGCAGATATTTGATTGGAAGGATACAGGCCATACAAATGTGAAACATGGCGGTGGTTATCACCTGGGCGATCCCAATCCTCCATCCATTCTTGCAATTGCCCCCATTTACCAACCTGCATAGGAGCCAATTGTTTTAACTTCTCTCTTAAGCTATCGGCATAGGTTTTGTCAACCCCTAAAACATCAGAAGCCTGAATGACATTACTAAATACATCGTAAACCAATTGGTTATCCAAAGTGGTTCCTCCAGCTATGGTAACGCCACTGTGATGCGCATTTTCTGGAGACATGGAAGGACTCACTACTAGCCAACCATTTTTTGGTTCTTTTACCAATATATCCTCAAGAAATAAAGCTGCTCCTTCTAAAATAGGATACTTCTCCTTTAAAAAAGCTTCGTCTCCGCTATATAAATAGTGATACCAAATATGCTGACTCAACCAAGCGCCACCCATAGGCCATAAACCGTAATACCCACCATCTACAACACCTGTAATACGCCATAAATCAGTATTATGATGCATGTTCCAACCTCGAGCGCCATAGATATCCCTTGAAGATTCTTGTCCCGTTTTGGAAACATCCTCGATTAAATCGAACAGTGGTTCATGCAACTCAGGCAAATGAGTAGGTTCAGCAAGCCAATAATTCATTTCTGTGTTAATGTTCACCGTATATTTACTATCCCAAGAAGGGCGTAACAAATGATTCCAAATTCCTTGTAAATTGGCAGCTTGTGTACCAGGTTGGGAACTAGAGATTAAAAGATATCTTCCGAATTGGTAATATAAGGCTACCATCTGGGGATCATCGCCCTTACTAAAATCCTTTAACCTGACGTCTGTTGGATTTTTAATGGAATCGGTTTCTCCTAAATCAATCGCTACACGATCAAAATAGTTTTTATAGGTACTAACATGGGATTGTTCTAGCTCATCAAACCGTTTCTTATAGGCAGCATTTAATTTAGTACTCGCAATATTATCTGGATCATTGGAAAGTTCATTATAGGATTTAAAGTTCGTTCCAACCGATAAAAAAACAACGAGTCGATCAGCTCCCGAAATCACCAAGGAACTATCGGTTGCTTGTAAATTACCCCCATAAACCTTGGGTTTAACAATGGTGGTAAAAGCGACCTTTCCCCTTTTGTTTTCATAATCACTACTCGTTCCTTGCAACCAAATTTCATGATTCTTAATTTTAACTTCTTGGTGCTCATGCGGACTATTCATTGACAAGGTACATGATATAGCAGAGGGCTTATCAGCTGAAATTTCCACAGCCATAATATCATCGCTCAAAGAAGCTATGTATTTCCTTGTATAAGTAACATCTCCAGCTTTGTATCTAACATGGCTAACAGCCTTTGAGATGTCCAAATCTCTGTAATAATCATCTATTTGAACACTATCTGGGAAAACCATTTTTAGATTCCCCACAGGTTGATAACACATCCCATAATTCATTTCGGAAGTAGCGCGTCTTGGCAAATAAGTATTTGCTAATTGTTGCGCTTCTTCATACCTCTCTTCAAAAATTAATTGACGTATTTCAGGCAAGTACTCTCTTATTTCTGGAAGCACATTGTTCCCAGGCTCTCCTGCCCACACGGTTTCCTCATTAAATTGTATGGTTTCTGTGCCAATTCCCCCAAAAACCATGGCCCCAAGTCTTCCATTACCAATGGGAAGGGCTTCCTCCCAAATTTCTGCAGGTTGTTGATACCATAATTTGTAAATGCTCTCAATAGGTTTAACCTCTTCAATTTTTGATGAACATCCTAAAAAGGATAACATTACAATTGATATAAAAAATAACTTAGTAGCCATGGGATTAAAGTTTTTCATTCAGATTTCTCTCTACTATTTAACTCTCCTTTTTTTATTTTTATATATACCTACACCATAAGATATTAATAAAGGGATGGTCAAAATCATTGAAATCCCTGTAAGAAACATCAAGACACCATATGAAGCATCATGTGGTGTTGAGTTTCTTACACCTCCCATTATATTAAAAACCACTCTATGTAAATTCAATACCGTTAATGTTGATATAATTACACAAATAGGCATTAATGTAACCGTTAAGATATTTCCGGTACTTAATCTTGTGAACCTTTTAAGGAAAAAATAGAGCAAACCAAGTCTCCAAGCAGCAACAATGGCAAGAAACCAAACATTAATCGTGTTTGCAGTTTCAATTGCCGTAAATCTTTCTACTGGAATCGCATAAAAGATGGCTGGAAAAGAAGTTAAACTAATAAATGTAAGAACAGTAAAGTATTTCCAATTTGGGACCTTAAAAGGGTATAGAATCAACCAAATAATCCCTGCTAGAGCAAAGATATAAATAAGAGATCCCAAACCTAAATGTTGCAAAAGACTTGCTTTAGGGTCATCCCAATACCTACCCATTCCTACTAGCCAAGTCCCTAACATTCCAGCAATAAGATGATACTTATTAAAATTTAGCATTTCTTCTCTAGTAAGTTGAAAAGCGAGAAGTCTTGATATGGTATTAATTATCTTCATAAGATTGGCGGGTAATTTTATTTCTTAATATGTCTCTGAATTTTAATTTCCGTTCTTTCACCATTTCATCTGAATAAACTTTAGACATTAATACCTGAAATTCAGATTCCAGTTCTCTTACGGTAAAATTGTTAGGTATAAAGTTCACATCAAATAAAGTACACTTATCCCAAAAATTGTCTATCAATAATCTGTTTTCTCTTTTTAAATCTTCATAGAGATCCGTTCCAGGAAACGGCGTCAACAATGTAATTTGTACTTCTGAAAGATTACTTTTCCTAATAAACTCCTGCGTATCAATAAATGTTTGTTTGGTATCCGTATCAAAACCTAAAATAAAACATCCATTGACTGAAATTCCATAAGATTGAATCTTATCTATGGCTTTGTAATAATTGTCAAACTGTTTTAGCTTCCAATTGTTTCTATCAATTCCTTTCAAGCCATTAGCATACGAAGTTTCAAATCCTATTAAAACTTGAGCACAATTTGACTCTGCAAGCAGCTCCAGGATGTCATCATGATAAGCAATCGAAATATCAGTTTCAGTAAACCATTTTATTCGATACTTTCTGAATAGTTCCAATAATTGTTTTGACCATACTTTATCTACAAAAGTATTGTCGTCTGCCAATTCAATAAACGGATTACGCCAAACATCAAGAATTTTATTTAGTTCCTTTTCTATTTGAGCTATGGGCTTTTTCTTGTATCGGCTAATAGTTCGAGAAGCAGCGCAAAAATGACAATGTAAAGGGCATCCTCTTGTTGTTTGGATCGTTAATCGATTATACTTCGATATATCCAACAATTCATATTTCGGTATTTTGCAATTCTTAAAATCGAAAGTGTATTCTGAATTTGATATGGAACTGTAAAGAGGTTTCAAATTGTTTTGTTCAAAATCCGATAAAAGAACTTTCCAAATATTTTCTCCTTCTCCCTGAATTATGCTATCAGCAAATTTCATCCCCTCCTCGGGTAATGCTGACACATGCAGTCCGCCAATTACAGTTGTAATGCCAAGTTTTCTAAATTTCTCCGATAATCTGTAGGTTTCATTAATCCTAGCTGAAAGAGCTGAGAAAGCAATGATATCTGGATCCTCGTTGATTATATCTTCTAGATCATAATCCGTAATTTGATCCAATTCCCTATAAATGACATCCCAATTTTCAGGTGTATACGATGCCAAGGTTAATAAACCCAAACTCGGAAGACTTGCAATGACCTTACTCCTTTCAACAAAGCCGGGAAGTGTCAAACCGAGTTCAAGTAATTTTTTATTTTGAACTCTAACGCCGCTCATTGAAATGAGTACTACCTTATAATGTTTTTTTTGCATTTTAATTATTTGAGGCAAATAAGCAAAATTGTAACTTACCGGTATTGGCTACCCTATCGTCTCCTTAATCCGCTCCTCCTCTGTGGTGGATGAAAGATTGATGGCCGTTTCTATTAGTGCCAAATGGGAATAGGCCTGCGGGAAATTACCCAACAAGCGCTTAGTTTTAAAATCGATATCCTCACTAAACAAGCCCAAATGATTGCTGTAAGACAACAATTTATCAAACAGCTTTTTAGCCTTCTGTACCTCTCCTATTTTAAATAAACTGTTGATAAACCAAAAGGTACAAATTGTAAATGAAGATGATGGGAGTCCAAAATCATCTTGGTTTTTATAGCGGTATAAAAGTCCGTCGTTACTCAACTCACGTTCTATAGCATTTACCGTACTCACATATTTAGGGTCTCTAGCATCTATAAACCCATAAGATTCCATCAATAAAACTGAAGCGTCCAAATCCTTAGAGCCATAAGATTGCGTAAAGGCTTTCACCTCATTGTTCCAAGCATTGGCCATAATATCTTCTCGAATTTCAGACTCAATCAACTTCCACTTCGTTATTTTTCTGGATTTGCCTAAAATCTCAGCAACCTTGATGGCTTTGTCCACTGCGGTCCAGCACAAGATTTTTGAAAAGGTAAAATGCCTGTCTTCAGCTCTAAATTCCCAAATCCCTTTATCTGGTTCCCGCCAGTGTTTATTAACCACCCAAACAATGCCTTTAGTAATGGTCCACAACTCCTCGGTGTTCTCAATATCCATCGAGAAATTAACAAATTGCTGGTAAATGACATCCATCAAAATACCATAGATATCGTTTTGCTTCTGTTTGTAAGCGGCGTTTCCTACTCTCACTGGTTTAGAACCTTGGTAACCATCTAAATGATCCAGACTGTATTCGGTTAGAATCTTTTCTTTATTGATTCCGTACATGATTTGAAGCTTCTCATCTTTATCTGGTATTAGATCAATGATAAACTTCAAATACCTTTTAGCTATATTTTTATGACCCAATTGCGAAACCACCTTAATTACCATGGAGGCATCACGTATCCAACAAAATCGATAATCCCAATTCCTTACCTCCCCTATGGTTTCGGGTAAGGAAGTAGTGGCTGCTGCCAGAACCGCCCCTGACTTATCATAAGTCAAAAGCTTTAAGGTCATAGCACTTCGTAATATTTCTTTTTGGTATAGGTTAAATTTTGGAGTAACGTCAAGCCAATTCAACCAATACACTTTGGTCCTTTGATGCTCCAAAAACATCTTTTCGGTAGACGTTTCAAAAATCTTTTCATTATACCCCATTAAGAAATAACCATCTTCCATCAAGGATATCTCATCACCATTAACAACTTCCTCCTTGTTGAAATTGGTATACAGGAAAAGGGTGTCAAATTTTTCACCATAGGTCAAACTCACTATAAAATCATCTTTGACATAGGTTTTGGTTTCTCCCTTGGCATACTCTAATTTAGGTTGGTATTTCACCCTAAAAGTGGGTTTCCCCGATACTCTATTAAAATATCTAACTATTTCTGGTGGGGCATTGTAAGTGCCATTGTGTTTATAATATCGTGGCATGAAGTCATGAACTTCAAAAACATCTATCCCATTGCTAAATTTAGTTACCAGTATGGCGGTTCCGTCCAAATAGTACTGACTAATACTATAACTATCATCTACTTCCAGCTCAAAACTTCCTCCAATCTGGTCATCCAATAATTTGGCAAAAACCGAAGAAGAATCAAACTCAGGCAAACAACACCAATCGATAGATCCTGTTTTTGAAATTAAAGCGGCACTTCTACAATTTCCTATAATTCCATAATCTAAATTATTTGTCAAATCTTATGTTTTATGAGGTTAACAGCTATTTTTTCTTTAAATTAACGAAAATCTATTCTTTAAACCAAGATATACATTCAATGAATAAAACCATTATCATTTCCAACCGACTTCCTTTACAAATCAAACTAGAAGATAATCAATTGAACGTCAAGCCCAGTGTGGGTGGTTTGGCCACAGGATTAAAATCAATTCATGAGGAGGGCGACGGAATTTGGATTGGGTGGTCTGGCCTAACAGAAGAGGAATTGACAGAGGACTTAACGCAAGAAGTTGAAAAGGAACTGGCCAATGCTAAATGTGCTAGAGTTCCGTTAAACCAAGATGATATCGATAAATTTTATTTCGGTTTCAGCAACAAAACCCTTTGGCCTCTTTTTCATTATTTTTTAGAATATACAGAGTTTGATAGTGAGCAATGGGAAGCCTACAAAAAAGTGAATCAAAAGTTTGCTGATGTTGTTCTCGAACACATTGAAGACGGAGACAATGTTTGGGTACACGACTACCAATTACTATTGCTCCCCAAATTAATCAAAGACAAGAAACCAAACTCAACCATTGGCTTCTTCTTACATATCCCCTATCCCTCTTACGAAATCTTTAGAACCTTCCCATGGCGTGAAGAATTATTACACGGCATGTTAGGTTCAGACCTCTTAGGATTCCATACCTATGATTATGAAAGACATTTTTTAAGTTCGGTCAAACGAATTTTACGTTTGGATGTCCAGTTCAATGAGGTATCTTATCATGACCGGGTTGTGAAGGTAGACTCCTTCCCCATGGGAATAGATTACAACAAATTTTATGATGCGGCCAACAAACAACTCAATCAAAGTGAGGATGAAAAATCAGAGCTCCAAAAGCGGTTAGATGATCACATCCAGGCAGGAGAAGACACAAAAATGATCCTATCCATAGACCGTATGGATTACACCAAAGGAATTCCCAACCGCATCCGTGCCTTTGAATATTTCCTCAACAAATACCCACAGTTCAAAGAAAAAGTTCGACTCATCATGCTCGCCGTACCTTCACGTTCGGATGTACCACAATACCAGAAATTAAAACGGGAAACAGACGAATTGGTAGGGCGCATCAACGGAAAGTTTGCCACGGTAAGTTGGACGCCTATTTGGTATTTCTACAGATCCATGCCTTTTGATAATTTAATCGATTTATATACCTCATCTAATGTGGCTCTTATTACACCCATTCGTGATGGTATGAACCTCGTAGCCAAGGAATACATTGCTACCAGAGTCAATCAAGACGGAGTTTTGGTATTAAGTGAAATGGCTGGGGCTTCCAAAGAATTAAATGAAGCCTTATTGATCAACCCCAATAATTTTGAACAAATAGCAGATACCCTGAAGTTTGCACTTGAAATGCCGCTGGAAGAACAAAACAAACGCATGAAAATTCTTCAAAAGCGACTTCAAAGGTATAGTATAGAAAAATGGGCTAGCGAATTCATGAAATCTCTAAATGCCACTAAAAGCCTGGGCGAGGTCATTGTAGCCAAAAAAATGGATACACCCAATCAAGATGCCATGATTGCCGACTTTAAGAAGGCCAATAAAAGAGCTTTCTTTTTGGATTATGATGGTACCTTGGCTGGTTTTCAGAACGACCCACAAGATGCCAAACCAGACGAGCAACTCATCAAATTACTGGATAAATTAAATCAGTTACCCGATACCGATATCATTATCATTAGTGGTCGTGACAAAGAAACTTTTGAAAATTGGTTTGGCAACAAACCATACAACCTCATTACAGACCATGGCGTGTGGCTCAAAGACAAAAATAAAGATTGGGAAATGCTGGAACGCATCAAAATAAACTGGATGGAAAATATCATGCCCATCTTAGAATCCTTTGTAGATAGAACTCCAGGAACCTTTATAGAAAAGAAAAAATACTCCTTAGCTTGGCACTACCGGAAAGCCGATCCAGAATTGGCCCAGATCAGGACTATGGAATTAAATACCGTGTTAACCAGCTTAATTTCCAATAGGGATTTGGCGGTATTAAACGGTAATAAGGTTATGGAAATAAAAAGCAGTAGTGTTAACAAAGGACGTGCTTCTTCACGCTGGCTTAACAAAGCACCTTATGATTTTGTGTTTGCCATTGGTGATGATTGGACCGACGAATACATGTTTGAAGATCTTCCAAAGTCCTCATACTCAGTCAAAGTAGGTTTCAAAAAAACCAAGGCCAAATATTACGTCAAAGACCCTGAAAGTGTTAGAGAATTATTAAGTAGATTTGTGGATAACTAAATTACCCACACTTACTACATAATGAAACACTTACTTTTAACGACGCTTATGACACTGTCTGTTCTAAGTGGCTATTCCCAAGGCCTGTTAGAAAAGAAGGAGAATTTCACACACCAAGATACCTTAAGGGGTACCATTACCCCAGAACGGGCTTGGTGGGATTTAACTTATTACCATTTAGATATTGAGGTTTTCCCAGAAACCAAAACCATCAAAGGTACCAATACCATCAGGTATAAGATTCTAGAGCGCAATGGCGTGATGCAAATCGATTTGCAAGAGCCCATGCAAATAACCAAAGTCACCCAAAACGGACAAAGGTTGTATGTAAAGCATGACGGCAACGCCCATTTCGTTTACTTAAAAAGATATCAAAAGGTTGGCAATACCGAAGAAATTGTGGTTCACTACACCGGAAAACCAAGAGAAGCAGTTAGAGCTCCTTGGGACGGTGGTTTCTCTTGGAAAAAAGACCAAAACGGCAATCCCTTTATCGCTACCTCTTGCCAAGGTCTGGGCGCCAGCGTCTGGTGGCCATGTAAAGACCATATGTATGACGAGGTAGACAGCATGGACATTTCGGTTACGGTTCCAAAAGGGTTGATAGATGTATCCAATGGACGCTTAAAAAGCAAAGTAGAAAACCCAACAACTACCACCTTTAATTGGGAGGTTAAAAACCCAATCAACAACTACGGCGTCAATGTCAACATAGGAGATTACACCCATTTTTCTGAAGTATACCAAGGTGAAAAAGGTCCATTAGATATGGACTACTGGGTGCTTAGCTACAACTTAGACAAGGCCAAAGAACAGTTCAAGCAAGCGCCTCAAATGATGGATGCATTTGAGCATTGGTTCGGTCCTTATCCATTCTATGAAGACAGCTTTAAGCTAGTAGAAGTTCCATATTTAGGAATGGAACACCAAAGCTCGGTAACCTATGGTAACCATTATCAAAATGGCTACTTGGGTAGTGACCTATCTGGAACGGGCTGGGGGTTGAAGTTTGACTTCATCATCATCCACGAGTCTGGTCATGAGTGGTTCGCAAACAACATCACCAATAAGGACATTGCAGACATGTGGATTCATGAAGGATTTACAGCCTATTCTGAAAACCTGTTCCTAGATTATTTCTACGGAAAAAAAGCCGCTTCAGAATATGTCATCGGAACGCGTAGAGCTGTTTCTAATGACAAACCCATCATTGGTTTTTACGATGTGAACAAAGAAGGTTCTGGAGACATGTACTACAAAGGTGCCAACATGTTGCACACCTTACGCCAATTGATTGAAGACGATGAAAAGTGGCGTCAAATTTTAAGAGGTCTCAACAAAGATTTCTACCACCAAACGGTAACTACCAAACAGGTAGAAGACTACTTAAGCGAGAAAACCGGTTATGACCTTACTGAGTTTTTTAATCAGTATTTAAGAGACACCCGAATTCCTGTTTTGGAATATGAAGTGGAAGGTCAGCAAATCAAGTTTAGATGGACCAATGTGGTTGAAAACTTTGATATGCCAGTAATCATTACCTATGATGGTAAGAAACAATGGATCTACCCTAAGCAAGAATGGCGCACCGCTTTTATTGCTTCGGATGATGTAACCATTGACCCTAATTTCTATATCATCCCTAAAAAGATATAACCGTGTCCAAACTCCTCGAACTCTATTTCAAAACACATGATGCATGGAGGGACTGGTTGCATGACAACCACGAGGAGTTTACAGGTGTTTATTTAATATTTTATAAGGTAGACCATCCCAAAGACAGCATGCGCTGGGAAGAAGCCGTAAAGGTTGCCCTTTGCTATGGCTGGATCGATTCTACCGTCAAGAGTTTGGGCGATGGCAAACGCCGGCAGTACTTTACCCGGAGAAACCCCAAAAGTGCTTGGAGCGCCCTAAACAAAAAATACATTGATGAATTGGCAGCTGCCGATTTGATTCACCCATCGGGGCACCAGTCTATTGCAATTGCCAAAGAAAATGGCAGTTGGACAGCCCTAGACGATGTAGAAAATGGCATCATACCTGAGGATTTACAGCGAGCTTTCGACCAAAATCCTCAGGCTTTTGATAACTACAATCAGTTTGCGCCATCTTACAGAAAGAGCTATCTGTACTGGTTAAATGACGCCAAACGCGACACCACCAGACAAAAACGCATCCTCGAAATCATCAAGTATTGTGCGGCCAACCAAAAGTCCCTCGGGGACAGTTATTAAATACCGCTTATAAAACTACCATATGGATCCTTAAATTGGGTCCCCTCGGTAAACCTAAATTTACTCAGTTGCTTAAATTCCACTAGGGCCCACAAGATAAACTCCTTCTCAAAGTAAGTTTCCTCTTTAGGCAATTCAGGTTGGTACTTCCCTATCAAATCATCTAGTGGCGATATGGAATCCAGTAACTGTCGGTATTCCTTCTCTCTAAAGTCATCCAGGATTTCAAACCCATCCTTTTGGTTAAAAAACCATGACACCACATCATCATAAGGGGTTTCCTCATCCTGCTTTTTAAGTTTCTCAATCTTTGGAAAATAGGTTGGGAACAAAGTTTTAATCGCTTCCCCTATCAGGTTGTAAGCCACCAAGGCGGCACCTTCCTGCTCACCTTCATATACCAACTCCACTTTTCCTACTATTGATGGAATAATACCCACAAAGTCACTTAACCTAACCATGGTTTGCTCGTCACCCGCTTTTAAAGCACGCCTTTCAGCCGTACTCAAAAGGTTCTCAAAAGCCGTGATACTCAGTCGGGCACTTACCCCACTTTTGGCATCAATATACTCGCTATCCCGAGCTTCAAAAACAATCTGCTCCAGCAGGTCTTTTGCCAGATCTGGAACCATGATATGCTCCTTTTGTCCTGAGACCACCTTGGCTTCTTGTTCAGTAATCAATCTAGCGGTTTCTATATCTATGGGGTAATGCGTCAAAATCTGGGACCCGATTCGGTCTTTAAGTGGGGTTACAATGCTTCCCCTATTGGTATAATCCTCAGGATTGGCAGTAAACACAAACTGCATATCCAAAGGCAGTCGCAATTTAAACCCACGTATTTGAATATCGCCTTCTTGCAAGATATTAAACAAGGCCACCTGTATACGAGCCTGCAAGTCGGGCAACTCATTGATTACAAAAATGCTTCTATTGGCCCGCGGTATCATTCCGTAATGAATCACACGGTCATCGGCATAACTCAGTTTTAGGTTTGCTGCTTTAATGGGGTCTACATCCCCAATGATATCAGCCACCGTCACATCTGGGGTAGCCAGTTTTTCGGCAAAACGCTCCTCACGGTGCAACCAGCCTATAGGTGTCTCGTCACCCTTCACCTGCAACAACTCCTTGGCATATCTGGAGATGGGATGAAACGGGTCATCGTGAATCTCAGAGCCTTCCACCACAGGAATGTACTCGTCTAGCAAAGTGACCATCAATCGGGCTAGACGGGTTTTGGCCTGTCCGCGCAACCCCAATAGGTTGATATTGTGCCTAGACAGGATGGCGCGTTCCAATTCAGGAATCACCGTGGTTTCATACCCGTGAATTCCTTCAAAGGTAGGCTCGTTGTTCTTTATTTTTTGAATGAGGTTATCCCTAAGTTCGTCTTTGATAGACTTGCTATGATAGCCTGCTTCCTTTAATTGTCCAAAGGTTTTGATGTTTTCTATTTTCATTTATATTTCGCTTTTTGAAACATCTCGACTACGCTCGATGTGACAATATGTATCAATTTTATTACTTTTAAAGTTACAATTTCCCTATCCCCTAATGCGCTTTCTCCTATTGGTTTCATAATCTTCAAAAATCATTTCCCCCAGTCCTTTCAGCCCTGTATAAAAGGCCTTCCCTTGGTTGGCATAGGTAAACTCCCTTACAAACTGCATCAAGTACTCATCCTTGGCAATCATAAAGGTGGTGATGGGTATGTGCAGCCTTCTAGCCTGTTGGGCCATGGCATAGCACTTGTTGGTGATAAAGGGGTTCAACCCCACACTGTCTTTATAGTACTCCCCGCCTGGCAAACGCACACAACTGGGTTTCCCGTCGGTAATCATAAAAATCTGTTTATTGGTATTTCGTTTTCTTCGCAGTAGATCCATGGCCAACTGCAAGCCCGCCACCGTATTGGTATGATAAGGTCCTACTTTTAAGTAGGGCAAGTCCTTAATTTCAATAGCCCAGGCATCGTTCCCAAATACCAAAATATCCAAGGTATCCTTGGGATAGCGTGTGGTAATGAGTTCGGCCAGTGCCATGGCTACCTTTTTGGCTGGGGTAATGCGGTCTTCGCCATAAAGAATCATGCTATGGCTAATGTCAATCATCAGCACGGTACTCATCTGTGATTTGTGGAGGGTCTCCTCTACCACCAGGTCATCCTCGGCCATGGTAAAATCACCAATACCGTGATTGATCTGGGCATTCTTTAGGCTCTCGGTCATATTCACTTTGTCAAGCGCATCCCCAAACTGATAGGTTCTAAAGTCCCCCATATGCTCATCGCCCACCCCTGGGGTTTTACTGCGGTGGTTACCAGCACCACTGCGTTTTATTTTCCCAAAGATTTGGTCGAGTGCCTGCTGACGGATGGCTCGTTCGGTTTTGGCAGTAATAGCCATTCCTCCTTGTCCGTCGGGGTCTATCTCCTCACGGATGTATCCTTTTTTCTTCAGGTCTTCAATAAAATCGTCAATGGTATACTCAGCAGTCGTTAACTTATATTCGTCATCCAAATCGCGCAACCAGTCGATGGCCTCGTCAAAATCTCCAGAGGTATAAGTAATAAGCTCCTTAAAGATATCGAAGAGTTTATCAAAAGGCGATTGGTATGGTGCCTCGTAGGTTTTAAAAACGAAGCCTTTCCTTTGAGGGTTTGGGTTTGTCATAGCACTTTAAAATTACGATATTCTTTGGTTGGTTGTCAAGTTTTGGGCGGGTTTTATGATTTTTTTAATGGAAAAGAAGCAAGAACCAAGAACCAAGAGGCTAGACGATACTCAATTAACAATGAACAATTAACAATGGGACTACGGAGGCTGACTTCTCGATACAATCGTTCTTCGTTGCTCTTTGAACGATCACTCGAAGTGACATCACTCTTGGGATTAACAAGACGTAGTCAGTTCGAGTGCCGACCGCAGGGAGGTATATCGAGAACTATTGATATTGGACAATGAAAATGGAGAACGCTATAACTTGTTTTTAGGGGTCACTTTCTCCGCAAGCTGTCATGCTGAACCAGGCTCCGTCCTTTACCAAAGAATCATCTAGGACCTAGTAAGCTAAAAAGGTAACCATACCCCTATAAATTTAGGAGTAAAAGACTATTTTAGTGGGTATGTAGCAAGTTGTACGCAAGCTGAAAAATGAAAACCAACTTTGAAATAGGAATGAAAGTCTCACTCGACGGAGAATTTGGAATTGTGGTTAAATCAGAACTTGATGAAAATGATTATTACGGAATGATTCGTTGGGATACTGCATCTGAATCAGATTTCGAAAGCTGGAATGGTTTGTTTGGTTCTTTTCTTCAACAAGGAGGTAAAATCATTGAGACATCTCATCAATTTGAATTTATTAACGAAGATGGAACTTTAAAAAAATGACCCAATCAATTGAACAGCTTGAAAATGATGTTTGGAAAGAACCTTCCGAGTTTCCGACAAGTTTGGTCGAAAAATGCCATCGTTATCTGAAAATAATCATTGGAGAATTGACTAACGAGCATTTAAGAATTTTAATTTCTCAAAATATCGGAATTGAACACATAATTGGAATTGCACTCGAGAAACTTAAAAGGAATATATCGACAACCTTTTTTATAAAATCATGATAAAAGGAAAAACTAGCAGGATTATTATTTTTATTGGACTACTATTACCTTTAGTTATTAGTGCTCAACACCAGCAAAAAGATTTTGAAGCATTTGAAATTCATTCATCAAAACATTGGCTTGATATAGATTACGTTGGTGATGGTCAAATTGGGCATAGACTGGATATTCATCTTCCAGACACAAAACTTGATAAATATCCCGTGGTTATAAGTATTTATGGCAGTGCATGGTTCAGTAATAATTTAAAAGGAGCCACCTACGCAGAAGGTATTGGACAAGAATTATTAAAAGCAGGATATGCAGTTGTTACAATTAATCACAGAGCTAGTTCTGATGCGAAATTCCCTGCTCAAATTCAAGATGTAAAAGCCGCTATTCGATTTGTACGGGCAAATGCTTTATCATTTTCATTAGACACAAGTTTTATTGGAATAACCGGTTGGTCATCGGGAGGACATCTTTCTGCTTTTACAGGCACAAGTAACAATATCACAACTTTTAAATATAATGGAAACACTATAGATATTGAAGGGAATATAGGCCATCACACCTCTTTCAGCAGTCATGTAGACGCCGTTGTTGATTGGTTTGGCCCAACAAACTTTCTTTTAATGGATGACTGTGGTAGCACAATGAACCATGATGATGAAAAATCACCAGAGTCATCATTGGTTGGAGGAGCAATTCAGTCCAATAAAGATAAATGTCATTTAGCTGACCCTATAACCTATATTAGTAAAAACACCCCACCCTTTCTTATTATACATGGTGACAAAGACCCTTTAGTTCCATTGTGTCAGAGTGAATATTTATTTGAAAAATTAAAAGAATCTAATATTGATAGTGAGTTTATGGTGGTTGAGGGAGGTGAACATGGACCTGGCGTATTAATTCCTGAATATTTGCAACAAATGATTTCATTTTTTGACAAAGTACGAATGGATAAATAAAAACCTGAGTTAAAAAACAGGGCTCCATTGCGGAGACTTACCACAACATCCCCTTAAAAAAGATGCTCAACCAAGCCCATCCTTTGCCATAGTATCATCGAGGACCCAGTAAGCTAAAAAGGTAATTATATACCACTACCACAAATCAAGCAATAAAAGACAATTATAGTAAAAAAAGAACACGTTAGCCACATTTATAAAACACCTGATTATTAATTAAATGGGACTAAAAATTTAAGTTTTAGCAAATGCTATTTTTATTCCCATAACTATAAAAACCAATCCACTAAATTTATTTAACCAACGTCCTGATTTAGGATTACTTTTTAACTTTTGACTGAAAACACTAGCGAATAATGTCAAAATTAAAAACCATACAATCCCTATTAAAGCATAAATAATTCCTAAAAACAAAAATGGAATTGGGTTGTTCATTTGATTTACATCAATAAATTGGGGGAAAAACGCCAAAAAGAATAATGCAACTTTAGGATTTAAAGTATTCGTCAAAAATCCAGCCCAAAAATCGTTTTTTGAATTTTCATTTAATTTTTTATTCTCAGTCGTGAAAAATCCCTCTTTGTTATTCAACTTTAAAAAACCTATATAAATTAGATAACCCGCTCCAATAAACTTGATGAAAGTAAATGCTAAAGTAGATTTTGCAACAAGTACAGATAACCCTAAAGCAGCAAAAAAAGTATGCGCCAAAACACCTGTATTTATTCCTAATGTAGCATAAAAACCAGACTTTTGTCCTTGACCAATTGACTTATTTAAAACAAAAAACGTGTCAATTCCAGGCGTCATAATGAAAAACAAAGCCGTTATCATAAATGGTATTAAATTTTCAATGCCCATGGTGTTTAATCTTTTAGATTTAATAAAATATTGTCAGCAAATAAACTGTTTTGAGATACTTCAAAAAATACATATTTTTGACTAACTAATGTAAAAACAGCATTACTTATGACAATCCAACAAATAAAATATTTTTTAGTCCTTGCCAAAGAGCTTCATTTCTGGAATACAGCAGAGAAAGTTTTCATATCGCAGTCGTCATTAAGTAGGCAAATCCAAGCGTTAGAAGACGAATTACAGATGCAACTTTTTGAAAGGGACAAAAGAAATGTCAAACTTACCAATGCAGGTAAATTTCTTCAAGAACATTGGACAGAGAAAATCAACGAGTTCGATCAAATAATAAGACACGCCAAAAAAATTGACGAAGGAAAAACAGGAACTATTGCAATAACTTATCCAGGCTCTATCGCTTATGAGTTTTTACCAAAATTCTTGACGGTTTTAAGCAACAATCTGCCTGATTTAAAAATAGAATTAACAGAACCCACAGACGAAAATCATGAAAAGCTTTTATTGAACTTTCAAACCGACATAGCATTTAGTAGAGACAAAATCAAAAATGTAAATATCGACTCTCAAAAACTTTATTCCGAACCTATATGTTTGGTCGTTCCTAAAAATCATAGACTAAATAAAAAAGACATGACTGGATTAGAGAACGAAAAGTTCATTATTTCGGGTTTGCACCAAACCACTTTTTTTGCTTCGTTATTAAGATCTTGGTTTTCGCAAAATGGCATCGAACCCAATACCATAATTGAATCAGATTTTGGAGGAATGATCATGAACCTCGTTTCAAAAGGACTTGGTATTTCAATCTTGCCATTATCGTTTCAATCTGCACAAATAGAAAATGTAAAGTTTATAGAATTGGAAGAAAATATAGATTTACACATTAACTGGCGCAAAAAGGAACTAAATAATACGATTAAAACCGTTGTTGAACTAGCTAAAAATGCGACAAAATAATAAAATCCACCCCCACTGCTTCGCGACATCGAAGATTCAGCGAAACTAACATATCCCCTTCCTAAACTATAACCATAGGGCTAACTACTCACTCCCCCGTCACTTCGAGTGATGTTGACGCCGGAAACATCGTATCGAGAAGTAACTATTCACTCCCGTCACCCTAAGCTTGTCAAAGGGTCCTCCACTCATTATCAATAACTTTTAATAACTCACAGTATGTTCTTATTCACCAATGGAAAAAACAACTAACTTTATACAAACCGTAACTAATTTAAAATCAATCTTATAAAATGAAATTCTTCAGACGTTCAATATTGTCGGAATCTGAAAAACTTGAAATTTTTGAGTTATGGAACAACGAATATCCTGAGAAATTATCTTATCAATCAAAGGAAGAATTTGACAAATACCTTGAAAACCTTAGAGAACAATCTCACTTACTCATAATCGACGCTAATCAAAAAATCAAAGGTTGGTATTTTGACTTTAAACGCGATAATGAAAAATGGTTTGCAATAATCTTGGACTCAAATATTCAAGGAAACGGACTTGGGACAAAAATATTAGAACTTGCAAAACAAAAAGAAAATGAATTAAATGGCTGGGTTATCGACCACAATAGAGATAAAAAGAAAAATGGAAAAGTTTATAACTCTCCCTTGAATTTTTATCTCAAAAACGGATTTGAAAAACTCGCAGCCAATAGATTGGAATTGGACAAAATATCTGCTGTGAAAATAAAATGGAAAAAATAAAAACAGCTTACAACAATAAATAATCACAATTAAAGCAGTACAACCAACCCCACCTTTCCCAAAGAATCATCTAGGACCCAGTAAGCTAAAAAGGTAATCACACGCCCATATTTAAAATATAAAACACTAATTTAGAAGAACATAACAAGTAGAAATCATTAAAAAGGGCGATATGAAAAAAGTATTATTTATAATTATAGCTATGTCTGTGCTAGCATGCAATCAAAACAAGAAATCAAATCAGGAAAAAACCAAAGCTGCAAATGTGCCAGCTATGGTTACACCGGCAACATTTATTCGAGCTGAAACAGATCGTGCCTTTATGGAAATGATCAATAATGCTGGACAAACCAACAAATTTTTCCACTTCCGACAACCAACACCATTAGTTAAGCAAACAGTCATACGAATGAATAGAGATGTACTTTACTCAGGAGGAGTATTTGATGCAAGCGAAGGATTGGATATTACATTTCCTGAAATGCCAGATGATCGATACGCCTCTATTTTCTTAATTGATAATGATCACTACGTCCAAGATTTGATTTACCAACCTGGTCAATACAAGATAGAAGGCAACACTGATTTTCTCTATATCATCATACGACTTCAAGTCTTCGATGCAGGCGATAATAAAGAAATTGCATTACTGAATGGTCTTCAAGATCAATTTATTGTAAAGTCTATCTCTAGCCAAGAGTTTCCCAAATTTCAATGGAATTTAGAATCATTAGATTCCTTAAGAGCGGTTTATAATGAGGAAAGTGCTAAATATTCAAGCTGGAAAGGTATGATGGGAAAAAGAGGTGAAGTAAATGAAGAGACAAGGCACATTGCTGCTGCGGCTGCTTGGGGCTTATTGCCTGAAGAAGCTGCTACCTATTTAAATTATAAGCCAAAAGAAATAAATGCTTCACACTGCTACACGGCCACTTATAAGGTCCCGGAGCATAAAGGGTTTTGGTCTATTACCGTTTATGGAGAAGACGGTTATATCAAAACAGAGAATTGCCTGTTGAATAATTCCAATGTTCAACTAAACGAAGATGGAACCTTCACCGTACATTATGGATCAAAAGATGTTTGTGGCGATGTTCCAAACCGTCTTGATGCGCCTGAAGGTTGGAATTTTTTATTTAGAGTTTACCTGCCTGGAGAAGAAGTTTTGAGTGGTGATTACTTGGTTCCCGAAGTTGAAAAATCAAATTAAGATGAAGTAATGATAATTTGATTTTTGACTGATTTGAAAGAATAGAAACGTTTGAAACAATATAAAACCACAATTACGACAGCACAACCAAGCCCCTCCTTCACCATAGAATTATCAAGTCTGGCAAAGCAAAAAGGCAATCAGATACTCACAAATCAAGTAATAAAAACCGTAATATTTAATAAAATGAACAAAGCAATTCCAACTAAAAAAGCTGATCATTACTTCTTTGCAGCTATGGCTATTTATTATTTAACGACAGCTTCACTTGGCTTTGGATACTCTTCAAAAAATATAATTTCCAATGGCGGTGAGATACCTTTAAGAGCTATAATACACGGTGCATTAGGAGGTATTTGGTATACGCTTTTTTTTCTTCAGGTTTTATTAATAGTCTTAAAAAAAAGAAAGCTACATATGAAGCTTGGTAACATTTCGGTACCAATAATCATCTTAATATTTATTACGGGAATATATGTGGTTTTATTGCGTGAGCCCCTACCCTTTGAGCCTACTCCATTTGCCTTTATGGGTAGTGAGTTGGCATTGATGCTAATGGGAGTAATTTATACAGTACTTGGTTATATCAACAGGTATAAACCGCATTACCATAAGCGATACTATCTAATGAGCATCATTATCTTAAGCGGAGCAGGTATTCTCCGGTTTTATAATTTTCTTGAAATTCAAATGTTCAATTCGCTAGTAGTAATCTACTTCATTCCTTTCTTATTGATATTTCTCTTTGACTTAATAATATATCGTAAACTTTTCAAAGCTACCTGGATTGGGTTTCTGATTTATATTTTATTTCAGTTTGTGTTAGCAGGTGTTTTTAATAATATAGCTGATTTTCTTAGACTACTACTAAAATCTTAATGTTTATCTAAAACTGAATTCTTGATTAATTAGTAAAACTATAGCCAACATAGAACCAAGGTAGAACAGATAACCATCTCCACAAAAGTCAAGAAATAAAACCCTATTTTGTAGGGATGTAACAAGTTGGCAACAATAAATACATCAACCGTTATGAATGAAAATAGACTCGCGGGAATATTATTGATAGTAGGCGCTTTGATAACAATAGTTACTATTTTATTTGAATATAACATTGGATGGATTGGTGTTGATAGAACAAGGAGTGAGACACCTCAATTCTTACTAGAAAACTGGAATAGAATGAAGTTTATCTGGTCGTGGCAAACATTTGGCTATTTTATTTCGACCTTGGTCTACTTTGTTTTCTTCAAAAATTCACAAGGAATATTAAGTCTCTTCTGGTCTATATTAATTCTTTGTGAATGCTTAAAAGTTGTAGCAATGTGTTTGACACTTGGAAGTTATCAACCAGCATTGGAGGTATTCTCTTCAAATCCAGAAGTATTTAATACGATTGGTGGTGGAATCAGAACACTATACGCAACTGCTCAATTGGGAGGACTATTTTTAATGGTTATTTTCATAATTGAAACATTCAAGAAAAATGGTGTTGTTCGCAAATGGATGGGAATAACAATATTGGCTTTCGTTTTAATTGCTATTGGTATAGGTGTAGCTACGACGATTCCTGTTAAAGTTACTGGAACTTCATCATTTTTGATTCCAATTGTTTTAGGTATAGGATACTTGAAAAATAAAAACTAATAGTTGACAACAAAGAAATTAGTTAAAAACCGAACCAACACCACCTTTACCTTAGTATCATCCAGAGCTTAATATGTCAAAAAAGCAATCACATCACCACAAATGAAGAATAAAAAGCTATTTTAGTAAGGATAGTCAATAATAGCTAATTAAAGCAAAAACATGAATAAGACATCCATATTCTCCATAATAGTTATTCTTTTTTTTATTCGGTTGTAAAAATAAATCAACAATTGAAGGGTTATGGATTGTTAAATCTGTAAAGGCAGGAGAAGAAGAAATGACCCCAAATGCAAGATGGACTCGTTTTAATTCCGATTTAACACAAGAATCGGGCAATGGAAGATTTCAACATTCATACGGGACTTGGAAGTTGAATAACAAATCAAATGAATTATCAATAGAAAACGTAAACGGATTAAAAGATTTAAATAATCCCTTTGTGATATCTATTAATGAAAATGAAATGATATGGGAGAGAACTGAAGAAGGTCAAAATATCCAAGTAACTTTAGAACGTTCATCTAAACTACCAGAAACTTACGGTGATAGAATTCTAGGGCTTTGGAAATTAGAAAAAGTAATAGGAAATGGTAATTATTTTGAGGAATCGGATAAAAAAGAAATGAACGATTATATATTCTTTAGATGGGATAAACGCTTTATTATAAAGTCTGAAAAAGGAAGAATAAATGGGGTTTATAATGTTCATGGACATAAACCTGAAGTTGAATTAATTCCATATGGAGGCCAAGTAGCAAGAGATTTTTGGGAGATCCAATTTGAGGAGAATCAGATAACTTTAAAACTCCTGAATTCTGAAAAGATAGTAACCAGGCAGTTTAAAAGAATTAATAAGTTTCCTGAGTAATAAAACTGTATCCTACCATATTTCACCCATTTACAGAATATTGGATCAAGCCTGTCTTGAGCCCAACGAAGGATTTCAGTATCTCACCACCAAACTGTCATGCTGAACTTGTTTCAGCATCTCATAAATAAGCTGTAACCCTCAACCGCCCCCCTACTTTTACATAGAATGATCCAGGTCTGGCATAGTAAAAAAGGTAACCACCTCCTCACAAATCAAGTAATAAAAACTATTTTAGTCAGGATAGAACCCGTTGTGGATAATTTGAAATATGATCACACTACTAAAAAAAATATCAGAGAAAGCCATTGAATTAGGTGATTTTGAGTTTACTCAAGAGCAGATTGAAAATAAATGGTTAGGTATCAAACCAGCCTTAGAAACTGATATAAAACTTACCGAAAAAAAGCTCAAAGTCAAACTACCAATAGATTATAAACAGTTTCTTTCAATTACAAATGGGTTTTCTGCACCAAACAATGTAGAACCTACTTTTGAACCGATTGAAAAAATTGACTTTTTGAAAAACATTGATGATTTTTTAGTAAAAGTTTGGAATCAAGAAGGAGTTTCAGATATAGGACAGCAATTAGAGCAAAGTATATTAGTAGGTGGAAGTATGGAAGAGCAATATTTTTTACTTATCCCTCCAAAAACAGATTTAGAAAATTGGAAATATTGGAAATTCTCTTCTTGGCAACCTGGCGAAGTAGAATTTAAGAATCTAGAACATTATTTCACTGATGTATTAGAATTTATGAATGATTGTATTGAAGAAAATAAATAAAAAAACGAATGCCTACAAGATCTGAAACAAAAACGTAATCATACCCCCACAAATCAAGGAATAAAAACTATTTTAGTAAGGATATAACACATTAATGGGCATTAAGAAATGACTATAGACATTAACCAACATAAGATTGCAATTAGTGATAAATACAACATATATGTCGACAACGAATTGACCTATAAGTCAAGAACAAAGCTTTTCCGATTCTTTTTATCCGAAATAATCCTAAGCAATTTTCAGGACAGACAAATAGCGACAATTGAAAGAAAATTTGACTGGTTAAAAGCCAAATATATTTTCTCAGGACATGATGTAGGTGACTGGACTTTTAGAACTATTAGAATTTGGAAAATGCACTATAAATGTCAAATTGGTAAGGACTCTTACGACATTTATGGACATAAAGGTCGAAAAGTATCAATCTTTAAAAACGACCAACAAATTGCTTGGTTTGACAAATCAGCTGTATCTTGGTTTGAAGGAGACAATTATCATTTAATTGCCAACGACAACTGCAACCCGATTTTACTAACAAGTTTTGTTCTCATTTGGGATAATTTCTTTAATAATGACTCGGAAAATAGTACAGTGACATATGACTTTGGAAATATTGGGCCAGAAGCCAGAAAATTTGACCGAAATTGGAGACCCAAAAAAGAAATGAACTAAAAAAAGCCCCCCTCTACCGCGCGATTCCATCGCGTGGTACACCCCTAGGCTAGCAAGAGCATCAAGCTCGTGTCCCACCCTCTGTCATCCGTCTTTACAATCAACCAAAAACCACCAACTAAACACCATCAACCATAACCTATAAACCAGCAACCAAAAACCAAAAAAATGACTATTTTAGCTATGCTATCCCTCTAGAGATAGAACGCCCTAATAAGCAACCAGAGCAACCAAGCCTGTTTAAATACCTGCCATCTCCCCAAGGTGTCGCGTACTAGAGCAGCAAACATGAACCATTAACCTACAATGATATGATAAGAAAATGCATTTTCTTCCTACTGGCCCTTTTGGCCTTTTCAGCTTCGGCACAGATTTCCTTTAACACCGGCAGTGTACAATTGGACACCGATTTAAACATGATCAACACAAGAGCCACGGCCAACTTTAGTGCCTTTAGAAGCGATCTAAGCCTGTCTTTTGGTGTGAGCGGCAAGAAAATTGACCACATGCACACAAGCCTGCACATGGCACCTGGAGAAATTTACTTGGCATTTGAGCTATCCAAACTCTCTAGAGTCTCTATTGACCGCGTGGTTACGGTGTATGAAACCAACAAAAAGAAAGGTTGGGGCGTCATCGCCAAAGAACTAGGCATCAAACCCGGTTCGCCTGAATTTCACCAATTAAAAAACAACGCCGGCAAAAACAAGAACAAAGGCAAAGGAAACAGTAAAAGCAAAGGAAACGGCAAAGGCAAGTCTAAAAAGAAGTAGCCACATAGGCCTAAGTTATTGGCTTTACAAAAGCCCAAGGTCGTCATAAGACTAAAGTGATAGTCATTTCTTTAGAAGTGTTTTTCTTCTGAAAATCTGTTCCAATTTACTACCTTGGGTACGGTTACGTGCGTGACCCCGCATAAAAACAGCCATGGCCTATAAAACCTTTGAAACCGAAAGACTCCTCCTAAGACCTACCAGTGTTAAGGATGCGGCTTTTATTTTAGAGCTTTTAAATACCCCCAAGTGGTTAAAGTACATAGGCGACCGCCACCTTAAAACAGAAGTGGATGCCGAAAGTTACATCCGTGTGAAAGTGCTGCCCCAACTAGAGCGTTTGGGCTTTTCAAACTACACCTTGATCAGGAAGCAAGACCGAAAGAAAATAGGCACCTGCGGACTTTACGCTCGGGAAGGCGTAGACGGCATTGATATTGGGTTTGCCTTTCTACCTGCCTATGAGAAAATGGGCTACGGTTTTGAAGCCGCCCATTGTATTAAGGAAGCCGCCTTTACCCATTTTGGCATAGAAACCCTCAGAGGATTTACCACCAAAGACAATGTGTCCTCCCAAAACCTGTTAATTAAACTCGGGTTGAAACGGATAGGCACCACCTTTCTTCCTAATGATGACACCGAGTTGTTGCTGTTTGAAATAACCAGATAGGAACGTCTTGACGACATTTAGATTCTGAAATCGAAGATAACACGTTCAGGATGACAAGGGATGGGGTTCAATAAACGAACTGTCATGCTGAATTTATTTCAGCATCTTATCACAAAATCACTATTTTTAATACATGATGAGACGCGCCTATCACAACTACTGGGTTTACATTCTTACAAACAAACCAAGAGGCGTCTTATACATTGGCATTACAGGAGGTATAGATGATAGAATGGAACGACATCTTAGTTCTAATAGTGGTTTTACATCTAGATATAAATTAAGGAAAATGGTATATTATGAAGAGTTTCAATACGTTTATGACGCTATAAAGAGAGAAAAGCAGTTAAAAAATTGGCACAGGGATTGGAAGATTAATCTTATTGAAAACCTTAATCCAGAATGGAAGGACCTGTATCGACCATTAGATCCTGAAACAAGTTCAGGATGACAAGGGATGGGGTTCAGAATGACAAGGGCTGGGGTTCACGGTGACAAGGGCTGGGGTTCTGGATAACAGCCTTAAATTTCAGTTGGAATTGCGCTGTAAATTATTTTCCCAGACAATCAGGGTTGCGGCTTTCAGGAGAATTAAAACCTTTATATACTTTTCTGCCTCATTATAAGGGTGTTATGTAAAGTTTGATTATATTTATTGCTTATAATCAATCAAATACGATATCATGAAGCAATCCATCCTCCTTATTTTTGTACTTATACTTGTATCCTGCAAGAACGAAAACCAAACCAAAGAAACCGAAACAGCCCAAAGAGAAATCCCACAATATACTATTGAACAGTTTATGGATAACGAGTCCGTAGGCGGTGGTAGCTTTTCTCATGATAATTCCAAATTACTCATTAGTAGTAACAAGTCAGGCATCTACAATGCATACACTGTTTCTACCCAAGGAGGGGACTACACGCCCATAACCGCTTCAGACAGCACATCATACTTTGCCCAGTCTTTTTTTCCTAGTGATGACCGCATGTTGCTTTCAGCCGATGGCAATGGCGATGAAATAGATCATATTTACCTAAGAGATACCACAGGGACCCTGACAGATCTTACCCCAGAGAAAGAGGCTAAATCCCAATTCCTAGATTGGACAGAAGATAAACAAGGGTTTTATTATTTATCAAACAAACGAGACCCCAAGTATTTTGATGTGTATAAAATGGGTATCAACACTTTTAAACCTAGCTTGATCTACCAGAATAATGACGGTATGAACTTTAGTGCCATTTCTGGTGACGAGCAATATATTGCATTGAGTCAATCATTAAACACCAACGATAGCGACCTGTATCTCTACAACATGCAAACCAAGGAATCTACTAAGATCAATGACCAGCTTAGTGCGAATTCAGCCCAAGGGTTTTCCAAAGACAATACAACCCTATACTACACCACCGATGATGGTCAGGAATTTTCTTATTTGATGGCTTATGACCTCAGCACCAAAGAAAAATCAATCGTTGTACAAAAGGATTGGGATGTTATGGGTGCAGGTTTTACTGAAAATGGCACCTATATGGTTGTCTATGTAAATGAGGATGGAAAAAATGCCGTAGAAGTAACAGAAACAGCTACCAAACAACCACTAGACTTACCAGATTTTGGTCAAATGAGTATTACCAGTGTGAGTTTTAGCGATGATGAAAAATGGATGCGCTTGTATGTGGGCGGGTCTAACACCCCTTCTGATTTGTATACTTACAACATTGAAAACAAGGCATTACACAGGATTACCAATGTTCTAAACAAAGACATTAATATCGATGATTTGGTCACAGCACAAGTGGTGCGTTACAAATCCTTTGACGGCACCGTGATACCAGCCATTTATTACCTGCCACATCAAGCTTCAAAAGACCATAAAGTACCTGCCATGGTTTGGGTACATGGTGGTCCCGGCGGACAAACAAGACAAAGTTACTTCTCCTTGCTCCAATACATGGTAAATCATGGGTATGCTGTTCTGGCGCTAAACAATCGTGGTAGTAGTGGTTATGGTAAAACCTTCTATAAGATGGATGACTTAAACCACGGCGAAAAAGATTTGCAAGATTGTGTTGAAGGGAAAAATTGGCTTCAAACCCAACCAGAAATTGATGCAGATAAAATAGGAATCATAGGTGGCTCTTACGGTGGCTACATGACTATGGCAGCCCTAACCTACACCCCCGAAGAGTTTAATGTAGGCGTTAATCTGTTTGGGGTAACCAACTGGATGAGAACCCTCAAAAGTATTCCCCCTTATTGGGAATCCTTCCGTAAATCATTGTATTTGGAATTAGGGGATCCCTACAGTGCCGATTCGGTTAGATTAAAACGGATCTCTCCCCTTTTCCACACCGATAAAGTTACCAAACCGCTTATGGTTTTACAGGGTGCACAAGACCCAAGGGTACTGCAAGTGGAAAGTGATGAAATTGTTGCTGGGGTAAGGGAAAATGGCGTGCCCGTAGAATATGTATTGTTTGAAGATGAAGGCCATGGCTTTGTGAAAAAAGAAAATCAAATAAAGGCCTATAGTAAAGTGGTAGACTTTCTTGATGAATACCTTAAAAATCCAACCAAAAAAATGGATGGAGAATTACCACAAGCTGATATGGAGGCGGTTGATGACGTTAGTAGTCAGTAAACAGTAGGCAGTAGGCAGCAAAGTTTGTAGTTAAAATGAAAAGTTCATCCTGAAATCGAAGATTCAAAAAAATTAAGCGAGTTCAGGATGACAATGGCCGCTATTCTACGCGTCTTAATCCGTTGACGTCTTCAATAATGATTTGTTTCCCTTTGGTACTAATAAGTCCTTCCTTCTTAAATTGAGACAGGATTCTAATAGCCGATTCCGTGGCTGTCCCCACAATATTAGCATAATCCTCTCTTGAAAGAATCACGCTTAAGGCTTCGTTTTCTTCAGTTCCAAAGGTTTCATAAATCTGAACCAAGGCTTCTGCCATTCTTTGCTTGACACTCTTTTGAGCCATGTCTACAATAATATTATCTGACAATTTAAGTTCATCAGCCATCTTTTGCAGCATAGTCATTGAAAAGTTATTGTTCTTTTGAAGGTCGTCCAGAATCTCACTTTTAGGAATAAAGCAAACTTCCATATCATTGATAGCCACAGCACTTAGATTGGCCGACTCATCACCAATCAAGGACCGTTGCCCCATAATGTCCCCTCGAGCTACCAATTTAACTATTTGGTCTTTACCGTTGGAACTCAATTTGGAAAGCTTACAAATACCTTCCCTAATACAGAATATACCGTTAAGAATTTCTCCTTCTTCAAAAATAATCTCCCCTTTTTTGATGGTTCTAGATTCCTTACAACCAGAGATCCTAATCAGTTCATCTTTGGTTAAGGCTTTTAAAGAATTAAATTGCTTGACGATGCATTGTTCACATTTACTCATATCTTCGAAATCTACCGTAAAATTAGTGAAAAGCTGACAATTATCATATTTTTTTAATATCTTAAAACAGACTTTTGTCTTAGGTAAATTGAGCAAGTTTTATGGAACAAACAAACTGTTTCCACTGTGGTGATCCATGTAAAAACGAGAGTATCACTTTTGACGAAAAATCTTTTTGTTGTAACGGTTGTAAAACCGTCTATGAGATTTTCCATGAAAATGATCTCACTTGCTACTACGATTTACAACAAGCCCCAGGTGCTACACCCAAAGAAATTGAAGGCAAATATAACTTCTTAGAACAAGAAGCCATCATAGATAAGTTACTGGAATTCAATGACGGGCAAACTCAAATAGTGACACTCAAAATTCCACACATCCATTGCAGCTCCTGTATTTGGATATTAGAAAACCTCAATAAATTAAATCCAAACATTACGGCTTCACAAGTTAATTTTGGGCAAAAAACAGTACGAGCCACCTATAAAACAACCGCTTTTTCCTTAAAAGAATTGGTTTTGCTTCTAAGTAGTATTGGCTATGAGCCCTATATTTCTCTTGAAGATTACAATACCGGAAAAAACAAGGTAAACCGCAGTCTCATTTATAAACTAGGTGTAGCTGGATTTGCCTTTGGGAATGTCATGTTCCTCTCCTTTCCTGAGTATTTTGAGGTTAATGAGTTTTGGCTAGATCAATATAAAGGCTTATTCCGATGGCTGATGTTTGCCTACTCCCTACCAGTAGTTTTCTATGCCGGTAGAGATTATTTTATTTCCGCATTTAAAGGACTACGTTCCAAAATACTCAATATTGATGTTCCCATTGCCCTAGGTATTTTGGTACTCTTCGTTAGAAGTACCATTGAAATCATGTTTGATTTGGGCGCTGGCTTTTTTGATAGTTTGACAGGCTTGGTATTCTTTTTATTACTGGGACGGTTCTTCCAACAAAAGACCTATGCGTACCTCTCCTTTGAGCGTGACTACAAATCCTATTTTCCCATTGCGGTTACCAAACTGGATCAAGGCAAAGAATCACCCATCCAAGTTTATGACATACAACAAGGTGATAGGCTTTTGATAAGAAATGAGGAGTTGATTCCGGTAGATGCCATTCTTATAAATGGGAATGCCAATGTGGATTACAGTTTTGTTACTGGCGAATCTGAATCTGTTCACAAAGTCTCAGGAGACAAACTGTTTGCTGGAGGCAAACAAACGTCTGGTGTTATAGAGGTTGAGGCTTTAAAATCTGTCGAGCAAAGTTATCTCACTCAATTATGGAGTAATGATGTCTTTAACAAAAATAAGGAAGATGCCTTTACAACTTTAACCAACACTATAAGCAAGCGCTTTACCATTGCCGTATTAAGTATTGCTTTTTTGGCCACCAGCTATTGGATGATCGTGGATATGTCTAAAGCTATGAATGTCTTCACGGCCGTACTTATAATTGCCTGTCCTTGCGCCATAGCCTTAGCAGCCCCTTTTACATTGGGTAATTTGCTACGTATTTTTGGCAAGTTGAAATTTTATCTAAAGAACGCCTCGGTTATTGAGCAATTGGCGCAGATCAACACCATTATTTTTGATAAAACAGGAACCATCACTGCCAATAAAAAAAGTACTGCCAATTATGAAGGCATTCAACTTTCAAGAGAAGAAGAAGCACTTTTAAAGAGTTCGCTTAGGGGTTCTAACCACCCTTTGAGTCGCTCTTTGTACCAACTACTGGCCGAACACCAAATTGTGCCTTTAACCAATTTTGAAGAACACTTGGGAAAAGGGATTGTAGCTGCGGATGGTTCAAACACAATCAAAATAGGATCACCTGCTTTTGTAGGACAAGTATCTGCCCTACCTGAATTGAGTACTTCAGTCCACATAAGCAGTAACGACCAATATAAAGGAAAATATACTTTTTACAATTCGTACCGACCAGGGTTGTCTAAGTTATTCAACAAATTAAAAAGGACATTTGATTTGGTTATTTTATCAGGTGATAATGAAGGTGAAGCAGAAAACCTAAAAAAATTACTACCTACCAAAACCAAACTGATTTTTAACCAAAAGCCCCAGGATAAACTAGAATACATCAAATACCATCAAAGTGAAGGTGCTAAAGTACTTATGGTAGGAGATGGATTGAATGATGCGGGTGCCTTAGCCCAAAGCGAAGTGGGTATTGCTATTTCAGAAGACATCAATGTCTTCTCCCCTGCCTGTGATGCTATTTTGGATGCTGGTAAATTTAACCAGCTCAACGACTACATTATGGCTTCCAAGTCGGCCATAAAAATCATTAAGTGGAGTTTTATTTTTTCCTTCATATATAATGTTATCGGACTTTATTTTGCCGTTACTGGCCAACTAAAACCCGTGATCGCTGCCATATTAATGCCTTTGAGTTCCATAAGCATTGTCATTTTTACTACGGTAGCAACCAATTATTTAGGACGAAAATTAAAATGATAAAAAATAGAAATCATGATAAAAATCATGTTTTAAAACTTGGAGCCATTATAAATTTGAACTAAACTCTTAATTAGGTATGAGCGTTATTTATATTCTACTCACTATTAGTGTGATTGTAGCAATAATATTCTTTATTGCCTTTATCACAGCCGTCAGGAGCGGACAGTACGACGACAGTTACACGCCGTCTGTTAGAATGCTCTTTGAAGACGAATTGGTTAAAACCAAGTCAAAAAATAAATCATCAAACCACAATCCAACTACTAATTAATTATGGAAATTCAACAGTTCTATTATGACAACAAAATTGTCAAAAAGTTTTTGATCGCCACCATGGTTTGGGGCGTAGTGGGCATGTTGGTAGGGTTACTCCTTGCCTTTATGTTTCTATTTCCCACCCTTACAGAGGGAATCCCTTGGTTAAGTTTTGGTCGTTTAAGACCCTTGCAT
Organism: Mangrovimonas sp. CR14; assembly: GCF_011764015.1. Lineage (NCBI taxonomy): Bacteria > Pseudomonadati > Bacteroidota > Flavobacteriia > Flavobacteriales > Flavobacteriaceae > Mangrovimonas > Mangrovimonas sp. CR14. The sequence goes on along the minus strand of NZ_JAAFZY010000005.1, from coordinate 218,406 downwards.
ACCAACGCTGTCATCTTTGCCTTTGTAGGTAATGCCATTTATGCTGGTGTTTATTATTCCTCTCAAAGGTTGCTTAAAGCTAGGATGTACAGTGATCTTTTAAGTAATGTTAATTTTTGGGGGTGGCAATTAATTATTGTTGCTGCCGCTATTTCTCTACCATTGGGATTAACCACCTCTAAAGAATATGCCGAATTGGAATGGCCTATTGATATTGCCATCGCCTTGATTTGGGTTGCCTTTGGATGGAACCTCATCGGTACCATTTTAAAACGTCGTCAACGTCATATGTATGTAGCAATTTGGTTCTATTTAGCCACTTTTGTTACGGTTGCTGTACTTCATATTTTCAACAGTTTGGAATTGCCTGTAAGTGGCATGAAAAGCTACTCGGTATATGCCGGAGTTCAGGATGCCTTGGTTCAATGGTGGTACGGACATAATGCCGTAGCATTCTTTTTAACTACACCATTCCTTGGGTTGATGTACTATTTTGTGCCTAAGGCGGCAGACAGACCCATCTATTCCTATAGATTATCTATTGTACACTTTTGGTCTTTGATCTTTATTTATATCTGGGCAGGACCACACCACTTATTATATACTGCGCTTCCAGAATGGGCGCAAAATTTAGGAACCACTTTCTCTATCATGTTATTAATGCCTTCTTGGGGAGGTATGATTAATGGTCTATTGACTTTAAGAGGCGCCTGGGACAAAGTGCGTGTTGACCCTGTATTGAAGTTTATGGTTGTGGCCATTACTGGTTATGGTATGGCTACTTTTGAAGGACCTACCCTATCTATAAAAACGGTTAATGCCATTGCTCACTTTACTGACTGGATTATAGCCCACGTACACGTTGGTGCCTTGGCTTGGAACGGATTTTTAGCCTTTGGTATGATTTACTGGCTGATACCTAGATTGTTCAAAACAACCTTATTCTCAATCAAGCTTGCTAACCTCCATTTTTGGATAGGCACTTTAGGAATTGTTTTATACGCCTTACCTATGTATGTAGCTGGATTTACTCAAGCTACGATGTGGAAGCAATTCAATCCAGATGGAACCTTACTATATGGAAACTTTTTAGAAACTGTATTTGAGATTATCCCAATGTATTGGATGCGTGCCATAGGTGGTTCCTTGTACATCTTCGGAATGTTTATCCTTGCCTACAACATCATCATGACCATGAAACAAGGGTCTTCAGTAACCGATGAGTTGGCAGAAGCTCCTGCTTTACAGCGTGTATCTAAAAGAAGAATTGCTGGTGAAAGCTTCCATACTTGGTTGGAAAGAAAACCTATTCAGTTAACCATTTTAGCTACAATCACCATTCTTATTGGTGGGGTGATTCAAATTGTACCGACCATTATGGTCAAATCAAACATACCCACCATTTCAACAGTCAAACCATACACCCCACTAGAATTGGAAGGTAGAGACATCTATATTAGAGAAGGTTGTGTGGGATGTCACTCCCAAATGGTGCGTCCTTTTAGAAGTGAGGTAGAACGTTACGGAGAATATTCAAAAGCTGGTGAATATGTTTATGATCACCCATTCCTATGGGGAAGTAAACGTACTGGTCCTGACTTACATCGTGTGGGTGGTAAATACTCAGACAACTGGCACTTAAACCATATGTATGACCCTACCAGTACATCTTCTGGTTCTATTATGACACCTTATCCATGGTTGATTAAAAATGAATTGGACAAATCACAAACGGAAGCCAAAATGAGAACCATGGTGAAATTAGGCGTGCCTTATACAGATGAAGACATTGCCAAAGCACAAGAAAACATGCTAGCTCAAGGAACCAAAATTGAGGAAAACCTCTACACCGATCCTGATTTTGCAGAAACCTATGAAGCCGATAAGAAAAGTGGCGGTAGTGATTTTGTAGAAATGAGAAACCGTGAAATTGTAGCTTTGATTGCTTATCTACAACGCCTTGGAACCGATATTAAGGTTCAAGAATTAGAACAAGAACTTGGTGCTACTCAAAACTAATCAACCATGCTAAAATTTGTAAAAAATCACTTAGAAAGTATCACTGGGATAGAAATCTATCCCATGATATCGCTCCTCATATTCTTTTTATTTTTTGTTATCCTCTTTTGGTGGGTTATAACCGCAAAAAAAGAATACATCAATACCGTAAGCCAATTACCATTAGATAACCAACAAAACGCAGAATTATGAGACGACAAATTCCAGGCTGGATCCGAGTACCGGTCATCTTCTTTGCTATTGCAGCCTTAGCTGAGTATTTTATAGATTCTGGAAACGAACCGGCATTTATTAAATTCCCAATGGTGGCCCTATTCTTGGTTTTGGTATTAATGTTCCTGATAGGAATAGAGGCTATTGTAAGTTCCCTAGAGAATATACTTTTTCAAAGTTTGGACGAGAAATCCAAAGAAACCTATTTGGCTGAAGCCAAAAAGCCTTCTAAATTGATAGGTTGGATTCAAAATATTTATAAAAAATCCTTAGACCAAAAACCAATTGAGGAAGAACATGAAATTATTTTAGATCACAATTATGATGGCATTAAAGAGCTTGATAACTCCCTGCCACCATGGTGGTTGTATAGCTTCTACGCCTCTATCATTTTTGCCGCTATCTATTTATTGAGATACCATGTATTTAATGGTGCCAATCAATTTGAAGAATTGGAACAAGAATATGCTGAAGCCCAAATATCTATTGAAGAGTACAAAAAAACGGCAAAAGATTTGGTTGATTTCAATACTGTAGAAATATTGACTGATGCCTCAGACCTAAATGCTGGAAAAGTTATATTTCAAGAAAACTGTGTAGCATGTCACAAAGCTGATGGTGGTGGTGGTATTGGACCAAATTTGACCGATGAATATTGGATCTTAGGCGGCGGTATTAAAAATGTATTCCATACCATATCAGAAGGTGGACGTGCCGGAAAAGGAATGGTTGCCTGGAAGCAAAGTTTAAAGCCATCAGAAATGGCACAAGTTGCCAGTTATGTACTGTCTTTACAAGGTACCACTCCAGCTGAACCAAAAGAACCGCAAGGTGATATTTGGACCACGGATGAGGTAAATGTAGAAGATGTGGAAGTACCTGCAACGATTGAAGAACAAGTTATAAAAGTAGATTCTACTGATATATTACTTAGAGAATAACACAAGATGGAAGCTCCAGAAAACGAAAACTTTAGAGATTCAATTGGTACCATCAATGATGAAGGTAAGCGTGCTTGGGTATATCCCAAAAAGCCAAGTGGAAGGTTTTACGACAAACGTAAAATAGTAAGCTACTTCCTATTAGCCTTTTTGTTTGCTGCGCCCTTTATTAAAATAAATGGCAACCAATTTCTCATGTTCAATGTTCTGGAGCGCCGCTTTAACATTTTCGGATTTCCATTTTGGCCACAAGATTTTCATCTATTTGTTATTTCGATGATTATCGGTGTGGTTTTCATTACCCTTTTTACTGTTGGTTTTGGAAGGATTTTCTGCGGATGGATTTGTCCGCAAACCATCTTTATGGAGATGGTTTTCCGAAGAATCGAATACTGGATTGACGGAGATAGGAACAAGCAGCGTAAGCTGGACAACCAGCCTTGGAATGCTGAAAAGATTAGAAAAAGACTCTTAAAGTGGTTTATTTTTCTCATCATTTCCTTTTTGATTGCGAACATCTTTTTAGCCTATTTGATAGGAAGCGATGAATTGATTAGTGACATTACGGATGGGCCAGCAGAGCATTTAGGCACTCTTTTCCCACTATTAATTTTTACTGCTGTTTTCTATTTTATTTTCGCATGGTTTAGAGAACAAGTATGTATCATTGCTTGTCCCTACGGACGCTTACAAGGTGTACTCTTGGATAACAAATCCATTGTAGTAGCCTATGACCATAAACGAGGAGAAGGTGAAAACGGACGTAAAAAGTTCAGAAAGAATGAAGATCGCGAAGCCTTGGGACATGGTGATTGTATTGACTGTCTTCAATGTGTGCATGTATGTCCTACAGGTATAGACATCAGGAATGGAACACAGTTGGAATGTGTTAATTGTACCGCCTGTATTGATGAGTGCGATCATATTATGGAAAGCATCAATCTGCCCAAAGGACTTATTAGGTATGCTAGTGAAGATGAAATAGAGAAAAAGGAAAAGTTCAAGCTTACAGCTAGAATGAAAGGCTACATCGCCGTTCTGACCATTTTGACTGGAGTGCTTGCCGGAATGTTATTATTACGAAGTGATTTAGATGCTCGAATTTTGAGATTACCAGGGCAACTATATGAACATAAGGAAGGAAACATTATAAGTAATGTATTCACCTATAAAATCATCAACAAAACTTCTCATGAGTATAACCATGTAACGTTTAGACTTAGGGGTGTTGAAGGTGAAATCAAACTGGTTTCTACAGAAGATGTCATTCATGTCCCAGAGCAAGGACTAGCTGAAGGAACCATATTTATAGAAATTGATAAAGCTAATTTGGAGGACGATAAAGTAAAACTGACAATTGATGTTTACAGCAAAGAAAAGCTGATTGAAACTACCAGTGTCAACTTTTTAGGCCCAAGAAGTTATAATTAAACATAAACCTCGTAACAAATGAAATTTAATTGGGGAACCGGTATCGTTATTGCATTTATAGCATTCATTTCGTTTATCATGTATTTTGTCATTAACATGAGTACCAACGAAAAATACAACCATGAATTAGTGACCGAAGACTATTATAAGCAAGAAGTCAAATTTCAGGAGGACATCAACAAACAAAACAATGCCAAGAATTTGGCACATAATTTAGAAATAAATAAAACCAACGATGGTTTGGTGATTCAATTCCCTGAGGAAATGGATATCACCAAAATTTCAGGAAAAGTGTTCCTATATAGGCCATCCGATAAACAATCGGACTTTGAGACGCCAATCTCATTGTCCACACATAATTTGCTCATACCTGACACGCGTTTATCAGATGGCCGTTGGAACATTAAAGTAGATTGGCAATATAAGAACATTAATTATTTATTTAAAGAAGATATCCAATATTAAATGTTGTGGTCGGCTTTCATATTTGGGCTTTTGGGAAGTTTTCACTGTGTGGGAATGTGTGGTCCCATTGCCTTTATGTTGCCCGTAGACAGGTCTAATTCCTTTAGAAAAGTCAGTCAGATTACGACCTACCATATAGGAAGGTTACTAGCGTATGCCTTGATTGGTTTGATGTTTGGACTGGTTGGCAAGGGCTTGTATCTATTTGGATTTCAACAACAACTTTCCATAATTATTGGAGCCGCCATGATTGTCTTGGTTTTAATTCCTGCACACAAATTAAACCGCTTTAAAATCTCTCAACCTATCTATCAATTAATTTCTAAAGTCAAATCGGCTTTAGGAAAATCCCTTAAGAAAAAAACGGCAGATACTTTTTTGACCATCGGATTCCTAAATGGTTTTTTACCTTGTGGTTTGGTATATATGGCCGTGTTTGGATCTTTAGTAAGCGCCAATGCCCTGGAAGGCAGTATGTACATGATTTTATTTGGCATGGGTACAATTCCGCTCATGACCTCAGCCATTTATCTGGGTAAGTTTTTGAACGCCAACATTAAGCAACGTATTCAAAAAGCCATCCCTGTGTTTGTAATCATTATTGGCATTCTATTTATTTTAAGAGGACTTGGATTAGGAATCCCATATATTTCTCCTAAACCTATGGTAGATATGGCTACAAGTTCCATGAATTGTCATTAATTAAAAGCCTATTTTTTTGTATCTTAATTGTACGAAAATTAAGGTTATGAAACGAATTCTCCTACTTACCGATTTCTCTAAAAGCGCTGTAAACGCTATTGATTATGCCCTTCATTTTTTCCATAAGGAACATTGTGAATTTTATTTAATGTATGTGCATAGGCCCAATGATTTTACCATGAGCGAACTTATTAAAGATCCTAAAGCAGATATCTATAGTAGTTTGCTAGCCAATGAAAAGGAGGCTCTAGAAAGAGCTTGTTTGGAATTAGAGAACACCAATAAGAACCCAAATCATTCTTTTCAGTACCTTATAGACTATGATGATTTTTTAAGTGCCATTAATCAAGTTATTGCCTTAAAAAAGATTGATATTTTGGTTGCAGGATACAATGGAGCATCCAATGTAATGGAAGTAATTTTTGGATCTAACACTCTTCAAATCATAAGAAACATCAAGAAACCTACCTTGGTTATACCAAGGGATTTTAACTATAAGGAACCAAACAGTCTTCTGGTACCATTGAGTGATGATGACCATTTAAACAGTGACGAATTTAATGAGATATTAAACGTCATGGCCTCCCATAACCCAAGATTCCATTTCTTGAGAGTGACGAAAACAGATGATCCCTTAAGAATAAAAGAAGATGAGCTTAAGTTAGTTCAATTTAAAGGAAATTACAGCTACCATTACATTCATGGGGTATCCCTTCACGACGCCGTTTTGACTTATGAGCAAGTTCACACTATTGATTTAGCAGGCGTTATAGCAAAAAAAGAAACCGTCTTACAACGGTTAATGGAAGGTTCTTCAATAACGAAAATCAGTAAGAGCTTGTTTTTGCCCTTACTGATTGTTCATCACTAAAATTAAATTTTGAAAGTTAAAACCGGTAGCTTAGCATGATTTGCTACATCTTCAGAAATACTGCCTTCAAAGAAGTGTGCAATTCCTGTTCTTCCGTAAGTGGCCACAGCTAGTAAATCGGCTGACGTTTTATCAGCATAAGCAAAGATTCCATGCTCTACGGTATATGCATTGGTTATGGCTACATTTTTAAAGTTATCTGTGTTACCATCTGCCTTGGTTAAAAACTCCTTAAGTTTGTTTTCAATTTCGTCAGAACTTCTAAAACGTTCAGCAGGTTGGTTTACATATAAGATATGCAATTGACCACCTAATTCGCTTAATATTTTAGTAGCTTTTTTATAAGCTGGGATAGCCTCATCTGAAAAATCACAAGCAAATACGACATTGTCAAAACCTACACTTTTCAATTCTTCCTTGATAATCAGTACAGGGATTTCAGAATGTCTAACGACCTTTTCAGTATTGGACCCCACAAACATTTCTTGTAGGCCATGTGTACCATGTGATCCCATTACAATTAGATCGGCATTATGCTCCTTTGCGATTTCACTTACTTCAACAAACGATTTAAAATGCTTTACTATTGGGGTAACTTCTACACCCTCTAAATAGGGCTTATCTAAAAATTCATGGAATTTCTTCTCTGCCATTTTTAAATAGAACACCGTTTGCTCATCTAATGCAGAACCAGAAATTGTCAACATAAAATCAGAAAGCTCCAACATATGTAAAGCAAGAATTTCAGCGTCGTTTTTTTTCGCCAAAGAAGCCGCAGCCTGTAAGGCGTATTCTGAATAATCAGAAAAATCGATGGGTACAATAATTTTATTCATGGTAATGATTAAGTTGTTTAAAATTTGTACTAAGTTAAAAATATTATTTAAAGCTCCCGACCTTTTACACAGTCATTGAAAATAATTGTTTATCTGCCTGTTTTCTTTGCAGTAACAGGTCAAAAGCCATACACACATTACGTACAAAAGGTCTTCCCTTTTCCGTTATTTTCAAACCGTTGGCCTCAATACTGATCAATTCATCTTTTTCCATCTCAGAAAGTTTAGCCAACGTACTTTGTAATTCCTTAAATTTTTGATTGGGATTTTCCCAAGAAGTCTCTTGATGACACATAAGGTTTAATATGTGCTTACGGATGATTAAATCTTCTTCATTCAACATGTGACCGCGGAATACTGGTAATTTTCCTTCTTTAATAAGTTCTTGATATTCCTCTAATGTCTTCACATTTTGGGTAAAACCATACCAACTATCGCTAATTGCAGATACCCCCAAACCAATCATCATCTGGGTCTTGGAAGCCGTATATCCCATAAAATTCCTATGAAGTTTTTTGGTTACCATAGATTCATATAGACCATCTGAAGGTAAGGCAAAATGATCCATGCCTATTTCGGTATAACCTACTTGTTGTAATAAATCCTTACCCATTTCATATTGTGCCCGTTTGGTTTCGGGTGTAGGTAAATCTTCATCCTTAAACCCTCTTTGGCCATTCCCTTTTATCCAAGGTACATGGGCGTAACTATAGAATGCTATTCGGTCTGGCATGAGCTCTTGGGTTCTTTTGATTGTGTAAAGCACATCTTCAAGAGTTTGAAACGGTAGTCCGAAAATAATATCATGTCCCACAGAGGTATACCCTATTTCCCTAGCCCATTCGGTAACTTGTTTCACATTTTCAAACGGTTGAATTCTATGAATCGCCTTTTGGACAGTTTCATTATAATCTTGAACCCCAAAGCTTACCCGTTTGAAACCAAGATCAAATAGTGTTTGTAAATGATCTTTTGTTGTGTTATTTGGGTGCCCTTCAAAGCTAAACTCCCATTCAGGGGCCCTATCGGCATCTTTAAAAATGCCCTGAATGAGTTTGGTTAAATTCCTTGGGGAAAAAAAGGTTGGTGTCCCACCACCTAAATGAAGTTCTTTGATTATGGGTCTGGAATCAAACAATTCCAGATACAGACTCCATTCTTTCAAAAGTTGGTCTATATAGGGCAACTCTACATCGTGCCTTTTTGTAATTCGTTTGTTACAACCACAAAATGTACACAGGCTCTCACAAAAGGGCAAGTGTATATAAATACTGATCCCTTCCGAAGTGTTACTTTCAGAAAATGCCTGTATTACAGAATCTTCCCAACGTCCCTTAGAGAAAGTGCTCAAGTTCCAATAAGGCACCGTAGGGTAGCTTGTATAACGGGGGCCAGCCACATTATACTTTGTTACCAAAGATGTTTTCATACCTAACTTTATGAATTCAAAATTACAAGTAAGGCTGGGGTTAAACTATGACATTTATCATAAACCTTTCTTAATAATTTTAGATTCTATGGGTTTCTATGTAATTTTAGTTTTAAACATTAAAATCACTCAACCATTATGAACAAAGTAGTTATCGCATTATGTGCCTTTTCTCTTGTATTTGCTAGCTGTAAAAGCGACAAGAAAAAGGAAGCAGATGAAGAAACCGTAACAGAAGAACAAGTTGTTGAAACGAAAGTAGAAGTCAAAAAAATTAAATTGGCAATGGAACCTAAAAGTGATACTCAGGTTTCTGGAAATGCCGTTTTTACTGATAAAGACGGGCAAGTAACCGTTGTGGCCGTTTTTGAAGGTTTACAGCCTGGTTCTCACGCCATCCACATTCATGAAAAAGCAGATTGTTCGGCTCCAGATGGGACTTCAACAGGAGGACACTGGAACCCTACAAATCAGCCTCATGGAAAATGGGGTGCTGCCGAAGGTTTCCATAAAGGAGACATCGGAAACTTTACTGCCGATGAAAATGGTAATGGAACTATTACCTTCAACGCAGGTGGTGAATGGTGTATAGGATGTGGTGACCCTAACAGAGATATTGTTGGAAAAGCCGTAATCGTGCATCAAGGAACCGATGACTTTACTACGCAACCTACTGGTGATGCTGGAGGACGCGTGAGTTGCGGAGGCATTATTGAATAAATAGTTATTTATTACGATATTTTTAAAAAGCTACCTAAAACAGGTAGCTTTTTTTATTAAAATAATATTTTATAAATTCAAACCTACAAATCCCACAATATGGACATAACCCATTTGGTCAAAAGTTTTCAAAAGAAAGATGAAAAAGCCTTTGAAACTTTATATAACATGTATGCCGAAAGTATGCATGGTGTTATTTTCAATATTGTAAGAGATCACGATATTGCTCAAGAACTAACTCAAGATGTATTTATTAAGGCTTGGAATCATTCCCATACGTATTCTGCCAAAAAAGGGCGCTTTTTTACATGGATTCTTAATATAGCGAGAAATACAGCAATAGATAAAACCCGCTCCAAAACGTTTAAAAATTCTAAGAAAAACCTCAATGCCCAGTTTTTCGTAGATATTTTAGAGAATCAAGAAAACTTGAACAGTCGAATGGATGCCTTAGGCATTCAAAACTTTGTAAAGAAATTAGCGAATAAATGTATTGAAATTATTGAGTTATTATACTTCAAAGGTTTTACTCAAAAAGAAGCTTCGGAAGAATTAAAAATGCCCATAGGCACCGTTAAAACAAGAAACAGGAATTGTATTAATGAGCTTAGAAACATGCTCAATGTGAACTCATGAACGAAAAGGAATTAATAGAATCTGGAATATTAGAGCTTTATGTAGCCGGTGCTCTCTCAGACCAAGAGAATGAGGAAGTGTACAACATGCTTTTAAAATCTCCCGAGGTCCTTTCAGAGGTTTTAAAAATTGAAGCATCCATTATTTCTTTAACGGCAATGGCATCTCCTTCTGACCCTAAATATCTATTTGCCTCAGTAAAGGAAAAATTAGGCTTATCAAATCAAGTTGTTCCAATAAGAAGACCCAATACCCGCTGGATGGCGTATACCGGTTGGGCAGCTTCCATTTTATTGTTTGCCGGACTTATTTGGTTGTTCAATCAAAAGCAGCAATTGGAATCTGATATTCAAACAGTAGAAACAGAGAAAGAATTGATAGAGGTTGAATTAGAAAAAACAGATCAAAAATTGGTAGAAACCAAACAAATCTTATCCATTATAAGAGATAAAAATGTTATTTCTATTCCTTTATCAGGACAAGCTGTTTATCCCGAGGCTTATGCAAAGGCCTATTGGGATAAAGATCATGATAAGGTTTATTTTGATTTGCAAGGACTTCCAACGCCTCCTAGTGGTAAGGTATATCAAATTTGGTCTTTAACGCTTACCCCATTAACGCCTACCAGTTTGGGAACTATTGATGATTTTACCGAAAACGAGAATAAAATTTTCACCCTAGAGAATATTTATGATTCTGAAGCTTTTGGAATTACCTTAGAACCAGCTGGAGGTAGTGAGTCTCCAACTATGGATCAATTATATACTTTGGGTGCTGTGGAAACAAATTCATAACAACTATGTCGCTAATTCATAAACAATCGCTTTTAGTCCTTTTATTTATTATAAGTGGGAGCCCTACCCTATTCTCCCAAGAGTTATATCAACTTCCTAAAAATAAGCATACCAAATGGGTGAGTTTTGAAAACATATCAGGAGATAAAGGCCAAGGTGGTATAGAAAATAAAGGAGCCAAGGGACATGCATTTGATAACATCAAAGCTGGCACGTCTGTTAATTTGGTAAATCTTGAAGGCAGCGGCACTATTAAGCGTATTTGGTTAACATTTAGTGATAGAAGTCCTGAGATGCTGCGTTCACTAAAAATTGAAATGTTTTGGGACGGCAGTGACAAGCCAGCCGTATCAGCTCCCATAGGGGATTTCTTCGGAGTTGGTTTGGGCCAACGTGTTCCTTTTGAAAGTGCCCTTTTTAGTGACCCAGAAGGACGATCTTTTAACTGTATTATTCCTATGCCATTTAAAACTGAGGCAAAAATTTCAGTTACCAATGAGTCTCAAAAAGATCTAGAAGCTATTTTTTTTGATGTGGATGTGCTTATGGAAGAGCATCAAGAAGATGTGCTTTATTTTCATACTTATTGGAGCCGAGACCTTCATACCAAATTGGCTGAGGATTTTAAAGTGCTTCCCAAAATCAAAGGCTCTGGGAGATTTTTAGGAACTAATATTGGTGTATTTACAGACCCCGTCTATGAAGATACTTGGTTTGGAGAGGGAGAGGTTAAAATTTACTTAGATGGAGATAAGGAATATCCTAGTTTGGTTGGATCGGGGACTGAAGACTATATAGGAACAGCCTATGGCCAAGGGCCTTTTAGTCATCAATACCAAGGCTCACCAATCGCTGATGCTAAAAAAGGTGAATATGCTTTCTACAGATATCACATTCCTGATCCTGTGTTTTTTTATGAAGATATGGAAGTGACCATTCAACAAATTGGTGGAGCTCCAGCAGAAAAAGTTCGGGAAATGATTAAGAACGGGGTGCCCATGAAACCCATAAGCGTAAGCAATAAAAGCTTCCACAAACTCCTTGAAATGCCACAGCCGGTTGACCTTACCCATCCCGATATATTGAAAGGTTGGACCAACTTTTATAGAAGTGATGATGTGTCTGCTACCGCCTATTTTTTCTTAAATGCACCAGTCAGCAATTTACCGCAACTGGCACCTGTTGACATAAGAACCTCCAATCTTCACGAGAAGCCATAAAAAAGAAGCGCCCTCCAACCATGTGAAATGACGCTTCCAAACCAACAAAAACTCTACCAAACAAATCCCCCAATAACTTTGGACAGAGGTTAGTTTACTTTAAAATTTATAAGTGAGGTTTCCTCTAATGTAAAAGGGAGTCCCAGGTGTAAAATGTATTTCTTCAACTGGTTCTGGTTCATTAAACAACCTCGATTCTGTGGCAAATTGGGTTTCGTTCCAATCTACATCAAACAAATTCTCAATAGTAATACCAATTCCCATGTTTTTATATTCATATGCCACATTAAAATCGGTCACAAAATAACCTTCGGCCACGATAGAGTTATCTTCATTGGCTGGTCTATCATCAACGTAACGATATCTAATTCCACCACTAAACCCTTTCAAATCAACCACAGCCAGACCACCCGTCCAAGTAAAATCTGGTGCTAGAGGAATGTAATCCATTCCACTGGGTTCCTCTGTTGCTCTTGCATGGGTATAGGTGGCATCTGTATCCACATACAACCAATTGGTAAATTGATAACGAACCCCAAGATCTACCCCATACCTTTCAGATTTGCCACTTGGTTCCACGATACCAGCATCGCCTACATAAACAAACTCTTGTTCTGAAAATAAGGTCCAAATAGCGACATTCCATAACATTTTCGGGATTGGCTTCCATGTAGTTCCCAGATCTACCCCATAGGCTCTTGGAAGAATATCTTTTCTTTCCTGTAGCACAACTCTAGAATCATTGGAATGAAACCCTATACCACTTTTCAAATACCATTGTAAATTCTCATTCTGCGTAAAAAACACATTCAATTTGGGAGACAAAGCGGTTTTGGAATTACTTTGGGTTGCATATGAATCTGTCAAATGATCGTTATACATAAATTTGAAATAATCCAATCGTAAGGCTGGGACTACTTTTAGGGCACCAAATAGAAATTCGGTGTTGACATACGTAAACAGATTGGTCTGATTCACATCACCCAATTGCAGGTATTCCAAAGTTTCAATTCTATTCAATGTATGTGACAACTCTATATCATTAATGATATCATGTCTTAAACCTGCCCCTGAGGAGATATTCACATCTATTTCCCCAAGCTGTTTGTGTTTTTTAATTTCGGCATTAAAACCTAGAATATCTCGATCCTCATACTGCTTTATTTGATCACCATTAACAGGGTCTTCCAGAAAGAAAGTGAAGTTAGAATACAGCTCAAAATTATAGTGTGAATAAAATGCATTGGCTTTTACACTCGTATGATCATCCATAAATTTCATGTAGGACACATTGATATTACTTCTAGAGGTATTTCCACCTTCAGTATCGTCTATGGCACCAAATCTTGAAATTAAACCGCTATCAACTGCCCGTTGTGGAATTTGTCCAGACGCATCCCAACGACTGGTAAAATGGGAAACATTTAATGAAATCTTATCATGGTCTTTTAACAACGCTGTATACTTCCCAAAAAGATTTAATCGGTTAAAATTTTGAGGTGATTCAAAGGGACCATCCGTTTCTATGTATTCGATAGCCGCGTATGCATTTTGAGAACTACTCTTATCCATTAAATTAAACAATCCCACAGTGCGTAAGGAGTTAAATTGTCCGTAACTAAAAAGAACTTCGCTATCATCCAACCGTTCTTTTGTATTAAAATCGACGTAAGCTGCGGTAGCAAAATCTCCTTTCTCGGCATAGTAAGGACCTTTGCCAAACTCAATATTGTTGATTGTTTCTGGAATAAGAAAATGCAAATCGCTATAACCTTGACCGTGGGCATGAGAAACCATATTTACGGGCATACCGTCTACCGAGATACTCACATCGGTACCATGGTCCACATCAAAACCGCGTAGAAATATTTGTTCTGCCTTTCCTCCTCCAGCATGTTGTCCGATGATAAGCCCTGGAACCTTCCGCAAAATATCTTGAGATGAATTAACGGGATTGGTTTCTAAATCTAATTTTGCTACGGTATGCAACGCATTGACCTCATTGGTCAATACCAACTCGTCTAGTAAAAATGCTTTACTTACCAAATGAATGATTACCATGTTATTCAAATCTTCTTGAGATACTATACGTATCTTTTTTTCAAATCCTAACAACCCTATGGTTATGGAGTCATTTACCTGATTACCTTCCAAAATAAAACTGCCACTTTCGTTGGAATGCGCATGCTTTTTGGAATTTTTATTATATAGATAAGCGCCATCTAGAGGTTTATTATTTTCATCCAACACATGACCTTGCATGGTTTGCCCATGAGCTAAGGAACTAATAATAAACAGTAAACAGAAAGTGAGTAATGATTTAATCATAGGGGATAATTTTTGGCGAAAATACAAAATGCTAATAGGGTCAAATGTTTAAATTTTCTTAATTTCTTGTTCCATTAAAGGACCAAGTTCATAGGTACTTTCAAGTAATTCTGTTTTGATTTTTTGTGCTTCATTCTCTAAGCCATTGGCCTTAAAAATTTCCGCCAAATGATATTGCGCTGTTGGCTCGAAAGTTTTACCAACAACATGAGACTGAGCTATTTCTAAAGCCTTTAACTTATTTCCTTCACTTAAATTGGCCCATGCTAGCAAATCATATGATAAAGCAGTAGGCCTATTGGCTACTTCTTTTTTAGCATAAACCATGGCGTTCTGTGCTTGATTGAATTCATCGGTGTATAATAAAACGTTGTAAGCATTATACATATCGCCATATTCTGGCCTTTTTACAGCCTCTACATAAGTTTCCAGATAGGTTTCTTTTTCTTTATTTTTTCCCATATACGATGCTATTTCTGCTTTAAGAAGCAGATAATCTGGAGCGTTATGTTCTTTACTTACGCTATTTAAAATTTTTAAAGCCTCTTCAGGATTTCTTTCATGCGAATAGACAATCCAAGCTATCCCCTTTTTGGCATAGGCATTATTAGGGTTTAATTGTAATGCCCTTATGTAATGCTTGTAAGATTTCTCAATATCACCGTGGTGTCCATAAAAGTCTGCTATATTGGTATACGCCCATTCCTTAAGGCTCTTAACTTTGGATCGTTCTGCAATAATTTGTGCTTTTTCCATATACTTAATGGCAGCCTCCAAATTACCCTGATGATCACTCCATTTTGATAAGCGAATTAAATAATCAAAATCGCTTAAGTTTTTAATAGTCTCCAAATAATGTTTGGCTTCGGCGGTATTTCCAAGTTCCAAATGCACGTCAAAAAGCATCTTTTGGGTCGATTTCAATCGCTCTCCCTGAGTCTCTGCCTTTTTTAAAAGTGCTAACGCTTCTTTAAAGCGGTGTTGCGAAATATAGTTATGGGCTAAAGACCTTAAACTACCGGAATTAGTGTAATGAGATTTTTCATTTAAGGCCGCAAGATTTGATTCAGCCTCTTTGAGATATTTGATATCTCCTGTAATCGTGAATAATTGAGATTGAGACGCTGCGATTTTAGCAAGGTACGGATATTGACTCGGTTCTTTTTCTAGCTTTTTTTCCCAAAAAGCATATTCGCTTTTTGCCTTTTGCAGCGCCTCATTCTCTTTCAACTCAAAAAATCCACCATAATCATGTTCATTTGTCACATTCCTTGTTCTCTTCTTTCTGTTCACTGTATTACAACTGAATACAAGGCAAACCAGAAGTAATAAAAATGTATGTTTTGTTTTCATGGTATTTCAGTTTTGTTTGGTTTGTAGGATGGTTCATTGGTAAAAATATCAGGGTATAACGGACTGATATACCCTGATATATTCTAAACTACCATGGCGAAGCCAAGTATGGAAATGAGGTCAAAAAAGGTTTATCGTTTGCATCAACATGATCATTTGAAAGGGTTGGATTTTCTGTAAAATCTTCACCTCCAAAAATCAAAAGCAATTCTACTGTTATTACATCATCAGCCAGGGCTCTACCCGTCAACACATTGGTGCCATCATAAAAAGTTGTGGTACCATCTAGACTTACATTTAAGACGTCAGTGGCCAATAATCCCGTAAAAGTGGCTGAATCCAATCCCAAGGCATTCATGTCACCAGGATTGGCATAAGCCGGACTTAAGCCCTCCAAGTTTGTCTGAAACATGGATTGAAAAGCAGCACCTTGTTCCGAAGGAATGGTCACATTAAACATGTCCTTTGATGCTGGAGAAGTAAACACCGTATTAACAGCAGGTCTCGCCACTTGGTCCTCCTGCATGTAGGTTCCCGAAAAGTCAGGTTCTGATGGCTGGTTGGTATTATCCATATCACCCATCATATTATCATCATCATTTGAACAATTAAAAGTAAAAGCTGCTAGCAAGACTGCTAGGGTTATGTATGTTATTCGTTTCATAATTTCGTGATTTAAAGTTTTTATTGTTTTCTTTTTGTTTCTACCCATGTGTTTATGGTTCCTGAACCACCAACACTAGATTTTGGCACTTCCACAACTACAGACAGCACATTGGTTCCAGCAAAGGTGTCACTCCCCGGATCATTAAATCCAGAAGCATTTCCTGCTATAATCTCACTGTACTGGGCAAAATCCATAAAAAATGGGTCATCACGCGGTCCTGCAAACATCATAGCGCCATTGTTACTATTTGTCATGGCAGCCGAACCGTAGGCAGAAATATCTACCGAACCCAACATGTTGTTGGTTAAAATAGTACTACTTAATCCTGTGGTTCCTGGGGAAGCAGGTCCAAAGAAATATATTTTGCCATCTCTTGGTATGGCCTGAATTACCAAATCTTCTACGTTGTCGCCAGTATTGTCAATGTTGAATTCAATCAATACATTTTCATCAAACATAGCATCGGCGGTTGCTGTAGGACTTAATAATCCCATTACATTGGCGGCAAAAACAATGTTGTTTGTATTTTCACCTTGAAAGGCATAAAAATCGGTGATGTCACTAGAACCACCTTGTACTGCAGGCGCATCAATATGATCTGCTGCCACTAAAAAGAAACCAGCCACAGCTAGTAGACCGATTCCTAAAATCCATTTTGTTTTTTTCATAATCATGAGGTTTTGTTAATTATTTTTTTTGCATTCACCTCTACCTACGCAATAACTCCAAAAGCGGTTTTGTTAAATATTTGTTAACACAAAAAAGATGTTATGGATTTGAAAGAATCTAATATCTTTATCCCCCGATAAAGTTGATAGCAATGAACCCTTCTAGTAAAGGCTGGATCAAGAAACTCATCAAGGTTTTAGGCAAGGAATCCATAGATTGGACCCAAAAATCACCTGCTCAATTTTATGATGAGTTAAGGACTTGTGGCTTTATATATGGTAGCAACATTGAAGTCATTAACAATAGTTTTGATTTTTATGACTATACTGAAGAAGAGTTATGTAAAATCAATTTGGCTCTTTCCTTTTATTATATCTACAAGGACAATCATATTACAGACACTTCCTTTTTGGATTCTGTCATTCAATTTTACAAGGAAATAGACGCCCATAAACCCACCTTTTTTACAGAGCTTTTGGGGGAACTGAAATCCCATGCCCTTCTAGAGCATATTCTACACAAAAGGGTTTTGATTGAGGATAAGTTTATTGGGAAAAGTTTTAATTACTTTGTGACCAATGCCTTATTGTTTACTGATGTCCTGGCCTACCAACATTTTTTGAAACGAGGAAAAATTACCAATAGCCATTTACAGCATTTGGAGGCCGTAATTGAATCCATCGTTTTGAAAGTATTGGACTCTAAAGTCAAAAAATCAAAATATGATGATACCTTGATTGATTTGCTGGAGCGTTCTTTGCGCTTTCAAAATCATCCCACCATCAGCTTGGAGGAAGGTATCACCTTCATAAATGAGGATTTAGAAAAGTATTACATCATGGATTTGGCTTGTATGGCGGCATGGACGGATATGGTGGTTGAAAAAACCGAACAAGATATCCTAAAGCAATTAGGCACACAACTTAATCTACCCAAAGACAGGGTTGAAAACTCCTTAAGTGCTTTGACTTACTTTTACCAAAGTCATAAGGAAAAAATAGGATTGCTCAGTTCCAAAAACATCGTACAGACCTTTTATTCCAACTCCAGTAAATTGGTCAATTTACTATTGAAACGGAATAGCAAGCGCTTACTTAAAGAGGTTTCCCAAAGCAAGGACCTTATGAAATTGATTACCAAATCAACCGTAAGAGATTTAACAGAGGAAGAACAAAAAAGGGTCAACCACCAATTAATGGACATCATAAAGACCATTCCTAGTTTGGCAATCTTTTTATTACCAGGCGGCTCCCTTCTACTCCCTTTAATTGTCAAGATCATTCCCCAATTATTGCCATCTGCTTTTGATGACAACCGTATTGAAGAATAACTGCTACAGTTTAACCAGTTTTTTCATCCAAGTCTTAGAATCTACTTCTACTTTCAGGAAATAAACGCCTTTGGATAAACTTGCAACGGGAATTTGTTGCATAGAAACCCCCTGAAAAGCATCACTTGATACGCTTCTGCCATTGATATCAAACAATTGCCAGGTTCCATCTACAACATTTGGAAATTGCACATAATAAGTATCCTGAACCGGGTTTGGATAGGTTTTAACTTCAGAAAAAGATACCTCATCCATAGACAACAAATTGACAGTAAAAGGACCTGCAATAATTTCATTGTTTAAAGTACCATCCACCGAATAAGCAAACAATTTAAAGTATAAGACATCATCTTCACTAATGCTTGGGCTTTCCCATAAATAAGATAATTCTGTACTATTCTCTACCAAAGGTAAAAAGCTTACTTGATCATCCACACTGTAGGAAAGGTCATAATAAATTGGTCTACCATCATCAGGGTTATTTAACTCCCAAGTTATAGGAGAACCCGTTTCAAAAACAGTTGTAGGTGTGGTTATGGCAACCTCTGGATGTTCATAACCGTGTAATAGTTCTGCAAAGCCGATTCCTGTCACTTCTACCCCATTGACAGTCCCTTCTATGGTTGTGGCCCCTTCATAAAAACGGAAAGGCAATTGCATTTCAGAATCTTCATATTGAGCAGTCATCACTAGATCGACATCATTGATAGCGGATGTTAAGTGCCATTGTTTGGAATAGCATTTTTCCTCTCCATCTTCGGTGGTACAGAAAAACGCTTCCCTTTCAATGCTTAGATCAGCGGTTGTGTATTGGTTATCTTCACTTACATAAGCTGAAAGAATACTATATTCCGGCGCATCAGGAATGCTGCTCTCTGCTGTAAAAATATTCCAAAGGTTGATATCCATGCCATTAGACAATTGCAAGCTGAACCATTCGTAATCTTCACTGGAATAAGGATTGAAATTTCCGTATTGCCTATCCAACCATCCGGTTCCAGTAATAGCTTCGGTGGTGCCGTTTAAGGATAACGATCCAGATAAAGACACTCCAGTAAAGGAATAATAATAGGAATATCGATCCAAACCTTGGTCTACAAAGCCATCATCACCAACCAAAAGTGGTCTTTTAGTCACATCCATATTCAGGGTTAAATCACCAAAACTAGCTCCCGTACTCAAGTCATACTCAAAAGGTATGGGATTGTTGGAACCGTCCAACGCATTGGACCAAGTTTCGGTACCACCTAAAAATATGGCTGCTTCTATGTCCAAAGAAGTCGTTGACATGGTTGTATAAGTGACTGGTAGAACATCTTTGTAAAAAGTACCAGTGTCCAAATTAGTGATATTCAGTATTCGAAATCCATCAAAGCCAGCCGCGGGATAGTAGAAATAGCTAACCATATAACTGTATGAGGTACCAGAAGTAGCGCCTTCAAAAAAGCCAGAGGTGTACCACCACTCCACTTCCTCGCCATCATGACGACCTTCATCCAAAGGAAAAGCAATTTGCCCAACAGGTTCGTAAGGATACATGTTCCAATCTTGGGCGAAGGATTGTAACATAAAAAGCGATAGTAGCAGGGTAGTTATTTGTTTCATTTTCAAGTTGTTTAAAATAAAGCTACTATTATTAAATCAACTTGCAAAACTTTTTTGATAAACACCCTTAAAATGAGATTTAACCGAAAATCACTGCAACCAATCCTTAAAATTCTTAACCCGTTCCCTAGCCACAATCACCTCCTGCTCCTGATAGCTTTGCAATTTAATTTGAAGTCTGGAATTGGTATAACTTATGATGTCTTTGATGGCATTGATTTGGACATAAAACGTACGATTCACCCTAAAAAATTGATTGGGAGGCAATTCGACCTCCAGTTCCTCTAAGGTTGGGTCTATTAAATAATTCCTGCCATCTACGGTGTGTAAATAAGTGCCCTTGTTCTCACTGTAAATGCATTCAATATCTTCGACATTCACCAGCTTGATATGTTGACCAATTTTTACCGAGAAACGCTTTTTGTACTCCCGTTCTATCGGATTGACCAAAAGCTGCTTGATATCATCAAAGTTGAGCGTCACAGATGGTTTGGGAGCCATAGTCTGGTATTTTTTTACGGCCGCTTCCAACTCTTCTTCATCTATCGGCTTCAGCAAATAATCAATACTATTCAGCTTAAAGGCTTTTAGAGCATATTCATCATAAGCCGTTGTAAAAATGATGGAAGACTTGATATCTAATGCCTCAAAGATTTCAAACGACAGACCATCACTAAGCTGAATGTCTAAGAAAATCAAATCTGGGTGCGTATTATTTTGAAACCAAGCGATAGATTCCTCTACCGAATGTAACATGGTATGAACCTGCATGTCCAGTTTTTCCAGCATACGCTGCAACCTTCTGGCCGATGGCTTTTCATCTTCAATAATTATTACTTGCATCATAGTATTTTAAAATTCTTTTGGTAAGTGTTTTATTTCCAGCCCTGTTTTTCCTTGTCCATATACTTTTTGATCATGCGATCTTCCCATTCGGTGCCAAAAATAATGTTTGGCATAAACACAGAAGCTGCATGTATCAATAAGGCGATTCCCCAAAATATCAACGTACTGAAATTCTCCCACTGAAAGGTGTTTTCTCCTAGGCCTGTCCTAGAAAAATTGACTACCAAAATAAAAATATTGATTACCACATACACCAACAGATGCGTATAAAAACCCTTGATGCGTTTTACCTGTCTTTTGGCTCGATCAATTCGGCGTTGTTTTTCAAATTTAGTTTCCATGATTAGCTCCATTTGCTTTGTTTGCGTTCTTCTTCATCCAAAATCTGTTGGATTTTACGTTCTTCCCAGGATTTTCCAAAACCATACACCCCAAAGGCATGAAATGCAATACCAATACCCCAACCTAAAAGTGGGAACCAAAACCATTTAAACTCCCAAGAGGTTCTGTAATTGATAAAAATAAGAAAGGGTATTACAATGAGGTAAGAAAACACATTGCTGTAAAATCCTTTGATTTCTTCTACTTTCTTTTTGGCTCTTTCATAAGAACCGTTTTGGTCAAAATTGATTGTTTCCATGATTGATACTTGTTTTGTAAGCATAGGGATTGCCACGGCAAACCAGTTTGCTTGTTGATTGATGTTTACTTGTTTATCTGTTAAAAGTTGGTAACGCTGCTTGATATTACTCAGTCCCACGCCGCTGCTTTTACCTACTATTTGTTTGGGTTGCAGGTTGTTCTCTACCACCAAATACCCATTATCTTCATAAATCTTGATGTGCAACGGATGCTTATTGTTTACCATATTGTGTTTTACGGCATTTTCAAGCAACAATTGCAACGATAGGGGCACTACTTTGCTTTCTGGGTCGCTTACTTGATCTGGGATGCTAAACACGATGCTGTCTTCAAACCGCATTTTTAATAAAGACATATAGGTTTTTGCAAACCGCAACTCCTCTTCGACCCCTACCAGTTCCTTATTTTTTTGTTCCAACACATAGCGGTATACCTTAGATAGTGAGGTGGTAAACTTTTGTGCCGCATCGGGGTTTTCTTCTATCAAGCTGGTCAGCACATTTAAGCTATTGAACAGAAAATGGGGGTCTAATTGATTTTTAAGTGCATCAAACTTGGCACTAGCCGTACCAGCAATTACCTTTTGTTCCTTGATTTTGTTTTGTTGGTAGCGGTTGTAAAAATAAACCAGATGGAAAATGATAACGATGGTCAAGGTGATCCACACTCCAAAGGCATATTGATTCCAAGAGGTTTGACTTAAAAAAGCTCGTACCGTATAACCGTCATAATACACTGCGGTCAAAAGATTGAGTACAAATAGACCCAAGAGGGTTATAAGAACCGAACCGAAAATACCAACAAAAATGCGTTTTAAGCTATTGTTCCACTGTTTGCGTTCCAAAAAGGCAAAGTAATACATGTTACTATACCCCAACAGAAACGCATAGGCTTGATAGAACAGGAAATTGACCATCAGGTCTTTAGTAGACTCAAAATGAAACCCTTTTGATGAGAGGGAGTTTCCTATTCCAAATACCACACTACCGATGATGAAAACTAGGATGGTATTTTTACGAAGTTTTTTCATATAATCTCTGTTGGGATATTAAAGGTAACATTAAATTGATTGATGCCCTGTTTAGTTTTTGATTGATACCCCAAAATTGGGACAAAAGCAGTCCTTTTAAAAAGGAAGCTGACTCAATTGTAAAAACAAATGCCTGAATTGTAACCTGTGATTGAAAAGGTAAAAGGAAGATCTTATCAGTGATTTGTAGTGGATCTACTCTTTTCAGTTATTAAACTCGTAGCGTTAAGTAAGAATTTTATGTATTTTTAAGGTGTGTATATAAGATAAGATAAACACACTAGTGTGTTTATCCCTATGTTGTGCTTCATTATGACCAACTATTAACCAATGATAAAATTCTTTAGAAAAATTAGACAAAAACTACTCTCTGAAAATAAGTTCAATAAGTATCTTCTTTATGCGATTGGAGAAATTATTCTTGTGGTAATCGGGATATTAATTGCATTACAAGTCAACAATTGGAATGAAAATAATAAGAAAAGAGAAATTGAAATTACAATCCTAAAAGAGATTAGGAATAATCTGATTTTCGATTTAGAGGATTTTGAAAGTAACATTACGCATCTTGAAAATAAAACTACCTCGAGTGCTTCCCTTTTAAAAGCCTTCGAAGACGATTTGGATTATAATGATTCTTTAGGATATTTCTTCTTTTATCTTAAGACCTATCCACATTTCAATTACAAATCAAA
Source organism: Mangrovimonas sp. CR14 (assembly GCF_011764015.1). Taxonomy (NCBI): domain Bacteria; kingdom Pseudomonadati; phylum Bacteroidota; class Flavobacteriia; order Flavobacteriales; family Flavobacteriaceae; genus Mangrovimonas; species Mangrovimonas sp. CR14. The sequence goes on along the minus strand of NZ_JAAFZY010000005.1, from coordinate 194,964 downwards.
TGGTTATAAACTATTACTGTCTAAAGGACTCGATATTATCAAAAACGACACCATAAGAAATCGAATCACAGATTTATACGAAGCCAGATATAAATATCTAAAAACCTGGGAAAGCGAGCGTATTGTCTACAACAATGCGCTAGAATCTAAGGTCTCACCTTATTATGGAACTCAGGTTCTAATGTTGGAGCATATACCTGATGACCTGATCATAAAAGGAAGTGTTGAAACTTTATTGAAATTTCAATTCTTTAGAAATATCAGAAATTATGAAATCTTAAAAAAGGATTTCGAATTGCATGGAATTATTAAACATATTGAAACTATGTCCAAAATGCTCTCGGCTATTCATACAAGCGTAAAAAATGACAACTTAGAAGTAATAAATATGATAGAAAAAGAATTGGAGATAATTAGTTGAAAAGCTAATACGAATTTATGATTAAAACAAAATAACGAAGCACAACAAAGCACTGTGGTAAAACCAAACAAACTAAACGGATAAATGACTGATATAAGACTTGTTGTTGTATATTTTAAAAATAACTATTGCTCACCCCATAAATAATACAAAAGAAAGATTGAAAAATTATATTCCATCAATTACGATACTAATCTCAAGCATAATAATCTTATGGTATTTTGGATTTTTCAGTCGATATAACTATTTGACCGCCAAAATTGATATTATAAATAATGAACCGAAGAAAATCTTGGTTGGAGAACAGATTGTATACCATACTGATTTAAATAAAATAAGTAAGCCTTATGGATTTGAGAACATCTCATTTGGATGTGCTGTAAGTCTTCCTGAATTAAATGGTATTAAATCCTACAACAAAGTAATCAATAAGCACCTAAACGAAATCAATAAAGACAATTGGAGAAAAGAATACCAAAGTAAAGTTGATTCAATTAAGAAAATAAAAATTCGATTAGGTGAAATTAAACTATGTGATTAATTGCTTTTTCATGAATGCCAAAATGCATTGCTCCTAATTAGTGCTCATGTCTAGCAGATTTTTATGCAAAAAAACTACGCGCAAGCTGTTGGAAGTTAATATAAAAAAAATGATAGGTTATTTAACGCGTAAAGTATTTTACAGAAATCTGACGTCCGAATTAACGGAAATCATCCTAACTGAAAACGGTTTCTCCATCAATCAACCTTTTGGAGCAAAACCAAAATTATATAATTGGGAAGATTTACAAACCATACGATTTTCTGATAACTATAATGAAGTTATTGTTGAAAAATCGGATGGACAAATCGCTTTAAATAATAACCATATTGGGTGGTATGAACTTATTCAATATGTGCCATCCACCTTTAAAGAGTTTGATTTTAAATATGTGGCTGAATTAATTGACTCCTTAAAATCCTGTGGAGTTTGCGGAATTGTCGCTGTAAAAGAAAATAAATGTCTAGTTTGTGAAACCGTTGCTTGGAATGAGGAAATGAATGAAAACAAATTTGATTATCTTAAATCAAAGCAATCGGAATTTTACTCTGACCGAATAAGCAACGGAAAAGAAGTAAAAAAAATTGCGGAACCAGAACACGGATTTAAAGCAGACAAGAACTGGAGATTATACATTTTAATAAACTAGTAAAGAATGAGTTGGGCCATATTATTATTTAATTCCAACCAACAGATTCCTTCTGATTTGGATTTTGATGAAAATATCCTAAAACCAATTTTTTTTAGTGATATCATTGAAAGGTCATTTCCAGAAATTAAAACTCAGAATAACCATAGGGAAATAATAGGAATTGATTATTCGATAGAGTTTTTCAGTGACCAAGAAGCGACTGGTACAAAAATGATTAATCTCTATGGTGAAAATGGGCTTTTTGAAATGATTGAATTAGCAAAAATTTACGATTGGCAAATTTATGACACAAGTCTAAATGATTTTATCGATTTGGAAAACCCTGAAAAGAACGGATTTAAGAATCATAAGAAATATGTTAAACAAATAATCGAATCAAAAGTATTATTAAAATCAAAATACGACTATGAATTGAATAAATGCATTTTGGTTCAAGGTGATATTCATTCAGTTTGGGCATATGTTATTGATATTACCGATAACAAAGATGAAATTGAATTTGATGGATTTATTTGTTCTAGAGGCACCATAATTCAAACCAAAGATGAAATCGAAACCTATATAAATGATAATCAAGGTTTTGCTCCACCTCTATTGGGTGATTATAAAAACAAGTATTCCGTTATAAAAGACCTTGTTGAAGCAAATATAGAAATAGAATGGAATAACCATATTGTACGAGTGTTTGTAAAAGGTATTGAATATTTAATAATGGACTTGAAAACCAAAAAGTCCTTCTCAAAAAGTATTTCTAAAAGTGGACCATATGGAATGCCTTTGAAATAAAAACTATCCACAACACCATGCATAACACATTTAACCGAACTAAATGAATATTAAAAAAATATTATCTGATTTTGGAAGTTGGATTTTTGCTGGACTTACATTTTTAGGATTCATAATTATTTATGCAGGAATTGGGGCTCGAGGAAGATATAAAGCTACAGGAGAAACAAATTTTTATTTTATAGCGGTCGGAATAGTCTTGATTTTACCTTATCTTATTTACATGCTTAAAACCACAATTCTTTTTAATAAAGCAAAAGATGAAGAAAGCAAAAGAATTGCTAACCTAATTAGAACTGGTGATAAAGTTATTGTCAATTTAGATAATTTAGAAATACATTGTAATAGCTATAAACAAGAAATCGAAGTTGGAGGCGGATACAACACGCGGAATGAATATATTGATGTTAATCATAACGTAATATTGATTGATGTTCAATACAATAATGACTCAATTAAATACAAATTGAACATTGATATGGATACTACGAAGTTAAAAATGCACTTTGCGATTAAAAAAGAAACTGAATTATATGTTGACTCAACAAATCCGAATAACAATTATTTGGATTTACGATTTTTAGAAAGTTGAATAAAAAACGTGTTACAACAAAGTGTAAAAATAATTGCTTGGTTCTTGCCTACTCGGAAAATCCTCCCAAACTTATAATATCAACTTTCTATGCCTATCTTTAATTCTTACTAAGCCGAAACGGCGGTATCACAAAAACAATTACCAAAAAGATCAAACAACAAACTAAATACCTTAAAACGACCATGAAAAAAATTGTTGCACTCATCTTCATACTTTTTGGATTTACACTCTTTGCTCAAGAAAAAGATATCAAGAAGCCAGAATATGTCATCATTGCCAATAATGAGATTATCACTAAAGAAAAACTCAATGAATTAAGCCAACAAGGATGGGTTAAAGGGATGAATAAAGGAGTTACTGAGGAAGAACGAAACAAACTCGCCCAAAAATTTGGAGATAAAATAGGCGATAGAGAATTTATCATCAAAGTAGAAGTGCTAACAGAAAAAGAAAAATTAGAACGCGAAAATAAAAACACGACTGCCCTTAAAGTTGCTCCCGAAGAAAAAAATGCAGACAACGAATTAAAGCTAAACATTAACGACCCTGCCATTGGCTTTACTGTTGAAATGATTGATGGGCAGAAAAAATCCCTTTCAGATTTAAAAGGGAAAGTAGTGCTTTTAAACTATTGGGCTACGTGGTGCGCACCTTGCCTCATGGAATTTGCAGAATTCCCTGAAAAAATACTTGAACCATTTAAAGAGGATGATTTTATCTTAATAGCCATCTCTATTGGAGAAAGCAAAGAGAAAGTTGCAGCAAAAATGGACAAAATGAAAAAATACGGCGTTGACTTTAATGTAGGTATTGACCCGAAAAAAGAAATTTGGGACCAATATGCCACCGGAGGCATTCCCAAAAGCTTCCTTATTGACCAAAACGGAATTATCAGATATATTTCCATTGGAAATTCAGAAGGTAACGTTGATAAACTAGCAAAAGGAATAAAAGCGTTACTAGCAAAATAAAAATGGGGAGTAACATTATGTGTAACTCACGTACTAATTAACTTTTTCAAGTGGTAACTTTGATTAAAAATTAAAACCAATGCAGACAAGAATTTTTCTTTTTATTATTACCTCTTTCATTTTTGTTAGTTGTAATGATGACTCTATAGTATTACAGAAAGAAATTGAATTATTAAAAATTGAAAATGATAGCCTTAAAAATATACTTACTGAAGTAAACTCTAAGTATGTTTTTGATCATGTCACGTTCCGTTTGATCGATTCTCCAAATAATAATTTTAGAAAAGACACTGAGTTTAAAAGTGAATTTGTATTGATTGGGTTCAATGATAATATGGAAGTGAATATCTCTGAACAGGTAGAGAACGGTATACTAATTAAACCAAAAAAATTGAATTCAAATGGCGGGTCATATCCCTTCGAAATTACTCTTGACAGTAAAATAAATGACTACTATATTAACTTCAGCTCAAATCCTAGTTTTGGGATAAATTTTGGAGGCATTACAATCTCTGATCAAATAACTGCTAACTAAAATAAGTTTGCAAAACATCATATGTAAGTTACATTCTAAATTCACTATTTCAAGTAGCAACTTTGGTTAAAAATTAGAATACGTAGAAACCAGAGAAATAAACACCTATAAATGTTAAAAAAAATCAATTTCAATATTTATATAGGAATTTATTTAATCCTATTTGTTTTATCTGGCATTACCGCACTATTGTACGATGCAGTAAAAATGGAAACAGCAGATTTTGGAATAATGGGAAATTCTTTAATCTTAGCTTTGGCCAACATATTTCAATTCCCTTTCAATACAATTGTAAAACCAACATCTGACATTATCTTTTTTATTGGATTACTTTTCAATATTGCCATCTATGCAACAATTATATATTTTCTGCTTGTGGAATTATTAAAACAAATAAGAAAAACCAAAAATCATCCCCTTTAACTTGACTTGATTCACATGCCAAATTCTGCCTAACCTCTCATCAACGAAATCATGAAAAACCATTTTACAACCTTATGAAAATAACCAAAATACTGACAGTGCTTGCTTTTGGATTTGCTTTTTCATCTTGTCAAGAGAAAGAAAAAACGAATGCTGTTTTAGATAGTCCAGAAGTAAAAAAATGGGACATTGAAAAATTAAGTCTTAAATCCCGCCAACATCTTGACAGTACGAAATGGGATTTAAAACTGTTTGCACAAGATATTGAAACCTATGACCTCTATTCTGAAATATTTAAAGGTTACCCTTTAAACAAATCACCTTTCCCTGTGGCTGTATATGATTATGCGGTCTCTAGTGTTCCATTTATCATAGAAATTGGTGACTTGGTTTTTAAAGGCGTTCGAATTGGGGCCTATGAAAACCTTGAAAGTGACACCGTAATTGATAAATTAACATTGCTTGTTTTAACAAATGACAAAAACTCTAGCGAAAATACCTTGGTTGAATCTCGAAATTATCCTTACTTAACCGCTGAAGGAACCTTTGAAGCGCAAAACAACGAATTTGATTGGGTATTTTCGGCAAGTCCAGATGGATATTCAACTTTAATTTTGAACATGAAACTTTTTGATTTACGATTTGGAGAAACCATCATCATTTATCCTCAAAAGGACAAATCCTTCTTTTATGAACAAATCAATGATTCGCCCAATAACTACGAAAATTTTGAGGTATTTAAAAAGATGATAATGAAGCATCCAAAAGTAAAAAATCAATTGAATATCAAATAGAAGTAACAACTTAACATATGACTACATTCCTAATCATTTCTGTTTTTATCATCCTTTTTGGAGGGTTTTTATATTGGGCTTACCTTCCTGATTATCGCATAGATCCGAAAGAATTTTGGCGAACTTTAATAGGAATACCCATTGGAATGCTACTTTCCATATTGGGCTTTGGTGCATTAAACGAACTGATTAAAAAATGGGCCATTAAGGATAAAGATGAAAAGAATAATATTTAAAATAATATTAGGAGCAATGCTCTATTTCGGTTTAGGCACTATTTATAAATCATATAACAATTACACACTCTCAAGTAATTGTATTACAGAGTCCTTTAACACACATTTCTCTAATCTCTCTAATTTAAAGATTAATTCCAGTTATAATTTCGATAAGATATTCTATTGTGAAAAATGGGATGAAATTCTTGTAACAGATGCTCATTACTACCACAGAATACTTGGGTATTTAACAAATGGCGTATTGGTTCCATCCTATGACCCATTTCAGTATCTTGAGGGAACATATCTTGTCTATTTTCTTAAAGATAATATCATAATAAGTGAACCTATTTCGTGGTACCATGAGCATTTCATCTTTTCAGAAAATTTTAAAACCTTCAATTACATTAAAATAAAAAGAAGAAATGCTCATTTTTTTTATAAAAAATATGAGCACACAGATTACGACTTGAACACCTTTGAAATAATAAAAAACAACTAAAAATTAAAGCTTTGAGATAAAATATATGTGATTCATTACTTCTAGATTTTCATTCGGATAATCATTCCACCAATCTAAGACCTATTTTTATTTGATAACTTTGTTATCACCTCACAAACCAAAAAAATTGAACCAAAAAATCAGCATATTAGGATGTGGTTGGCTAGGGTTAGCCTTAGCTATTGATCTCATTGAAAAAGGATATGAGGTGTATGGCTCCACGACCTCAAAAGATAAAATCAGAACACTTTCTGAAAATGGCGTTAAACCATTTCTTATTGACATAGGCTCAGCCAATCTGGACATTCAGGATTTTTTAAATTCTGATGTCTTAATCATTTCTATGACCTCTAAGAACATTCAGGATATTAAGAAGCTTATTGATAAAATACAACACCACAAGGTTCAAAAAGTCCTATTTATCAGTTCCACTTCTGTATATCCATTTACTAACGGTATTGTCACTGAAGAAACACCCACCACTGAGAGTGCTCTTGTTGAAATTGAAAAATTACTTATGACCAACACCTCATTCAAAACAACCATTTTAAGGTTTGGCGGATTGTTTGGTTATAACAGAAAACCAGGAAATTTCATTAAACCAAACAAAGCGGTTGACAATCCAGAAGGGTATATTAATTTTATTCATAGAGACGATTGCATCGAAATCATCAAGCAAATCATTTTAAAAGACCTTTGGAATGAAGCCCTGAATGCCTGTTCCGCCAATCACCCCAAAAGACGTGAGTTTTACCTTAAAGAATCAAAGAAAGTAGGACGTTCCTCCATCTCCTTTAATGAAAATTCGAAAAATGAATACAAAATAATTGATAGCACGAAACTGAGGCGCTTGTTGAATTATGAATTTAAATATGATGATTTAATGGGTGATTTTAAGTGAAATCTTGCGCTACAATTCGTTATTTTTAATTCACTTCTTAAATAAACATCGACTCAACAACCTCAAAAACAACTTGTTATTCCTTAACTTAGCAATCAAACCAATAATAAGGTCCATGAACCTAATTTAAAACCAACTAAGAAATGATAGGAATTTTAGTTGCAATTGCTATTTCGTGGTTGCTATTATACTTCATTGAAAACAAGACTCTTTCAGTTTTAGGAATCCTCCCTACACCCAAAAGATTGAAACAATTCTTTTTAGGATTTTTAATTACTGGAATCCTTTGTGTTGCAGTTCAGTATTTAGAGGCTCATCTAAAATCATCCACTTGGATTCTAAATGATAATATTACAAGTGCCATAATATTGAAGTCCCTTTGGTGGGATTTTAAATCTGTCTTTACCGAAGAACTTATTTTTAGGGGAGCTTTGTTATATATACTCATCCAAAAAATTGGTCCATCAAAAGGCATTCTTATTTCTGCTATTGCTTTTGGGGTTTATCATTGGTTCTCATATGGTGTTTTGGGGAATGTTATGGCTATGATTTTAGTTTTTATTGGAACCGGAATAATGGGATACGCTTGGGCATGGGCTTTTTCTAAAACAAAATCCATGATGCTACCTTTCGGCCTTCACTTAGGATGGAATGTCATTTACAACACCCTATTTTCAAAAGGGCCTTTGGGCGAATTGATCTTGGTTTCTAAAAGCGGAAATGAATTGACCGATTGGGCTTCCTTATTAAATTTTATTAGTGGCTTGGTTCTTGTTCCAATCTTGATAATTATCTACATAAAGTATTTTGTGAAAAAGGAACCTTAAAATTAGAATGATTTGGAGGCTGTTCCTTAAGACAAATTATTAGAAGCCTCTAGAATTCTGTGTGCTCATTTTTCAATTTAAACAGTATATTTAAAGCAAAAGCTTGGTTCAAAACCACTTAACCCAAACTTTCATACATGACCACCAGCCACTGCCTTAATTGTAATAAAGAATTAGTAGGTGAATTTTGTGCTGGTTGCGGACAAAAAGCAGATACACGTCGCATTTCCTTTAAGAACTTTGTATTTAATGATATCCTCCACGGCACTTTTAGTATAGAAAAAGGCATGGTGTTTACAGCAAAACAGGCCCTACTTCGTCCTGGAAAAGCTGCTTTGGAATATATTTACGGGAAACGCAGGCGGTATTACAATCTGTTCCTTTTTGGCTTGTTTTTATTTGGGTTGATTTTGTTCCTGCGCCATTTTTATGAGCAGTTGGCCATGGCTCAAGGTGACGTTATAAATGACACTGCATTACAAGACGAGGCCAGTAAGAGATTGGATCGCATGATTTCAGAAAAAAGAAAATTGATTGTATTTCTGTTCGTTCCATTTGCCGCCATCAACAGTTTACTGTTATTCAAAAGAAAATCCTTGAACTTAAGTGAGCACTTTATTATTGCCGGTATGATATTACTAGGGATGTTACTCATATCTACCATGGGCAATTTGCTATTCTTTTTGTATCTATTTACTAAAAGTCAAGTGATTGCAACCAGCATCAACTATGGCACTCCCTTATTGGTATTATGCTACATTGCCTACGGGTATTACAATGCCTTTGCTCCAGATTATTCCCGTTGGGGAATAATCCTCAGAATTCTTTTGTTCTTTATTCTAATGATTCTCCAAGCCTTCATCTTGCTTCTTGCTTTTATTGGTTTTGCAACCAATTGGGAATTTGGCGCCATTACTTTTTCGCCCTTTGGTTGATAAGAAATTTAATAGGAGTAAAAATTTGAATAACAGTTAAAAAAGAATAAGCCCCATATCACAGTAGCTCACGTAGATGAAAATACATATATTACGTAATGAAAGGTAGATAAGTTATTTGGAACGGTTTGGAAAGATTGAATTGCTTTAAAAAACATAACGTAACTCATAATTAATATGGTCAATCCAAATGAAATTAGCCCTTAAAATTATACGAAACAAACCACTTAGATAAGGATTAAAAGAGTATGGGCTCACATAAAAAAAACTTTGCCAGATTCGGAATGGCAGCCAAAGGCACAGTATATTGTATTATAGGTATACTTACGGGTTTAGCAGCTTTTAGCAATGGTGGTGAAAAGGCGGGAAGTACCGGAGCATTACAATTCCTAGCAAAACAACCTTTTGGACAAGTATTACTCATTCTAATGGGCTTAGGTTTGCTTGGATATTTGTTTTGGAGGTTCTACCAAGTTTTTAAAAATCCCAGTAATATAACAAGCGATTTTAAGGGCTATGCGACACGCATTGCTTACTTTATAAGTGGTTTGGCCTATGGAGGTTTAGCCTTCTACGCTTTTAAACTCGCCATCTATGGATTTATTGGTTCCAGCAGTTCGTCATTAACTCAAAATTTTTTTTCAGGATCTTATGGCAACCTTATTGCCATAATGGTTGGAATAGGATTTGCCATAAAAGCCATCTATGATTTGTATAGAGCCTATTCTGGAAAATATAGAAACGAGATTAGGGAAAGTGACTTAAGTAAAAATCAACAAAAAATATTGATAAATGCAGGACGATTTGGTCATACAGCTAGGGGGCTTGTGTTTGGGTTGATGGCTTTTTTGACTATCAAATCTGGCTTAAATTCTAGCAGTTCGGTAAGTACCCAAACAGATGCATTCAGCTTTATTGAAAGTCAATTTGGCGCTTTAGTATTAGGTGTTATTTCTGTTGGTTTAATAGGTTACGGTATTTATATGTTTATCAAAGCAAAATATCCTTCTATTACCTTAATCTGATTTCAATAAAAATCCATTTGTTCTTATAAACCTAAGAAATAGCTTAAAAATGGTGTTGATGCATGGTCTCAATTCACCATATAGAAAACAGGATTTTAATGTACCTAACACCATTTTATTTGCGTTTAAAACCTCATAAATTTACTGTACCTTAAAGCAACTTTGGAAATAAAATTTAGTAACTTTAAGTATTATAAATTCAACAACCATGAGTTACTATTTCAATACCACCCTAAATGGAATTTCTTTTGAAGAAGCACTAGATCTTGTTACTTCCGAACTAAAAAAAGAAGGCTTTGGGGTTCTTACAGAAATTGATGTGCAAGCCACTTTAAAAAAGAAAATAGATGTTGATTTTAAAAAGTACCGCATCTTGGGAGCATGTAACCCGCATTTTGCCCATCAGGCATTAGTAAGTGAAGACAAAATTGGAGTCTTTCTTCCCTGTAATGTCATTGTTGAGGAACATGACAATGGAGATATTGAAGTATCTGCCGTAGATCCTATTGCCTCCATGAGTTCTGTAAAAAATGAATCTTTGGGACCTATAGCTGGAGAAGTTCAGAAAAAGATGAAACAAGTTATTGAAAACTTGAAGTAGTCATCATTCGAAAATCTAAAAGGTGTATCCTCTAAAAAATTAAGCAGGTTATTTTTTAATCTCATGCATTTTTATTTTGCAACCTCATTCCAACCATAATGCCGTAGATCTCTATCTAAAAGATGGATGCGGACGCTGTAGTCTATACAAAACTTCAGACTGCAAGGTGCATCTTTGGCAAAATGAATTACGTCATTTAAGAACTCTAGTTTTGGAATGCGGTTTGACCGAGGAGTTAAAATGGAGCATCCCTTGTTACACATACAAAGGAAACAATATCTTATTAATTAATGCCTTTAAAGACAATTGTACCCTTAGTTTTTTTAAGGGAATACTTTTAAAAGACCCATACCAAATACTTGACAAGCCTGGAGAAAATTCCAGAATAGTTAGGTTGATTCGATTGGATAAACAAACAAACTTTCAAGCATTACGCTCCAAAATAAAAGAATACATCTTTGAAGCTATGGAAGTGGAAGAAAAGGGGTTAAAAGTAGATTTGGACAAAGCTCCAGAGCAACCTATTCCAGAAGAATTGGATACGGTCTTTATAAGAGACCCTGCATTCAAAGCGGCTTTTTACAAACTAACACCGGGCAGACAAAGAGGCTATCTCATTTATTTCTCAGCTCCAAAACAATCTAAAACAAAAGCCTCGAGAATAGAAAAATATACCTCCCATATCCTAAATGGAAAAGGATTTCATGACAATTAACCCTATTTGTGATACCATTTGCTTTTCAAAAATAAGACAATAGTATAGCCTTTAAGCCCATAAATTCTCTAAGTGGCTTTCTATCGCATATTCGTAATTCAATTCTTGTCAATAAATAAATAATTGAATTTTAGACGTTTAGTTAATTTAATATTAAAAAATGATTATATTTATATCAGAATGCTAACGTAAATCAAAACTTTACAAACCAACCAAAACCTTTTCCACATGACTCGAAAAAACCTGTTCAGTGTGGTTCCAATTTTTATTGTCATTTTATTTTTTAACTGCGTTGATAAAAAATCGGAACCTATTGAGACTACCGTTACCAATGAACCCACAACAGAAGAACTAATTACTAGAGGCGAATACCTCACCAAAACCATAGGTTGTGATCATTGCCATACACCAAAAAAAATGACACCCAATGGCCCCGTACCTGATACGGATCGTTGGCTAATGGGGCATCCTGCCAATGATACCCTCCCAGCGATTGTTACAGAAGCTTTAGGACCTGATAAATGGTTATTGTTCAACAATAGTTTAACAGCTGCTGTTGGCCCTTGGGGAGTTTCATTTAGTGCCAATATTACCCCAGATGATACAGGAATAGGAAGTTGGTCATACGATCAATTTAAAATAGCTATGACTAAAGGAAAATATAAAGGAATGGAAAATGGCAGACCTTTAATGCCTCCCATGCCTTGGGAATCTTATGTCGATATGAAGGAAGAAGATATGATGGCTATTTTTGAATACTTAAAATCCATCAAACCCATCGAGAATGTAGTACCAAGTTACATTCCCCCTGCCCCCGTCAATTAAGTCTTTACAGATACACCCAAATACTGATTAATAGCAATACTTTCTAATTTGGGTGTATCTTCATTTTTACCTAACATTTTAAAAATAAAAACGCATTTAAATTTAAAATGTATCACTCCTTTTTGTACCTTTAGAAGACTAAATGCTTTTTCAACAAACCAACAACTAAACCAATTTTTGGACTGATTAATAGCTTGGAGTCCAGAGACCAAACCAAACGGGGCGGAACCGAAAAGCCATACGAGTAGGGTTTAACACCTTTTTGTCATGCCTAAATATGTCATTGAGCGGGATATTCCGAATATCGGTAAATCAAGTCCTACGGAGCTAAAGGCCATTTCTGAAACATCCTGTGGTGTTTTGGAAAAAATGGGACCACAAATTCAATGGGTACACAGTTATGTAACTGGCAATAAAATTTATTGCATTTATAATGCACCTAATGAAGAAATGGTTAGAGAACACGCCCAACAAGGTGGGTTTCCTGCAAATTCTGTAGAAAGAGTTTATTCTATAATTGACCCTGTTACAGCCGAATAATTAAACCTTTCTCTTCTAAACTTGAATCCATAAGCCCTAATGGATTCTTATGGCTTAACTTGACATTATTCATGTTTTTTCTGGTTAAATAATTGTACCTTAATGGAACTATTTCCTGAGATATGAACATTCGGGTTATTTTTCTATTGTTGGCCTTAGTAGCCGAAATAATTGGCACCATAGGCGGCTTTGGATCCTCTGTCTTTTTTGTTCCTTTAGGTAATTTTTACTTCGACTTCTATTCGGTTCTTGGGATGACCGCTATTTTTCACTTATCAAGTAATTTAAGTAAGGTTTTCCTGTTCAAAAAGGGATTAGATAAAAGACTACTGCTTTACATAGGAGCTCCCTCTGTGGCTTTTGTTATTTTGGGAGGTTATTTATCTAAAATGGTCAATAGTTTTTGGCTTGAGGTATTCCTTGGTGTTTTTCTAGTGGCTTTAAGCCTGTTGTTCCTTATAAAAAACACTCTCACATTTAAACCTACGAATAGAAATGCCATTGCAGGAGGAACCCTATCTGGGTTTTCAGCTGGCTTGCTTGGTACGGGAGGAGCCATAAGAGGTTTGACCATGGCGGCCTTTAATCTTGAGAAAAATGTCTTTATAGCCACCTCAGCTTTTATTGACTTATTGATAGACTTCTCAAGGACCTTTGTTTATTATGACAATGGCTATATTCAAAAACAAGAACTTACATATCTTCCTTTTTTGTTTGTCATTGGGTTCGTTGGAACCTACATAGGAAAGTTCATACTTAACTATATTCCACAAGACCGTTTCAGAAAGATTTCACTCTCCTTAATCCTATTAATTGGATTGGTAACCATCATAAAACTCCTTTTAAATTTTTGACATAATATTTATATTTGGAACACACACAAACTAAAAACCTATGACATCAAATAAAGGATTTATCGCCTTTTTTTGCTTGCTACTGGCCATTGAACTTATATGCTCCCATTTTGCCAGTCTCCAACCTTATAGAATAATAACCAAACCTCTCCTTGTTTTATCGCTCATCATCTTCTTTTTATTGCGGGCAAAACACCTAGATGGCATAAGTAAATCACTAACACTTTTAGCATTAATTTGTTCTCTTACAGGTGACATTTTACTTCTATTTGCAGAACATACCTCAAGCTTTTTTCTGGCTGGATTAATTGCCTTTTTACTGGCCCACCTACTGTATATTTCAACTTTTCTTAAGCGAAGAAATCCGCATAAAAAACCTTATTTACTATATGCCCTTTTAGCTAGTTATGCCATTTTAATTTTTCACCTCTTAAAAAATCATCTTGGAGATTTCATGGTACCTGTAGCGATATATATGGGAGTCATTTTGATCATGGCCGTCACCTCATTCTTAAGAATAAAACAAGTATCAGCCTCCAGTTTTTTACTCGTTTTTTTAGGAGCTATTTTCTTTTTGATATCTGATAGCATTCTAGCAATCAATAAATTTTACACCCCTTTGGCAATGTCACATTTAAGTATTATGTTTACGTATGCAACAGCACAACTTTTCATTGTTTTAGGCCTTATAAAACAACGATAGATAAAATTTATAGAAACACCTTAACAATCTACTAATCAGATATATAATTTACTTATTTTAAATTATCAGTTTAACTTTTTAAATGGTCTGATAATTAAGCGTGATGCCTTATCAAAATTGATGTAATTGTACACCCAATTAAAGAAAGTAATGACTCTATTTCTAAATCCAACCAAGGCCATTAAGTGAACAAACATCCAAATAAACCAAGCAAAAAATCCGCCAAATTTATAAGGCTTTAAATCAACTACAGCCTTATTTCTTCCTATGGTGGCCATGGAACCTTTATCGATATATTTAAATTTCTTCATCGATTTTCCTGCAATCAATTTAAGTAAGTTTTTACCTAACAAACTCCCTTGTTGAATAGCTGGTTGAGCCACCTGAGGATGCCCTTTTGGATAGTCTTTACTTTCCATGCTGGCAATGTCACCAAGAGCAAAAATATTGTCATATCCCAACACTTGGTTATACTCATTTACCTTGAGTCGGTTGTTACGTTCTGTATAACATTCGTCACGTAATCCTTCAACTGTTCTGCATGTAACTCCAGCAGCCCAAATTAAGGTTTCCGATTCCAGTTTGAGGTCAGTATTGGTGGTTACCTTTACCCCATCATAATTTTTTACAAATGTGTTACAGTGGACTTGAACTCCCAATCGTTTTAAAAACTTCTCTGCCTTTTTGGATGCATTTTGACTCATAGGCGGCAATACACGATCGCTACCCTCCAGCAAATGAATCTCCATCAAGTCTGAGTTTAAATCCCTATAATCCCGTGGGAGAATTTGATTTTTCAACTCTGCTATAGCACCAGCCAACTCCACACCTGTTGGCCCACCACCAACGATAACAAAGCTAAGTAGAGCCTTAACCTCTTCCAAATCATCCTCTATGGCAGCCTTTTCAAAATTTTGAAGAATCAAACTCCTGATATTTAGAGCTTGAGGCACCGTTTTCATAGGCATTCCAAATTTTTGAATGGTCTCATTTCCAAAATAATTGGTTTTTGTACCTAAAGCCAGAACCAAATAGTCATAAGTAATATCTCCTATAGATGTTTCAATTCTATTTTCCTCTGAAACCACACGATGTACCTCTGCCAGTCTGAAGAAACTATTTTTATAGCGTTTAATAAATTTCCGTAGAGGGTATGCAATGGCATCGGCTTCTAATCCAGCGGAAGAAACCTGATATAGTAAAGGTTGGAAAGTATGGTAATTACGTTTATCAATTAAAATGACTTGAACGGGTTTGTTAGCCAATTTCTTTACAATGTTGATTCCAGCGAAACCGCCACCAACAACAACCACCCTTGGGAGGTTGGTTTCAGGTATTTTCATGGTGCTAAATTTGTATAACAAATGTATTGCAAAACCCTTATAAAGCCTATTTTTATAAAGATTTTATAAGTTTTGTAACATTATAACGTTTTCGTATACCTATAGGAAAACTAAACAACCATTTGATTGAGTAAAGAGTTAGAACATAGCTTTGTAAAACTACTTGAGGAGAATCAAAATATTGTGCATAAGGTGTGCAGACTGTACACCAATAACCAACAAGCACACAATGATCTCTTTCAAGAAATCACCATTCAACTTTGGAAAGCCTATCCTAAATTTAGAGGGGACTCCAAATTCAGTACGTGGATGTATCGGGTGGGATTGAACACAGCAATAACTCTTTATCGCAAATCAAAAAGACGTGTCAACACACAGGAATTTGATATGGTTCAGTTTAAAATCAAATCAGAACCTTATGATGACACCGAAGAACAACAACTCAAATTGATGTATCAAGCAGTACATCAATTGAACGACATTGAAAAAGCCTTAGTTTTCTTGTATTTAGAAGACAAGGATTATAGAGAAATTAGTGAGACTCTTGGTATAAGCGAGGTTAATGCCCGTGTGAAGATGAACCGAATTAAAACCAAGCTAAAAACCATTTTAAATCCGTAGTGCTATGGATGAGTTAGAATTATTGAAAAAAGATTGGCAAAAACAGGATAAAAACTATCCTAAATTGTCCTATGACGATATTTATAAGATGATTTTGAAGAAGTCATCCTCCATTGTGAAATGGATATTTATCATCAGCATCATTGAATTTGTTTTTTGGTCTTTTATCAGCGTTGCCTTTAGGGATACAGAAAGCATGAAGCATTTTAGAGAACTCCACGGAGAGAACATCCTTGTTCCTATAGCCATAATTGGTTTTGGAATTTTGATTTACTTTTTTATCGCGTTCTTTAAAAATTACAAAAGAATTTCTGTGACTGATAGTGCTAAAGCACTGATGGAAAATATCCTAAAAACAAGAAGAACCGTCAAGCAATATGTGGCTTTCAATATTATTTACCTAATCGTATGCTTTATTGCGGCTCTTTTTATTGAATTTGACAAGAACCAGGAATTAAACGACCACCTAAGTCAGGCCTCTGCAAATGGTGAAATATTTAAGTTTTACGCCATTTTCTTTGCTACGGTTTTCATAGCTTTAGTTCTACTTATTGGCGTATTTCTATTATTCTATTGGTTGGTGTATGGGATTTTACTGAAAGGCCTAAATAGAAATTATAAAGAATTAAAAAAACTGGAAATCTAATATTCAGTGGGGTGCCACCTACGCTTGTTGTTAAGCGCCATATGGGCTTCAACCTCATCTTTTGGTATCACCTTTAGAAAGGATGGATGTTGCTCTATGGCATATTCAATCTTTTCAACAATCTGTTCGATGGTTTCATTCTTATAATCGATATCCAAAGGCTCCTTTATCTCCATAGACTGCAGGATATTCTTCTTTTTCACACGTATGCCCTTTTTATCAAAAGACCGTCTAAAACCATCAATAACAATAGGCACCACAATGGGTTCATAATGTTTGATAATATGGGCGGTTCCCTTTCTAATGGGTTTAAATGGCGTGGTAGTTCCCTGCGGAAATGTAATGACCCAACCATCTTGAAGTGCTTTTTTGATGTTGGTAATATCGCTCATTTTCACCTGTCTGTTAACCTCTTTACCATCTGCCCTCCAGGTTCTTTCAATAGGAATAGCTCCTGCATAAGACAAAACCTTAGGCAAAAATCCAGATCTCATGGTTTCCTTAGCCGCCACATAATAGATATTCAACTTTGGGTTCCATAGATATCCTATATTCTTGATAGAATCATCCCTATTACTCAAGCTCGCATTGAATACATGAAACATAGCCACCACATCGGCAAAGTATGTTTGATGGTTTGAAATAAATAGCACATTGGTTTCAGGGAGGTTTCTGATGATTTCAGATCCTTCAATCTGTAATTCATTAAACCCTCTAAACCTCCTGTGGGTTATTGCTCCCATGCTTCTAATGAGCCACTTTTTCAAAAAAAGGATATGTCCGAAAGGATTCTTTTTTATCAACCCCATGTTTGTTTCATGCTTAATTAAGGGTACAAAGGTAATAAAAGTAAGAAATTTACAGGGCTTGCTTTAACAAGTCTTTAATCTCACTGAGCATCATGGCAGTAGCTCCCCAAACAATTTTACCGTTTAATTTGAATGCAGGTACACTAATGGCTTTTTGATAACTCGTGTTTACAATTTCTGTCACCACATTGGAATCGCTTATCATATCCTGAAAAGTAATTTCCAATAATTCTTCAACCTCGGTTTCCTGTTTGATGAAACGAGGCGTTTCTTTAGAAATCCCAATAAAAGGATAGACATAATAATTACTGGGCGGAATATAAACTTGCGTCATTTCTCTCAAAACCTCAATTTGATGCTCTGGCACACCAACCTCCTCTGCGGTCTCCCTTAAAGCTGTCGCCATTAAGGAATCATCGTGCTCCTCCTCTTTCCCTCCCGGAAATGCCACCTGAGCCGAATGAACACCCCTATAGGTTTTTCTCAAAATTAAAATGAGTTTGGTGGTATTGGTCACATCTGGATAAAACAGGGCCATTACACCTGCCTTCCTAGCGAATTTCATCTTTTTTTGCTCCCTTTTTATAAGTTCCTGTCGGAATGGTGGAGACATTTTAAATTGAGATGATTCGGCTGGAAGAGGTATATTTTTTAATTTTGGCACTATATTTATAAACCTATCGAAATTCATTGACCTCTCTTTGAATTTTGCAGCTTACAAGAAGATATCCTTATATGAAATATTTTTCCGTCATTTTTCTTTCCCTACTTCTCTTAAACTGTAACAACAATACCAAAATTAAAAAGGGAACCCCTATTAATCAAACAAAAACCAAAAAAAAAGAAGTCGTTAAAAAAGATACTGTCGAAGAAAAAGAACCAGAATTTCCATTTCTCACAGATAAAACAGCGATGGAGTTTTTTTTGGAATATGAAAAACACAACAAAGAAAATAAGGTAAGAATAAAGACAGATTTTGGAGATATTGATATCGAGCTTTTTAATGAAACCAAATTCCATCGGGCTAATTTCATTTACCTAACCAAAAGGAAGTATTTTGACAACACCCAATTTTATCGAGTCATCAACAACTTTATTGTTCAAGGAGGTAGTACCGATGACCCAGATATCATGAACAAACGAGCTGGAATAGGAAAATATCTTTTACCACCAGACACCAAACGTGGTTTTAAACACGATCGTGGCGTCATTAGTATGCCTAGTAGTGAAATTGAAAATGCTTATAAGTTAGCATCTCCCTATGAGTTCTTTATTGTTCAACAGGAAGGGGGCGCACATCATTTGGATGGCTCCTATACCATTTTTGGAAAGGTCATAAATGGTATGGATGTTGTTGATGAAATTGCCAAACAGAAAACAGATGATTCTGATTGGCCCGTTCACAACATTTATATCAAAAGTGTCAGGATTATCGATTAGATCTTTTATAAATATCTGGTAAACTGATTTTAAAAATTACCGCCACCAAACGAATTGTTATAACCACTAGGCCTGAAATCACAAAAACCCAATTACGCTCTATCGGCAATTGACTTAATAAAAAATAGGTGGTTCCACCAACGATACAAGCCGTTGCGTAAATTTCCTTCCTGAATATTACTGGGATGTCGTTGCACAAAATATCTCTTATCACACCTCCAAAACAGGCAGACATGGTCCCTATGGCTACGCAAATCAGGGGATCTAAATCTGCCGAAAGACCCTTCTCTACCCCAATTACCGTATACAGACCAATACCTATGGTATCAAATAAAAAAAGCGATCGTCTCAACCGATCCAATTTGTGTCTAAAAATAATAGCAAAAACAGAAGCACCTAAAATAAGGTGAACATAGATTAAGTGGGTCATCCAGGTAACAGGTGTATACCCCATTAAAACATCACGTAATGTCCCACCCCCAACCGAAGTCACAAAAGCAATGATGATGATGCCAAAAAAATCCATTCGCTTATTTAGGGCTACCAATACGCCTGAAATAGCAAAGGCTATGGTACCAAAAATCTCAATCAGATAAATGAAATTCTCCTCTGTGAAAACACCTTCAACCATCAATTACATTTGCTGTGTAAAGTAATTATAATCCTTGATAATTCGCTTGATAAAATCCATGGGCAACTCCTCCGGCTGCACTTGCATAACGTCTTTGGTTTTATTAAAAAGCGACAATATCACATTGTGTTGCCCCTTAGATACGGCCGTTTCATATAAACTTTTAATAGTCTGCATCTCTTGATCAGAAAATACAGTCACCTGACTGTATTTAGGTTGATAATCATCGGGCAATTGAACCATAATGGTATCCCTTAAGCGAACTCTCTGCTTTTCACTAATCACAGTCGTTCCGGCAGCTATATCCCCTACACGTTGCCCGTTACCTTTCAATAAAATAGTCAACACAGCCAACCCTCCACTTGTTAGGGTTACATCAATAATACGCAACAACCATCTGGTCAAAAAATTTGAGAAAGCAGGCTTAGAACCATCTAACTTTACCACTCGGGTTTTGGCGGCATATTTACCAATGGTTCTACCGTCCCAAAACGTTTCTAACAACACATAATACATAAAAGCAGGTAAACTAGCTATTAAGTAAACCGACCAAGAATCCATCATATCCAACCCTAACGTATTGAGCAACATAATGACCGAAAACATATATAGGAAAATCACCAAAGAATCAATCAAGTAACCCAACATTCTATCTCCTAAGTGGGCAACGTTTTGGTTTATCCCTATATTTTGCGCGGTTTCAATTTGAAATTCTTCCATATTTTCTTTTCTTTGAAAGCAAAAGCCCTATAAATGCGTGAAGCTGCTTTTGTGAAGCAAAATAAGGATAAATGGTCCACTTTTGAAAACCTTCTTTCAAATAAAATCTCCATGAATCCCGATGATCTCTCTGACCTTTATATCGAAATAACAGATCATTTGAGTTATGCCAAAACCTTCTACCCAAAAAGCAATACTGAATTTTATCTCAATCAACTGGCTTCCAGCGCTCATCAAAAAATTTACAAGACCAAAAAAGAATCTAAAAACAGGATCATCACCTTTTTCACCAAAGAATTCCCCATGGAATTCTACCACCATCAAAGAAAGTTACTCATTGCTTTTTTAGTTTTTGCACTATTCGTTATCATAGGAGCCTTTTCTGCAGCTAGTGAAGGGGACTTTGTTCGTTCATTTTTGGGTGATGGTTATGTCAACATGACCCTAGAAAACATTGAAAAAGGAGACCCCATGGCGGTGTATAAGCAACAAGGTGAGTTCAATATGTTTTTAGGCATCACACTTAATAACATCAAGGTAGCTCTTATGGCCTTTGCTTATGGCCTTTTGGTTGGTATTGGCTCTTTGTATATTATGCTGCAAAACGGATTGATGTTAGGTAGTTTTCAATACTTTTTTTATGAAAAAGGACTGCTTTGGGAATCAGCTAGAACCATTTGGATTCATGGAACCATCGAAATATCTGTTATCATTGTGGCTGGATGTGCTGGACTGACGTTAGGAGAAGGCATGCTTTTTCCAGAAACCTACACCAGACTAGAAGCTTTTAAAAGAGGTATAAAAAGTGGTTTAAAAATTTTAATGAGCACCATTCCTTTTTTTATCGTCGCTGGATTTTTGGAAGGGTTTGTCACAAGACATACCGAAATGCCCGATTGGTTAGCCATTTTTATAATTGCCCTTTCATTAGGCCTCATTCTATTTTATTACGTCTATTATCCAATTTATCTCAATAAAAAATCTACTAGTAACCAACATGAAAACATTCTTTCAATTTAAAAAGCAACGTGAACTCGGTGAAATCATAAGTGATAGCTTTGGTTTTATAAGACATGAATACAAGCCCTTTTTCAGTACCATTCTAAAAATTTGCGCCCCATTTATTTTAATCTATTTGGGTTGCATGGTTTTTTATCTATATGCAGCTGTAGACATGTTTGAATTCAACAGCTCTTCAAGAAATGGTTTGTTTAGTGGTGGCATCATGCTTCTTTCGGTTGGATTGTTTGTAGTATCTGCCATTCTAGCCTATGTTTTTGCAAGTGCCTCTGCACTGCATTACATCAAAAATTACATTCATAATAATGGTGTTATCAATGAAAGTGAAATAAAACAAGCGGTTTACCAACAAATCACCGGCTTTTTGGGCTTAGGAATTTTGAAATGGATTACACTAATAATAGGTGCTATGCTTTGCTTTCTACCCGTTCTGTATTTAATGGTCCCCATGTTTATAGTATTTTCCATTTATGTCTTTGAAGATAAAGATGTGTCTGATTCCTATAGTTACAGTTTTACCTTAATCAAAGATGAGTTCTGGATGACTTTCTTTACCCTAATCATCATGTACATTATTATTACGATTGCAGGTTATGCATTTAGTCTCCCTGCTTCGTTATATAGCATGATAAAAATAGGAACATTCTCAATTGAATTGGACCCATCGGATATGAGCAGTTTTTTTGACCCAATTATGATTCTTCTCAATATAATAGCGTACTTTTTTCAGTACGTGTTAAACCTTGTTTTGGTAATTAGTGCTGTTTTGGTGTACTTCAACCTTAATGAGAAAAAACACCTAACAGGTACTTTTGAGCAAATCGAATCTATCGGATCTGATTCTTAAATGAAATTATTAATCGGCATCTTATTTCTATTTACTACTTGGCATGGATTTGCTCAAGTAGATTCGTTGGTGGTTGCTGCCGATCACACGCCTCTTCAGGTTCAAGAAATTTCAGAATCAGAATTGGAGCCCTACCTCGAGGACTCCGATTTTGATTATTCGGAAACACCAACCGAAATTCCCTTTTGGGATGATCTCATGATTTGGTTAAGAAATCTCCTTTTAAAAATCTTGGAAGCCATTTTTGGGGTAGAAAAAGCGAGCGGTATTTTTAGCATGATTTTAAAGGCACTACCATATCTTCTGTTAGTAGTTTTGGTCTATTTGCTAATTAAACTCTTCTTGAAATTCAATACTAAAACACTTGTTACCGGGAAGAAACCTGAGGGCAGTATTTCTTTGACTCTCGAAGAAGAATTGATTAAAAAGGCAGACCTTGAAAACCTTATTCTAGACGCCTTAAAAGAAAAACAATTTAGACTCGCACTGAGGTATCAATATTTGTTGACCTTAAAACGCTTAACAGAAAAGGAATTGATTAACTGGCAACCAGATAAAACAAATACAGATTATATTTGGGAACTTAACAATTCTGACCTAAAAACCTCGTTTACCAACCTTACCCGAATTTACGATTATGTGTGGTATGGGTCGTTTCTTATTAATGAGGAAAAATACTTCAAGTACCAAACCGTATTTCAAGATTTCAACCAAACCATCCAAGCGGCATGAATAAAAAGGGGAAAATATATTTAGGTTTGGCCATCTTGATTATTGTTCTGATGGTTTTAGCCGAATACACCAAGCCAGAAAAGGTGAATTGGTTTCCATCCTATGCCAAACAACACAAAATTCCATTTGGAACTTATGTTTTCCACGATTTGTTGGAGTCCCATTTTGGAAAAGAACAACTGATTGATATCAATCAATCTCCCTATGAGTTTTTGACCTATAATGATTCTATTTCGGGAACTTATGTTTTGCTGAACAACAATATTGGATTAGGTGAAGACGAATTGGAAACGTTGCTTAATTGGGTAGACAAAGGTAACACCCTATTATTTGCCTCAGAGGAAATACCAAAAAGGCTTCAGGATACATTGCAATTAAAAACGTCTTTATTGAGCAATTTTGACAATATGGATAATGCGTTTTCATTAGGGCTAAAAAATCCACAACTTTCCTCCGATCTATTTCCATTAGATCGTATGGATTATATCAACTACCTCAAAAAAGTAGATTCATCTGATGTAACCGGGGTGGCAGTTATTGGTGCTATAAAGGAAAATACACAGCAATTAAAGGAAGAGCATATTACAACCGCATATCAATCCTTTGGCGAAGGACATATTATATTATGTACAACACCCCAAGTCTTTACCAATTATTTCATCTTAAAGAACACCAATAAAGACTTTACAGCAGGACTGATGTCTTATTTTCCTCCTGAAGAACCCATTTTATTTGATAATCACTACAAAACGGGAAAGACATTTTACATCTCTCCCTTGTACGTATTTTTAAATAACAAAGAATTGAAATGGGCTTATTACCTCATGCTTTTAGGCGTTTTGCTGTATGTTATATTTGAGGGTAAGCGCAAGCAAAGACCGATACCGGTTATTCCTCCATTAAAAAACCAAACCTTGGATTTTACCAGAACCATTTCAAACATGTATTTGGAACAAGGAAAACACAAGGAAATGGCACATCATAAAATTCAATATTTTTTAAATTTTATTAGAACCCATTACTACTTAGATACACAAACAATAGACAATCAATTTTTATCTCAACTATCGGCTAGAAGTAACAATTCCCTAGACGATACCAAGGCTCTGTTTGAATGGATTGCATCGTTAAATAAAGCCTTAAATGTTAGTGTAAAAGAATTGGAGTTATTGGAAACCAAAATAGACACCTTTAAATCAAAAAATACATGGAAAGCGACAACTTAGAATTTAATAACCGCGTCCCGCTAGAAGAATTAAAAATGGCCGTTGAGTCCATTAAAAGTGAGTTGGGAAAAGTGATTGTAGGCCAAGAAGAATTTATTGACCTTTTGATAGCCGCTTTGTTGGCTGATGGCCATGTTTTAATAGAAGGTGTTCCTGGTATTGCCAAAACGGTAACTGCCAAATTATTTGCCAAGGTATTGAAAACCGATTTTAGCCGTATTCAATTCACTCCAGATTTAATGCCAAGTGATGTATTGGGAACTTCGATTCTCAACATGAAAACATCAGACTTTGAATTTAAATCTGGTCCTATTTTCTCTAATGTCATTCTTATTGATGAAATCAATCGAGCACCCGCAAAAACACAGGCTGCCTTGTTTGAAACTATGGAGGAAAGACAAGCAACCATAGATGGACACACTTATAAATTTGAAGATCCCTTTATGGTTCTTGCTACCCAAAACCCTATAGAACAAGAAGGTACCTATGCATTGCCAGAAGCGCAATTAGACCGATTTATTTTTAAGGTGAAGGTGGATTATCCTCAACTGGAAGATGAAATAAAAATTATTGAAACCCATCACCAAAGAAAAGGTGAAAAACCACATACTTTAATAGAATCTATCATTGATACCAAACAATTAGCCGATTTTAAAGAAAAAACCCAACAAATCCTTGTTGAAGAAAAAATCATTAGATATATAGCAGAATTGGTAACTAAAACCAGAAACCATTCCCATTTATATTTGGGTGGATCCCCTAGAGCCTCTATTGCCATTTTAAATGCCGCTAAGGCCTTTGCCGCCATGTCTGGAAGAGATTTTGTAACTCCAGAAGATGTTAAAAGAGCGGTCAAACCAGTCTTGAATCACCGCATTATTCTAACTCCAGAGAGAGAAATGGAAGGCCTAAGTACCGAACGCGTTTTAGATATGATCATACAATCTATTGAAGTACCACGATAAAATTTGAGTTCTTGAAATTTTTAAAATCACTTTACATTCATCCAAATTTTTTCAAGGTTCTAGCCCTTGGGTCAGCCTGTTTCCTCCTATCATTTTGGATTCACTGGTTATATCCTCTGGCTTGGGTATTGGTTTTAATCATTTCTCTAGTTGCCTGTATTGATTTGATCTTGCTTTACCGATTTAAAAATGCATTTGAAGCAAAAAGGTGGCTTCCAAAAAAATTTTCCAACAGTGATGACAATCTAGTCCATATCAGTTTACATAACCGATATCCCATCAAAACTTGGCTTCAAGTAATTGATGAACTCCCTGCGCAATTTCAAAAGCGTGATTTTGAGTATCGGACAGCTCTAAAACCAAATGAAACAAAAGATTTCTCTTATACTGTAAGACCTGTAGATCGTGGAGAATACATCTTTGGAAACCTCAATGTTTTTGTTTCCACCGGACTCAAAATAATCAAGCGAAAATTTACATTTCAAGAACATGATACCGTAGCAGTTTATCCTTCGTTTGTACAAATGCAGAAATATGATTTTCTAGCTATCAGCAATCATTTAACCGAATTTGGCTTTAAAAAAATAAGACGTATTGGGCATACCCAAGAATTTGAACAGATTAAGGAATATGTGCCTGGAAATGATTTCAGAACCATTAACTGGAAGGCTACAGCAAAAACAGGCCAACTGATGGTCAATCAATATCAAGATGAAAGGTCCCAACCTATTTATTCCATCATTGATACAGGACGCGTCATGAAAATGCCTTTTGAAGGATTAAAACTATTGGATTATGCCATTAATGCTTCCCTCGCTTTTAGTAATGTTGCTTTAAAGAAACACGATAAAATAGGCTTGCTTACTTTTTCCAAAAACATAGAAGCTTTTTTACCTGCCCAAGATAAACTGACCCATTTAAATAAAATCATGGATCAGTTATACCATATCGATACTCAGTTTCAGGATTCTGATTTTGGAAGACTTTATGCCCAAGTAAAAAGACAAATAAGTCATAGGAGCATGCTCATGCTTTATACTAATTTTGAACATATTAGTGCTCTTAAAAGACAATTGCCGTCCCTTCAAGCAATAGCAAAAAAGCATTTACTCGTCGTTATTATTTTTGAAAATACGGAACTAGAAGAATTAATTTCTATACCAACCCAAGACTTAAACAGCATTTACCATAAGACTATCGCCGAAAAATTCAGCCTTGAAAAGTATACGATGGTAAGGGAATTGCAAAAACACGGGATACAAACCATACTTACCAAACCAGAAAACCTGACTGTCAATGCTATTAATAAATACCTAGAAGTAAAAGCCAAAGGGCTTCTATAAACCTTTTTACAATTCACTCCACTTTCCCTACAATTCAGGAAATAATTATTTCCAAATTTGTGTTATTCAACAATCTTTGAAGTGTATTAATCAAGAAACACATTACAATTATGAGAACTCTAGCTATTTTTATCGTTTGTCTTTTGACGCAATTTGTAACACAAGCTCAAGAAGAAAAATCAACTTACACAGTAACCATTCATGTCAACAATTTTTTAAATGAAAAGGGACATGCTTTAATAGGGCTTCACAATCAGGAAACTTTTATGAAAGGAAAGGGCATTGAAGGATACAAGAAAGAAATAACCGATGGAAAGGTGCAGGTCACATTTGATAATGTGAAGCCAGGAACCTATGCCATCATGGTGTTACATGATGAAAATGACAACAACCGCATGGATTTTGACGGTTCAGGAATGCCAGCTGAGTCTTATGGAATGAGCAACAATCCGATGTTATTTGGACCTCCATCCTTTAATGACGCCAAATTTGAGGTTACCGATCAGGATATCGAAATGACTGTCAGGTTTTAAAAAAAAGGCGCCCTAGGATAAGGGCGCTTTTTTCAATCTTTCTATTATTAATTATACAGTTTCACCAAGGAAAGCTTTCATCATCCAAACGGTCTTTTCTTGCTCGGTGATAAAATCACTCATCATGGAATTGGTACCTTCATCATCAAACTCATCTGACTTGCCTAAAATATCTCTTTCAATTTTAAGCAATTCTGTTAACGAATCAACAATCAATCTCACTGCTTTTTCATCTTCCGAAATATTTTTACCTACTGGTACTTTAGCCGAATTCGTATAATCCTCAAAAGTATGTAGCGGTGTTGATCCTAAAGTTAAAATACGTTCTGCAATTTCATCTACTTTTAAATTCGCATCGGTATATAATTCCTCAAATTTTGCGTGAAGATCAAAAAATCGTTTTCCTTTAATATTCCAGTGAATACCTCTTAAATTTTGGTAATACACTTGAAAATTAGCCAAAAGCACATTCAGGTCTTCTGCTAATGCTTTGGTATTTTTTTCATCTAATCCTATACTATTCAATGTCATATCTATGTGTTTTATTATCTTATTTCTACTACAAATTTAATCTATAATTAACAATCTATTCGATAAGTTTTATTGATAGTTTTTATAATTTTATAGCCGCAATCAATATAACTTATGACAATAACTCAACTATATTATGTCTTGGCTGTAGCCGAACATAAAAACTTCACAAAAGCTGCAGAAAAGTGCTTTGTAACTCAGCCAACTTTGAGTATGCAAATTCAAAAATTAGAAGATGAATTAGACGTTTTAATTTTTGACAGAGGTAAAAAACCCATTGAATTAACTGAAGTTGGAAGAAAAATAGTTATTCAAGCCAAAAACATTGTAAATGAATCCTACCGAATTCAAGATATAGTCGACCAACAGAAAGGCTTTATTGGGGGAGAATTTAGATTGGGTATCATCCCAACAGTCATGCCTACCTTATTACCCATGTTTTTGAAAACTTTTATCAAAAAATACCCAAAAATCAATCTTAAGATTGAGGAATTAACAACGGAGGAGATCATCTCTAGAATTACCGAAGGTCATTTAGATGCGGCTATCGCTGCAACTCCTCTAGAGAATGAACATATTAAAGAACGCGTTTTATATTACGAACCATTTGTTGGTTATATTCCAGAGAATCACAAACTCCATTCTCAAGATAAAATCAAAATAGAAGAGTTATCGTTAGATGATATGCTACTTCTAGAAGATGGCCATTGTTTTAGGGAGGGCATCATCAATTTGTGTAAAACGTTTAAAAATCAAGAATCAGATCAATTCCAATTAGAGAGTGGTAGTATTGAAACCTTGATCAAATTATCAAACGAAGGTTTGGGAATGACTTTACTTCCTTACCTACACACCTTTGATCTTAACGAAAATTACAAGAAAAACCTACATTACTTTTACGAACCGAGTCCGGCAAGGGAAGTGAGCTTGATTTATCATAAAAGTGAACTAAAGCTTCAAATTATTGAGGCGCTTCATAAAGTTATTACAGGCATTGTAAGAGGAGCTATTGCCTTCCAAAATGTAAAAATTGTTAGTCCACTTCCTGTGAAATGACAACAAACAACTTAAAAATAAAAAGAGCGACTTTTCAGTCGCTCTTTTTATTTAATTATGGTTTTAAATAAATTAAACATTGATTCAATTCTGGGTTTTGTGTAATCAAGGAATCAATAAAGACTTTTAATTCTTCAATTTCATACGGTAGTAATCTTTGAAGGGCCTTTTGAACTTCCTTGCAAAATAATGAAACATCAAAACTCACTTTTCTAAGTACCGTTTTGGTGTACTCAAACATTGCTCTAGCCATAATTTTAGGGTTTAGTTTTTGGTAGTAGTGTTTATAAGCACTCAGTTATTTAGTTTCATTAAATGTAATAAAAAAACGTTTGAGTGTGAGAAATAATTTAAATTTTTAACAAAAAATATCAACTAAGTTATTAACTAAAACCGATTATCGCCATCTAGTAAATCACCTAAACCTCCTAAAATACTACCTTCTCCTTTATCCTTTCCTCCTCCTTGAGGTGCACTTGCCAAAACTCTTCCTGCCAATCTGCTAAAAGGTAACGATTGGATATAAACGGTTCCTGGTCCCTGTAGTTTGGCAAAAAACAAACCTTCTCCACCAAATATGGAGTTTTTGATACCTCCTACAAACTCTATATCATAATCAACGTCCTGGGTAAACCCAACAATACAACCAGTATCCACCTTGAGAACCTCACCTGCTTGCAAGGTCTTTTTGGCCAAGGTACCTCCAGCATGCACAAAAGCCAGTCCGTCACCTTCTAATTTTTGCATAATAAATCCTTCTCCTCCAAAGAATCCCCGGCCTAAACGTTTACTAAACTCAATACCCACGCTCACACCTTTTGCAGCACATAAAAAGGCATCCTTCTGGCAGATAAACTTACCTCTGTATTCCGTTAAATCAATAGGAATTATTTTCCCTGGGTAAGGGGACGCAAAACTGACACATTTTTTACCCACTTGTGTATTATAAAAAGCGGTCATAAATAAGCTCTCTCCTGTTAGTACACGTTTTCCTGCTCCTAAAATAGAACCTAAAAAACCTTTATTCTTTTCAGAACCATCTCCAAAAATGGTCTCCATTTGAATGCCTTCATCCATCATCATCATGCCTCCAGCCTCAGCGACAACGGCCTCTTGAGGATCTAATTCAATTTCTACATATTGCATTTCTTCACCATAAATCCTGTAATCTATTTCGTGTGATGTCATTTTATTTCGTTTTTTATTGATTATACACTATTAGTGAAGAAAATGTTCTATTCGTTACATCATCCTCAACTTTTAACCTTTATAGTCCATTCAAACTGAAAATTAGAAACCTCTACCCCTTCTTCATTAACTCCCGTTGACCGCATCCAAATGGTTTGTCCCTCCCCCGTTTCAATAGCCTTGGCTATGGTCTCATCCAATTGATTCCCATCATGACAACTAAAAGTAATACGTCCAGTTGCCTTTTTGGTAAAGTTACCTTTGTTATTGGCTACAAGCATGGAAATTTTCTTTCCACTTTCTTTAATCTTCATCATCATCAAGGCACCTGTTGTCAATTCGGCGGCCATTCCTTGAACTGCCCAAAACATGGAATTAAAGGGATTTTGATTAAGCCACTTATGTTTTACAGAAACAACACAGCTTGAAGCATTAATTTCCTTAACACGCACGCCCGTTAGGTAGGCTGAAGGAAGTTTAAACATTAAAAATGTATTGAGTTTACTGGGTGAAATTTTCATATATATTTAAAATAGAACACCAAATTACTGAAAATACTCAAGACTTCAATTGTTAATAATTTGTTAATTTTAAGTACTATGTTTTGCATAATACCTTCTTTTAGATATATATTTGTATAAGAAATTACTATATGAATTGAAATCATGTTAGACAACCACCAAAAAAATATCGCCACTTTAATACATCTATCTACTTTCACCAGGTTCTTTTTCCCTTTGGGAAATTTCATCGCGCCTATTGTTTTATGGGCATTGAATAAGGATAAGTCAGAATTTGTGGATAGCCACGGGAAACAAGCTATCAATTTTCAGATAAGCATTTTATTATATGCCTTAATATTAGGCAGCATTGCTATCCCATTGTTTGCATTCAATCTATTTAGCGGATTTGATTTTATCAATTTCAACAATTTTGATCATTTTCATATCAGTATTAGCAAACCGTCTCCTCTTCTTTTCATCACAGGAGGTTTAGGAGTCATCGCTTTTATTGGTTTCATCATAGAACTTGTATTAATAATAAGAGCAAGCTTAACGGCTAGAGAAGGGAAGCCATATCACTATCCTTTCACCATCAATTTCATCAAATAATCATCATATCAATCAAAAAATGAACAGTTTCACATCTAAATCGAATTAAAACATGAAGATAGAAAACACAAAAGCTCAAATGCGTAAAGGTGTTTTGGAATACTGCATCTTATCCATCCTCAGGGATGAAGATGCTTATGTAGCAGAAATTCTAGATACCTTAAAAGACGCCAAAATGCTGGTAGTGGAAGGTACCATCTACCCTTTATTGACCCGTCTTAAAAACGCTGGACTTCTTAACTACCGTTGGGAAGAATCTACTTCAGGTCCACCGAGAAAATATTACGGACTTACCGAAACTGGTAAGCTCTTTCTTAAAGAATTAAACACCACATGGAGCGAATTACAAAACGCTGTAAACCTAGTAACAAGCCAAAAAATAAAACGAGATGAATAAGACAGTCAACATAAATTTAGCAGGTATATTTTTTCACATAGATGAAGATGCATACTTAAAATTACAACGCTATCTTGAGGCTATTAAACGTTCATTTACAGACTCTCAAGGTCGAGCAGAAATAATTTCTGATATCGAGGCCCGTATTGCCGAATTGTTTAGCGAGCGTGTAAAACACGACAAACAAGTTATAGGCACCAAGGAAGTTGAAGAAGTCATTGGCATTATGGGACAGCCTGAAGATTATTTGGTAGACGACGAGATTTTTGAGGACGAACCTATGTCTTCCTCTTACAGCAAGTCAACCAGATCATCATCAACCAAAAAGCTATTCCGAGATCGCGACAACTCCTATATTGCTGGGGTATCTTCTGGTTTGGGTCACTACTTGGGTATCGATGCCATTTGGGTACGTTTACTTTGGATCTTGCTTACCATAGGTTCTGGCGGTACGTTTATATTTATTTACATTCTTTTCTGGATTTTGGTCCCTGAGGCCGTAACTACCGCTGAGAAATTGACCATGACCGGAGAGCCTGTGAATATCAGCAACATTGAAAAAAAAATTCGAGACGGGATTGATAATGTCTCCGAAACGGTAAAAAACGTTGATTATGAGAAATACGGGCAACGTGTAAAAAGTGGTTCTAAAAATTTTTTTGACACCATAGGCGATGTCCTTTTATTTCTCTTAAAGCTCTTTGCTAAATTCATAGGGGTCATCTTAATTATCATTGGCGTTTCGCTGCTCTTCGGACTCATAGTAAGCTTATTGTCAT
Source organism: Mangrovimonas sp. CR14 (assembly GCF_011764015.1). Classification (NCBI taxonomy): domain Bacteria; kingdom Pseudomonadati; phylum Bacteroidota; class Flavobacteriia; order Flavobacteriales; family Flavobacteriaceae; genus Mangrovimonas; species Mangrovimonas sp. CR14. Next base: position 162,661 of record NZ_JAAFZY010000005.1, on the reverse strand, counting down.
TTGGTAGTTCCACCTATTTTCATCCATGGTGGCTTGATTACCCAGATGCACTAAACACCACAGGATTACCATTATGGTTGGGATCGGTTTTATTGTTCTTCCTTTTCGGAATTCCATTATTCTTCATCCTTTATTTAGGCTTAAGAATTTTGATTACCAACCTGAAGTCTATAGGTAGGGTTGCCAAATTCACACTGTTAGGTCTTTGGTTATTATCCATAGTAGGATTGGTTGTAATTAGCATCAAAGAAGCATCACACTTTGCACTTGAAAATTCTGTATCGCAAACAGAAAAACTGACCATCAACCCACTAGACACCTTACAAATTAAGATGGTGGCTAGTGATTATGACAAGTATAAATATGGTATGCACAGAAGCAACGGTTTTGAGGTAAAGTACAATACCGAGGATGAAAAAGTAATCTTTTCAAGAAATGTAAGGCTTACCATTAAATCGACACAAGATTCTGTAGCTAGCCTTATAATAATGAAAGAAGCTAAAGGAAGTGATTTTATTGAAGCCAGAAACACAGCAGAGAATATTGACTATAATTACAGCTTCAATGGAAAGACCTTGTCATTGAATAACTATTTACATACTGATTTCGAGAACAAGTTTCTAGACCAGAATGTCAACTTGGTACTACAATTACCTGTGGGAACTGTATTTAAGTTAGACCAAAACACAGCTTCATTTTTAGACCACAGAAGCTATGAGGGTGGATTGGTTTCCTTTAGCGACGCCTCACATTTATTAATGGTCATGGAAGACGAAGTCATCTGCATTGATTGTGATGTTGAAGACGAATTTGATGTAAATATCAATATCCAAAAAGAGGAAAACGGATTAATCATCAACAGTCAAGGCATCAAGATCAAAGACAATGGTGATAGTCTCGAAATAAATAGCGATGGTATCAAGGGATCTTCTGATGATGTGAAAATGGATATTACAGAAGATGGCATCCACATTACCAACGAATAACAATTAAGCCATCAAATTTAACAACTGAAGGAACTATAATTTTAAGAATCAATTAATCATCACATATTTACAATCTAAAATCAATCAAAAATCTATTATCATGGGAACAATTGCCAAATTAATCGTAACAGCCATTTTATCACTACTGTTAAACTCTTGTATGTTTGATATGGGGGTTCGTGGAAATGGAAACGTTGCTACGGAAAACCGACCGGTTTCTGAGTCCTTTAATGCTATTGAAGTAAGTCGAGGTCTAGATGTGTTCATCACCCAGGGCTCCTCAGAAAGTGTTACTGTAGAAGCAGATGAAAACCTTTTAAACATCATAGAAACTTCAATAAATAATGGTGTTTTAAAAGTAACTGCCAGTCAAAATATTTCTCATGCAGCATCCAGAAAGATCTTTGTAACAGCTAAAACCATCCAGTCTATTTCAGCGTCTAGTGGAAGCGATGTGACTACCACCAACCAGATACAGACAGACCATTTGGAATTAGGAACCTCTAGCGGAAGCGATCTAAATCTTAAGGTTCAGGCCAATTCCATCTCCGCCAGATCTTCAAGTGGTAGTGAACTGGATCTTGAAGGAAGCGTCAATAACTTTTCGGCTACGGCCAGTAGTGGAAGTAGCATTGATGCAGAAAAACTAATTGCAATAAATTCGCAGGTTAAAGCTAGTAGCGGCTCAGGCATTACTGTGAATACGCAGAAAAAATTAACTGCAAAGGCCAGTAGTGGTGCTGATGTGAAATATATTGGGAATCCAGAAATTTTAGACAAAACCGATGGGGTTTCTGGTTCTGTAAGACAAGAATAAATATCATCTGACCACCAAAAAATGCCATCCTGTTGTGTTTAAAACATATCAGGATGGTTTTCTATATTTGCACCAAACCATTTATATGAAGAACATTTTACTAACCTGTTTGATTGGATTCTCTATCATTCAGTCTGCTTTAAGTCAAGAAAAAATAAAAGGTAACAAACAAGTTACTACCGTAGAAACAAAAGTTGACCCCTTCCATAAATTGGTGGTTGGCGATGATTTTGAAGTTATCCTAAAAAAATCTTTTGACACGTCTGTTGAAATAGAAGCTGATGAAAACCTTCACGATATCATTCATATTACAGTTTCAGAAGGTGCCTTGGTAATAGAAACTACAAAACGAATTGTTTCAAGTAAACGATTAAAAATCACGGTTAACTATAACAGTGACCTAAATTATATTATAGGGAAAGGAGATTCTGAAATAGCAGCGATTAGCACGATGGTCACGGATAACCTTAAAATAGAAGCCAGAGATGATGCTGAAATTTCCTTGAATATAGAAACAAGCTATTTTCAGTTGAATGGGCATGGAAAAGGTGACATGAAATTTAATATAAAAAGCGATTCTACAACCTTGGACCTTAATGAAAATAGTAAAATAGAAGCATTAATAAATAGTCAATCACTTAAACTGGACCTTTTTGATAACGCCTATGCGACTTTAGAAGGAAATTTGCAAAAATTGGACTTGAAATGTTCTGGAAATTCAGATTTAAGAGGAAATAATTTAACTACAAATACAGCTAAAGTTTTTATTCAGGATAATGGCGAAATTTCCATTCATGTCAATAATTCCTTTGAATTAGAATCTATAGGTAATGGAGATGTGGATCTTTATGGAGCGCCTCAAATTACCATTCACAAATTTGATGGTACCTCACAATTAAAGAAAAAGGAACTATAATTTTTGAAAGAAGAGATTGAAATCGATATCAATATCATTACAAACTTTAATCATACCCATCGCCTTTTTAGGGGCTTCGAGCTCGTAGTCTGTGATATTGATTCTTAAATTACCTTTAACTCCTAACTTAACGCTATCAGAAATATTGACAGGTACTTTATAGCGCTTGGTTCGATTACAAATAGTGACATCCATTGTGGTGTAAACCACATGATGTTCAATATTTTCTTTAGTAATTTCTATAAGCTTTAGGGAAATATCAGGAAAGACATCGGTTTGCATCAACTTATTGAAGTCTTTGTTGATCATTTTACTACCGCAGTCAAAAGCTGTACTCTTTAAAATTAAATCGGTGTTTGTAAAAACAAGCTTATCGTTTTCCTGTTTGAAATTTACTTTTTGTTTGGTTTCCACTCGGCTCATATCATAAGCACAAGTGAACTTGTTAACATTAGTGGAGCCTATAATTTTTAATTCACTCCTTTCGGATATCAGGTATGTTGCTTCATTAAATCCCTTATCATCTATTAGAGATTTAAAACATAACACACTGACCAGAATTAAAATTATAGGCTTCACTTTATAAATTTAACCAAATTTTCTGGAAATTAGAAACTAATTACAGCTTCTACTACTACTCCATTAAATTGACCATCATATAAAATACTAGTATTGTCGTATCCATCATATTTTTGATTCACATACTCAACTTTTGCTAAAATGTTTTTGGTCATAAACCAACCGGCACTAAGTTGTGTTCTGTTGATATCTGGTTCAGTTCCATTAGCTAACTCCCCTTTAACAGTGTTGTAACGTCCACCTACGTAGAAGTTTTCAGTGCTTCCAAATCTGTAGATAAGTTCTCCTGCAAATTGAGTTGTTTTACGGTCATCTACTTCAGATGAAGCTCTACCACTAACAAATTCTGCAGTTCCGAAGAATTCCAAACCTCCAAATTTCACAAATGGATTGAACATAATAGCTGTTATACTGTTTCTGAAACCTGGATCATAACGTCCTGATCTGAATGGGCTAGAAGCAGATGCTTCCTCATTTTCCATAACAAAATAGTATCTAGAACCAGCACGGTCTGCAGTATATAAGTAGTTAGAAGGCACGTAACCTGTGTTATACAAAGATCCTGTTAAACGCACTCTTAGGTCATCACTAAGTTGACTGTCGTAACCTAATTTTGCCAAAAATGAAGCTCCACCAGTTTTTCCATTAGATCCTGTTGTTACAGATTGGTTTAACTTACCATTAGAGAAACCTACCATACCGATAAAACCATTTCTTTGATAGTAAACCTCAGCACCTACTTCTGTAGTAAACGAATCCATAATTAAGTTTCCAACAAATGGGTTGAACATGGCTTGTGCATTGTCAGTTCTTCTAAAGTGGGCATCACCATAGTTATTCTCCATGTGACCTACTTTAATAGTGGTGTATTTCATTAGTTCACCTAAAGTACCTTCACTAATAAAGTCTAGGTTATCAATTTGAAAATATCCACCTTTTACGTAAGGTTCTGGGTGGTGACGAGAAGACAAATAAGTTCTTAAGTGCATTCTCACACCTTTTGCCAAAGCTACATCTAAATCTAAGTTGGCAGTAGCTAGGTTAAAGTTGCTTCCAATTTCTTTTAATGGAAGAACTGTTCCGTCATCAATTAAGTTTTGAGGCACACCATTTTCGTGATCAATAGCTTGGAATTGAAGAGTAGATGATCCACCTATTCTAACCCTTACTCCATCAAATGTGGAGATAGTATCTTTAGGCGCTTCAAATACATTGATACCTCTTTGATCTGGATCTCTATAATTATCCAAATGTCTTTTCTGTGCTTGTACGGCGCTAAAAGAAAGCACCAATAGAAATAAAACCGATAGTTTTTTAAAATTTTTCATTTCTAGTTTCGTTTTTGTTAAGTATTTATTTAAAAGTTGTATTAAATTTGATGGTAACCTTGTCTCCAGTTTTAATGGTTCCCATTAAAGCTTTAGGCGGGTCGATACCAAAATCCGTCATTTTTATGGATTCACTACCTGTTAAGTTAACGCCACTTGGAAGCTTAGTTAAAAGCATTTCAAAGTTGACCTTCTTAGATGCCCCCGCAATCGTTAATGTTCCTGCCACATTCAATTTAAAGGTGGAGTCATCTACCTTTTCCAGTTTGTTGACTTTAGAAAATTTAAAAGTTACGTTTTTGTACTTTTTAGTGTTCAAAGCTTTATAGGTATTGCTATCCATACCGCTTTTTCCACTTTTTAAACTTTCTGAAACAACTGACATGTTAAGGTTAGAAATTTGACCGGCAGCCAAATCACTAAACTCAATAGTTCCTGAATAATCTTCGGCTTCAATATCCCAATCATGTAGACTGGATGTTCCGGAAATAATGATCGATGATCCTGTTTTTTGGATCTTAAAGCTTTGCCCGATTGAAGAAATTGGACACAGCAACAAAGCCACGATGGCTAATTGGATAAAATGTCTCATATCTGATTAATTGTTTGATACAAATGTAATACGGAATGCAATTCAAAAACATGACATAAATCATACTATGTGTAACTTTTATCACACAACCTTTACTAAACCGTTATAGTTCTAAAACTTCTTTTAAAAAATAAAAAACCTAGACTAAACAATCTAGGTTTTGGGTTATATTTTTAGTCCTTAATGGGTTCTTTCATCTTAAATTTCGGGTGTCCCGATTGCCAGTAAAAAAATGAAAACACATTCGAAAAATTATTTAATGCCTTCGTTAAGGCGACACCGCCTCCATGTCCGCCTTCAAAATCTGTCAAGAAAAGAACCGGTGAGTCACCTACATTATCATGTTGTAACTTGGCCGCAAATTTTGCTGGCTGCCAGGCTATAACTCGAGGATCATTAATCCCAGCAGTAATAAGGGTTGCTGGATAGTCTGTTCCCGGCTTGAGATTTAAATAAGAATCCATCTCCAATAAACCCTTGAACTCTTCTGGATCTTGAACCGTTCCAAACTCAGGCGTATTTACTGGTCCGTTAGGTGTCTCTTCCATTCTTACCGTATTCATAGCTCCTACCATGGGTGCGGCAGCCACAAAAAGATCTGGACGTTCAGTTATAGAGCGTCCCACCAAGATCCCCCCTGCACTACCTCCAAAAATGGCTAATTTATCAGAAGATGTGTATCCTTCTTTAATAACATATTCTGCTGCGGCTATGGCATCTTTCCACGTATTAGGCTTATTCAACTTTTGACCCGCTTTATGCCATGAATCTCCTAACTCTCCGCCGCCTCTTACATGAGGAACTATCAAAACCCCATCATAAAGAGTATAAGCCAATGTAATAGGGCTAAAAAACGGACTTGTTGAATTTCCATAAGAGCCATAACTATAGATTACCCCAGGATTGGAGCCATCCAATTTGATGTTTTTATTATAAATAATAGAAACAGGCACCATAACCCCGTCATGAGAAGCAACCATCACTTCTTTAGCTATTAAGTCTTTAAGTTCTGGGTACTCTGCTGGAGTAGAAAGCGGTTGATATTCAAATACATCGTCCTTAGGATGATAAAGATATCGCTTGTCTGGTGAAGTCCATCCTGAGATGGAAATCCAAATATCACTAAATTCTGAGCCCTTATTCGATAAAGAAGCATCACCCGCCGTAAAAGGTAGTTTTAATTGCTTAGGAGTAGATGAATTGTATGCTAAAAAATAAACTTGAGCCTCTACTCCATTTTTCATGGTAGTATAGTACAAGCCATCTTTTGTTAATTTCATCCCTGTAATAATTTCATTCTTGGATTCGGGAACTACAGTAGTTGCTTTAGATATATCCAAATCTTGTAGAGATACTTTTTTAATCTGGTAATTGGGGCTATCCAAATACGTCATGAAATAAAGATGCTTATCATTGACTTCATAATCAACAATCAGGTCTGACCTTTGGGATAAGGACTTCCATACTTTTGAATTACCAGATGGCGATTGAAAATAAGCTCTTGTGTTTTTATCTACGGAAACTATAACCAAAACATTCATTCCTGCGTTTTTGTCATAAATTATCATTGGAATCTCCATCCCATCGACACCTAAAGTCCCGTATTCTTTTTTAGAAAAGTATATGGTATCCGCTTCTTGTTCGGTTCCCAATTGATGCACATAGACATTCGTAAACATTTTTCGGTTCATGTCAGTCACATCGGCAGAATGGAATTTGTTGTAGTAGAATGCATCTCCTGAAGGCAGCCAAGAAATCCCGCGTCCCAATTCTATGGTTTCTTTAAATTTCTCTCCTTCACTAGTAAAAATAAGTGTTTCTGGATTTTCAGATCCATTAGCTGCCAGCGTTACGGCAACCTTATCCCCTTGAACATTAGGGGCAATCCCATTAATGGTGTATGTCTTTCCAGAATCTTTTTTGTATTTGTTAGGGTCAAAAAAGAGCGTTTCCTTGCCCTCATAACCATCACGTTTATACATTTTAAAAATCTCTTCTCCAGGAACGCGCTTTAAATAAAAGTAAGTATTATCATCTGTAATCCTTAAACTGCTTATGGCCGCAGATGTTCTATTAATCAATTCCATCATCTTGTCCAGCATTTCTTGTTTGCCAGAAATGTTATCCAAAACAGAATTGGCATATTGGGCATTACCCTTCATCCAATTGATAACCGCAGGGTCATCTAAGTTTTCCAGATACTGGTATGGATCTTCAATGGTAACACCATGGTAGGTATTCTTTACAATGTTTTGAGGAAGGACTTCTGGTTGAGCCAATTTTTGAGACCAAACCATGGCGCTTACAAAGAGACACCAAGCATATAATACTCGTTTCATGTTAGAGGTTTTAGAGTGTTTTTAATATGCTATTAATAGACTACTACAGGGAATCTCCTTCTAATATACAAAAAAAACCGAAGCATATGCTTCGGTTTCAATAACTTACAAAATATCTAGTTTGTATTTCTAGTTGTATGTTGAAGTACTTACTTCAAATGTAGCATCTTTTGAAGCTAAATATCTTTCTGCATCCAAAGCTGCCATACAGCCTGTTCCAGCAGCCGTAATAGCCTGCCTATACACATGGTCAGCTGCATCACCGCTTACAAACACGCCCTCAATATTGGTACGCGAAGAACCTGGCTTATTAATAATGTAACCGGTTTCATCCAATTCCAAAAAGCCTTTAAAGATATCAGTATTAGGCTTATGACCAATGGCAACGAAAAATCCGGTTGCAGGAATTTCAATAACTTCTCCCGTTTCTTTGTTTCTTGCCTTTACTGCTGTTACTAATTGACCATCACCTATCACTTCCTCAGTTTCGGTATTCATCAATATTTCAATATTAGGTGTATTTCTAACTCTGGCTTCCATGATTTTAGAGGCTCTAAATTCATCTCGTCTAACCAACATGGTTACCTTCTTACAAAGGTTTGATAAATAATGTGCTTCTTCACAAGCAGAATCTCCAGCTCCAACAATAACTACTTCTTGATTTCTATAAAAGAAACCATCACAAACAGCACATGCAGAAACTCCACCTCCTAATTTTAAATATTTTTGTTCAGATTCCAATCCCAAATATTTGGCAGAAGCACCTGTAGAAATAATAACGGTATCACAGTGAATTTCTTTCTCATCGTTAACCCAAACTTTATGAACCTCTCCAGAAAAATCCACCTTGGTAATCCATCCATTTCTTACATCGGTTCCAAAACGCTCTGCTTGTTTTTGTAATTCCATCATCATTTCTGGACCAGTAATTCCATCAGGATAACCAGGAAAATTTTCTACTTCATTTGTGGTTGTCAATTGACCACCAGGTTGGGCTCCTTGATACAAAATAGGATTCATATTGGCTCTTGATGCATATATTGCCGCCGTATAACCCGCAGGACCTGAACCAATAATTAAACATTTCACTCTTTCTATTGAATCTGACATAATCTCTTATCGTTAATTACACTAAACAAAAGTAGGTTTTTTGGTGAAAACCTTACTTATAAGTTATTAACAGTTCTAATAGAACTATTTGATTTTCTTATTAAAGAGGAATTAAAATTACTTTAACAGAAACTTCCAAGATAATAGCTTAATTTTAAGGGTAATGTCTAACAACAAAAATGATGTCTGTGATTTCTACCAACAAAAGCACCAATAAACTATTCTTCAATTCGCAATCCAGTTTAGGGAAGCAAGTACTTGGCTACCTACAAGCTTCAGACCATGAATTATTGACGATTGATATACTTCAAACAAAGGTTACAGGAACCCAATGGAAGGAATTGGCCGATGGTTTACATAAATCCATAGGTGAATTAGTTGACAAGCAACATCCCACATTTACTGAAAACTATGATGAAGATTTAGATTTGGATGAAAATGATTGGATCAAGATCTTGAATAAACACCCTGAAGTATTAGCTTACCCAATCTTAATTTTTGGAGAGAAATATTTACAGATTAAAAATCCTTCTGATATCGTGGAACAATTAAGTTTCGACAGCAAAGCCATTGACGAAAAAAAATACCTTTAAATTGGAATTTTAATGGTTCCAATCTTAAAGGCAATGACCAACACAATTCACATAGAAACTGTTTTCACTGAAATTGATAAAGTATAAGGTTGTTATAACTACCTATTTTCCTCCATATAATCCATATATTCCTTGGCTAAAGCGGTTTTTTGGTTTTCTGAAAGAACCTTACCAGAAAGTTGAAAGAATTTATGCTCTTCGTCTTCCAAATGATGCTCTACTTTATGCTTTAAATCCTTTGCTATTTTTAACCATGCCGAAGAATCATATTCAGTTTCTTCAAGTTCCTCAATAAGTTCATCTATTTCATGATGTTCGGCTATACCATGTCTGGCTTTTTCCTGCATGACATCCACATCTATTAAAGGCTTGTAATAATGCCTTTCTTCAGCATTAGCATGCACCTGGAGTTCTTTTTTTATTTTTTTGAAGAGTTCATCCCTTTTTTTGCTATCTCCGGAAGTATCAACCAATTTATCGAGTAAATCTCTTTGAATGTCGTGATCTTTTCTGATAGCTTCAAATATGTTCATACGTAATATAGATTTTGAATTTTAATTATTTCGGCAAGCAAAAAGGATTTACTTGCTTTTTGTCAAGAATTTTTTCATTAGCATAAATAGTCCAAACTTGCTAAACGCACTAAATACGGTTTGAACCCAATTGGCCGGTGTCAAATCGTCCTGCAAATCGTTACGGACACCCTTCAGTTCTTCCTGTATGATTTGGCGCTCTAACTTAAGACGTTTTAAATCATATTCTATGTCTTCAAAAGATTGGTAATTTTTATTCATAATGTTAATTGAAGAATTTTTCAGACATTTTGGTGATAACCACTGAATTGATTTTTTGCCTGAATTGATAGGCTATCAAGCCCAAAATGAAGAATAAAAAAGCCACTACAAGACAACCTAAGGCCAAACTGCCTAAAAGTTTTCCAATGGACCAAGCTGCTGCCGCAGCTAGAAATAGAGAGCCTACAAAACATAGGCTCCCCACTATAAACATTTTCACAACCATACTAATTGATATAGTAAGTTGTTGAAAAACTTTAAGTTTAATGTAGTCCTGAGTATTCTTTATATATTTCTCCCCAAGGTCGGTTGCTTTGGAAGAATTTTCACTAATCGACTCAAAAACGTTACTCATTAAACGACTGGTTTTTGATATTTTTTATTCTTAGCTTTTAAATCTGCAAGTTTTCTTTCCAAAGTTGTAATAACATCTTCTGCCTTATGACTGGCATCAGAAACAATATGTTCAACTTGCTCATCCAAAGTTTGCTTTTTTGTAGAAACACCACTTACTACAGCATCTTTTAAATGCATTGCATTTTCCGTAAGACGCTCTTTGGCTATATTGGCTTCATCTGCAATTTTCTTTCTTGTTTTTTCACCTTTATCCGGTGCAAATAAAATACCAAGAGTAGCTCCAATTGCTGTTCCAGCCAAAAGACCTAATATCGTGCTGCTATCTTTTCCCATAATTTTCGTTCGTTTTAAATTAGACAATAAGTTTTACGATTCTAAGTTAAGAAATTACCTACTCAATGTCGTTAAATAATTTATAAAATTTGACACTTAACCCTTTATAAAATAAGTATTTAAACCCCATTCAAAGTACATTTTAATACTATTTAACTTTTCTCCTTTTCAAACGTTAATATTAAGTCAAAGCATTCTTCATTTCAGAAGATTAATCCTAACTTACTATTAAAATTCAATCCCATGGAAACATCCACAATCACCACCATAAATCCTTACTCAGGTAAAACTTTACAATCCTATAACCTACATACCAAACAAGACATAGAACATATATTAGCAAAGGCCGATAGTACCTTTAAGGTTTGGAAAGAAACTGATATATCCAAGCGAACCAAACTGCTAAAGAAGTTAGCTAAGCTTTTAAGAAAAAATAAGGATTCCTACGGATTGCTTATGACCCAAGAAGTAGGTAAACCCATTTCCCAAAGCAAAGCCGAAGTAGAAAAATGCGCATGGTTATGTGACTTCTATGCCAAAAATGCCGATCAGTTTTTAGCCGATGCCTTGATTGAAACAGAAGCCAATGAGAGTTTTATTAGTTATGACCCCATGGGGACCATCCTAGCCATTATGCCTTGGAACTTCCCCTTTTGGCAAGTTATGAGATTTGCCGTACCAACTCTTACAGCGGGTAACACAGCTATCCTAAAACATGCCTCCAATGTTTCGGGTTGCGCTTTATTAATTCAAAACCTTTTTGAATATGCTGGATACCCCGAAGGATGTTTCCAAACCGTATTGGCAAAACATGATGCTATCGAACAGTTAATTTCTGATGACCGCATTAAAGCCATATCCTTAACGGGAAGTGAAGGAGCAGGCAGGAAAATTGCTGAAATTGCTGGTAAAAACTTAAAAAAATTGGTTCTAGAACTTGGTGGAAATAACGCTTGTATCGTTTTAAATGATGCCAATTTGGACGCCTATTTAGATACTATGGTCAATGCCAGAATGCAAAACTCAGGACAAAGTTGCATAGCCGCCAAAAGATTTATAGTTGAGGAAAAAATATATGATGAATTCCTAGCCCGTTTCTTAGAAAAAGTTTCAAACCTGAAATCTGGCGACCCAGAAAAAGAGAAAACAGAAGTTGGGGTGCTTGCCAGAGAGGACTTGGCTGAAGAACTCTTTAAACAAGTAGAAAAGTCTGTAGATAAAGGTGCCGTGGTTGCCTATGGTAACCATCGAGATAAAGCCTATTATCAACCAACGGTTGTTACTGATGTCACTGAGGACATGCCCGTTTTTACCGAAGAAACCTTTGGTCCCGTAGCGGCCATCATGAAAGTTAAAGATAAGGACGAAGCCTATAAACTGGCCTCCAACACAAGATTTGGATTAGGAACTATGGTATTTACTGAAGATATTGATGATGCCTTTGAAAGAATTGGCAGCATTGAAGATGGCTCTTTCTTCATTAACGAAATGGTTAAATCAGACCCAAGATTGCCATTTGGAGGTACCAAAGCTTCTGGTTATGGCCGGGAACTCTCGATAGAAGGTATTATGGAGTTTGTAAACAAAAAAGCCGTTTACATTAATAAATAATGCTCATAAAAAAATAAATCATAAACAACCTTACTTATCCAATCGAAGCTGTATAATATTCGCGGAATGATTTACAGCTTCATTGGAAATATATAATTCACCATAATTATCAAAGGTGATACCTTCAGGTTGCTCAAAATCATCATTATCCAATTTGTAGATAGATTTAAAATCACCCTGCGAATTTAAAATCAAGACTTTCGGATCAACACCTTCTAAAAGATAATAATCTCCTGACTTAGGGTCGATGGCCATATCAGATGGTCGAAACGTTTTATATGCGTCCTTATGTCTATAATCTTTAAAACCATCATCCTTAAAATCAATAGAAACAACGGGTTTTGACAAGAACTTTTTACTTTTCAAATCAAAGGCATAAATCCCTTTTGTCTTTTTAAAATTGGGGTCTTCATCTTTAGCAATCATCAGTAATCTATGATGCTTTTTATCATAAGTAAGGGATTCCATATCATTTTCTTCATCAAAGAATGAATCATAGACTTTTAACTCCCTATCCTCATTCATATAATTTGATATCTCGATCAACTTTCCGTCACTTCTCATCACATAAGCCACATCATCCACAATGGCCAAAGCCTCATAATCACCTCCTTTATCAAATGGTATTTCTTCACTTATCTTTTTAGCTTTCAAATCATAGATAAAAATAACACCATCCTCATCTTGGATGGTTGCCATTTTTTGATCCCCTAACCAAAAAATACCAGATATCTCCTCCAGAACTCCTGGTACATCCCATGTTTTAATAGTGGTGTAATGATATTTTTCTTTGGGCTCAATCTGACTGTAAAAATTTGGTTCGGCTATCAAGGAAATAAATAGCCCTGAAATAATAAGGCCTCCAACTAATATAAGAATCTTTGCTATCTTCATATAAAATCACCTTAAGGGTGTGATTCTAACAAATTTAGGATTATTCACGCTTATAAAAGAAGACTGTATTTTAAAATAATCTTAAAATACAGTCTTTATCATTAGCTTTTCAAGAAACAATAGGTCACATGAAACGTTTAAACCTGGAACCAAAATTCTATCAAAAGAAGAACACTCGCTCTAATTTCTAAATATCAATTCATAACCACAGACAAATTAATATAGAAGTTTCTTCCTTCCCGAGGTATGTTATTCCAATCGGCATAGGTTGAATAATAGGTATCTAAAACGTTTTCAATACCATATTTGAATACCAGTTTATTAGAATGGAAAGGGACAACATGTCCCAAATTCATATTCAGGATGCCATAGGCTGGAGTTTCATCTTCCCCATAATTGTAACCATACCTGCTTTGGTTACCATTTCCTTGCAACTGCAAAGCCACGTTGAAATAAGGAGCGGTATAAGATACCTCAGCTATATAAGAAAAGGGCTTAATTAAAGGCAGATTCCCTCCATGACTGCCTTTTCCATAATTATACCCCAGAGCACTATGTAACAAAAACCGTTTAAAGAAATGGAAATTGGCATGAAGATATACATCAAAAATAGTTGCATAATCCAAAGCCGTATACAGCTTGACACCATTAGCTCCTATGGTCATAACGCTCAAGCTAGGGTCTATCTCACCTATCACATAATCCATAATATGGAAATAGGAAGCCTCCAACCCAATCTGAAAGTGATCCAAACGGTAATTGGTTTTGAACTGAGCCTCGAGGGATTTTTCATTCGCCAAGTTTGGATTCCCTATATAATCAAATCGATCAAAACTATTGAACAAGTAAAACCCATATCCCTCACTAACCGATGGCGCTCTTTCGCCGTAACCCAAACCAAAAATGGCTTCAAAGTCCTTCTTAACAAAATGGTAATTAGAAGAAAAAGCAAATAGCATCCTATTTTTACCATCTCCCATATTTGGATAAAAGATTTTCAAACTTTCTAATCCTTCGTCATTAGCAACTCGGTTGTTTTGGTATCCTAACCTCATAGATGCCGACAAAATTTTTGAAGGAGTAAAACGGTAACGATCTTCCACATACAATCCCGTGTACCATGTTCTTACATCGGGCCAGGTATACATAAACATACTAGGTTGAGAAGAATCATTGGGGTACATAGTCATTTCTGCCAAGGACCGGTTATAATACCCATTCAGATTCAAGCTTAAATCGTGATGAAATCGCTCAGCTTGAAGTTTACTATAAAAACCATATGTATCGCTCCAACCTGGCATATCCATCCTAATAGGTACATCTACACGTTGGGAATCATCCATTATATGGGTAACGGTGTTTGCATAGAGTTTGGTTTCCCATTGCTTGACTAAAGTGGAATCACTTTGGTAGTTATGGCCAATTGAACCAATCAGAGCTTCTGCCAAAGAAACATCCATGGGTAGCGCAGGATATCCAACATCTGTGGCTTTATCATAGATAAAATGAGCTTCTAATGCATGATTTGCATTAAACAGATACCCCATTTGACCCGATACATTGTATTTCTCAAATTGAGAATAAAGCACTTCTTCTTGGCCACCGGCCTCATAATTATCTGCGTGCCTGTAAATACCATCTAAATTCAAATAAAACGAGGTATTGGTATAAGCTAAGTCCATCCCCGTAGTTTTATAGTTTCCGTTGGTTTCATAACCCAAATCCAGACTCGATTTAAACTTTTTAGGGCCGTATTTCGCTTCTGGAAATTTCAAATCGATAGCGCCTCCAATATTATGTCCATGTTCTGTACCCTCCTGTCCAGAGGAAACGGTCACCTGTTCAATATTGGACACATCCACATAGGAGGTGATGGGATCCATTTTATCGGTACAGGCTCCAAAAACATACATGCCATCAATGGTAACATTGAGACGCTCGCTTGTCATGTTATTCAAACTTGGCTCCCAAGCATATCGACCTCGTTTGATCATGCCCACTCGTTGGGCCTTTTCCAAATAATCATCAATACTTGACAAGGGTTTATCTTGCTTGTAATGATTTAATTTATGCGGAGCTAGAACAATAACTTCCTGTAAATTAAGCGTATCAGGTGATACCCTTGGCTCAACTTCTTGTGACCAAGAATAAAAACCAAAAAACATGAAAAGAACGGTGGTAAACCTAGAATTCCAACTCAAAATACAAACTGCTTTGTGTGTTGTCTTCGGTAACATCTTCTCCTTTTAAAACATCTCCTAATTCATTCAACAATTTCAGATTAAGCACCCAATAACCGGTCATGGTTAGTGACAAGTTTCCTCGGTACAACTCATCCTCAACTTGATATGTCAAATCGGTATTATTGGGCGAACTGTGATTTCCCATTCCTGGCATTCTGGGATCTAAAGTCAATAAATAACTTTCAACTACCGGAAATGACATCATGGTCTCCATTTTGTAGACACCAACAACCATCTCATTAATTCCAATGATAGGCGTTTCTGGTTCTATTAGAGCTACAACATAGCGAGAATCATCACTACCCATAAAACTACTGACGTTTTGTAAATTGCTTTGAGAAACCATAAGTTCAGAACTAACGGTATAAGAGACATCTTCGATGGTATAATCTATGGTAAGCGACCATCCAGATCCATCGCTATTGGTCATTTGATAAATCATAAAACCTTGATATAGGGTATTCATATTAGTGACTTGCAATGGATCAGATTTGGGACAGGAATGATTCATAGTTGGCATTTGCATGACTGGTAACCAAGTGATCTCCGCGTTTTCTACATACGTGTTATTGGATAGATTCTTGATTCTAACACTTACCACATTATATCCTGTAGAAAGCGTTCCCGATTTACTATAAAGTTCAACGACATGGGAGTCATTGGAAAGTTCTTGAATCTTGGTTAATCCCTCAAGTTCGTTGGTTGGAAAAAATTCAGTATCATCTTCTGAGCAGGCCACAGAAAATAACACCAATAAAATAATTGGGTATATAAATTGTAATTTCATTTTAATTCAAATTTATGGTAGGTTAAGTGCTTGCTCAGGTCCTTAGCCCAAACAGCCCTTAACTTAAATTGATAATACACGAAATCACCACAACTTTATTAAGCAAGTGTGATTCCGTTCTATTTGTAAATATGAATTAACCCAAATTGGGAGGTGGTGTCTCTATAGAAATAAAGCTCTCATATAAAAAAGGGATTTTATATACAGAAGCATGTTTTGTGCTTAAACATAAACATTGTTGGGGCTCAACCACATGAATTTCTGAGATAAAAAAAGCATCCAAACTTAACCTTTTTAATTCTGGAAGCGGTGTTTGATTCTCTGCTCCAGTTTCATTTTGGGCCAGCTGCTTTTTAAGATGACATTTCCCATTACACCCTTGCTGGTTATCCTTTTGAACACATAAAGTTTTGGAAATAAGTTCTTGGTTGGCCAAAAAATTGACCACAATCACTACCGCATTGAGGTTATTAAAAAGTAAGATACCCACCAAGATTAAAGCGGTGAGTTGATGTGTCAAAATTTTCACGGTGCAAAAATAAAACTTACCTCAACGGCAATCAAAAAATTGTCAACTTTTTTAAGTTAAATTTTGAGATCTAGGGCTATAAAACTTGTGAAAGTTGAAGCAATCTTGAATGGACTTATTTTAGAGAAACTATTTCTTTTCTTCTCTTAAAATTTTTTCCATAGCTCGACCTTTTGCCAATTCATCAACCAACTTATCCAAGTATCTCACATTTCGATACAAATCAAATTCAATATCTTCAATGCGATACCCACAAATGACTCCTTTAATAAGATGCGCATTAGGATGTAAAGTCGCTTTTTGAAAAAAGGTTTCAAAAGTGGCCTTCTCCTGTATCAGGTCTTGCAATCGCTCCTCATCAAATCCAGTCAGCCAAGAGATTACTTGGTGAAGTTCTTCTTTGGTCCTCCCCTTTTTTTCAACTTTTCTCACATAATGGGGATAAATGGATGCGAAGGTCATCTGGGCAACCTGATTATTCTTTTCAGCCGTAACTTTCATGTTGATGTTTCTATTTTAATGGCTAAATTTAATCTTTTAAATTTACTCATTGACAACCTTAACACAAAAGACCACATCAAACCGGTCGAGTTCAATGAGTGAAATCCACTCTCCATTCTCATCTTTCCAATCGTAATACTCAGGTAAATCGTTTGGTAATTCTCCTGTTAATTCCTTTACAAATTTACAAGCTGTTAAAAAAGCTCCCAAATCAGATTGGTGACTTCCATCATCCTCATATAATTCAATATTAGGACGAAGCGTTTTAGCCTTCTCCCAAACATCTCCAACGTATACAATCCCTGCATCATTTTCTTTAGCAGCCTGAGTATAGACCTTTCTTATAGTGTCATGGTACTGCGGTACTTTTTCCTTGGTCCAAGTGGCATAAAAATAAGGTTCAGCACCATATTCTTTGATATACTTTGAAAACTTCCCTGCATAAAGCAATAGGCTATCAGGTCTTGCTATCGCTCCCATACTGTGATCCTGAAGCACTACGATATCGTAACCCCCACTTTTTATTTTATCTAGGGTTTGAAGGTTTCTTTCTCCTTTATAATGCTGAAACAACCACGCACCTCCTGCCACACTCTTTGAAGTAATTAATTTTGTATTGGTATGATCAGAAATTAAAGACACTAGGTGCGGAATATTCGATTTATAAGTATAACTATTACCTACAAAGTGTACTCTAAGCGTATCTTTTTTTTGCTGAGCAAAACCCACAAAATTTATACAAACGAAAAATAGAAATAGTCGTTTTTTTAATCGTTTCATAATTCATTAAATTTTAGCTTGGTTTAGTTAATGATTTTTATAAAAAGTCAATTATTGGCTCCATCAATGAATCATTTGGTTTTACCGTTCTTCCAAATTTGATTAATTGTTTTGATATTCATTATGTCTTCCAAAGGGTTTTTATTCAAGACTAAAAAGGTCGCCTTACTTCCTGGACGTAATTCTCCAATCGGCAATTCAAAAGCTTTGGCTGCATTTCCTGTGGCTGCCTTTAAAATTTCTAGATTTGACAATCCAGCCATTTGGTATAACTCTAATTCCAGAAAATAATCTTCAGCAAAATCCATTTGTCCTTCCTGAGCATCAGTTCCCGCGACAAGTAAAATATTATTTTCATGATACTTTTTTATTATTGCTGCTCGTTCTTCTGCATTTAACAGATTATCCTGTACCCATTCGACCATAAAAGGTGGCAGACCATCCAAAGATTTTAAGGAGATGCCCCCTGTTGGCACAATAAACACGCCGCTTTCTTTAATAATCTTATAATAGTGATCGTCTAAAGGCAATTCATCTTTAAAATCAATCATATGAACAAATCCATCGGGTTTGAATTTGGCTATTTCTATCATTTCTTTTGCTGTGGTTGCATGAACTACCACTTTAAACCCATTGTCATGAGCATATGCAATAATGTCTTTGATTTGCCTATAACTTAAACTAGGTGGAGCAGGATCTCCCATAAATCCGTGATCCACATGAATTATTTTAATATAATCGACGCCATTTACAATGCGATGGTCTACCCATTCTTGAATTGAAAGGGAATCATTGATGGTTTCCATATCAGGACTAAATTGAGTGGGATGTCCTCCAGGAACGGTTGCTGCATGACCCGATCCATAGAGGATTGAATAGCCAATAGAATCGCTTGACATATGCTTCCATTTACTTTCCCTGTCTTCCAATCCAGTATGCATGTTCAACAAATACATGATACCCAGAGGAAATCCAGCTTTTAAATCTTCTAATTTGGAAGCATGTACATGGGCATTCACCAAACCAGGCATTAAAAATTTTCCATTCCCATTAACCAATGAATCACTTTCGAGCTTTGTGGATGAAATGGCAGCAATGGTATCTCCATTAATAGCAATGTTCACAACACCTTGATCTTTATGACCATCAAAAAAATGAATATTTTCTATGACCATATCGTGACGGACAGGTTCGGAGCAACTAAAAGCTAACCCTATGAGAAGTAAAATGGATATTCTTTTCATTTTTATTGATTTCAAATTCAAAACCATCAGTAACATATCCAATGATTTTGAATAATGTCTTATAAGTTAATAAATTTATATGGCTTAACTATTTGGTCTTCCGAGTTTCCTTCATGTAGAAGAGACCTAAAACTAATGGCGGAACAAAACATGTTATAGCAAAAACAGCAAAGGACACTGCTCCAAGAATGACTGCAACAAAAGAACCGACCATAAGTAAAAGTGTTATACCGGCTATCCATTGAGGTACCCTACCCTTTTTGCTGAATCCTTCAAAAAAATATATGATAAAGACACTTGTTTGAAATAAAGCTCCCAAATTAAAAAGAAAAAGAGGGGCCCCACGCAAAGCCTCAAACAGATACAATTCATCATCTAAGACCTTGAAAGCATGAGGATAGCTACCTAAACTAAGTGCAAATGAAATAATGAGTATTAAACTTCCTAAAAAATACACTGCCCAAAAAAGGCTTAATGGAAACCAACCTATTTTCTGGTTGACCTTAAAAAGAATCATAGATGACAAAGCCAAAAATACGTTCCCATATAGGGCCCAATTCCAAATAGAATTCATTTCATCCCAATTTTCGTAGAGAAATTTCCCAGCTTCCAAATCTGTCCTTTTCATTTCAACAACCAGTGATGCCCATCCCGCATTGACCTCAAGAAGTATGCAGATTATGGTTATTAAGGCTCCTAAACCTAAAAGGAGGCCTCCCATTCTTAATTCAGGTTTTATCTGTATTTCCATTTTCAAAATGTTATTGATTCCAGTTCATTTAACTTTAAATTCCACGCTCTCCAACAATAAAACCCAACCAATTTAGTAACATCTAAAAGGACTAGGTGATTCAATAATAGGATTTGCTATTTTCTAGGAACAGGAATTGAATTTTGTTAAAGTTATAAAAATTAGATTCTCATGTCGCTATAAATGAGGTAGATATGTCATTATTTTAATTCAGAAAGTAGTTCTTCCTTTTCTTCTTTTGAATAAAATTGAGATTGTTTCAAGCTCTCTTTGAATTTGCTTATGGTTTCTGAAGTATCCTGATTCAATTGTTGTTGGGCATCTAGGATATAAAGGTAAGCTTCAGAAAAGCTTGGATATTGATTAATGAGTTCTTCCCAAACCTTGATAGCCTTCAGGTAATCTTCGTCATTGTAAAAACCCCAACCTTTCCCATTCAAGACACCCAACGAAAAATCCAAGTTAGAGCCATAATGATTGATCAAATTGCCTTTTAATTCATCAAATAAGTCAACATTTTTATTTGAGGGTTCAAAAAAAGTATATTGCTGAACGGACCAATATTCAAATAAATCATATAAGGCCTCCCCAATTCCCAAGCCCGGAACGGCATGATGAAATGCTTTGGGAAAATAAGTTCCTCGAATATCAAGTTTTGAATTGGTATTTTCAACTTTAACCTTTTCAACAGCTTTATAATCTTGAGGATAATCTTTGCCTATGGCATAAAGGAAGTATTTGGTGTGCTCTAATTCGCGTTTGTTTAAATCCGAAAGGGAATCAGTTAGAGAAATGTTTTCTTGCTTAAAAAATGGATCTAAGGCTATCACCGCGGATAAACGATGAATATTCTTAACAAACATGGATGTGCTAAAATGACCATACCAGGAATGACCAACTAAGACTCTAAACGAACTTGCTTTGTATTTTGTTTCGGCCAATTTTATAGTTTCATCAAAGAGAAATTTTTCATTGAGATGTGCTTTACCGTCTTTAGAAGACTTGGGGCTTTTCGCCTCACTTATTCGTTTAGAATTATCAGACTCAATGCCCATAATAATAGAACGAGGCATTTGTTCTGCAGCCGTTAAATAATCTATGGTGTTTACAATCTGACCGTAACTTCTTTTATTTTGCCTATCAAAAATTATAACCAACGGGTATTTTTTTTGATTGTTATTTTGCCAGTCATCTGGCAATATGATTGAGATCTTCTTCTCGTAGCCTAAATGGGATGACACAAAAGTGGTGTCCTTTTTTGACTTATACACTTGATAATCCTGTGCTAGAAGCATCTGACTTAAAAAAAGGGTCAAAAAAAGCGAGAAATAGGTTTTGTTCATTTATAGTTTATTTTTGGTTCATTGAAATAAAATCTACATTTCAACAATCCCTTCTTTGTTATTTATTCTCGCTTAAAGATAGAAAAAGAAACTAATAATGAGCACTTTATAAAAACACCCTATTATGAGTAAAGTCATTTGAGTTGTTCTCCTAATACCGATATTTTTCTTAACCATTTTTCTCTTAAATCGGAACTGGAGTTCTTCATGGTCGCGATGTAAGTCACCTTAACCGGGTTGATACCGCAAAATTGCAAAGTGCCCTTCTTGAATTGATTTATGGCAGGTCGCTTCATAATTAAGAAATCATACCATTTTGGCGTATCAGCTGTGATGATTAAACGGGCGGACTTTCCTTTCAAGAGTTTTTCTGGGAGCGGTTTTCCTTCAATAGGTTGATAAGTGATTCCAGGAAGAAAGGTTCTATCAACAAAACCTTTCATAATTGCGGGATAACCATACCACCACATAGGGAATAGCCATACCATATGGTCTGCCTTTTTGATTTTGTCAATGGCCGCCACTAAATCAGGTTCCAAGTCCATTCTTTTACGGTAACCAAACTTTAAATTAGGATTAAATTCCAATTCTGAAATGTTAATCTGAGTGACCATTGCGTTAGATGTATTTACTCCCTTTTTATAGGCCTCTGATAAAGCATAATTAAAACTTTCTTTATCGGGGTGTCCATTGATTATTAATACTTGTTTCATGATTGTTCTATGTTTTTCACAAAGAACTACACAATCAAAAAGCTTTGAAAGGACATTTGTCTAATTCGATATCGACTTTCTTATCCGGCTTAAATGTCTTTGTGATATCCCTAAATAAGATGACAGAAAGTTAAGAGGAATTAATTGTAAAAATTTGGGATGGTTATGGAGTAAGTCGAGATACCGTTTTTCAGCGGATTCCTTTTGCAACAAGAAAATTCTTTTTTCCATCTGGATATATTCTTGTTCTGCTAAATGTTTAAAAAATTTCAACCAATTCACACTAGATTGCTCCAATTGTAAAATTTCATGACGTGGTATGGATAAAAGTTCAATATCAGTTAAAGCTTGAATATTCTCAACAGTTTTAGATTGGGATAAAAATGAAGAATAGGCACTAACAAACGAGTTGGAAAATGTAAAACAATAAGTTACCTCCTCTTCTAACGATGAATAATAAAATGACCTGAACAATCCAGAGGTTACAAAAGCTACCTCTTGACAGGTTTGCCTCTCTTTGATAAAAAAATCTCCCTTTTTTAATTTTTTATGGACAACCTTTCTCTCAAATAGATCTATTTCCTCTTCCGTCAGTATACCAAAGGTTGCTAAATAGTTTTTCATTTTTGCTTTGTTACTACAGATATGTTGCTAGAAATCACAATTTTTAGCTCAGTTTTATATTTCCAAACGTTATTTTTCAATTTCATAAAGCACACACTTTTCTAATTCTTTATATTCAAAAAGAAAGGGATGATTAAAACTTTTAGATTTTTTCATTCCTATTTTTTTCATTACTTTTTCTGATCGGGTATTAATCTCAGGACAGATTGATTTTATTTTCTCCAGTCCCATCTCATTAAATCCAAATTCTAAGCATTTTTTTGCGCCTTCTGTTGCAAATCCTTTTCCCCATTCAGCTTGAGCCAATCTCCACCCTATATCTACACAGGGGGTAAAATCTGACTCAAAAGTTTGTTCTGCAATTCCAATAAAGCCTATGAATTCATTATTTTCAAGTTTGTCAACAGCAAAATAGCAGAATCCATTTTTAGAAAATTGATCTCTCATTCTGTCAATGAATTCATCCGTCTGTTTTTGAGTTGGTATTGACGGAAAATGCTCCATCACTTTAGGGTCCGAGTTAATCATTCCCATTTTAGATTTGTCCTCCTCAGTCCAATTTCTAAATCCCAGTCTATCCGATTTGAAAATATAATGATCCATTAAGTTTTTTTAAGGTGCGGTAACTGTTTCTATGTCATTTTCAAGTTTCAATTTGAGCAAATTGATGAACACCAAAAATACCACGGGTTTTCAGAATTAGAGGAGGATAAACAATTACTTTTAAATATTGTTGTGCTTATTTCGCTTTTTATAATTCTTTATCATTTTCCCAAAATCCCCGTCCTTCTTGCGTTTTTCAGCAACTGTTGACTCAAAGTGCTCCTTTTCACGTTCCATTTTCAAAAAGTTTTCGTAGGACGATTTATCTATATCATGACTTTCAACTGCTTTCAAAACGGCACAACCCACTTCAGACGTATGGGTACAATCTTTAAACTTACAATCTTTGGACAATGCAATTATAGCTTCAAATGTCAATTCTAATCCATCGGTAGCATCTGCAATTCCCACTTCTCTCATTCCCGGATTGTCAATAAGAATGCCGCCATTTTCGAGCACCAATAATTCACGGTGCGTTGTAATGTGTCGTCCTTTGCTCGTGCTTGCACTAATGGTATTGGTTTTCATCAATTGCTTCCCCAAAAGGCTATTCAAAAGGGTTGATTTCCCTACTCCCGATGAGCCTAACAAACAATAGGTATTACCCTTTTCTATATGCTTTATCAGTTTTTCAAATCCTTGTCGTGACGCATTGCTTATGGGGAATACGGGTACTTGTTTTATCCTTTCTTGAACAGTTGTTATCAGCTTTGATAAAGCGCTTTCATTTATCAAATCAATTTTATTGAGAATAATAATTGGCTTTACGTTAGATGTATTGCAAATGGTCAAATACCTTTCAATTCGGTTGATATTAAAATCCCTATCAACAGCCTGAACAATAAAGGCATAATCGATATTTGTCGCTATAATTTGTTTCTCCCCTTGTTTTCCTACGGCTTGCCGTTCAATAATCGTTTTCCTTGGAAAAACAGAATGAATAAGTACCTTATTTTCATCATATTCAGAAATCGCAACCCAATCACCCACAGCGGGAAAATCAGACCTGCTTTGGGCTGTAAAACGCAAGTTCCCAATTATTTCACCATCATATTCTTTGTCACTGGTTTTTACAACGTATCTTTCCTTGTGCTCTGAGATAACACGGCCCACTCCAAAAGAATCAAGATTTTGTTCCTTTCTATAATTTTCAAATTCTAAAGTATATCCTAATTCTTCTAGTGTCATTACTTTCCGTATGTTTTAGCCTTAACCTTAAATATGATTTAAAGGATGTTCATTGAGCCATATTAACTGCTTTCAAATTTAGAGATAGGTTTAATCTTTCTTCATAATATCATGCAAATTGCAGTTTTACACTTTTTCAATCGTTTTCCAAGTAAGCTATCAAACGTAGCAAGGTCTTTTCATTGGCAGGAATAAAATAATTCATTAATGAGAGATATTTTGGCGTGTTTTTATATCCAATTCCGAATGATTTAATATGTGTGCTTCCATTTTCTAACTCATCAAAATAAATGACATTATAAAAATCCTTGGCATCGTCTTTCATAAAATCGGGAAAATTGTCGGTTAATTCAGCTTGGAGAGTTAAAAGTCTCTTAGGTACATAGTTTATAATATGGGTGACAATGGTTGTGCTATCCCCAATTTGGCCTTGTTCGTTATAATTTGTTTTAATAAATCCTCCTACTTTCAAATCTATTTCTGCAAGCGGCACAGCCCAACTTTCCCAACCTTTTTTAGTAGTATAGGCATCCCAAACCGCATCAATGGATGCTTTAACAGTTAGTTCTTGAATGAGAACTATTTCAGATGTTTTTGTCGAATCAATTTTCGATATCACTCTTTTCTCTTGTCCAAATGTGATTGAAACCAGAAAAAGTGAAAGGAGTATGGTCAGTCTATTGTTCATTTAAATTTAAATTTTAGACACCCATTTTTTTTAATAATAGACGCCGAATTTAACTTGTTTTAATCCATTGTCCCTATACTTCTAGAAGTAAAAGCTTAGGCTAAATAAAGTTAGTAAATTTTAATTAGTCACCTAGCTAACTAGGTCCTAAAGGGATTATTGAAAATACACGATGGAATTAAAACAAAAAACCACAGTTTAAACTGTGGTTTTCAATATTTTTTGCCGTGAATTATGGGCTCTTTGTAACTTATAAAATTTCTACAAGCTCTAACTCAAAAGTAAGATCTTGTCCAGCCAATGGGTGGTTCCCATCAACTATGATGTGATCATCTTTTACATCAACGATTTTAAATTGGTGCTCTCTCCCATCCTCAGAACGAGAAGTTAATCCCATCCCTAATTCTGGTGTAATGTCTTGAGGCAATTGATTCCTTTCTACTCTGTGGAACAATTCTTTATTAATATCTCCGTAGGCTTGGTCCATCGGGATTTCTGTAGTTTTCTTTTCATTCACTTCCATTCCTACCACGGCATTTTCAAACCCAGGAATCAACATTCCTTGGCCCAAAGTAAACTCTAGAGGCTCTCTTTGAAGAGATGTATCAAAAACTTGACCGTTCTTTAGCTTTCCAGTGTAATGTACTTTTACCGTATCGTCTTCCTTTACTCGACTCATAATAAATTATTTTTCAATGATTTATACAAAATTACCACATATATATGGAACCCCCATAAGAATACGCAACTATCCCAGAGAATTAGGAATATTTCAAACGAAATCCTAAAACCTTAACAACCCCTAAATGATCTTGAAGTTGTGCCATGAATATGATAATGGAAAAATGCAGCATCCTATTCATGATTCATCCATGATGTCGAGACTAGCAGACCAACAAATTATTGAATACCGTAAGTAGACACGCATAAAATGAATAAAATCCGCCAGCACCAAGCACAAACTGTAGAACCAACGCCGTATGGCACAATAGAACTAAACGAAATAGTATAAAAACCCAGTGCTTTGTTACCTGCGGGATTTTTAAAATTCATCAAGTGTTTTCCAAATACCCCAATAAACATCCATACTATTTTCCTTATTAGAGTCAGTGTTTAAAATAAGTATTTTTCCTTTTTTGGTTTCCGTATTAAAATACATTAGGGTATTCGTTCCTGGGTCGCCACCAGTATGCCCAATCTCATGATAAGCCAATTCTTTCTCTATAAAGATTCCCACATTGTAATTTGCTTTCTTAAACGCTTTTTCCTTTAATTGGGATTTAAAAAATTCGTTGTAGCTATCAGTATTTAAAATGGTTCCCTTTCCAGAATAGCCCTTGATTAGCTCCACTAAAAATTTACTCAAATCTGTACTACAAGTTATAAGGCCACCGTCGGGATAAGAAAGGATTTTATAATATGGCAAAACTTGGTCATCATAATATAATTTTGAATACTTCGCACGATCTACTTCTTCAAAAAACCAACCAGTAGATGACATATCCAAAGGGCTAAAAATATATTCTTTGGTAAATTCGTTAAATGGTTGCTTGGATGCATATTCAATAACCAAAGCACATAAAGCAGTTCCAATGTTGCTGTATTCGTAAACTTTGCCGGGTTTTCTGTTTGCAAAAGTTGAAGCATCATAAAGCGCACCTCCTTTATCTAAAAGTTTTTCAAGGTATTGCGACAAAGGAACCCAATCCTTTGAAGGGTTTTGATAATACAAGCCATATTTTTCTTTTAGATTTTCAGCTATATCTACGTCGTCCTTATTGATGTAATCCGTCTGCATATACATATCGGTATCGATAATAGAACTTGAATGCGTAGCCAATTGCCTAACCGTAATTGGTTCATTTGGAAAATTGGGGTTTACAACCTCAAATGGTAAATATTTGTTGATGGGGTCGTCTAAATCTATAAGACTTAATTCTTCTGCTTTTAAAAGCGCAACTCCCACAAAGACTTTAGAAATAGAAGCAATATTGATGATTGTGTTCTCTGTAAATTTTGCCCTATTATCTACATCAGCATATCCAAACCCTTGATTGTATAGTATGCCCGTTGTATCCACTACCGCAGCAGAAAAGCCATTAAAAACACCTATATCATACAAACTGTCCAATTTTTTGATAAATGACCTATCTGCTAAATCTTTCGTCTTTTCAATTTGAGATGCTGGCTTATCATTCTTTTTATCTTGGCAAGAGACCGATAAAATGATTAAGAAGATAAAAAGTATGTTTTTCATTTTTGCAGTGCATTTTTTAGCTTGAAATAACGGTTTGTGGAAGGGTAGTTGTATCTTCAAGCAACTAATTTGGCTTTATTTTCACCTAGTGTTAGCTGATGATTTTTTTAGCCAATAGATATTCCGTTTATGCAAATGTAAATAGCTAGACAAATCAAAATTATGGTTTCAATAATCCAGATACTTTGCTTTTTTATTTCTTTTCTATTTATGAGAATAGATTGCTCAATAACTAAAATAATGAAAAATAATATAAATCCTATAAAGGCAATTGTTCCTCCCAAAGCTTTTCCTCCATTATTATCAATTAGCAGGTAGTAAAATGCCATAAAGAAGAGCAATACTTCCAATATTCCAATGACAATTAAAAACGGTGTGATTATTATTTTTTTCATTATTTAATACTAAGCATAAAACTGCTTGTTTTTTTGATTTAAGTGTTCTTAAAATCAAAATCACATTTTTTATTGATATTGCGGCTAACGGTTTGTGTTAGGATAGTTCTATATTCAAAAAAAAACTAACTTAGTAAATATGGAACAAACCAGAGGAAAATCTGCTAGGATTTTCCAAATATCCTAGAAGCAATCAATAATTTTTCACAGTGTTGGCAAATCGTTTTTTAATTAAAATACTTTTTCGATTTTTCCCAAATTTCATATTTACTATGCTCTCCTAGATAATAATAAAACTTTCCGTCTGGTTTAATCAGAATAAAATTTCCATATCTTATTTCGTAAGGAAAAAATAATTTTTCAAATAAACTCTCTTTATCTGCTATCCAATTAATTTTATTTTGATGGTAATATTCAAGATTGTCAGATTCAGGTGAATTTATCCAAAATTGATTTATATCAGCAATTTTATGAAGTTTTTTTAAATAGTCCTTATCTAAAACATTCCAGGTAGAACTTGATTTGGTGTTATCAGCTTTTTTCGGAAATGCAGTTAAATAGTTTATCACAATATTTTGAGTTGAGTCAATTGTTTTGTCGGTCAATTCTGTCAAGTATGATTTGAGATTCTCAAATGTACTTTCATCGAGCTGACCGAATTTTTCTCTTGTTACCAACAAACCTATTTGAGTTGTATCATTTTCAAAATATAAGTCTAAATTTTTACTATAATCTTTAGCCTCTATGAATTTCCGTCTATTTACTTTCTCCCCACTTTCATTGTAAAAAACAATTGGTTTTTCTTGGGCGAAACCCCAATAAGCAAACAGAATAAAAATCAATGTTAATCTCATATTATATCACTAATGGTAAAAAACTAAGGTAGCAAAATTGTGAGAAGTTCTTGTGAGAAAAATTAGATTCAATGAACTATGGTCTTTGTGGTCGCATAGTATGTTCTTTTTAATTGTCCCAATAATCACCATTCTTAATCTTTTCAGAAATTGTTTTGATGGATTGATTATATTTTTTAATTGGTTCAAATTCCAACAACTCTGGATTTTCAGCCAACCATTTTTCGATAATTCCTGAAGTCCAAATTTCAGGTAATTTTTCATTGTCCAGATAATTTGACATAAAAGCAAACTCATTTACCATAGTTAGCTTGTGAAAATCATATTCCGATTTGTCCTTGGGGAAATGTTCAATGACATAGGATTGATGACAACATAGTAAATGCTCAGCATAAAGTTTGGTAAAAACCAAAGTCACATATTTTTTGTGAGCACTTTTGTCAATAGTTCTTAATTCTCTAAATCCTTTAATGATGTTTCCGGGAATTGAGTCCAAAGAAGTTGCTCCTTTCGGTAAAAAATTCATAGCAAATTCAGAAACATCCTCCTTATAATTTGGAGTTTCCGATTCCGACCAAGTTTTCAATTCAGATTCAGAATTGAGTTTTTTTTCAGTTCGTTGCTGTTTCAGATTGCAGTTAAACAGCAAAAATAAAATCGGCAAAAAAAGGGCTTTGTTTAAATTCAAAATGTTTTTATTAATTGCGCCACAACAGTTAATATATGAAAAAGTAGGCGCTTTTGTCTCCAAGTATTTTCTTTTATGACACAAGCACGAAGTGCAAACTGGCAATAGCAAAATCAGAAGCCATTTTTCAAATACTGTATTGTACAAGATTATTTTTTATTAAGCGGAAATGTTAGTCCTATCGCAAATGCACCAACGTACTGTTCTACAGACGGTTGAATATTGTAGGAAATTGCTACATCAACATTATTATTTTTTCCTAATGCCAAACCGATTGCAATCGGTATGTGATAAATAATGCCGCCCTTGTCAATATTGTCGAAAGCCGTAAATGTTTCAAATTTTCCAATTGAAGTACCTATCCCAATTTCAAAGTAAGGTGCTACCCAAGGAATTGGCGCAAGTAATCTTACTTTGCCACCAAGCAAAAATGCCTTTGTTTCCGCTTTTTCGTCGGTTGGATTATCATCTAGATCTTTTCCATCAGAGTTTGTAAAAATAAAACCTACATAAGGTCTTAATTGGAACCAAGAAGTTACTTTCAACACTAGTTCCCCTTGGGCAAAAAATCCATCGTTCACGATATTATCAACACTATTATTTGGGGCACTTAAGCCATATCCAATTTGCGCATTTATCGATTTTTCTTTAATAAATTGTGCTTCAGTTAAATTTGACGTCAGTACAACAATTAATAGTATTAGGGCTCTTCTCATAAGTTGTTACAACAGGCGTTAAACGCTCTAAGGTGTTTAATTAGTTTATGTATGGGCCTTCAAAAATAAAAAAATTTCCTACTCAAACTAGGGACTTCCATAAACCAAATAAAAAGCATAAAAAAAGCCGAACATTTCTGTTCAGCTTTCTGTCGGGGTGGCAGGATTCGAACCTGCGGCCTCCACGTCCCAAACGTGGCGCGATAACCGGGCTACGCTACACCCCGAATTTTGGACTGCAAAGATATTGTTATTTCTCGAATTTCAAACAATATTATTTTTAATTTTATAGAAATCCCAGAACTATGATAAAAAAAATGGTTATCCCACTGTTGTTAGGCGCCATACTTACAGGTTCTTGCCAACAGAAAAAAAAGAAAACCTTAGCGGCCAATCAAGGCAGCCAAGAGCTGTCCTATGAGCTCATCGTTCCAGATCTCCACATCCCCTGGGGCTTTCAATTTCTCCCAGACAACTCCATTCTTTACACCGAAAAAGAAGGCAAACTCGTTCATTTCATCAACGGTAAAAAAACCGATATCAAGGGACTTCCAGAAATCTATGTAAGAGGCCAAGGGGGCTTACTAGACCTGCAACTTCATCCCAATTATGCCCAAAATGGCTGGCTCTATTTTACTTACGCCTCCCCAGCAGGAGATAAAAAAGGAGGCCATACCGCACTCATGAGGGCCCGTATAAAAAACAACCAATTGGTAGACAAACAACTACTATATAAGGCACAACCCAATTCCACAGACGGCAGGCATTTTGGTTCCAGAATAGAATTTGACGACCAAGGTTATCTCTATTTCAGTGTTGGCGAACGTGGCAATAGAGACGTAAACCCGCAAGATATCACTAGGGATGGCGGTAAAATATACCGTCTCAACGACGATGGCACCATCCCTGATGACAACCCCTTTAGCAACCAATCAAATGCCAAAAAAGCCATCTACACCTACGGCCATAGAAATCCGCAGGGAATGAAACGCAACCCGGTCACCCAAGACATCTGGATCCATGAACATGGCCCCATGGGAGGTGATGAAATAAACATCATCAAAACCGGAAAGAACTACGGCTGGCCTAAAGCAAGTTTCGGAAAAAACTACAACGGCTCTCAGTTAACGCCGTACACCACCCTACCCGACATAGAACCGCCCATTCATTATTGGGACCCCTCAATTGCCCCTAGCGGTATGGTTTTTATAACCAGTGATAAATATGGCAATTGGAAAGGAAATCTGTTAGTCGGTTCCCTGAAATTTCAGTATCTTGCACTTTGCTTTTTAGACGGAAATTCCGTGGTAAAAGAAAAGAAACTTCTAGAAGGCATAGGACGAGTTCGTTCTCTAGAACAAGGCCCAGATGGCTACATCTATGCTGGTATAGAAGGATTAGGAATTATTAAGCTCCAGCGTTAACCTATGCGACATATTTTTAAAGCCCTTCTATTGACCGCCACCTTCATGGTTGGTTGCAACAATTCAAATCAAGGAAGTAAATCAGAGAAAAACTTAAAGGCCAGCATGGAAAAAGGAAAGCAACTTTATGACGTCTATTGCATCAGTTGCCACATGCAGGAAGGACAAGGTGTAAAAAACGTGTTTCCTCCCCTAGCAAAATCTGATTTCTTGATGGAAGACATTCCCCGTGCCATACATGTCGTCAAATATGGCCAGCAGGGAGAAATCACCGTCAACGGACAAACCTATAACAGCGTTATGACACCTTTAGGAATTTCGGATGAAGAAGTGGCAGATATTCTTAACTATGTAACCAATTCTTGGGGCAATACCAATGAGACGTTAATAACTCCTAAACAAGTTTCCAAAATTGAACGGTGACATTTGTTCCAAATATTTAAATTTGTGTTACTTATTTAAATGCATCATTCATGTTAATTATAGGTATTGCTGGAGGAACAGGCTGTGGTAAAACCACTGTAGTCAACCAAATTCTAGAAGAACTGCCAGAAGGTGAGGTTGGAATCATCACTCAAGATTCTTATTACAAGGAGACCTCCCACTTGACTTTTGAAGAACGAACCGCCATCAATTTTGACCACCCAAGGTCCATAGACTTTGAATTGCTGGAAGAGCATTTAAAAGAATTAAAAAAAGGAGAGACCATAGAGCAACCCGTCTATTCTTTTGTCAAACATAACAGAACAGGAGATACCATAGTGACCCACCCAAGAAAAGTGATGATTGTTGAGGGTATTTTGATACTAACCAATCCTGAGTTAAGGAGCATGTTTGACATCAAAATATTTGTTCATGCCGATAGTGATGAACGCTTGATAAGGAGGTTAAAAAGGGATATTTCAGAAAGAGGCAGAGACATTGACGAAGTGCTCACTAGGTATCAACGTACTCTGAAGCCCATGCATCAGCAATTTATAGAGCCCTCAAAAGAATATGCAGACATTATTATTCCTAATAACAAATACAATACAGTAGCCGTTGATATTGTGAAAACCATCATTAACGAACGTCTTATTTGATATGGGCATTAAAAACAACAAATACCTGAAACCCTTTAGAAACATTTTTGTTTTGATACTCGTTGTATTTGCGGTTTGGATGATTTTCTTCGATGCCAATTCGTTTTTGATTCACTACGAGCTGAATTCAGATATTAATGAACTTGAAAATGAAAAGGAATACTATCAAAATGAAATCAATAAAGACAAAAAGGCTATTAAGGAGCTAAGCACTGAGGAAGGTGTTGAAAAACTGGCTAGGGAAACCTACTATATGAAACGGGAAAACGAAGAAATTTACATCATTGAATACCAGGACAGCCTTGTAAAAACAAAACATGATGAGTAAATCACTTTTTGACGAATTCCCCAATATTTCTTCAAAACAATGGAAGCAAAAGTTACAGTTTGACTTAAAAGGTGCCGACTATAATGACCTTTTAATATGGCATTCCAATGAAGGTATTGACGTCAAACCTTTTTATGTTTCAGAGGATATTGAAAATCTGCCCATCGAAAAATCAGTGGATTGCACACAATGGCAAATATGTGAAACCATCTTTGTAGCAGACGTTGAAAAATCTAACCAGCATGCCATAGCGCTTCTTAGACAGGGAGCAGATACGATCAAATTTATCCTTCCTCAAAAGGATATCGACATTAAGGGACTGCTTGAAGGTATTCCTAAGGAAACGCTTCTTTATTTTGAATTTCAATTTCTTAATCCTGAATTGGTAGCAGAGGTCAAAAAAACCCATCCCAATTCAAACTTAGAAACCGACATCATTGGGAATTTGGCCAGGAGCGGTAATTGGTTCACAAACTTAAAGGATGACCACCAAAAGTTTGAAGCAATTATCAAAAACACCAAACAAATAAGTATTGACGCTGCTTTGTATCAAAATGCTGGAGCCAATATAACCCAGCAATTGGCTTACGCCTTATCACATGCCAATGCCTATTTAGACCATTTGACTTCAAACAGCACGGAAAAAGAAATGAAGGAACTGGAATTCTCCTTTAAAATGACCATTAGTTCCAATTACTTTTTTGAGATTGCCAAACTGAAGGCCATGAGGCTGCTCTGGGAATGTCTATCAAAAGAATATCAAGCAAACAGCTCTTGCCATATTTTTGCACAACCCACAAAAAGAAACAAAACGCTATTTGATTATAATGCCAACATGCTGCGCACCACAACAGAATGCATGAGTGCTATTTTAGGCGGTGCCAATACCATCAACAACTTGGCTTATGATACCGTTTTTAAAAAGGTAAATGATTTTGGAGAGCGCATATCCTTAAACCAATTGTTAGTGCTTAAACATGAAAGCTATCTCGATAAAGTCGTCAATCCTACAGAAGGAGCCTACTACATAGAGACACTCACTAACCAATTAGCCCAAAAAGCCTTGGACATTTTTAAAGATATTGAGGCCGGAGGCGGCTTTTTAACGCAACTTAAAGATGGCGTTATCCAGAAAAAAATTAAGGAAAGTTCCCAAAAAGAACTGGAACAGTTTGACAATAAGGAATTGGTACTGGTAGGAACCAATAAATACATCAACCCTCAGGACCAAATGACCGACCAACTGGAGCTATATCCCTTCTTAAAAATGGCTCCTCGAAAAACCCTTTTAGAACCCATTATTGAAAAAAGAATTTCTGACCCCCAAGAACAAAATAGATTAAAAACCGAATAAAAATTACATTATGAAACACACGATGATTAAAGTATTTGTTATCGCCTTAGGAATAAGCCTGTTTGGTTGTAAAACGGAAACCAAACCAACGCTTGATTATAAATTTGCCCAAGATGGTTCCAGCATAAACTGTCCTAATACAAACACCAAGTTATTTGAAGAGGCTGTATTGAGTTTTGAGGAAGACATTAAAAAATATTTCAATCAGTCAACCAATAATTTACCCAAAGCATACAGCTCCTTTCTTGCTAATGTAAACAATAGAAGAATGGATTATCAAGCTGCTGTTTCACCACATTCTATGGAAGTGTTTGAAGCCCTTAAAGCCGAAGCTGGATTATTTAACGAAGACCACTCGGTGAATTACCAAGCACCTATCTTTGAATGTGTAAGCAACAATTTTTCAGATAAAGATTTCCAAACTACTTTTAAAGCCCTGGTTGCGACCAACAGTATGAGAGCGCCATTAATTGCCGCTCCATTAAGAACAAAAATCAGAAGAGCTCCAAAAGACAGATATTTAGCCACCTTTGTTGCTTTAGATTGGTATTACTCCAAATTATTTGATGTAGATCCTACTCAGGTTACTGAAAAACCGGCCAATGAAAACGAACCCAAAGTAAACCCTACACAACTTAAAAATGCGGAAAGGATTCAATCTTCCCAATCAGAAAAATAAGTCTTAATTTGACTACAATAAAAAAGCCCATCTCAAGAGATGGGCTTTTTATTTCAAATGGTATCAAAATATATTAATCCACTTTTTCTTCTTCCTTTTTGATATCGGCTTTTTCGAAATCTCCAGCATAAACTACAGTCCACTGATCAAATGTCTTGAAGTATTTCTTGATCGCCTTATTAACATCTTTCACGGTTAATTTTTTAACCTTTTCTTCAATGTCTTTTTGGAAATTCATGTCTCTGTCATAATACATATTGTTACTGATTGTGTTAAGCAACTCATTATCTTTCGCTCTTGAGACACTCTCATTTTGAATCCAACCTTCTTTGGCATTCTTCAATTCCTCTTCGGTAATACCTTCATTGATAAATCTAGCAACTTCCTCTTCAAATCCAAGTTTTACCTTAGCTTCATTCTCAGGTGCATAAATAGCATAAACAAATATAGAAGACGATTTATCATCCTTATTGCCATCTACATTAACACTACCTCCTGCTCCATAACTCACACCGTCTTGTTGACGCAATCTCGTAGCGATTCTAGAGTTTAAGAAACCACCACCAAAAATAGCTCCAGCCATTTCCAAGGCTGCAAAATCCTCGTCATATTGACTCGCCTCAAAAGTTAAGGCTCCAACAGTAAAGGCATTTTTCTTATCTGGTGTTAAAATTTCGTCAGTTACAGCTTTGTTTTCGAAATATTTGTCGGCAACTCTTTTGTATTTCAATCCCGATTTAAAATCTTTGAATTGCTCTACAAAATAAGTCTTCAAGAATGCTTCATCCAAATTACCGATAGCTACCACACTAGACCAATCTGATAATCCGTAGAAAGTGTTGTAATACTTCTTAATCTTTTCAATGGTGACATCATTAATAGCCTCGATATTCTCCTCAAGAGACATAGCATACATTGGATGTCCTTTTGGATATTGTTGATTAATTTGCCTCAATTTCATTCCAGCCAAGAAAGTAGGTTCCGTTTTGCTGGATTCAATTCTTGCCAAATCTTGCGTTTTGATTTTGTCAAGTTCTTCTTGCTTAAAATCAGGATCCTTCAACATTTCAACCATTAAGTCCAATGTTGATTTTAGGTTTTCTTCAGTTGAACTTACTCGAGCATAAAGGCGCCCATTACTACCGCTAAAGTTAATAGATGATTTTAATTCACTTAACTTATCTTCAATTTCCTGTCTTGATTTTGAAGTAGTTCCTTTATTCAACATTCTTGCGGTATAACTATCTGCCAATCCTATATTCATTAATTGATCTAAGTTTCCTGCTCTAAGAACGAATGAAAGGTTCACAGTATTTCCACGGTTGTTCTTTTTAATGAATCCATACTCAATACCGTTACTCAAAGTACCTTGTACCAAACGTTGGTTGATATTGTCATAAGATGGGTCAAAAGCCTCTCCTGCATCAAATCCTTCTCTTCCCTTATAGGAAGAAACCAAATCTTCCAGGCCTTCTGTATGTTCTATCTCTACTCTTACTGGTGTTTTGGTTGGAATAAACTTCCCTACTGTTCTATTGGTTTTGATAAAATATCTTTGAATCGCTGCATTTACTTTTTCAACAGTCATCGTTTCAATACGATCACGGTGAATAAATGCCAATCTCCAGTCTCCAGCACCAATAAATTCGCTCATGTAAGTTCCTAAATAAGAAGAGTTTCTACTTATTTGGTCAATTTGCTTTAAAAGATTAGCCTTAGCTCTATTTAATTCCTCCTGACTCACAGGCTTTTGGGAGAAATCATCCAAAACAGTCAATAATGTACTTTCAGCTTCATCCAAAGACTTATCTGATGGCACATTAACATTAAAATAAATAAATCCAGGGTCATGAGTAAACGGACTAAAAGACCAAATTCCTGATGCTTTTTTTCCATCTACTAAAGCCTTATACAAACGCCCAGATGGATTATCAGATAAAATCTGCTCTGCTATGGCAATTGCAGCATAATCTTCATGAGAACCTGCTGGGGTGTGATAAAGTGCAGAAACAATCTGTAAATCCCCTACTCTACTTAGGGTTACATATTTCTCACCATCTTGAGCTGGTTCTACTGTATAAGATTTTCTTACTGGTTCTGCCGGATTTTTAATTCCAGCAAACTTCTCTTCAATCAGTTTTAAGGTTTTATCCTTGTCAAATTTACCAGTAACCATTAAGATGGCGTTATCCGGTCTGTAGTACTTTTTATAAAATGCTTGTAAGTTTTCAATGGGTACACGCTCAATATCAGATTTGTTTCCAATGGTTGAACTTCCATAGTTATGCCATAAATAAGCAGCATCGATTACTTTGTCCATCAATACACCTGAAGGCGAATTCTCTCCACTTTCAAACTCATTTCTTACCACACTAAATTCTGATTCCAAATCTTTTTGGGCAATAAAAGAATTGACCATTCTGTCAGATTCTAAATCTAAAGCCCATTCTAAATTATCTTCAGTAGCATTAAAAGTTTCATAATAATTGGTGCGATCATACCATGTGGTACCATTAGGTCGAGACCCTCTGGTTGTTAATTCTTGAGGAATATCAGTATGATTTGTAGATCCTTTAAATAACATATGCTCCAAAAGGTGAGCCATTCCTTTTTCTCCATAACCCTCATGTCTTGAACCTACCTTATAGGTAATGTTCACCGTAATGGTTTGTGAAGAGTTGTCGGGAAATAATAAGACTTTAAGTCCGTTGTCAAGTTGATACTCTGTGATACCTTCTACGCTCGCCGTTTGCTTTAATTGGGCCTGAGTAGAAAATGAGACAGCCAAAAACAATAAACTGGCTAGCATCATTTTAGATTGATGATAAAATTGATTCATAAATTGTGATTTAAATAGTGGACTAAAGATACAACTTAATACAAAAGTTCCCACAAAGCATTGTTAATATTGCCTTAAAATAAAGCACTTATCAATTAAGATACTGTTAACAACTTACGTTTTCTAAACTGATAAATAATTGTATTTTTACGCTATTAAAACCAAATCGTTTAATGGGCAAAATTATAGCTATTGCTAACCAAAAGGGAGGTGTTGGAAAGACCACTACCTCAGTTAATTTAGCTGCTTCACTAGGAGTTTTAGAAAAGAAAGTGCTTCTTATCGATGCAGACCCTCAAGCCAATGCCACTTCAGGTTTAGGTATTGATGTTGAATCCGTAGAGATTGGAACCTATCAACTTTTAGAGCATACCAACCATGTTAAGGAAGCTATTATTAATACAGACACTCCCAATTTAGATGTCGTTCCAGCACATATCGATCTTGTGGCTATAGAGATCGAGTTGATTGATAAGGATGAAAGAGAATACATGCTAAAAAAGGCTTTGGCAGACATCAAAAATGATTATGATTTTATATTAATTGATTGCGCACCTTCTTTAGGGCTTTTAACGTTGAACGCTTTAACTGCGGCCGACTCTGTAATTATTCCGATTCAATGTGAATATTTTGCATTGGAAGGTTTAGGCAAGCTATTAAATACCATTAAAAGTGTTCAAAAAATACACAATCAAAAGTTGGATATCGAAGGTTTACTATTGACCATGTATGACGCTAGGTTAAGACTTTCAAACCAAGTAGTTGAGGAAGTACAAAAGCATTTTAACGACATGGTTTTTCAAACCATTATTCAACGAAATGTACGCTTAAGTGAGGCCCCAAGTTATGGTGAAAGCATTATAAATTATGATGCAGCAAGCAAAGGCGCTTCAAATTACTTAAGTTTGGCCAAAGAAATCATTACCAAAAACTCCTAATTTATGGCGAAGGCAACGAAGAAACAAGCTTTAGGTAGAGGGTTATCAGCCTTATTAAAAGATCCTGATAACGATATTTCTTCTGCAAAAGATAAAAATGCTGATCAGGTTATAGGAAATATTGTGGAATTGGACATGAATGCCATAGACCTCAATCCTTTTCAACCTAGAACAAATTTTAACGAAGAATCTCTAAAAGAACTTGCATCTTCCATTAGAGAATTAGGTGTTATTCAACCCATAACAGTAAGAAAACTAGACTTCAACAAATACCAGTTGGTATCTGGAGAACGTCGTTTTCGCGCTTCTAAATTATTAGGACTGGAATCTATTCCAGCTTACATCCGAATTGCCAATGACCAAGAATCATTGGAAATGGCGCTTGTTGAAAACATTCAACGTCAAGATTTAGATCCTATAGAGATAGCTCTTTCTTACCAAAGATTGATTGACGAAATCAATTTGACCCAAGAACAAATGAGTGATCGTGTGGGAAAAAAACGTTCTACCATAGCCAATTACCTCAGATTGTTGAAATTGGACCCAATCATCCAAACTGGGATGCGCGATGGTTTCATCAGTATGGGACACGGGAGAGCTTTAATCAACATTGAAGATCAGACAGATCAATTGGATTTATATGAGAAAATTATTACCAAAAAACTATCGGTTAGAGAAACTGAAGCTTTGGTAAGAAACTTTCATTCAGATACTCCCGAGAAGGATCCTATTGATAAAGAAATTCCGAAATATATTAAGAAAGGAATTAAGGAATTCTCAGAATACTTTGGTCATAAAATTAGCGTTAAGGTATCTAATAAAGGAAAAGGAAATATTACCATCCCCTTTCATTCCGAAGAAGACTTTAACCGTATCATGAAACTTGTAAAACGTGACAAGTAGGCTATTCATAATAACAATTCTGTTTTGTATCTCTGTTATTCCAGTTTGTTTTTCTCAAGAAAACGATGAGGAAAAAACAGAAGAGCAGCAAAACGTACGAAAATCCAAATCTTATATTGATACAGAGGATTTAGTGGTGGAGCAAGCGGCAATGGACAAAAAGCCTATTGACCCTTTAGCGCCTTCCAAAGCAGCATTCTATTCAGCCATCTTACCTGGTTTAGGACAAGCTTACAATAAAAAATATTGGAAAATCCCTATTGTATATGCATTCATTGGCGGTGGTCTTTATTTCTATTTTGATAACGATAGAGAATATGACCGTTATAGGGATGCCTATAAAAGCAGACTAGCAGGTTATACTACCGATGAATTTTATGGAGTAGTAACCGATGATGGTCTGGTAAGAGCCCAAAAAACACTAAGACGAAATAAGGAAATTTCCTTGCTGGTTACTTTAGGTTTCTATGTTTTAAATATCATAGAAGCCAATGTAAATGCTCACCTTATGCAGTTTAATGTGGATGATGCATTGACTGTAAGGCCCCACTATAAGATTAATGATTTGAACAACAAAGGAGACGTGGGCCTCACTTTAAATTTTAAATTTTAGATTATGAAAATAGCGCTTCTAGGATATGGCAGAATGGGAAAAGCAATTGAAGCCATTGCCAAACAAAGAGGACACACGATAGTTATAGCCACTTCGGAAGAAGGTGGGTATGATATCACTCAAGCAGATGTTGCCATAGATTTTAGCGTTCCTAATGCAGCCTTTTTTAATATCGCCAATTGTTTAAAGCATGGTGTACCCGTGGTTTCGGGAACTACTGGGTGGCTTCATAACTATGATAAAGCCGTGGCACTTTGCAAAGAAGAAAACGGCGGATTTATTTATGCCTCCAATTTTAGCTTGGGCGTGAACATCTTCTTTGAGCTTAATAGAACATTAGCTAGGTTGATGGGACCGCTTGATGAGTATAAAGTTTCCATGGAAGAAATTCATCATACTCAAAAATTGGATGCTCCTAGCGGAACAGCCATATCTCTTGCCGAAGGCATCATCAAGGAACACCAAAATTATTCAGAGTGGGTATTGGATCAAGACGCACCAAATGCTGTTCCAATTACAGCCAAAAGAATCGAAAATGTGCCCGGTACACACACGGTTACCTATAGCAGTAAAACAGACACCATCGAAATGACGCACACAGCACATAGTAGGGATGGCTTTGCTCTAGGAGCAGTTATTGCCGCCGAATGGTTGGTTGGCAAAAAAGGCGTTTTCACTATGAAAGATGTGTTAAATATTGGTTAACTTCTCTTGGAAAAGTAACAATTTTAACAGTTCTTGCACTAACCAAAAAATAAAAGAAAACAATTATGACTCTTGTACAGTGGTTTATTTTTATCCTAATCATTCAAGTAATTCATGGATTAGGAACCTGGAAATTATATCAAAAAGCAGGTAGGCAAGCTTGGGAAGCATTTATCCCTGTGTACAACGCTGTCATTTTAATGAAAATTATCAACAGACCTTGGTGGTGGACCATTCTTCTGTTCCTTCCAATAGTAAACTTGATCATGTTCCCTGTAATTTGGGTAGAAACTGCCAGAAGTTTTGGAAAAAGCTCTACTACCGATACATGGCTAGCCATTTTAAGTCTCGGTTTTTATAATTACTACCTTAATTATGCGGGTGACAATCTAACTTATATTGAAAATAGGGATTTGCATCCTAAAACAGCAACTGGAGATTGGGTAAGTTCCATCTTATTTGCCATTGTGGCCGCAACCATTGTTCACACCTATTTCATTCAACCTTATACCATTCCAACTTCTTCACTGGAGAAGTCATTATTGGTTGGTGATTTCTTATTTGTGAGTAAATTTCACTACGGCGCTCGTATTCCCATGACTACTCTTGCAGCTCCAATGGTTCATGATACCATACCTGTTTTAGGAACAAAATCATATTTATACAACGATAATGCAAAAGAAGAAAAGACCTCTTTAATCAATAAATTTCAATTGCCTTATCTGCGATTACCCGGATTTCAAAACGTAGAACGCAATGATATAGTTGTTTTCAATTGGCCTGTTGATACTTTGTACAACATGTACAAGCCTGCCAATAGAGCCTATAAAAAACCGATAGACAAAGAAACCAATTACGTAAAACGCTGTGTAGGACTTCCTGGAGATTCTTTGGAGGTACGTAACGGTTATGTATATATTAATGGACAAAAGAACGAATTACCAGACCGAGCCAAATTGCAATTCTCCTATAAAGTAGAAACTAAAAATGGTCCGTTTGATAATTACGAACTGTCTAAACGATATGGCATCACTGATTTCCCTCATTACAATCAAAATTACACGGTGTGTTATTTCCCTGGTATCACTAATGAAACCGTCGAGAAATTTAAGAACCACCCTAATGTTGCCAAAATAGAACCTTTGATGCGTGAAAAAGGGGAGCGTGAAGGCAGTGTGTTCCCACATGATCCAGCCTATAATTGGAATAATGACTTCTTTGGTCCTTTATACATCCCTAAGGCTGGTGCCACTATTGAGTTAAACACTGATGTTTTGCCTCTTTACAAAAGATTGATTACTGAGTATGAAAACAATGAATTGCAGGTTAAAGGCAATCAAATCTTTATAAACGGACAACAAACTTCGACCTATACATTTAAACAAGACTATTACTGGATGATGGGTGATAACCGTCATAACTCACAAGACGCTCGTTCTTGGGGTTATGTTCCTATGGATCATATCGTTGGTAAACCCGTCTTTATTTGGATGAGTTATAACCAACATGGTAAAGGTATTGGAGAAAAAATAAGATGGGATCGTTTGTTTACAACCGTAAATGGCAGTGGGAAACCAACCTCCTACTTCATTCCATTCCTAATTTTGATGGTTGTAGGTTACGGATTTAACAAATTCAGAAAAAGAAAAAAGGAACAGGCATAGGTACTACTAATTCCTTTATTAAGACATGAAGGTTCTCTTACATCCAACCTATTTTCCAAACATAGCGCATTTTTCGGCTATGATTCAAGCCGATAAGGTTCTATGGGAAATGGAGGATAATTTTGAAAAACAAACTTTAAGAAGCCGAACATATATTTATGCTGCTAATGGGCCTTTGCTATTAAATATTCCAGTGTGGCATTCTCAAAAAGAACGGAAAAAATACAAGTCAGTTCAAATGGTCATGGATCAAGAAAACTGGCAGCTCAACCACTGGAAATCCTTGCAATCAGCCTATCAAACATCTCCATTTTTTGAGTTTTATGAGGATGAGTTGAAACCTCTTTTTTTTGAGAAAGTAGACAATCTAATGGATTTTAATTTTAAATGCATTGATACTGTTTGTGATTGTTTGCAATTGGATTTGGACTTCCAGAAAACAGAAATCTATGATAAATCTCCTATAGACGTTTTGGATTTTCGATCGCTGGTAAATGTCAAACACAAGTTTTCAAATGCCTTGGAGCATTACACCCAAGTCTTTGAAAGCAAACACGGTTTTATTGAAAACCTGAGTATTTTAGATTTACTTTTTAATGAAGGTCCTAACAGTTTAAATTATTTGGAATCCCAAAGAATATCATTCTAAATGCAGGGTTTCATTCATTACGGTTGCCATTTTATTCTTCCCCTATTTGTAGCCCTTTTTGGTTTTAGAGCTCATTGGGTCAAAGCCTATTTCATAATGATTGCTGCATTTTTAGTTGACTTGGATCACCTATTGGCGACTCCCATATTTGATCCCAATAGATGTAGTATTAACTTTCACCCCCTTCATACGTATTGGGCCATAGCTGTTTATTTCCTTATGCTTATCCCCAAAAAAACAAGACTGGTGGCGCTGGGTTTAATCATCCATATGCTATCAGATGGTGTGGATTGTTTACTCTCCCAATTTTAATCTAGCCATGATAGGGTAATGGTCTGAGTAGTTTTCATCAAAAGTTTTAAAGGATTCTACTTCAAAGGATTGATCATTTAGTATAAAATCAATCCGAATGGGAAAAAATTTAAAATTATAGGTTCGTCCAAAACCATTTCCTTCTTCTGTAAAAGCATCCTTTAAATCTCCCTTAATATTTCTATAAACAAAGGAGAAAGCTGTATTATTGAAATCGCCACATACAATCATTTTATAAGGACAACTAGCCTTGTGCTTTAAAAATAATTCAGCTTGAGACTGTTGCATCTTGAACGTATTCCCTACATGCCCAAATAATTTTTCAGAATCCTCCTT
Organism: Mangrovimonas sp. CR14; assembly: GCF_011764015.1. Classification (NCBI taxonomy): domain Bacteria; kingdom Pseudomonadati; phylum Bacteroidota; class Flavobacteriia; order Flavobacteriales; family Flavobacteriaceae; genus Mangrovimonas; species Mangrovimonas sp. CR14. Next base: position 118,682 of record NZ_JAAFZY010000005.1, on the reverse strand, counting down.
TTTAAGGTGATCGATATTCGGATCTATCCCCAAGGATTGTAAGTGTAAATTATATATCCTGACAGTATCTTCACCCTTTACCACATCAGCATAAATCGCATTGTTAAAGGTGTTTGGAAATTCTATAGACCCTGAATTAATAATGGGATATTTCGAAAAAATAACCTGACCGTATTTGACACGTTGACCAGATACATTTTCAAACTTATATTTATAAAAAGACAAATCGATACTTTTGTGTGGATGGTATTCCTGAATACTCAAAATGTCAGGGCTTTTATCCTTGATAAATGAGACAATATCGTTTTCCACTCCTTTTCTGGGAATCCATTCATATACATTGAAAAGGCGTACATTATAATTCATGACTGATAAGTCAGATGATGTCACTTCCTCTTCAGAAGATATTTTATACAGACCTCCTAAGAAAAAATAGCCAACCATTAAGACCAAGAGGGATAAAAGCAACTGCTTTTTAAGCTTGACTAACCAATAAAATAAAAAAATCACATTAACCATTATCAATAAGGGAACTCCTAGGCTCAACACAGATAATATGGCGAATGTTTTGGGTGGCAGGTATGGAAGTATGTAAGATAGTAAGAGAGCAAAGGCCAAAAGCGCATTTAAGAAATAGATAAGTTTATCAAACCACTTGAGTCCTTTCATAAGGGGAAAGTTAATTATTTACCTGCTCTAAACAAAAAATCTTTTTCCTCCTTCGTTAAACTATCATAACCACTTTTACTAATCTTATCCAAAATGACATCGATTTTCTTTTGGGTATTGAATTCACTGAATTCCTCCTTTGAATATCCTGCCATTTTTTCCTTTCTTCCTCTGGTTTTATGAACGGTTCGCAAGGGAGACTTTTCCTTTTTTGAAAATAAACTAGACAGAGAGTCCATCATTTTTTCAAACCCCTTCCCTATATCATTGCCTTTACGAAGTTGTACGGCATAACCATACCCTAAAATCGCACCTCCCAAATGAGCTAGATTCCCTCCTGAATTGGCTCCGAAAAGCCCAAGGATATCTATAGCAACCACGGCCACTCCAATATGCCATAGCTTGATTTTAAAGGTAAACATACGAACATCCATAAATGGCGAATAGGCACAGATAAAAATCAATAAGGCTCTTACTGCCGCAGATGCACCAACTAATCGGCTAGGTCCCGAAAAGAAAGAAGGTATCACATTATATCCCAACAAATAAAGCAACCCACCAGATATGGCCCCCAAAAAATAGACGTTCATTCCTAGTTTGACATTGAAAAGAGTCAAGAACATTTTACCCACAAAATACAGCCAAAGCATATTGAATAGGATATGAAAGAAATCATAATGTAAAAAAGAGTAGGTAACTAGCGTCCATGGTTTGATAAGGAAACTGTAGAAATCACTTGGCAATTCCAACCAATCCAAAATCATAAAACGACCAACTAGTGCCCTTAAAATGGTTACAATAAAAAAAACGAACACATTAACAGCAATCAATTTTTCTAGGCCGTTAAGGTTTTTTAACTTACTGGATATGTCTTGATTTAAGGATGTCATAGATCCCATCTATTATTATTAAACTGATTCTTTCTCCAATACCACATAATGAAAAACCCAACCAACGCTCCACCCACGTGAGCCATATAAGCCGTATTACTTGGGCTAAAGAACGAATTACCGCTTAAAGCCGAAATTAGGTCCAATAGGATGATTCCTGGAATAAAATACTTGGCTTTAATTGGGATAGGCAAAAAGATCATCATCAACTTAGCTTCAGGATATAAAACTCCGAAAGCTGCTAAAATCCCCATGATACAGCCTGAGGCTCCCACAAGCCTTCCATAAAAAATATTATTTAAACTATCTAGGTTATCTGGACCAATAATTGGGTTAACCACACTTTTATTCAAGCCTCCGGAATTTAAAGCAGCAACTATTTCTTTCATAGTATACCCATGCTCCACGAGAGGAGAAATCAAATTATTGAACTGAAAATAGGAATAGCCTACTTGTAAAATAACAGCTCCCAATCCGGCGGAAAAATAAACAAATAAAAACTTTTTGCTTCCCAGACGCTGTTCTACAGGTGTACCAAACATCCACAAAGCAAACATATTAAACAAAATATGGGTTACACCTCCATGCATAAACATATGAGTAATAATTTGCCAAGGCTCAAACCAATTATTTTTCGGAAAAAACATTGAAAACCACCTGTTAAACAACATACCATCTCCAACGATAATTGTTCCTATAAACATGACCACATTAATGATCAGTAAATGCTTGACGGTTTCTGAAATTCTTAAATTCATTTGTTTGTATTCTAAATAAACTTTTTGTCCAACTCTTCCATACTCATAGTCACGAAAGTTGGTCTATTATTAGGGGTCATATTAGGTTCTTTACACCCAAACAACCTATTTACCAAATGTTCCTGTTCTTCTATTGATAAAGATTGTCCTGTTTTGACCGATAAACTTTTAGCCATGGATTTGGCCAACAAATCGGCTGCACTAAAGCAACTGTCTGGAATATCATTTTCAATATCACTAATTATCTGCTCCAAAATAATAGTCACCTCACTAGATGGCACATTCACAGGAACCCCAGAAATTTCTATTCTATCTACTTCAAAATTAGAAAAGATAAAACCAGCATATTCCAAATCTTCACGAACTTGCTTAATAATCTCAATTTCCTGAGGTGTAAAATGCAATTCTACTGGAAACAACAATTGCTGGCTGACACTCTCTTTAACGGTAATATTCTGAAGAAAATCTTCATATAAAACCCTTTGGTGTGCCTTATTTTGATCTATCAATAACATTCCCGATTTGATAGGACTTACTATATACTTGTTATGTAATTGATAAGTAGCATACACCTTATCAACATGCGACACCTCATCAAAAACTGAAAGGGTTTGCTCTTCACTTTCAAATCGTATTTCAGTAAACTCTTTAGAAGGCTCTCCTTCTGCATCTTCATCTTTTAAACCTACATACAAACTTTCCCAATCATTGGGAGTCTGTTTTCGTGAGAAGGTAGTTTGGGTTTGCTTACTACTAATTTTACTGGAGCTGGAAGCAAAGGGGTTAAAATTACTATCCACTTCAATACGAGGTGTATTCACTTCCTTGTTCTGATAGTTATAAGGGGTATCCAAATTGGAATCCCTTTCAAAATCTAAAATAGGAGCTACATTAAATTGTCCCAAGCTATGTTTTACCGAGGCTCTTAAAATGGCATATAATGTGTGCTCATCATCAAACTTGATCTCCGTTTTGGTGGGATGAATATTAATATCTATCGATTTGGGGTCAACTTGAAGAAATAAAAAGTAACTGGCATGATGCCCGTCTTTTAACAATCCTTCAAAAGCCGAGGAAATAGCATGATTTAAGTAATTGCTTTTAATAAAGCGATCATTCACAAAAAAGAATTGCTCACCTCTGGTTTTTTTTGAAAACTCCGGTTTCCCAACAAAACCATCAATTTTTAAGACTTCGGTTTCTTCATTTACAGGCACCAATTTCTCATTGGTCTTACTTCCAAAGATATTGACTACCCGCTGCCTAAAATTACTGGAAGGCAAATTGAAGACCTCACTACCATTATGAATAAGAACAAATTTTATTTGCGGATGAGGCAATGCCACCCGATGGAATTCATCAATTACATGACGTAACTCCACCTGATTGGATTTTAAAAAATTTCGTCTGGCAGGAATGTTATAAAAAAGGTTTTTAACAGCAATGGACGTTCCATCAGGAGTAACAATAACCTCTTGGGAAACTACTTCACTTCCTTCTATAATTAAATGGATTCCCAAATCATTGGAATCCTGCTTTGTTTTCATTTCTACATGAGCGATAGCCGCAATACTGGCCAGGGCCTCTCCTCGAAATCCTTTGGTGTGTAATTGAAATAAATCTTCAGCAGAGCGAATTTTAGAAGTAGCATGACGCTCAAAACTCAACCTAGCATCGGTAGCACTCATACCGCAGCCATCATCAATGACTTGAATCAAAGTTTTACCTGCGTCTTTTATGACCAGTTTTATTGTAGAAGCACCAGCATCTATAGCATTTTCCATCAATTCCTTAACAACGGATGAAGGTCTTTGAACAACTTCACCTGCTGCTATTTGATTGGCAACATGATCTGGTAATAACTGAATGATATCTGCCATTAGCTTTTAAAGAAAATTGACAAATCAAACTCTATGAAAATAAGGAAGAGTAAAATAAGGATACCGATTATAATTAAAACGCGTTTGTTCGCTTTTTCATCAACGTTGTTTTTGTAATCATCCAAGGCATCGTTGAATTTACCTTTAATACCACCTGCATTACCAACAGTCTTTCTATATTCATCAAACTTATGCTTAATCTCAAAGGGATTACCTTCCCCTTGATAATGTCGAGGTGTGTAACTAAATTTCTTATTCTTTCTTTGCTTGAAAATACCCATAACGCTGATTATTCATAACGACTTAGAACAAACCAAAGAATCAAAATCATAGCCAAAAACAAGACTAGCATAGGGAGTGAAAAAATTTTACTCGCCTTTTGCTGTCTCAGTTTGCTCTCTTCGGCCCAATGAAATTCAAATTTGGGTTTGTTTTCCGAAGCAGATTCTTTGTCAGTATTAAATCTTGATTTATAATTGAACTGTTTGTTCTTTCGTTGTCCAAAAAGCATACCAAAGCTTCCTTTGTTTAACCTCAAAGTTACTTAAAATACGAAGAAATAAAGAGTGGGTTGTGCCAAAAATTGTTAACAGTACAGGGAAAGGATTTTATGCTTCCTTCCTTAGTTGTGCCATTTTTATGGCTGCAATGGCAGCTTCAGTTCCTTTATTACCATGTTTTCCTCCAGAACGATCAATGGCTTGTTGCATGGTATTGTCTGTTAAAACACAGAAAATGACCGGAGTTTCATGCAGTACATTTAAATCCTTAATTCCTTGCGAAACGGCTTCACATACAAAATCGAAATGTTTAGTTTCACCTTGAATCACACTACCTATAGCGATGACAGCATCTACATAAGGTTGCATTTTTTTACAGCCATAAATCAATTCAAAACTTCCCGGAACATCCCATTTAATAATGTTTTCTTCCAAGACACCGTTTTCTTTTAAGGCCTCGATAGCACCTTCACAAAGCGGAATCGTTATAGAATCGTTCCATTCTGAAACAACAATCCCAAACCGAAATTGCTTCGCGTCTGGGATTGTTTCTTTATCGTAAACTGATAAATTTTTATTAGCTGTTGCCATATTATTTTTTAGCCAATACTGTTGCTTTCCCTATCAACACATCTACATTAGCAGCTTGTGATGAAGATGGGTAGTTTTCTTTTATTTGATTGAAATAAGTCAAAGCCTTATCCATTTCTCCAAGTTCCATGGCAGTAGTTCCTGCTTTTAACAAAAACATAGGAGTTGTAAACTCATTGGTTTTAATTTTTGCAGCTTGCTCATAATAACCTAAGGCATCTTTAGCTTGGTTTAATTGAATAAAAGCATCTCCAATTCCACCTTTAGCCATAGCGGATAAAACTTGATCATCACTACTAAAATCACTCAAATAAGAAACGGCATTTTTGTAGTCCTTCAAATTTAAGTAAGCCATACCAGCATAATAGTTTGCTAAGTTTCCTGCAGAGGTACCACTATATTCAGAAGCGATGTCCACCATTCCCATTTTACCATTACCACCGTTAAGTGCTAAAGTGTAAAGTGAATCTTTTTCGGTACCAGTTACCGCCTCATTGAAATATTTTTTTGCTTGAAACATCTCATTCATAGCCTCCGTTTGTTGGGGTTTGGCTAAAAATTCATTGTAACCTAAATACCCTAATACAACCACAGCTACAACGCCAATGATTCCAAAAATATACTTTTGGTTAGCTATAACCCAATCTTCTGTTTTTGATGCAGACTCATCTAAGGTATTAAATACCTCCTCAGTAGTTGAGTGACCATCAATTACTTCCTCTACTTCTTCCTTCTCTTTCTTTGTTTTAGGTTTATAGCCTCTTTTTTTGTACGTCGCCATATGTTCATTATTAATGCGCCGCAAAAATATAATTTTTCTTAAAAAATAAAAGCCTTATTATTTGATTATTTTCAATAATTTGCACATCTTTTTGATATAATATTCAGCATATACCTTTTATTTTTTTAACTCTATGGTTTTAAAGTCATTGACATTAACCAATTACAAGAATTTCGACAGTCAAACATTTGATTTTAATGATAAGATTAACTGCTTTGTTGGAAATAATGGTGTTGGCAAAACAAATGTCCTAGATGCTATATATCATTTATCCTTCGGAAAAAGTTATTTCAACCCAGTATCTTCACAAAACATTAAACATGACGAATCGTTTTTTGCAATTTCGGGAGATTACAATAAAAATGATGAAGCAGAAAAAATCATTGTAAGCTTAAAAAAGGGACAGAAAAAAGTAATCAAAAGAAACGGGAAACCCTATGACAAGTTTAGTGACCACATCGGTTTTTTGCCATTGGTCATTATCTCTCCAGCGGACAGGGATTTAATTATTGAGGGAAGTGCCACACGAAGAAGCTTTTTAGACAGTGTTATTTCACAAAGCGACAAAGCCTATCTTACAAACCTTATTAAATACAACAAGGTTTTATCTCAAAGAAATTCCTTGCTGAAGTATTTTGCACTAAACAATACGTTCAACAAAGACACGCTTGAAGTATATAATTTTCAACTCAACGAATTGGGACATGCTGTTTTTGAAAAGCGAAAGGAATTCATCAAAGTTTTCATTCCTATTTTTAAATCCAGATACCAAGCTATCAGCAATGGAAATGAAGAGGTGGAGATTGTTTATTCTAGTGACTTACAGGAAAAAACCTTAGACCATTTATTACAAGAAAATTTAAATAAAGATAAAGCACTACAATATACGAGTGTTGGGATTCACAAAGATGACCTCATTTTTGAAATTGAAGGACATCCCATTAAGAAATTTGGAAGTCAAGGTCAACAAAAATCCCTTTTGATAGCTTTAAAATTAGCTCAATTTGATTTCATCAAAAGGCAAAGTGGAGAAATACCAATTCTCTTACTCGATGACATTTTTGATAAATTGGATGAGCAACGTGTATCTCAAATAATTAAATTGGTAGATGATGAAAATTTTGGACAACTTTTTATTAGTGATACCCATGCAGATCGAACTGAACAAGTTGTTAAACAAGTTCACCAATCTTATGAAATATTCAAATTAGGCTCATGAAAAAAACAGCTTCTCTTTTACTTCTCATTGTTTTCTTCAACTGTAAGGAAAAAAATGTTGATTTAATGCAATTAAACGGATATTGGGAAATTGAAGAAGTTCAATTACCTGATGGATCTCAAAGGGACTACACGTACAACAATACCATTGATTATATAGAATTAACAGATTCCGTAAACGGGATAAGAGAAAAACTCAAGCCAAAAATTGATGGAGATTTTGAAGGATCCAACCTAAAAGAATCCTTTGAAGTTAGAAAAGAAAATGATAGTTTAAACCTCTATTACAAAACACCTTATAGTCAATGGAAAGAAACCATATTGATGCTAAATGAGGAGTACTTAAAAGTCATCAACCAAAACCAAATAATCTATACATACAAACATTACCAACCTTTAATTTTAGATTAATGAGCAAAAGGCACACCGAACATCTCAAACTATCGGACGTTCTTAAGGAATTTGTAGAGGTAAACCATCTAGATAAAGGCCTAGACCAGGTTAATATTAGGGATGCTTGGAAAGAAATGATGGGTAATGGGGTAAATAACTATACAACAAACATTACCGTTAAAGGAAAAACCCTATATGTTCAACTGAGTTCGAGTACGCTTAGGGAAGAACTCAGCTACGGAAAATCCAAAATTATTAGCATGCTCAATGAGCACCTTGAAAAGGAACTTATCGATGAATTGATTTTGAGGTAAAAAAAAAGCTTGTATTAAATACAAGCTTTTTTTATAAATAGTAATTCTCTAATCCTATTCTACTCTACAATTAGTTTGATGACTTCATTGGCAGAATTGGATTGAATATTCATAAAATATATTCCCGAAGCAATACCCTCTAGACGAATCTCGTGTTTTGGTTCCGCTCCAAGTTTAACCGTTTGAATTAATCGTCCATTTATATCAAAAATATCTGCCTTTTCTAACAATTGACCTTGTGGATTCGTTAAGTAAAAACTGCCGTTTGACGGATTAGGGTAAACCGAAAGACTTGATAATTGATTGTCATTTATAGATAAAAGATACTCACAATTGTAAATAGCTATTTCGTCCAAATACCAACCGACTCTACCATTACATCCATCAGTTCCCAATTCCCATCTTAGTTGAAGCGTATCATTAGGTAAAACTCCGATACTTGATAAATCCACATAACTCCTACCCCAACTTCCTGATGCCGAACCTTCATCCGTTCCAGTAAAAGCGACCTGTCCGGCCATCGGGTTATCATTACCGGCAAAAATGCCATTTATTTCATCATTGTAACCATTAGCCGTAAAGGCTTCTAAGGGTAATAAAGTCCACTCTCCTCCATTCAAGCTATATTTTATATTACCACCATCCCACTCAAACTCCGTAGCCATATTATGGGCAAACATCATTTCAAAGGTCCCAGTAGGATAATCTGGAATGGTAATCACCGGACTTTCCAATCTTAAGATTCCGTTCTGCAAATCTGTGTTACAATCGCCATTAACAGGATCTGAAGCAAATATTCCTTGCCCATCTCTTCCATCAGGAAGATTGCTTTCTATAATCCAATTTCTTGATTCCCAAGTAGAAGGATTTTCTGGCAATTCAGTCGCAGTCCAATCTCCCAATCCATTTTCCCAGTTTTCAAAGAATATTGGATTAGACCCCGCAGCCTCACAAGGATCCTCCGTTTCAGCCAATAGGGTTTCATATCCACAATTGGTATCCAAACGTAACTCAACGGCTAATAAAACCTCTTGAAGTGTCGTTAAATCTTCTTCAGAAAGTATTTCGCCTGAAAGACCTGCGGGTGTGCTTGTAGTTGATAAGCCTTCTAAATTCACACCTATCAAATCAGTACAAGCAGCTTCCAAGGCATCAGCAAGGTTATAGAAATCACTTGTTGCCGTTAAATATTCACTTTGAGCTCTCCAAAAAATATGAGCCGACTTGGTTAATCCCAAACCAGAAAAAGCATACCCATTATAACTACCACCATCAACCAAAAGGGCATAGGCATGATTAGGAACGCCTGAATTTAAATGGACACCACCAGAATCCCCTGACCCACAATAATATTGAATATCAGTTACTTTTCCCGCATTTCCATAGCACGTAGGCAACCACATATCTCTTATACCGTTACCACCACCTAAAGAAGATGCATCCTCACCTATAATCCAACGATCTGAACTTCCACAAATAGTACGGAGAGACAAATCTTCATCTTCATCTTCATAGTCATTAATAAGATCAACCGTTTCTCCCCAGACGTCAGAAAACGACTCATTAATAGCTCCTGATTGATAAGCATAAATCAACCCACTCGTATATTGGGTATAGGCATGTCCCCATTCATGTGCAATAGCATCATCAGAAGCTGTACCATCACAATAATTGGTAGTGAATCCATTCCAATTAGCATTTGGGCAATTGATATTCGGATTGTTATTAATAGTAATCATTGTGGCTCCTGCATCGTCAAATGAATCAAAACCAAACGCATTGTTCATTAAATGGTAAATATGTCCAGTCGCTTCCACTTCATTTTGTTGCCAGATATCTAAAGTGCCAGGAAATGGATCTCCTTCTTCCCAAATCAAATTAAATGTATTGGCCTCATATAATTCTCTATTAAGAGCATGTGCCATTCCCGTAAATTGCTCAACAATTTGTCCAGTATGTGCATCAACGAAAACAAATTCACGCACATCCTGTTTGTTGGTTACTTCTACCTTATACACAAGGAAAACACCTGCAATATTATTTTGAACCAATCCCTTTTGAAAATACATCAAATCACTTTGAAATGCTTCTAGGTCAATTCCCGAACCATTCAAACCTTGACTCTGCACCTCATTAATAGCAATGGCATTAGCTTGATTAACACTTAATTCTTGTTCCGAACTTATTTTTATTTGCTCTAGATAGTTCCCGTTAATAGCTGTTAGTTCATTTTCATTATTAAAGTGAAATTTTAGGACACCGTCAAAAATAGGCACCTCATTATGCTTTTGTAACAAGATAACTATTTTGAATCCATTCCTATCCTCTTTCACTTGTTGAACATCAAAGTCCTGGGTGAAATCGGCATGTTTAAAAATGGGATAAAACTGAAAAAAAGCATTAACCTTTTGAATCAACGTACTACCAGAAAGTTGTAGAAAATGATTGTTGGAAAAACGTATAAACTCTGGAGTCCCAGTTTGCCTGTTTACAGAAACTTCGGCTCCTGTCTGTGCTTTAAAATCTGCTAAAGAGAAACTCTTATCTTGAGCTATAGCTAATTGAATGAACACTCCAAGGAGCATAAAAAAACTAATTGTCTTTTTCATGTATCTTCTTTTTGGGTCGGCAAGATAAGTTATTATTTAAAAAAAAAAGCTCGAAATAATTTTATTTCGAGCTTTCATTTTATTCTTGGTATTACCTCTAGTTAAAACATTTCTCTACCAGAAAAATGGAAGGTACTTTCAATTAAAGCATTATCATCACTATCACTTCCGTGTACAGCATTTTCACCAATTGAAGCTGCATACAATTTTCTGATAGTTCCTTCTGCTGCTTCAGCAGGATTTGTAGCACCAATCAATGTTCTAAAGTCTTCAACAGCATTATCTTTTTCTAAGATTGCTGCAACTATTGGACCTCTTGTCATATACTCAACCAACTCTCCAAAAAATGGACGCTCCTTATGGATCGCATAAAAAGTTTCAGCATCATTTTTTGTCATTTGGGTTAACTTCATTGCTACAATTCTAAACCCAGAAGCGTTGATTTTTTCCAAAATTGCACCAACATGCCCTTTTTCAACAGCATCTGGCTTAAGCATTGTAAATGTTCTATTTGTTGCCATTTTCTTGTTTTAAATTCGCTGCAAAAGTAATGGATTTATCTAAAAAAACAAGAATGCAACATTTTAAAAAATTGTATATTCGTCCCCTATGACTGAAGATGATATAATTGCAATAAGAAGCCTGATTAGCTCTCCAAAAAAAATAGTTGTTGTACCCCACAAGAATCCTGATGGAGACGCCATGGGATCTTGTTTAGGACTATATCACTATTTAAAAAAACATGAACAAGAAGTAACCGTTATTGCCCCTAACGATTATCCAGAATTCTTGAAATGGATGCCAGCTGATGATCTTTCTTTAAAGTATGAGCTGGAAAAAGATCATTCTGACCAACTTATAAAGGAAGCTGATATCATATTCACCTTAGATTTCAATGCGTTAAACCGTGTTGGTGATATGGAGCAATTTCTTACTGAAAGCTCAGCAATTAAAATCATGATTGACCACCACCAAGAACCTGCAGATTACGCTACTTACATGTATTCTGATGTGCAAATGAGTTCCACCTGTGAGATGGTCTACAATTTTATAACTTGGATGGGAGACCAATCATTAATAGACGAAAATATTGCTACTTGTCTCTATACAGGGATGATGACTGATACTGGTTCGTTTAGATTTCCTTCCACCACCAGTGAAACCCATCGCGTGGTGGCTTATCTGATAGAACAAGGAGCCAATCATTCTGAAATCTACAACAACGTTTTTGATACCAACAGCTTTGACCGCATGCAACTTTTAGGAAGAGCTTTAAACAACCTAAAGGTCAAACCAGAGTACAGAACCGCTTTTATTACACTTTCCCAAGAAGAATTAAATCAATATAATTACAAAAAAGGAGACACCGAAGGTTTTGTCAACTATGCTTTATCTATAGAAAACATTGCCTTTGCTGCCATATTTATAGAAGATAAAGGCAATGACATCATTAAAATATCCTTGAGATCAAAAGGTACGTTTTCTGTAAACGCCTTTGCAAGGGAACATTTCAATGGTGGAGGACACATCAATGCTGCCGGTGGAAGAAGCGAATTGAGCTTAGAGGCTACAGTTGAAAAATTTATTAGTATATTACCAAACTATTTAAAAGCCCTAAACAATGCGTAGTCTCATCACTTGTTTCATATTTGGCCTGTTGCTGTTGGGATGCAAATCTCCAGAAGCCAGAAGACCAGTATCTGCCAAAAGCGGTTCATTTATCGATAAATCAGTTGCCAGAAATATCGAATTGAATGCTAGGGAAACAGCCGTATTTGAAAAAATGATGCAAGACAATCCTGAAATCAACTATTTCTCTTCCCAGAATGGTTTTTGGTATTTTTACAACACCAAAATTGAAGACTCTTTGATAAAACCAAATTTTGGGGACCTGGTTAAATTTGATTATAACATCAAAACCATCAATGGCGACCTTATTTACTCAAAGAAGGATTTGAAAACCCAAAACTACATTATGGATAAGCAAGAACTGTTTTCAGGATTGAGAGAAGGTCTCAAATTAATGAAATCTGGAGAAACAGTGACATTCTTGTTTCCTTCACAAAAAGCATATGGGTACTATGGTGACGAGAACCGTATCGGGATGAATGTTCCCTTGGTTTGTGAAGTAACCATACACTCCATTATTGATAATAACACACCTTAAAATTATACTTATTTACAATTTATATTTATGAAATTTTTAAATCATTCATTTAGAATTTTAATGCTAGCCCTATTGGCAAGTTTCACATCTTGCAGTCAGAAATATCCCGATTTAGGAGACGGACTATATGCTGAGTTCGTAACGAATAAAGGGACTATGGTTGCTAAATTATTTTACAAAGAAGTACCTGTAACTGTTGCCAACTTTGTTGCTCTCGCAGAAGGAACGCACCCAAATGTTACAGATTCATTGAAAAACAAGAAATATTACAATGGTACTACTTTCCATAGAGTCATAGACAAATTTATGATTCAAGGAGGTGATCCAACAGCAACAGGAATGGGAGACCCTGGATATAAATTCATTGATGAATTCTATCCTGATCTTAAGCATGACAAACCGGGTATTTTATCTATGGCCAACTCAGGTCCAAATACAAACGGAAGTCAATTTTTTATTACCGAGGTTCCAACGGGACACCTAGACAACAAACATGCTGTCTTTGGAGAATTGGTGATAGGTCTAGAAGTATTGGATTCCATCTCTAATGTTAAAGTAACACCCGGATCAAACAAACCAGTTGAGGATGTAATAATCTCTCAACTAAACATCATCAGAAAAGGTAGTGAAGCCGAAGCTTTTAATGCGGCCAAGGTATATACTGAAGAACTTCCTAAAGTTGAGGAAAGACAACAACAAATTAAGGAAGAAAAGAAACAGAAATTAAAGGAAGATGCTGCTGTTTCTGCTGAGAAATTTCTTGAAAAATATGCAACCGAAGATTCCCGAGTGATAAAATCGCCTACCGGTTTAGCCATGATCTTTACCAAAGAAACCGATGGTATTAAGCCTGATCCTAGTCAACGTGTGTTAATTGATTGTGCGGGATATTTTGAAAATGGAAAACTGTTTTGGACAACTTGGAAAGAGGTGGCTCAAGAAAACAATATGTATCAAGAGGTAGCGGACAATAAGGGGGCTTACAAACCCTTCTCGATGCCTTATAATGAAACAGCTTCTCTTGTAGCTGGTTTTAGGGAAAGTATGTTGCAAATGAAAATTGGAGAGGAAGTAAAAGCATTTATCCCATCTTATTTAGGTTATGGAGATAGACAATATGGTCCAATACCGCCTAACTCCAATTTGATTTTTGATATCAAATTAACGGCGATTGATGAATAAACGAAATACCGTTAAATAAAAAAAGGAGCTTGAAATCAAGCTCCTTTTTTTATTTGCTCCAACCTACTTCTTTGGAATATTCTTTAAAATTTCTTTTACAAACTCCCAGAATTTCTGAGTTGAGGATATTTGAGCTCTTTCATCGGGAGAGTGAGCTCCCCTAATATTGGGGCCAAAACTGATCATATCCATCTCTGGATAATTTTGTCCAAGTATACCACATTCCAAACCAGCATGACAAGCTGCCACATGTGGCTTTTCTCCGTTCATTTCAATATATAGAGATTCTAACACTTTCAGAATTGGAGAATCCATATTAGGAGTCCAACCTGGATAATCTCCTGAAAAAGCAACATCACACCCGGTCATTTCAAATGATGACCTAAGGGAATTGGCCAAATCCCATTTGGAACTCTCCACTGATGAACGAGTTAAACATTCAATTTTTAATTCGCCGTCTTTAACTAAAACTTTAGCAATATTATTTGAGGTTTCAACCAATCCTGGAATATCAGCACTCATTCTATACACGCCATTACATGCAGCATACACAGCCTTTGTGAAACCTTCCTGAACACCCAAGTCCATGACCAATTTGGGTACTTTGGTTTTAGATACCGAAATATCCAACTGGGGTTCCATGGTTCTTAACTCCGTTTTTATAGTTTGTGACAATTGGGCCATTTCCATTATAAATGCGTCTTCATGAATGCTATCAATAGCAACTAAAGCTTTGCTTTCTCTAGGAATCGCATTTCTCAGACTCCCTCCTTCAATTTCAGAAATTCGTAATCCGAAATTCTCAAATCCATCAAACAACAAGCGATTCATAATCTTATTGGCATTTCCTAGCCCTTTATGGATGTCCATTCCCGAGTGCCCGCCTTGAAGACCTTTCACATTAATTTCAAACCCAATCTGATCTTGAGCAGTTTCTTCAACTTGATAAGTTCTAGTAGCCGTAACATCAACTCCTCCTGCACATCCCACACCAATCTCATCATCTTCTTCCGTATCCAAATTCAATAAAATCTCACCATGAAGCAAGCCCCCTTTTAGACCCATAGCACCAGTCATACCCGTTTCTTCATCTATGGTAAAAAGTGCTTCTATCGCTGGGTGCGGTATATCTTTGCTTTCTAAAATAGCCATAATTGTTGCCACACCTAATCCATTATCAGCTCCTAATGTAGTTCCTTTTGCCCTTACCCAATCGCCATCAACAAACATTTCAATACCTTGGGTATCAAAATTAAATTGGGTATCATTATTTTTTTGGTGCACCATATCTAAATGCGATTGCATAACGATGGTTTTTCTGTCTTCCATGCCAGAAGTTGCAGGCTTTTTTATAATGACATTACCAACCTCATCCTCAAAGGCCTCAAGTCCCAGCTTTTCACCAAATGCTTTCATAAAAGCAATGACCTTTTCTTCTTTTTTAGAGGCTCGAGGTACAGCATTAAGCTTTGCAAAGTTTTGCCACAATTCTTGCGGTACTAAAGATTTTATATCTGAATTCATAGTTGTGTATTAAATGTTTCACAAAGGTATGGATAAGCATAAAAGTATTACAAACAATTCCCTATTTTTGGGTTTATGAGGAAAAGCCCAAAATTATTCCTAGCACTTGCCATTATTCCACAAATCCTTTTTATTAAGTGGATTTCCGTTTATCCTGAAACCGTGGAAACCCATTATAGTTTGGGATTTTATCCCATAGTTTCAAAAGTTTTCAGATTCACCTTAGGATGGTTACCTTTTTCTTTTGGAGACCTTTTCTACGCCATTGCTATCATTTATATGTTAAGATGGCTCATACTCAATGCCAAAAGAATTACACAAGACACCAAAGGTTGGTTTCTGGATGTTTTTTCGGCTTTTTCTGTGATCTATTTTGCATTTCACCTGCTATGGGGAATGAACTATTACCGACTTCCACTTCATCAAAAATTGAATTTGGAAGCTGATTATTCCACTGAACAACTTATGGCTGTCACGGAAAAACTGATTGAAAAATCCAATGCTTTACAACTTCAACTTGCCAAAAATGATTCTGTAAAAGTGCAAGTACCATTCAAAGAAATGGAAGTTTTTAAAATGGTTCCTGAGGGCTACCATCGTCTAAGGGAAGAATTTCCAGATTTAGACTATAAACCTAAAAGCATCAAAAAATCATTATTTAGCTT
Organism: Mangrovimonas sp. CR14; assembly: GCF_011764015.1. Taxonomy (NCBI): domain Bacteria; kingdom Pseudomonadati; phylum Bacteroidota; class Flavobacteriia; order Flavobacteriales; family Flavobacteriaceae; genus Mangrovimonas; species Mangrovimonas sp. CR14. The sequence continues at coordinate 102,541 of NZ_JAAFZY010000005.1, read as the reverse complement.
GCCGCTGACCTACATGGGATTTAGTGGCTATTTAAATCCGCTAACCAATGAAGCCCATGTGGATGGTTACATTCCTATTTATAGATTTCCTGTTGTATCTTCTCATGAGGTAGCTCATCAACTGGGGTATGCTGCAGAAAATGAGGCTAACTTTATTGGTAGTTTAGCGGCTATCAACCATCCAAATGTTTATTTTAATTATTGTGGCTACACTTTCGCTTTAAAACACTGCTTGCTAGAGGTTTACAGAAGAGACCCTGAAGCCTATGAAATTTTGAAGGAAAAAATCCATGTTGGTATTTTAAAAAATTATCAAGAGGTTCAAAATTTTTGGATGGAATACCAAAATCCGTTGGAACCATTGTTCCAAAGCAGTTACAACCATTTTTTGAAGGTCAACAATCAACAAGATGGTATGAAAAGCTATAGTTATGTTGTAGCTTTGGTGGTAAATTATTTTGAAAATAATGCACTCTGATGAAACACATTTCTAGTCCGCAAAACCCTTTAATTAAACAACTGGTTCAACTTAAGGACAAATCCCGCGATCGTAAAAAATCGGGGCTATTTTTAATTGAGGGACAACGAGAATTGGCGCTAGCCATTAAAGGCGGTTATCAATTGGACATGTTGCTTTTCTATGGAAAGCTTTTTTCAGAATCTGATGCTTTAGAATATGAAAAAAAAGGGACTTCCATCATAGAAATTTCACTGGAAGTCTTTCAAAAATTAGCTCACCGCAGCACCACTGAAGGTGTGATTGCTGTTGCCAAATCAAAATCACATCATTTAAGTGATTTGATATTTAAAAATGAAGCCCCCTTAATTTTGGTTGCTGAAGCTCCTGAAAAACCTGGAAATATTGGTGCTTTATTAAGAACCGCAGATGCAGCCAACTTAGATGCCGTAATTATTGCCAACCCAAAAACAGATTTATACAACCCCAACATCATTCGTTCAAGTGTGGGATGTGTTTTTACTAAGCCCATAGCTACGGGATCCACACAAGAAATCATTGACTTTCTTAAGTCAAATCAAGTCGCTATTTTTTGTGCCGCTTTACAGGCCTCCATCCCCTATCAGACACAAAATTTCACCAAGCCATCGGCTATTGTAGTTGGTACCGAAGCGACCGGACTTAGTAATTTATGGTTAAATAACAGCTCCCAAAATATAGTGATCCCGATGCAAGGAGAAATTGATTCCATGAACGTATCGGTTGCAGCAGGAATTCTTATTTTTGAAGCCAAAAGACAACGCAATTTTTTATAACCCAATGACTGCCTCCTCCCTTTTATACATCATTTTAGCTATTATTATCATTGATTTTATCATCGATAAAATTCTAGATGGCCTTAATGCCAAACATTTTAATGACCATCTTCCTGATGAGTTAAAGGATGTTTATGATCCAGAAGAGTATAAGAAATCACAACATTACAAAGCTACCAATTACAAATTTGGATTGTTGTCCTCAACTTTTTCATTGATTTTAACAGTTGGCTTTATCCTTTTGGATGGATTTGAAATTGTAGATAATTTAGCCAGAACCTTAACTGATAATGATATTTTCGTAGCCTTGATTTTCTTCGGAATCATCATGCTGGCAAGCAGCATTATCACTATACCCTTTTCATATTATAAAACTTTTGTAATTGAAGAAGCCTTTGGATTTAACAAAACCACCAAAAAAACCTTCTTTTTAGATAAAATAAAAGGATGGCTTATGTCGGCTGTTTTGGGTGGAGGCATCTTAGCTCTTATCATTTGGTTTTATAAATCGACAGGAAATTATTTTTGGTTTTACGCTTGGGGAATAGTAACCGTATTCACTGTTTTTATGAATATGTTTTACTCCAGATTAATAGTACCACTTTTCAACAAACAGACACCTTTAGAAGAAGGATCTTTAAGAAATAAAATCTCAGAATACGCTGAATCCGTTGGGTTTCACCTAAACAAAATTTTTGTTATTGATGGTTCTAAAAGGAGCACTAAAGCCAACGCCTATTTTTCGGGTTTTGGTAGCGAAAAGCGGGTCACGCTTTATGACACTTTAATCAACGATTTGGATGAAGATGAAATTGTTTCCGTTTTGGCTCATGAGGTGGGTCACTACAAAAAGAAGCATATTATTTTCAACTTAATAACGTCCATTTTATTAACGGGATTCACCTTTTATATTTTATCCCTTTTTATTTCCAACCCTTTACTTTCTGAAGCATTAGGCGTTGAAAAACACAGCTTTCATATTGCCCTTGTAGCCTTCGGATTGCTTTACTCTCCTATTTCGGAAATCACGGGACTTATTATGAATTGGTTCTCTAGAAAATTTGAATATCAAGCCGATGATTATGCCAAAAATACTTTTCGAGCAGCACCTCTTATTACGTCACTAAAAAAGTTATCCAAAAACAGCTTGAGCAATCTCACACCGCATTCAAGCTATGTGTTTGTACATTATTCACACCCTACTTTGTTACAACGTATTAAGAATTTAAAAAAGTAGTTAACCATTTATCTATTCAAACCCAGACTTCATCTTAAATTCTGACCAAAATATTGTTCATTAATTTTCTTATTGCTATTTTAGATATATGATGACCGATGTAGACATAGAGAAGGAAAATGCTGCCATTGCCAAGGCTTACAGGGAATTACTTAAGGTAAGTTACAGAACCCTTTCTTCCACGGATAAAAAATTGATAAGAAAGGCTTTTGAAGTTGCTTTAGAAGCCCATAAAGATCAACGCAGAAAGTCTGGTGAGGCATATATATTTCATCCTATTGCGGTTGCTAAAATCGTGGCTCAAGAAATTGGTCTTGATGCTACCTCTATTGCAGCTGCTCTTCTTCACGATGTAGTTGAAGACAATGAAAATTATTCTGTTGAAGACATCCATAACATGTTCGGACCCATAGTGGCCAGAATTGTTGATGGGCTAACTAAAATTTCTTCCTTAAAGCAATCTGGTGATATTTCGCTTCAAGCTGAGAATTTCAGAAAAATGCTTCTCACTCTTAATGATGATGTGAGAGTAATAATAATTAAAATAGCTGACAGACTTCACAACATGCAAACCATGGATTCCATGAGGTCTGACAAACAGGAAAAAATAGCTTCTGAAACGCTTTACATCTATGCACCTTTGGCTCATAGAATTGGTCTTTATAACATCAAGACTGAGCTAGAAGACCTAGGTTTGAAATATACCGAACCTGAAACTTATAATGATATCCTTACCAAAATGAAAGAAAGTAAGGAAGAGCAGGATGAGTACATTGCTGAATTCAGTGATGTCTTGAAAAGATCACTGGATAAGGAAGGTTTGAACTATGTGATTAAGGGACGTCCTAAATCCATCTTCTCGATAAGGAGAAAAATGTTGAATCAAGGGGTTTCCTTTGACGAAGTTTATGACAAGTTCGCCGTTAGAATCATTTATAGAAGTGATAGGCAGAATGAAAAATTTCTGGCCTGGAAGATTTATTCGATTGTAACAGACCACTTCAGACCCAACCCAATTCGACTTCGAGATTGGATTTCTTCACCAAAATCAACAGGTTATGAGGCACTTCATATTACAGTTATTGGTCCAAAAAGCCGTTGGGTAGAAGTTCAAATAAGAAGTGAGCGAATGAATGAAATAGCTGAAAAAGGTTATGCCGCTCATTACAAATACAAAGAAGGAGATGATAATGATGATTCTTTGGACGGCTGGATTTCAAAACTACAGGATGCCTTAGAAAATCCTGAAGGCAGTGCCGTGGATTTTGTTGAACAGTTTAAGCTAAACTTATACTCCAAAGAAATATTCGTGTTCACACCTAAGGGTGAATTAAAATCTCTGCCAAAGGGTGCAACTCCACTTGATTTTGCTTTCAGCATACATACGGAGGTAGGAATGAAAACCCGAGGTGCCAAAGTGAATAGCAAGTTGGTTCCTTTGAGTTACGAATTAAAAAGTGGTGACCGTGTAGAAATATTAACTTCAGAGTCAGTCAAACCCAGTACCAATTGGTTGGATTACGCCACAACAGCCAGAGCCAGAAGTAAAATAAAATCTGTTCTTAAAGCCGATAAAAAGCGAATTGCCGAGGATGGCAAGGAAATACTACGAAGGAAATTAAAACAGCTCAAAATAGAACTCAATGAGAGGTCTATTAATGAAATGGTCAATTACTTTAAATTGAGCACAAGTTTAGATTTATTTTATCGGGTAGGAATAGGAACGATAGACAGCAAAATGATCAAGGAATATGCTTCTTCAAGAAGTAATGCCTTGATGAGTTATATCAAAGGAAAAATTGGACGTAAAACCCACTCTATTCCCAAGGAAGAATTAGAAAGGGACGAAATTACAACCAATTATGATTTGCTTGTGTTTGGTAAAGATGAACAAAGACTGGAGTACAAATTGGCCAGTTGCTGCAATCCGATACCAGGAGACCCTGTTTTTGGCTTCTTAACCATTAACGATGGTTTAAAGGTGCATAAGAAAAATTGTCCAAATGCATTGAGTTTGCAATCAAATTATGCATACCGAATCATGTCTGCTAAGTGGGTAGATTCATCTCAACAGGAGTTTACCACTCAAATCAAACTTTCAGGAATTGACAATTTGGGACTCGTCAACAATATCACTCAGGTAATATCCTCAAACATGCATGTTAATATGAAGAGCATCAGTTTTGAAAGTGACGACGGTGTATTTCACGGAAAAATAAATGTGGTAGTCAAGAACAATAACATGCTCAATAAACTTATGGATCATTTGAAAAAAATTAATGGTATCGAGAAAGTGTCTAGAGTTTAAAAATTAGTGTAAATTTGCAGTTGGAATTATGAGTGTAAAAACAGATAGTAAAAATCAAGAAATTGTAAAAAATGTCTTCACGGCCTATTTAGAAGAAAAAGGGCACCGTAAAACACCTGAAAGATATGCCATCCTTCAAGAGATTTATGATAGTGAAGAACATTTTGATATAGAATCGCTCTACCTTAACATGAAAAACAAAAAGTATCGTGTTAGTAGGGCAACACTTTATAACACCATTGAGTTACTTCTAGAATGTGGATTGGTAAGAAAGCATCAATTTGGCCAAAACCAAGCCCACTATGAAAAATCTTATTTTGATAAACAACACGACCACGTCATCCTTACCGATACTGGAGAGGTTATTGAGTTTTGTGATCCAAGGATTCAAAGCATTAAAAAAACCATTGAAGAAGTGTTTGATATTGAAATAAAAAACCACTCACTTTACTTTTACGGGAATAGAAAAAACAACTAATAACTTATTATTAAAATGGCAGTAGATTTACTACTAGGTTTACAATGGGGTGACGAAGGCAAAGGAAAAATTGTTGACGTTCTAACCTCTAAATACAATATTATTGCAAGATTTCAAGGAGGCCCAAATGCGGGACACACTCTAGTTTTCAATGGAAAAAAGCATGTGTTACACACCATCCCATCGGGAATTTTCCATGAAGATGCCATTAACCTAGTTGGAAATGGAGTTGTAATTGACCCTGTCATTTTTAAAAAAGAACTTGATAAATTAGACGAACAAAACGTCGATTATAAGAAAACATTATTTATTTCCAGAAAAGCTCATATCATCCTACCAACCCATCGTTTGCTGGATGCTGCGAGTGAAGCCTCAAAAGGGAAGGCCAAAATCGGCTCTACCTTAAAAGGAATAGGCCCTACTTACATGGATAAAACGGGACGAAATGGAATTCGTGTTGGTGATTTAGAACTAGCAGATTGGAAAGATAAATATAGAGCTCTAGCAGATAAGCATGAAGCCATGATTGAGTTCTACAACGTTGAACTCGAGTATAACCTAAAAGAGTTGGAAACGGAATTCTTTGAAGCTGTGAGCGTTTTAAAATCTTTAAAGCTTATTGATTCCGAAGAATACATCTTCCAAGCTCAAAAGGAGAATAAAACTATTTTAGCTGAAGGTGCCCAAGGATCTTTATTGGATATCGATTTTGGAACTTATCCATTTGTAACCTCAAGTAACACAACAGCAGCTGGGGCTTGCACAGGTTTAGGTGTTGCTCCAAACCAAATTAAAGATGTTTTTGGAATTTTCAAGGCATACACCACAAGAGTTGGATCCGGACCATTTCCTACTGAATTATTTGATGAGAATGGCGAAACCATGGCACGTGTAGGTCATGAATTTGGTGCAACTACAGGAAGACCTAGAAGGTGTGGTTGGTTAGATTTAGTAGCTCTTAAATATGCTTGTCAGGTAAATGGTGTCACCCAGTTAATGATGATGAAAGCTGATGTACTTTCGGGCTTTGAGACCTTAAAAGTTTGTACCGCTTATAACTATCAAGGAGATACAATTACTCATTTACCATATAATATAGAAGAGGAAAATGTCACTCCCGTTTACACCGACTTTAAAGGTTGGAAAGCAGATTTAACAGAAATGTCTGAAGCATCTCAATTACCAGCAGAACTTAATGACTATATTGCCTTCCTAGAAAAAGAATTGGAAATCCCAATCACCATTGTTTCTGTAGGTCCAGATAGAAAACAAACGATTTTCAGATAATTTTCTTTTATAAAGAAATTCAAACCTGCTAAAAGTTTTTTGGCAGGTTTTTTTATTATTAAAAAAATCACAACACACGATAAAACATCATATTTATCACTATTTTTGACACCAAATTTTAGCTAGTTTGAAGATATTGAAGTCGTTATTTATTTTTTCCTTTTTTCTATTTGCTACCCAAATTTATTCTCAAGAGCCTAAGAAAATTGAAATAAAGTACGGTGGTTTTTTGGAAATCAAAGAAGAGGAAACACCTGGCTTAAAAGTGATGACAAGGGACGATTCCGGTCAAGTTCATGTAGTTCACGAAGGAGTTGACATGTACTGTGATCAAGCGCTTCTTTACAGCAATGAGAATTTTTTGGAAGCTTACGGGAATGTAAGCATGAAGCAGGGAGACACCATTAATATGACTGCTAAATATGCTGAATATAGTGGTCAAACCAAATTAGCATTTGCCAGTGGTGATGTAGTTCTAACCGAACCTAATTCTACATTGACTACAGACACCCTTTACTTTGACCGGTTAAAACAACAATCCTTTTATAGAACGGGAGGACGTGTGGTAAGAGATTCTTCAGGAACAATTACTAGTAGAATCGGTCGTTACTACATGGAAAGTAAAAAATATCAATTTGTCAAGGATGTCATTCTTGTTCATCCAGAATACACCATCAACACCAACCAACTTGATTTCTATTCAGAATCGGGTTATGCCTATTTGTATGGCCCTTCAACCATTACGACTGCCGATAGTAAAACTTATTGTGAAAAAGGGTTTTATGATACGGAACGGAAAATAGGTCATGGAGTCAAGAATACCCGAATTGATTATGACAACCGAATTTTTGAAGGTGATAGTATGTACTTTGATAACAACCGGAGCTTTGCTTCTGCCACTAACAACATTAAAGTAACTGACACCATCAACAATAGCGTTATTAAAGGCCATTATGCCGAAGTTTACAAAGACAAAGATTCCGTGTTCATCACCAAAAGAGCCCTTGCTATTTCCGTTCAGGAAAAGGATTCCATTTACATGCATGCGGATACCTTAATGGTAACGGGAAAGCCAGAAAAACGGATTACTAGGGCATTTAGAAATGTGAAGATGTATAAATCAGACATGAGTGGAAAAGCAGATTCGATACATGTTGACCACGAAAAAGGATTGACCCAAATGATTAATTTGGCGAGATTATCGTCCAAAGATGCGTTTGCCGTAAAGCGACGTCCTGTTCTATGGAATGAGGAAAATCAAATGACCGGGGATACCATTCACATATATTCCAATCCTAAAACAGAAACAATTGATTCCTTATATGTTTTTTATGATGCCTTTTTGGTGAGTCAAGACACCATAAGTGAAGATGGCTTTAATCAAGTAAAAGGAAAAACCCTTACTGGTTTTTTTGATGAGACGAATAAACTTAAAACAGTTTATATCAACAAAAATGCTGAGTCTATTTTTTACGCTCGTGATGACAAGCAGGAATTAATTGGCATTGACAAAGCTAAATCTGGTAGTATTACTATTGAGTTTAACAATGGTGAATTAGAAAGCTATTACAGGGCGCAACAACCAGATGCTATCACATACCCAGAATCGCAATTTCCAAAAAATGCCCGTAAACTGAAAGATTTTGATTGGAGAGGCGACGAAAGACCTATGAGTGTTGAAGATTTATTCTCTGACGACCCTCCTTTGGAATTACCAAAAATCAAAGGTATTGATGATTATGTGCCTCAGGAAGAGTTTTTTGATGAAGAGATGATGGAACGAGTAAAAAAAGCAGAGGAAGAGGAAAGAAAATCTAATTCTAATATAAAGGAAGAAGATCCCACAAAAGCATCAAGACAAATTCCAAAAAAGGAATTGATAGAATTAAAAAAAGACCCTAAAGATCAATTGTCCCAACCCTTGAAAAATAATGATGACAATTAACGTGACATCTAACGATTTCTTTAAATATCAAGCCCAAACCTCGCCTAATCCTTTGGCCATGGAAATTTCCCATGCGAAGGGATCCTTTATATATGATAGTCAAGGAAAGGCTTATTTAGATTTTGTTGCAGGAGTATCTGCCTGTACTTTAGGTCATTGCCATCCTCGTGTAGTTGAGGCTATCAAACATCAAGCTGAAGAGTATCTTCATGTTATGGTATATGGGGAATACATTCAAAAACCAGCTGTTGAGCTAGCCAAATTTTTAGGAAAAAACCTTCCAAGTCCATTAGAAAAAACCTATTTAACAAACTCTGGGACAGAAGCGATTGAAGGCGCTTTAAAACTTGCTAAACGTGCAACCGGCAGAAGCGAGATTATTTCTGCCAAAAATGCCTACCATGGAAATACCATGGGCTCCATGAGTGTTATGGGCTATGAAGAACGCAAAAGAGCCTTCCGCCCATTGCTCCCTGATATTCGATTTATTGAATTTAATAATGAGGAACACTTAAAACTAATTACGAAGCAAACTGCAGGTGTTATTTTAGAAACCATTCAAGGAGGTGCCGGCTTTATTACTCCCAAGAATGATTACTTAAATAAAGTAAAAGAGCGTTGCGAAAAAGTTGGTGCTTTGCTGATACTTGATGAAATTCAACCAGGTATTGGAAGAACAGGAAAGCTTTTTGGGTTTGAACACTACAACTGTGTACCTGATATTTTGGTTATGGGAAAAGGACTCGCAGGAGGCATGCCTGTAGGTGCCTTCACCGCCTCTACAAAATTAATGGACCTTTTAATGAGTGAGCCTAAATTTGGACATATTACCACTTTTGGTGGGCATCCTGTTATTTCCGCCGCTGCTCTTGCAACACTAAAGGAGGTTACCCAACATAATTTGATGACCCAAGCCCTTGAAAAGGAAGCACTTTTTAGAAAAGAACTGTCTCACCCATTAATAACCGGTATCAGAGGAAAAGGTTTGATGCTTGCAGCCATGACTCCGTCAGCTGATATAACAAATGAAGTTGTTTTGCGTTGTCAAGAAAAGGGATTGATTTTATTTTGGTTATTATTTGAACCTAAAGCAATAAGAATAACCCCTCCCCTTACCATTTCAAATGAAGAAATTATAAAAGGGTGTCAAATCATCAAAGAAGTACTTGATGAAATCCAGAACGGATAAAAGAACCAATCAACTGACTATCAGCTTGTAACAATTTTAAAATGTCATCGTGTTGATTATTTTGTTAAAAACATTTACAAAATTTTAACGAATGACCTAATTTGAATGCTACATTTAATAGCATAAATCTTATAAATGTGCCTATGGAGTTTAGTCCCAACGAGAACAATGTACCCTTGACAAAGTTCGAGTCAATGCTTAAGACTAACAATGTTTTATTTTTTGATTCAGAGGAATTTGAAGACATCATCCATCACTATCTTTCTTTAGGAAAAATTGCTTTAGCTAAAAAAGCGCTTAAACTTGGGTTGCAACAGCATCCAACCTCATCAAACTTGAAACTTTATAAAGTTGAACTTTATGTGTTTGAAAACAAGTTTGAAGAAGCAGAAGTCCTACTGGATGAGTTACACGACCTTGAACCTACTAATGAGGAGGTTTACATTCAAAAAGCCAATATTTTATCCAAAAAGGATGAGCACGAAAAAGCTATTGAAGTTCTAAAGTATTCTTTAGAATTGACGGATGACGTGGAAGATATTTATTCTCTTATCGGTATGGAATATCTTTTCTTGGACAATTTTGAAGAAGCCAAATTTTATTTCATGAAGTGCATGGAGTGCGATCAAAACGATTTTTCAGCACTTTACAACATGATTTATTGTTTTGATTTCCTAGAGCAACATGAAGAAGCTATTGAATATCTAAATACCTTTTTGGACCAAAATCCCTATTGTGAGGTAGCTTGGCATCAATTAGGAAAACAATACTTTTCATTAAAGGAGTATAAAAAAGCATTGGCCGCCTACGAATTTGCCATTTTTTCTGATGATACTTTTGTAGGAGCCTACCTAGAAAAAGGAAAAGTTTTAGAAAAACTAGGCCGCTATGAAGAAGCTTTGGAATATTACTCTTTAACATTAAAATTAGAAGAACCCACCTCTTTTGCCCTATTAAGAATTGGACATTGCTATGAAAAGCTAAATCAAGATGACTTAGCCATTCAATATTTCACACGTACAGTCCATGAAGATCCCCTTTTAGATAAAGGTTGGCTTGCCATTACAAAGTTTTATACTAAAAAACATAATTACAAGAAAGCCCTGTATTATATCAATAAGGCTATCAATATTGATTCAGAAAATGTTTTGTACTGGAAGCAATATGCCCAACTGAACCATCGTTTAAATTTTCTTGAAGAAGCTGAAAATGGTTATAAGAAAGCCTTGGAATTGGGAAACTATGAGCTCAACACTTGGTTGACTCGAGGCGATATTTTATTGAAACTAGGAGAACCTGAAGCTGCCATTTACAACTTTTTACAAGCCATTGAATTCTACCCTGAAAATCCGGAAATAGAATTTAGATTAGGCGGACTTTACTACTTTATCCATGAAAATGATAAAGGAAGATACCATCTGAAAAACGCCATGAAATCAAATTCGGAATACGCGTTTATTTTGGAAGAATTGTTCCCTAATATTTATGAAACAACCCAAGTTAAAAACTTACTGAAAAAGGCAAGTTAAACAAATTGGTGTATCCAAAATTGTATACCTTTGGAATTCGTTTTTTTAATTCCAAAGAATGCAAAGACATCTCAAGGACTATTTTATCATATCCCTAAAGGGCGTTGCTATGGGAGCCGCTGACGCCGTACCAGGTGTTTCTGGGGGAACCATTGCTTTTATTGCTGGTATTTATGAGGAACTCATCAATACTATTGGCAATGTTAATTTCAGTTTATTCACAACCTTTAGAAAACATGGGCTTAAAGCCTTTTGGAATCAACTAAACGGCGGATTTCTTATAGCACTTCTATTAGGAATTGTCACCAGTTTTGTAACCTTCATGCAACTGGCTAAATACCTTATTGAATATCACCCAGTTCTTATCTGGTCTTTTTTCTTTGGTTTGATATTGGCCAGCATCTATTTTGTTGGAAAGCAAATAAAAAAGTGGAACCCGCTCACCTTTATTTCAATCATTATTGGCTCTTTAATCGCCTTTTACGTAACAACATTGCCTTCTTTGGGAGGAAATGACCATCCTTTGTTTTTGAGTTTAACTGGTGCTTTAGCTATTTGTGCCATGATTTTACCTGGTATTTCAGGCTCCTTTATATTAGTCATTTTAGGTGCGTATAAAACTTTAAGCGATGCTCTTCATAATTTTGATTTCAAAAGGATTTTGTTGTTTATAGCCGGGGCAGTTGTAGGATTGCTTACATTCAGCAGGATATTAAAATGGCTCTTCAAAAATTACTATAATACGACTTTGGCTTTATTAACAGGATTCATTATTGGGTCTCTGAATAAAATTTGGCCATGGAAAGAGACTTTAACCGTATTAAAAAATGAGACTGGAGAAGTAGTTCCTTTTCAATCCATATCCGATTTTGGAACATTAGCCGTTTATCAAAAAGACATGCAAAATTTTGAAACCCTGAAAACGGTAACTGAACAGAGCGTTTCGCCATTTCATTATAGTACTATAAATAATCAATTGGTCGAAAGCCAATTGGGATGGGCTATTGCTTTAACCATTTTAGGTTTTTTAACTATTTTCCTATTGGAAAGAATAGGTAACAAACAAGAATAAATGCAACACAAAATAAGGACATTCCAAGACAAATTCTTTCTGGTTCTTAAAGGACTAGCAATGGGAGCTGCCAATAAGGTTCCTGGAGTTTCTGGAGGGGTGGTCGCTTTTGTTGCTGGTTTTTATGAGGAGTTTATTTTTTCCTTACAAAGGATAAACGGAAAGGCCCTTAAGTTATTAATCAATAGACGCTTTAAGAGCTTCTATTTATATACCAATGGACGATTTCTTAGCCTTCTGATTTTTGGAATGGTTGTCAGCTATTTTAGTGTTTCCAAACTTTTGGATTTTCTTATCAGAAATTATGAGTTATATGTTTGGAGTGCCTTTTTTGGTATGATCGTGGGTTCTATACATTATATTAATAAAGACTTTAATGACTGGAATAAGAAGACACGAGCCGCAGTTCTCATTGGGGTAATTGTAGGATTGAGTATTAGTTTTCTTCCCCCAGCGACCGAAAATGATCATCTTCTATTTGTTTTTTTCTGCGGTATGATTAGTGTTACAGGCATGACTTTACCGGGATTCTCTGGGTCCTTTATTCTAATTTTATTAGGAAATTATGTACTGCTTTTGGTTGATTCCGTTAACGCGCTTTATGATACCATAAAGAATGTCATCCAATGGGATTTCAGTTTCCTTGATAATGAAGAAAGAATGCGAATGTTAAAAATACTGGCCGTCTTCACCATCGGATCCTTGGCTGGATTGGTTACTTTTTCACACATCTTGAATTATATTTTAAAGCATTACAAAAGCATAACAACAGCATCCATTATAGGGTTTATCATCGGTTCGCTAGGAGTCGTTTGGCCTTGGAAAGAAACGGTTTATAAAATAAATGCTTCTGGTGAATTCATTCATGATTCTGGAGGAGCCAAGGTCATTAAAAATTACAGACGTTTTCTTCCGGAATTGACTGGAGAAACATACATCGCTTTTGCATTCATCGTAATAGGCATTGCCATAGTTTGGGGATTGGGTGTCTACGGAGACAAAACCAGAAAGTCATATGGATAAATACGGTCTTTTAGGAAAAAATATTTCTTATTCCTTTTCTAGAAATTACTTTAACACCAAGTTTGAAAGACAAAACATAGATGCCGTTTATGAAAATTTCGATCTATCCGAAATTGAAAAATTTCCAGAAATAATAAAAAATAATCGGGATCTAAAGGGACTAAACGTCACCATTCCTTATAAAGAATCCATCATTCCATTTTTGGATGGTTTGGATAAAAAAGCTAAAAAAATTGGAGCTGTCAATACGATCAAAATTAATGAAGACGGCAAGCTTATTGGGCACAATACGGATTATTATGGTTTCAAAAACTCTCTAACCCCCCTTTTAAAACCAAAACACAAAAGAGCCCTTATTTTAGGCACTGGAGGTGCTAGTAAAGCCATTGCCTATGCATTAAAAAAGTTGGATTTAGAGTACCGATTTGTTTCGAGAACCGCAAGCAAAAAAGTGGACTTCACATATAAAGGGTTGACTTCGGATATCATCTCCTCTCATCAAATAATTATAAATTGTACCCCACTAGGAACCTTCCCAAAAATTGAAGACCATCCAAACATTCCATACTTAGGTATAACTTCTAATCATATTTTGTACGATCTTATCTACAATCCGGATGAAACAACATTTTTACGATTCGGAAGAGAAAAAAAAGCAATAACCATCAACGGACTTCAAATGTTAGAGTTACAAGCCGAAAAGGCCTGGAAAATCTGGAATAGGAAATCTTAATACCTCTAAATAGACTTGAAGTCTTTGTAAATATTCAACTTGTTATTATCTTTAACGCTACACATTTTTTATGAACCTAAACATTTTCAGAAATGTCAGAGAAAGATAACCTGCCAGAAGCAGATGGAATAGAAGAAAGCAAACAACCCATCGTTGAAGAAACCAAAAAGGATGAAGTAAGTGCTTCAGAAAATAATGAGCACGCCACCGAAGAGGAGGATGATGGTATTTCAGAAATCGATGATTCCAATGCAGAGGACGCAGAGGATGAGGGCAACCAAGATAGACACGTTATAGTCAAAAAGGATTATGACAAAATGTCTATGGATGATCTCGTCGATGAATTGAGCAAACTGGTACAAAATGAAAAGGTTCAAGCCATAAAATCTCATGTAGAAGACATAAAAAATGAGTTCAAATCTAAGTTTGATACTTTTCTGGATGAGAAAAAAGAAGAGTTTGTAAATGATGGAGGCAATGAGATTGATTTTTATTACTCAAGTCCACTTCAAAAAAGATTTAAGGATACTTATAGGGAATATCGTAATAAACTAAATACCCATTATAAAAGTATTGAACGAAGCTTAAAGGATAATTTGGTTGAAAGGGAAGAAATTATTGAAGAGATTAAAGGCTTATTAAATGTTGAAGAAAATATCAATTCAACCTATAAACACTTCAAGGAATTACAAGAAAGATGGAAACACGCTGGTCCCATACCTCGGGATAGATATAACAATACTTGGAACAATTACCACCATCACGTTGAACGCTTTTATGACTTTTTACATTTAAATAGAGACCTAAGGGATCTTGATTTCAAACACAATTACGAACAGAAATTAAAAATCATAGAACGCGCCGAGGAATTGGCCAAAGAAAATGATGTCAATCATTCGTTCAGAGAATTACAGGTTTTACATAAAATGTGGAAGGAAGAGTTAGGACCGGTTGGTAAAGAACATCGTGAAGAAGTTTGGAATCGATTCAAAGCGGCAACTAAAGCCATCCATCAAAAAAGGCAAGCCTTTTTCTCAGAATTGGAAAAAGATTACGAGAAGAATCTAGAAAAAAAGCAGGAAATCATAGAAAAAATAGAGGCTGTAACTTCTGGAGGAGCCAAATCTCATAATGAGTGGCAAAAGAAAATTAAGGAAATTGAAGCTCTAAGAGAAGAATTTTTTAGTGCGGGAAAAGTCCCTATTAAAGTGAATGAAGCTACTTGGGCCAAATTCAAACAAGCCGTAAGGACCTTTAATAGAAATAAAAATGCCTTTTATAAGAATCTTAAAAAGGAGCAATATGATAACCTACAGAAAAAGCTTGAATTAATTCAAATTGCTGAAGACAATCAAGAAAATGAAGATTTTGAAGCCACTACTCCAATCATGAAGAAAATCCAAAATGATTGGAAAAAAATTGGTCATGTACCAAGAAAAAGCAGTGACAAAATCTGGAAGCAATTTAAAAAAGCCTGTAATCACTATTTTGACAGACTCCATGAAGCCAAAGATGAAGCCAATAAAGAAGGTATGGAGGCTTACAACAAAAAGAATGATCTATTAAAAGAAATTAAAGGGCTTGAATTAACAGGAAATAAAGAAGAAACCATTGAGGTTATCAAAGAATATATAAGTAAGTGGCAAGAAGCTGGAAATGTCCCTTCTAACAAAAGATACATTGAAGGAAAACTTAACAATGCCCTCGACCATATCTTTAAGGAATTAAAAATGGACCGAAGTGAGGCCGAATTAATTAAGTTCGATAATAAATTGGAAGTCCTAAACAATGAAGATGATAGCCGAAGACTGGATAACGAACGAGCCTTTATTAGAAAGAAAATTCAGGAAGTCAAGAGTGAAATCAATCAATTGGAAAACAACCTTCAGTTTTTCTCTAATGTTGACGAAACAAATCCAATGGTAAAAGAAGTCCTTGATAATATTCAGAAACACAAAGATTCTCTTGAGATTTGGAAAACAAAATTGGTTAAAATTAAAGAGTTGTATTAATCAACTCTTAATTTTACCACACCTCTAAAAACAACTAAACCCTATCTGGAGTTTCCAAATAGGGTTTTAGCTTCTAACTAAACTAACTAAACAGTTATTTTTTTCCCAACTAAAAAATAACCTACTTACGTTAAATGACACAATTAAGGTAAGAAATGATTCTGCTATTAATCTACTTATGAATATGAACGTGTCATTTGGTATTATATACGGGGATAAAACTGTTTTGGATTTCGAAGATTAAAAAAAATTATATTTTTTTTGCTTCCTCCCAAAAAACGTCCATTTCTGCGAGGGTCATGTCCTTTAATTCTTTGTTCAATTCCTTAGCCTTACCTTCTAAATATTGAAATCTTTTAGAGAATTTTTTATTCGTTCGTTCAAGAGCATTTTCAGGGTTGACTTTTAAAAATCTTGCATAATTCACCATAGAAAACAACACGTCACCAAACTCACTTTCTATGGCATCTTTATTATCCTCAACTATCTCATGCTGCAATTCTTCAATCTCTTCCTTTAATTTTTCCCAGACTTGATGTGGTTCTTCCCAATCAAATCCAACCCCAGAAACCTTGTCTTGTATGCGATTTGCCTTAACTAAAGCAGGAAGGCTTTTAGGAACTCCCTCCAAAACACTCTTCTTACCTTCCTTTAATTTAAGATTTTCCCAATTGCGCTTCACATCCTCTTCATCTTTAACCTGTACATCTCCATAAATATGGGGATGCCTATCTACCAATTTATCACAAATACTGTGACAGACATCGGCGATATCAAAATCATTGGTTTCACTTCCTATTTTGGCATAAAAAACAATATGTAACAACACATCACCTAGCTCCTTCTTAACCTCTTGCAAATCATTGTCTAAAATAGCATCTCCCAACTCATAGGTTTCCTCAATAGTCAAGTGCCTTAGAGATTCCATGGTTTGTTTTTTATCCCAAGGGCATTTTTCCCTCAAATCATCCATGATATCCAACAATCTATTAAATGCCTTTAATTGGTCTGCTCTTGTATTCATATTTTTATTTTCAAGATAGGTTATAAATGAAAAAAATCTGGTTGAAAGAACCAGATTTTATAAATATTTTTTAAACATATGATAGGACTATTCTTCCTCGTCTGAAGCCTTAACTTTTTCACTAGCTTCAAAGTCCATCATATCGTGTTTTTGTAATAAGTTATACCATTGGATTACTTTTTTGATATCACTCACATACACTCTATCTTCATCATAATCCGGTAATACTTCAAAAAAGTATTCCTCCAATTGGTCTTTAGAATCCTTATGAGAAACAGACGTTGCCCCTCCATCTTCCTTTTCCTTAATCTTTTTGAAAACCTCCCTAAGTGGCACCTCTTCTGTTAGCGTATAAACTGCAATTTCACTTAATAGGCTAACATTTTGATGAATACTCACTGATATTTTTTTCTTGTCAATTAAAGATTCAGCAATAAAACCCGTGCGGGTTTGTGTTAATAATTTGTATAATCCTGGTTTACCAGCAATAGATAATACTTTTTCTAAACTCATAAATTTGTAAAGTCTAATTAATTAATCTTCAATAAGGGTGTTATCTTCTTTTTTTCATATTAGGAAACTTCATTCTGTAGTCCACTTTGATATTTCCTTTGGAAATATTGGATAGTTTCCCTTTTATTAAACGTTTCTTCAAACTGGAAAGTTTATCAGTAAAAAGAATGCCGTCAATATGGTCGTATTCATGTTGGATAATTCTAGCCGCCAATCCATCAAAAACTTCGGTGTGGGATTCAAAATTTTCATCTTGATATTCCATCGTAATTCGCGGTTTTCTAAACACATCTTCTCTCACATCTGGAATGCTCAAACAGCCCTCATTAAACGCCCATTCATCACCTTCTTCCATTAAAATTTTCGCATTGATGAAGGTTTTTTTAAATGTTTTTAAATAAGCTTGCTCATCATCTGAAAGAGATTCGTCTTCTGCAAATGGAGAAGCATCCACAACAAACAATCTGATGGCCAAACCAATTTGAGGTGCTGCCAAACCAACTCCGAACGCTTGATCCATGGTCTCATACATATTATCAATCAGTTCATTAAGCTTGGGATAATCTTTACTTATTTCCTCCCCTACCTTTTTTAAAACCGGATCTCCGTATGCAACAATTGGTAATACCATTTTAATTCATTTATAATTGGGCACAAAAATACAATTCTTAAAGCTTAATCACATAATAATTATGGGATTTAAGAAAGCTTTAAACATCTCTATTGATTATACAGGTAACTTTGAAGAATTAGGGTCGCGCTAATTTCATCAATTAACGATTTGTCTCTCCGCTTTTTTTTGGACAATCCACTATCAATCATGGTTTGAAAAGCCATTTTTGAAGTAAACCTCTCGTCTACTCTCTCTATGGGTATTTTAGGAAATTGGTTTTGAAGTTTCTCCAAAAAAGGTTTAATTAAGACTTCACTTTCAGACTCTTGATTGTTCATCTGTTTAGGTTCCCCAACAATGAACTTTTCCACTTGCTCCTTCTCACAATAATCTTTAAGAAAAGGCAACAACTCTTTGGTTTCAACGGTAGTCAAACCAGAGGCAATGATTTGAAGTTCATCAGTTATTGCAATTCCTGTGCGTACCTTTCCATAATCTATGGCCAATAATCTTCCCATTCTGCAAATTTATAATAAGTATCCATTATGAAGCTATTTTTCCAAATTATACTGTTTGCACTATTGATATTTGATCTAAACTGTATCTTTGCACAAATAAATTTTTTGAGATGACCGATTTAAAAAACATTATAGAAAAAGCTTGGGATGATCGTTCCTTGCTAACAGAAGAAATCACCATTAACGCTATAAGAGAAGTAATTTCACTTTTAGATGCAGGTGTTTTAAGAGTTGCTAATCCTACCGAGGATGGCTGGCAAGTAAATGAATGGATTAAAAAAGCCGTAGTTTTATATTTCCCTATTCAAAAAATGGAAACCTTTGAAGTTGGAATTTTTGAATACCATGATAAAATTCCATTAAAAACCGGATATGCAGAAAAAGGAATTAGGGTTGTTCCTCATGCTGTGGCACGTCATGGTGCTTACATTTCTAAAGGAGTTATTATGATGCCTAGTTATGTTAACATTGGCGCTTTTGTAGATGAAGGAACTATGGTTGATACCTGGGCTACCGTTGGTAGTTGTGCACAAATCGGCAAAAATGTACACCTTTCTGGAGGCGTTGGTATTGGTGGCGTTTTAGAGCCATTGCAAGCAGCTCCTGTTATTATTGAGGACAATGCTTTTATAGGTAGTAGATGTATCGTTGTGGAAGGCGTAAAAGTAGAAAAAGAGGCTGTATTGGGCGCCAACGTGGTTTTGACTGCTTCAACAAAAATAATAGATGTTACAGGCGATGAACCTGTGGAAATGAAAGGTATTGTCCCTGCTAGATCGGTGGTTATTCCAGGAAGTTATTCTAAAGAATTTGCTGCAGGAACCTTTAATGTTCCATGTGCTTTAATCATTGGTAAAAGAAAAGAAAGCACTGATAAAAAGACTTCTTTAAACAACGCGCTTCGTGAATATGACGTTGCGGTTTAAAATAAATTTAACCGAATTTGAAAACCCAAAGGTGTAACGCTTTTGGGTTTTATTTTTTAAAATTCATTTTCCTTCCGCTTCTTCTAAGTTTTTTACTATTTATTTTCTTTTGGAAGGCCCTACTATGCTTAAACATAGCATCATAAACTTCACTCTCAGGTCTATTACATAGCTTGGCATATTTTTTTGACATGATATCAACCATGGTCTTGGAAAGCCACAACCGCCTAAAATTGTGCATCCGTTTTTCAAAACCCATCGGTTCAAATACCATACGATTCAAATCGATTAAGAAGAATTGATATGTTCCTTGGCCTTGATTCAAAATCAAAGTATTTCCAGGAGAATGATCTAAAAAATTAATACCATTCTCATGTAATTGAAAAGTAAACTCGGTAAATTGTTCCAAGATATTTTGGCGATCAGGAAACCGAGGTTGATGAATCAAATCCCTAAAGTCAAAATCATAGTCTATATGTTTGCTTACATAGAAACTGGAATCCAAACCTATTGATGAAAAATCTTCTACATAAGCAATTGGAAACGGCGTAGAAATTCCCAGATTTATAAGTTTTCTCGCATATTCAAATGACCTTTTGGCCTTCGATTCTCTAAGATACTTATAAACAAATGCTTGAAAAAATTGTGGTTTTTTAAACGATTTGATGTTAATAATCTCACTACCTAATGAAAAGGATTTAATAATATTTCTTCCTCCATCTAAAACCAGATCCCCTTCCTTTTTGAATGATTCAATACAATCCAAAATTTCAGATTCAAATTCCTTATAATCAGGATGAACAACCACATGTCTTTTAGAATCACTCATACGCGATCAAAGATATATGAATTGATTTTTTAATAAAAGGAGAAAAAGCAATAATTTGCATGTATGTTTACACATCAATGAAGAAAATACTGGTCATACAAAACAAGCGAATTGGAGATGTTTTAATCGCATCTGTTATCGCTCAAAACATCAAAAAGGTTTTTCCAAAATCTCAGGTTGATTATCTGGTATATGATTATACAGCAGATGTCATAAGACATAATCCGGCCATTGACAACATCATTGAAATCAATGAAAAAGAACTTAAAAAAGCCGACAATCTTATACAGTTAGCCTTAAAAATAAGGAAGGATAAGTATGATATTATTTTTGATCCTTATGCCAAATTGCAAAGCCGAGTTATTTGCCTATTATCAAAAACCCCTACAAGAATTGGTTTTAAAAAACGAGAAAAAAAACCACCTTTAAACTTTTACACTCATAACATTCCCTTACTAAAAAAGAAATCTAAAAGTTGTGGAAAAGCCATTGAAGATCGTGTAAATATGGTTAAATCGGTCTTTGACCTTATGGAAGACCAAATTGACTACGAACCCAAAATTGTTTTAACAGAAAAGGAAAAAAATTACAATAAAATAGATTTATACAAACCTTGCATTATGCTTGGAGTTTTGGGTAGTACCCCCCAAAAAACCATGCCTTATGATTTTATTGTAGAAATTATTAACTTTATAACTAACACCTACAACCTGAATATCATATTTAATTATGCCCCACACCAAAAGGATGAAGCCTTAATAATTTATAACCAGTGTGAAAATAAAGACAAGATTATTATAGACATTTATGAAGACAGCGTAAGGGGATTAATTAAGCTGTTAAACCAATGCCAATTACTAGTAGGAAACGAAGGAGGTGTGGTTCATATTGCCAAGGCATTGAATAGACCAACTTTCACCATTTTTTCTCCTTATGTCAATAAAGATCATTGGGCCACTTTTGAGGATGGCAAAATACATCAATCGATTCATCTTTTAGAAGAGAAACCCAACCTGTATGATTCTTTTACTGTTGAAGAAAGACGAAAAATAGAAAAAGATCCCCACGAGCTTTATAAAAAATTAACCCCCGATATGATTATCCCCAAATTGAAATCATTTTTAGAGATGAATTTATGAACACAATAGATAGATTTCATTCTTGGAGAAGAAAACTCCGCTGGGATAAGCAGTATAAATCAGGCCGTTGGGATTTACTCAAGGATGAGTCTGAAAGTGTGAGATACCTCACCATTTCAGAGCACATTAGAACCTATGGTATTTCAAACCCTGATATTTTGGCTCTAGGTTGTGGAGAGGCTATTTTATTGGATTATTTACTTCCTGAAGATTACAATCTTTTTTATGGCGTAGATTTTTCAGCGATTTCGATTGAAAAAGCTATTAAAAAGCAACATTTTAAAGCTCAATTTGAAACCAACGATGTTCAATTGTTTGAACCAAAACAAAAGTTTGACATCATCATTTTCAATGAAATTTTTTATTACATCATGGATTCCAAGAAAAAACCAGTTCTAGAATTGATGAAATCTTATCTGAATCCCAACGGTATTATAATAGTTTCCATGTTTAGAGAGCGCCCTGAATGTTGGGACTTTTTTCAACGAAAAGACCTTCACGCTGTTGATTTTAAAACTGTAGAGAGTGAAGTTTCAGATAAATATTGGAAAATCGGTGTGTTTTCTAAAAAGCTTCAGGACTGATTGATACCATAATCTGTCCAGGTCTTTTTCTTTGATTTGGTTTCCTTTCTTATTTGTTTGTTCCGGTCGAAATCTACAGTATTTTTATACCCTCTTTCATGATGCAAATGAACACAAATCAAACTGTATCTGGCCTGAATAGGTTTAATACCTAGATTCATTAAGCGTTCACCCAGTTCTCTATCTTCCCCACCATATTTCATGCGCTCATCAAATCCATTTACCGCTAGAATGTCCTTTTTCCAGCCTGATGCATTCATCCCATCCCATGTGGCTTTGGTAGGAGTCCATTGATTAAGTAGATTTTCCTTTAATCCCCTAGATGTCAATTTGTTCAATTTAAAATTTTTCTTTAATCCTTGCTTGATCAACCAAAACTTATCAAAACAATATTGATTACATATATCCTCTTTTGAAATCTTTTCGGAAATCATTTTAGGTAATTTAAAATAGCCCCCAGACAAGAACGCTTTGGGCTTTCTTAAAGTCAAATGTTTTTCTACAAAATCCTTCCTTGGGATGCAATCACCATCAGTAAAGATTAGATAAGGCGACTTGGACGCCCTTATGGCCTTATTTAAAATTCGGTTCTTTTGAAACCCTTCGTCTTCTTGCCAAATATGCTTTATGGCATAGGAGGTTTGCTTTTTGAAGTTTTGAATGATTTGATAAGTATCCATTTTTGAACCATCATCGGCTACAATAATCTCGAAGTTTTGATGTGTCTGTTGCGCATACCCCAATAAAACCTTGTACAACCAATCTGGTTGGTTATAAGTACTGATTATTATTGATGCATCATATTTCATACATCAAACTACTTTTTGATGATTCCAAAGTCGGTCCAGACTTTTTTCTCTTCTTTAGTTTCCTTTCTTATCAGCAGGTTTTTGTCTATGGAATCTTGATTTTTATAGCCTCGTTTATGATCCAAATGCACACAAACTGCACTGTATCTTATTTGTTTGCTTTTAACACCGTAATTAAATAATCGCTCTCCCAACTCTCTATCTTGGCCTCCATATTGCATCCTCTCATCAAACCCATTAATAGCAATAATATCCTTTTTCCAGCCCGAGGCGTTATGACCATTCCAACTGGCATTAGTAGGTGTTACATAATTTAAAAAAGCAGCTTTAAATCCCGAAGCAGTTAACTTATTATTCTTGAAAGACGATTTTAATCCATGATGCTTTAACCAAGCGACATCAAAACACTTCCCTTCATTAATATCTTCTTCAGTAATAAGTTTTGAAATATTCATGGGCAACATAAAATAACCTCCAGAAATAAAGAACCCTTCCTCTCTATATTTAACGTGTTGTTCAACAAAATCTTGCCTTGGAATGCAATCGCCATCAGACATCAAAATATAATCTGTAGAGCATGCAACAATGGCTTTATTCAAGATTTGTGATTTCTGAAAACCGTTGTCTTCATGCCAAATATGCTGAATTTTATAAAATACCTTATTTGACATTTCCTCAATCAAATCAAAGGTTTCTTTACCCGACCCATCATCTGCAATTACTATTTCAAATTGTCTATAAGTCTGGTTATTATATCCAATAAGAACCTTTTCTAACCATTCAGGAGAATTATATGTGCTTATTACTATTGATGTGTCAATTTTCATGAAAATACTGCTGTTAAAAGGCCTTTTATTTGATACCACAAAGATAAAGTTATTTTAATAACTTTGCCTTAAAACAGCCTATGCCTACCTTATCGGTCATCATTCCTACCTTTAATGAGGAACACTATATTGCTGATGCGTTGCATTCGGTCCAATTTGCTGATGAGATATTAGTCGTAGACTCCATGAGTACCGATAAAACAGTGCAAATAGCCAAATCCTTTGGAGCCCGAGTTTTACCTAGAAAATTTGACAACTTTTCCAATCAAAAAAACCATGCTTTATCCTATGCTACTGGGGATTGGATTTTGTTTGTTGATGCTGATGAAAGGATCACCTTTCCTTTAAAAAAGGAAATTTATGATGCGATGGAAAAAGGTACACATACTGCCTACAAACTTAATTTCCCCCATTTTTTTATGAATCGGTTTTTATATCATCACGACAATGATGTAACACGTCTAGTTTTAAGAGAAAAATGTCATTTTGAGGGATTGGTGCATGAAAAATTGATTGTAAATGGCAGCATCGGAAAACTTAAAACTCCAGTACTACATTTCACCTATAAAGGCTTAGCACATTATATCGGTAAAAAAGATAGCTATGCGTGGTTTCAGGCTGAACAATTATTGAAGAAAAATAAAAAGGTTACTTATTTTCATTTGGCTTTTAAACCGTTTTACCGGTTTTTCAGTAGTTATATTTTAAGGGGTGGATTCTTGGATGGCATTCCAGGATTAGCCATTGCGAGCATCAATGCTTATGGTGTTTTTTCCAGATATGCCAAATTGATGTTACTGAAGAAAAACATGAGTTAACTAAAACCAACTTTTTCCTTTTTTAAGCCGTTTAATAAAAGTTTTCAAATCATACTCTCCCTTCACGTCAATACGCTGTATCTCATACAAATTTTTAAACGGATATTGATTGACGCGATTTCCGATTCTTAATCCATATCCTATTTTGTTTTCATGAAGGAGCTTAAAAAAAGTTGTTTGCTCTTCTCCTTTTTTAGGATATTTTCCATACGGATAGGCCAATGTATTATGAACAACTAAGCTATTATTCTGAATAAATTCCTTACAGAGATCAAAATCCTCTTGAATTGCTTCTACACTCATTTGATCATATTTCCCATGATTAAAACTATGAAGCCCCAACTCAACTATTTCTTCATTTAAGGATTTTAATTGGTCAATCGTCATGATTTTTTCCTTACCTGTATTCCAATTATCCAAGCCACCAACATAAGCAAAGGGAATATAAAAACAGGCCTTTAGTCCATATTTCTCCAATAAGGGATAAGCATGAATTAATTGATTTTCATAGACATCATCAAATGTAATAATGACTGCTTTTTCAGGAAAATCAGCCTCAGATTTAAAAACGGACAAATCTTTAAAATGCACGGAAGTGTACCCATGACTTTTCAAATAAGCAAATTGCTCCTCTAGTTTTGAAACACTAACCGCCAATCCCTCACTTTCATTAGTGCTATCTACTACATTATGATACATCAAAACAGGTAATTTTGCCATGGTTTAGGTTTTAATTCAAATAAATTTAAGCTTATTTCTTACTTTTGACACAAAGATAATAAGCCCATTCCAGAAACCAACATGATAAGCGCGGTTGCCATCACTTACAACGAAAGCCAGAATATTGAGCGATACATTAAAAGCTTATCATTTGCCGACGAAATAATTATTGTAGATTCCCATAGTACAGACAATACGGTTTCACTAGCAGAATCCTTGGGAGCCAAAGTGATTCAAAGAACGTTTGAAAATTTTTCAGATCAAAAAAACTTTGCGCTTTCATTGGCCAAACATGACTGGGTTACCTTTTTTGATTTGGATGAATTAATCAACTCAAGTTTAGCTGATGAAATAATTTCTACGGTTAAAAACGAACCTAAATTCCAAGCGTATGAGGTGAAAAGGAACTTTCACTTTATGGGAAAACGCATTAAACATTCTGGTTTTCAAACCGATAAAGTTGCTCGTCTGTTTAACAAAAATTATTGTCATTACAATTCCAACTTGGTTCATGAAACTTTAATTTGTGAGGGTTCCACAGGCGTTTTAAACCAACCTTTGGAGCATTATGGCTATCAAGGGTTTGACCATTACAACAACAAGTTAACGCAATACAGTGACCTACAAGCTAAAGATTTATATCAAAAGAATGTCAGGCCCAATTTGTACCACTTTCTATTTAAACCGTGGTACAAATTTGTTCAAAATTATGTTTTCAGATTAGGTTTTTTGGATGGTAAAGAAGGGTTTATTCTCTGTTATGTTAATGCTTTTGCCGTTTTTAAAAGATACATTAAACTATGGTTAATGTACAGGCACCTGAATTAAAGATTATAAATATTGGTCTATTCCCAATTTACACCAAGTGATATTGTTTTTAATGGTCTCCTTTTCAATTTTATCATTTCGATCTAATTGATCTCTTGATTTTTCTGGGTGAAATATATGAAATACAATGCCCCTATACCTCAATCGTCTTCCATTGACACCAGAATTAAGTAAGCGAATTGCAAATTCTGAATCTTCTCTACCCCATCCTTGAATGGACTCATTATAACCATTTACCCTTATGGCATCTTCTCTAAAGTAAGATGTATTACATCCTCTATATTTGCTTGAAAATTCAGAGTGCTCTTTATATAATGAGCTTAATAGTGGTAAGTACAGAGCTCTCGTTCTTTTCTTTATTCCCCGAGAAAATGGAGAAAACTTTATCTGTTTATTTTCAAACAAGGTTTCTAAATAATTTTTTTGAATATTTACCCTGCTACCATATAAATACATATTGTTTGAAGCAAAACTCAAATGGTCATTCACAAAATGCCTATGTAGAATACAATCACCATCCGCTTGAATAATATAGTCACCACTAGCTTTAGCAATTGCCTTGTTTAGAATGACCGCCTTTCTAAACCCTTTATCCTCATGCCAAATATGAATTAAAGGAATCTCAAACTTTTCCGAATAAGAGGTCAATAATGATTTAGTTTCCTCATCCTCCCCATCTTCAGCAACAATAATTTCACTTGGCATCTTCGATTGATTTTGAATACTTTTCAAAACCAATTCCAAAGCTTGAGGCCAATTATAGGTACTTATGATTAATGTACTTGTCATTAGAAATAGGATTCGAATTCAGGCTTTTTACCCAATTTGAAAATCTTTAAATGTTTAAACCATTGACCAAAATTCTTTTTAGCTAAAAAGAATTTAGAAGGCTTTAAATGAGGTGCATTTTCAACTTCCCTTTTAACATCAATTAAGTCCTTTGATTTGAAATACCCTAAGGATTTCCAAAGGTCTTTGTTACTTAAATAAAACAAATCAGAAAACTGCTCATAGTTTGTATCGTTAGCCTTTTTCCATTTATCAAAGAATTCCTCATTGATTTGATGACTGTGACCCCAATTTTCCAATTTAAAAGCAAGGTCCTTTTCTGTTCTTGCTAAACATTCATGTATTAACAACGCATCTGTGTAAATAATACGTTCCTTAGTCTTTCTCGCTACTTTGTAATTGGGGTAATTGGTAGCTATTACCATCTTAGTAGGATTTTCCACATATAGAACCCCCGTTTCCAGATTCTTATAAAGATTTAAATGCCATCCCCCTAGTTGAATGGGATGGGTTTCTGGTCGATCTAAATAATGATTTAATGTTCTTAATTTGGCAACAAATGTTTTAAAATCTGTAAAGACCTCATCTGCATCGATTTGCACCAACCAATTTCCAATGCCCATTTTCATGGATAGCATATGCCTTTCTCTTGTATCGTTTTGAAGTGGAGATAGTTCAGGTACATAAAAATTATCCTTGTAAACTTGAATCTTCCCCTTTTGATCAAATGCTTCAAGCCACTTAAAAAAAGAATCCTCTATAGTAAATGATTTTCCAGACCATGTTCGCATTTCTTGATCCAAAGCCAAGAAAATAGAATCTGCTTCATCATACACCGCTGGAATAGATTTTTTGAGTTTCTCATAATCATAGGACAATAGAAATCCCACTTGGATCTTTTTCATAGAACTTGAATGTTTCAAACAAAAATATAAAAAACATTAGGCTAGGTCATCAATAAATTAATTTCCTTTATTTTTAACTCAAATTCCTGATAAATGCCTCAAAAAATTTGCATCATAAGTTTTGATCATTGGAATTATGATTATCACATCGTCAATTGCCTAAATAACCTTGGGCATGAAGCACATCATATCAAAATTGGAGACTACCAGCACCAAAGCCTTAAAGACAAAATAACGAATGCATTAAGTAAAACTTTCGCCAAAAAAAACCTAAAAAAAATAAGAAGACAGGAGTATATTATCCAAAGATTAAAGGAACTTGGTCAACAAGACCAGATTTTGGTTATCAACCCCGAGATTATTGAGTTGAAATACCATCTCAAGATCAAAGAATTCACAAAAAACTATATGGCCTACCTTTATGATAGTATGTCCAGATATTCCGTTGACCATTTATTAAACGGGGTTTTTGATAAAATTTATTCCTTTGACCTAGAGGATATAGCGAAATACGGTTTCCTTCCAACTTCAAACTATAATTACATTGACAACACCATTCAAACTAATGAGATTTACGATATAGGTTTTGTCGGTTCCTATGACGACCGCTTTGATGAATTAATTTCTCTATTGAAACAATTAAAACCATACAATATTAAGCATAGATGCATTGTGGTTGGAAAAGAAAGAAAACTTTCAAAACTCATTGAATCTTACGGTGATCTTATTGATTTCCAATTTCAACCACTTTCACAAAGTGAGATGCTAGCATTTTATGAACAATGCCATTGCATTATTGATTTGATCAGAAAAAATCAAACAGGCTTAAGTTTTAGGTTTTTTGAAGCTATGGGTTTAAGAAAGAAAATCATTACTAACAACAAATCTGTTAAGGCATATAACTTTTATAAACCAGAAAACATTTTTGTTTTGGAAGATTCAAAAGTACCCTCAAAAGCATTTATATCGACTGATTATGAAAATTTACCAGAAGAAATATATCAAGAATACACTTTAAAATCATGGGTAACAAATATCTTTAGTCTTTAATATCTGTCAAACATTTCTTTCACATAATTTTCAAATTGATCTTGAAAATAGAAATCCCTACCATTGGTTGTCGTCGGAAACATAACGGGAAAATCTGGAAAGGCCTCCAATAATCTTGGCACCTTTAAGCCTTCTGCAATGGCATAAGCCATAGTTTGATTACTGATGTAAAACCTTGAAGCTTTAATTATTTGAGCCATTTCCAAGAAATCCTTAACATCATAAAACTCCAAATTTGGGATACTCTTATGAAGCTCCTCATACTCCTCTATAGTCCCCAAAAAAAGTAAATCGTTATAATTCTTTAAAAATCCATAATCCACGAAACTATTCCTTGCCCTAAAAGTTCTTACGATAACAACCTTATTCTTTACTTGTTCATGTGGCGTTACTTCCAAATAGGGTTCTGCCATATCCGCATGAATACCCGTTACATGAAAATACCATCTAAAAGAATGAAATTGATTTGAGATAGGTAACGCCCTAAACAAATCTAAATCAACATCAATGGATTCCCCTTGGTAAGGTTTTACCGACTTTAAATAAGTTTGAGCCTGCAATAAGGGCTCCAACATATTATATGACCTTTTAGAAATTAAAGTATTTCCAGAAGGGTGTTTGTAATAGGTCTCCTTATACTGTTCATCTAACTTGACATACAAATGGCACTCTTTTGTTTTGGAAAGTTCCTTGATGACAGGTAGGGCATATAGTAAATCTCCCATATGACCGGAATGCACAAAATTCAAGGATGTTTTTGTTGCGATCTGATTATTAATTCTGCTTAACTCATTCATTAAGCTTGGAGAAAATTTATCCCTTACTTTATCCTGTCTGATCTCTTGTTTAATTTCCAAATACTTGTCCCTATCAACAAGCTTATACCATGTCTTTTTAATCTTTTTCATTGATCCCAATCCTATTCAATTTCAAAAATACTATCTAATTTAGAGTAAACCTGCTCTTTGGAGAATTGCTCATCAAAAAAAGAATGAGCTAAACTACTATGCTCCTTATAAAAATCTATATCATTCAGAAGTTTATCTATGAAACCAGAGAACTTTGTTGGAGAGTTTGTCACTAAACAACCGTTCCTTGTTTTATTTATTAAACCATCCACTCCCCTCTCGTTACACACTACTGGCAGTCCATGAGACAAGGCTTCAACGACCTTAATCTTTAATCCGGTTCCACTAAACATAGGACAAATAACAACCCTTGCTTGCGCATAAACCTCTGTCAAATCCTCTACATATCTAATCTTCTTAATTTGGTCACCATCTGGAATGAAATCTCCAACTTTACCTACTACCGTAATTTTCAAATCGTTTGACAACATTGGATAAACATGATCAAAAAACCAACGGGCTCCAATACGATTATGTTCATTATCACTTGCCACATAAAGGATATCAATACTCTTTTCTACGTGAAACTCATGTTTTTGCTGAATATGAGGTACTAAATCTACCTTACTACTCAGAAATTGTTCAAATAAGTACTTTTCCTCAATTGAAATCGCCCAAACCCGATCCATTGCATCCAATAATTGCATCTCAGCGCTAAAAAAACTACCTAATTCAAAAGATTTGTAAGATTTAAATTGTGAGGTTAGCAAATCATGAGTATCCACTATGATTTGGGAATCTTTTAAATAAGGATTATTTAATACTAAAGGAATCCAGCATGAATAGGAAATAAGAACAAAATCATAATTGTTTCCTTTCAGAATATCATTAAATGCTTGTTGTTGTCCTAATTTTCTTCTATCAAAGGCTTTAGGAATTTTAGACATTTTTTTAGGTAGTGATACTTGAAAAAGGTATTTAAGGCCTCCGCTTTTAGTATCAGGTAACAGCCAACAATTGTTTACAAATCCAAGATTTTTCAGACTTTCCAGTTCTGAAAAAGAAATTCCTTCCTTTTGTTCACCTACAAAATCAACTTCAAATTCCCGCTCCCTGAAATATTTCAATAAAGCAAGCGCCCGAGCATTGTTACCTTGATGAAGCTGAAGTGGGTTCTCAGGATAAAAAAAAAGAATTTTCTTGGGATCCTTATTCATCTATGACAGGTATTTTTTAATGAATTCCTGTTTTTTACTTTCCAATTGGCTTACGATTTCCTTAAATCGATCATCAGATGATAACGTAAAAGGTACCAATTCATGGTTTTGGAATTTCTCCAAAATTTTCTTTTGATTTCGTGCCTGGTACCAGGAAGGGACCAACTTATATTTTAATTTCTCTCTCTTTATTTCAGCATCGATATATTGGCTCTCATAAATTCCTACAGAAAACATCCAATCATTCCATTTCCATTCGGCTACCTTATCACCTTCCATTTTATGAGAGTAGAATTTAAATCGTTTCCAAGGAACTCTTAGTGCATCGGCAATAATCGCACCATGCATTGCTTCAGAAATAACATACTTACTTGCAGCAATCTCCTCAATGAACCCTTCTACATCATCACCTGTTGGTAAAATAAGGTTCCAGGAATTAGCCTTACAGATTGCATTCCAATCAACCTTATCCACAGATTGATAATAAGGAACAACACTCACTTCATGCCGCTTTGGCATATTGATATATTTTTCATATTGTTCAAGGAGCGCAATAAAATAAGCTCCGTCTGTAATATAATTATCGGCTTGCCTTTGCAATCTTAAAGAACTAAAAGGCCCTCTCAAGAACATCAAATCCCAAGATTCGTCAAAAACCAAATCCTCATCAATTGATCTCAAACCAGTTCCAAAAACAACCTTCTTCGAAAATTCTGATGCCTTATGAAGATAGTTTGAATCCCTCATTAAAATAGACCCGATGCCCAAAAAAGCAGTATCACTATTTTCATCAAGAAATTGATCTCCAAACACCTTTGGCCAAAGCCATTTATTTAAATCGTCTCCAAAATTTCCTTTATTGGACGTATAATAAATTAGATTCATTTAATTTTGCATGAATTTCAAAGATATAAATAAGTTGAATACTGCATTTCAAAAAGAACTAGTAAATTCTCTGGAAACCCTTAAACAAGGTGGTACCCTTCTCTATCCAACAGATACTGTTTGGGGAATTGGCTGCGACGCTACCAATTTTGACGCCATCAATAAAATTTATGAACTAAAGCGCCGTTCTGAAAGTAAATCTATGATTTGTCTTGTAAGCGACTTTAAGATGTTAAATCAGTATGTTGAGGATGTTCCTGAAGTTGCCTATGACATTTTAAAATATGCCGTAAAACCAACAACTATTATTTATGATAGGCCCATAAGAGTAGCTGAAAATTTGGTAGCTGCAGATGACACACTTGCCATTAGAGTTATACGTGAAGGTTTTGCTCATCAACTCATAAAAAAGTTAAGAAAACCTCTTGTTTCTACTTCTGCAAATATCAGTGGTGAAAGTACTCCAAAATCCTTCAAAGAAATTAATGAGGAGATTTTAAAAGGTGTAGATTATGTGGTAAATTTGCCGAATGTAAAATCTGGAACGAAGCCATCAGCAATAATCAAATTAAGCAATGATGGTAAAGTTCAAGTGATTAGAAAATAACAACCTTTTACAACCAAAGACGAGGTAAAAGTGTTTCATTCTCATGAATTACAAAGAAGCCATACAACACCCCATTTTTCAAATTATTTCTGAATCTGCTCAAACACTAGGAGTAGATAGCTATGTTATTGGAGGGTTTGTTAGGGATTTTCTATTAGGTAGAGACTCCAAAAAAGACATTGATATTGTAGCCGTTGGAAGCGGCATTGCCTTAGCCAAACAGGTTTCAAAAAATTTACCAAACAAACCAAAGGTCCAGGTCTTTAAAACCTACGGAACAGCCATGTTGCGTTTTGAAGATTTGGAAATTGAATTTGTAGGTGCTCGAAAGGAAAGTTATAATGAAGATAGCCGAAATCCGGTAGTTGAAGACGGTACTTTGGAAGATGATCAAAATCGAAGAGACTTCACCATCAATGCCCTGGCTTTAAACCTAGGTAAAAATGCTTTTGGAGAATTGCTGGATCCGTTTAATGGAATCCAGGATTTAGAAGACAAAACAATAAAAACTCCTTTAGATCCAGATATCACCTACAGTGACGATCCTTTGCGAATGATGAGAGCTATTAGATTTGCTACCCAATTGGATTTTTGGATTGAAGAAGAATCTTTAAAGGCGATTGAGAGGAACAACGAGCGCATCAAAATAATCACCAAAGAACGCATAGTTACCGAACTTCATAAAATTTTGGAAAGCCCCAAACCATCAAAAGGTTTTCTTCTTTTGGAAAAAACAGGGCTTTTAGATAAAATATTACCCGAACTAACAGCTTTAAAAGGTATCGACGAAGTTGAAGGCCAACGTCACAAGGATAATTTTTATCATACTTTGGAGGTCGTTGACAATATTTCAGAAAATACAGATGACGTTTGGTTACGTTGGGCTGCTCTTTTACATGATATAGGTAAAGCCCCTACCAAAAAATTCCATAAGAAAATTGGATGGACCTTCCACGGTCATGAATTTGAAGGATCAAAAATGGTCTACAGATTATTCAAAAGACTTAAAATGCCATTGAACGAAAAAATGAAATTCGTTCAAAAAATGGTCATGATGAGTTCGCGTCCTATCGTACTAGCCAATGAAGAAGTAACCGACTCTGCCGTTAGAAGACTCGTCTTTGATGCTGGTGACTTTGTGGATGATTTAATGACACTTTGTGAAGCCGATATTACCACAAAAAACCCAAAGAAATTCAGAAAATACCATAACAACTTCAAAGTTGTACGAGACAAAATTATTGAAGTTGAAGAACGCGATCATGTAAGGAACTTTCAACCGCCTATTAGTGGCGAAGATATTATGAACACCTTCAATATTAAGCCATCCAAAGAAATTGGTATCATTAAGGAAGCGATTAAGGAAGCCATTCTGGAAGGTGACATTCCAAATGAACATGACGCTGCTTTCCAATTGATGCTAGAAGAAGGAAAAAGACTAGGACTTACCATAAATCAAGAAATAAGCAATGATTGACCTACTTAGAACCGATTCCTCTCATCCAGACTTCATTGAATTAGTGAAAGCTTTGGATTTGGATTTGGCTTTAAGAGATGGCGAAGAGCATTCATTTTATGCGCAATTTAACGGTATTGACACCCTACACCATTGTTTAATTTTTTATCAGGGAGGTATGGCTATAGGCTGTGGTGCCTTTAAAAAAATGGATTCTACTTCCGTCGAAATTAAAAGAATGTATGTACTTCCTGATTACAGAGGAAAAGGATTTGCCTCAACCATTTTATTAGGTCTAGAAAATTGGGCCAATGAAATAGGTTTCAAAAAAGCCGTATTGGAGACCGGAAAAAAACAACCTGAAGCCATTCAACTTTACAAGAAAAATGGGTATCAGATTATCGAAAACTATGGTCCCTATCAAGGAATTGAAAATAGTGTTTGTTTTGAAAAACAATTAAATAAATCATGAAGAAAGACAACAAAAAAGTGATTTACTGGCTCTTTACGGGCTGTTTTCTCATATTTATAATGGTTATTGTAGGTGGCATTACCAGATTGACGCACTCGGGATTATCCATTTCAAATTACAAATTGATTTCGGGAGCTATCCCTCCTATCACAGAGCAGGAATGGCATGAAGCTTTTGACCTCTACAAACAATATCCAGAATACCAAAAGCTCAACACCCATTTTTCTTTAGAAGATTTTAAAGACATCTATTTTTGGGAGTGGTTTCATAGATTAATAGGAAGGTTAATAGGTGTTGTCTTCCTAATTCCTTTTATCTATTTCTTAATAACTAAGCAGTTAACTTCAAAAACCATTAAAAAATCAATCATCCTTTTGGGAATGGGAGCGTTCCAAGGGTTCTTAGGTTGGTACATGGTAAAAAGCGGATTGGTTGACCGGCCAGACGTTAGTCATTTTAGGTTGGCAGCTCATTTAACAACCGCTTTTGTAACCTTTGCATATACCTTCTGGGTGGCTTTGGATTTAATTTATCCCAACCGAAAAACTGTAAATCTTTCTTTTAGAAATTTAGTAAGATGGAGCATGGTCATTTTGTTAATTCAAATAATATATGGTGCCTTTGTAGCTGGTTTAGATGCTGGATTTATTCATAACCATTGGCCCATGATGAGCGAGGGTCAATTTATGCATGAAACCGTTTTAATTGAACAATCTCCAGTATGGCTTAATTTCTTTGAAGGAAAAAGTGGCGTTCAATTTGTACACAGAACACTAGCTTATATCGTAGTTCTTATGATTTTGATCATATGGAACCAATCTAAAAAATTGACCTTAACAGATTTACAAAAAAAATCTATCAACTATCTACTTGTTCTGGTAGGACTGCAATTTTTACTGGGCGTTTTCACCATTTTGCTTCAAGTTCCTGTTTGGCTTGGTGTGGCACACCAAGTAGGTGCATTTTTCTTGTTAACGGGCATGACTTTTACACTGCATCGTTTCAGCAAATAAAAGGAAACTACTAACTTTGCATTAATAAAGAAAGCTATGATTTACAGATTTAGAGTCATTTTGGATAACGATACAGAAGACGATATTTTTAGAGATATCGAGATTCGTGAAAATGACACATTAGAAGATTTCCATAATACTATTACTCAATCTTTTGGGTTTGATGGTAGTGAAATGGCCTCGTTTTATGTTAGTAATGATGAGTGGGAACAAGGTGAAGAAATTTCATTGTTCGACATTAGTGATGAAGCCAATGCCCGGTTAATGAATGAAACGACCCTAAACGATGTGGTTCATGAGGCTCAAACCAGGCTTATCTATATTTACGATTTTTTCAGTATGTGGACATTTTTAGTTGAATTAGCTGAAATTGTTGAGGAGGCTGAAGGGACCGATTATCCGAATTTAATGTTTGTCCATGGACAAATTCCAGATGAAGCACCAGAAAGGAGTTTTGAAGCCGATGATTTAGACGATTTTAATGATGAGTTTGATGACGATTACGACATTGATGATTATGAAAGTCTAGATTTTGACGAAAACTGGAATTAAAAAAAGTTTTGCATATTCATGCCTTGGTAATTTCGCTTGACGAAATCCAAGGCATTTTTCATTATCTGCCCCATTCCCTTACTTCTCCTAAATTCGACATCCATCGTGTAATTATATATTTCCTCTTTTAAGATGGCTATGTGCTCAGGGGTTGACAAAGTATCATTTTGCATGCAATCCAAAAGTTCTTCTATTCTTTCATGATAACTGATCATTCTTTTGGCAACGATGGATCGCTCTTCTATTTTATACTGTTCAATGGACTCCTTTTGAATTTTCTCCTTGACCAACTCCACCATTTTAAAGTTTTCCTTGAAAAATTGCGGTCGGTATATTTTTAACTTGCCCTCATAACATTGTTGATCAAAATCAATGGCTCTAATTTTATAGACCACATGGTCAAAATCATGAATGGGAACAATGACATAATTATAAGAACGCATATCACCTAGCAACCTTATCATACAGCGTTCATTGAACTTTACAAATTCCTTGGCTATTTGAGATTTCTCAGCGTGACTACATTCAGGCAACATATGTTTGATAAATTCATCCCCTGGTATTCCAGCAATGTGCTCCTCTATCAAAGTATCTTTATAGACCAAAAAATTCAAATTATAGGGTGATAACATATGCTCCAACTCCAAACCATATACCCTAGATGCATCGGCCTTTTTCACATAGAAATAAGTATAGTTGTCATTTAGTATGTTTCTAACTTTAACTCTAAAAGGTTTAGAGTTACCAAAAGTGCAGTAGTCTATAGAGTCTACATTCAGATATTTAAAGATCGTTTCGTTTCCATCTGAAATTAAGATAGAATAGACTCGTTTTAAACTTAGGTCAATCTCTTCCCTGTCAAATTCATTATAATAAACTCGAATCCACATAGTGTCCTCATCATTTTTATCATAAACCACTATGGATCCTTGAAACCTTAACAGGTCATCATAGAATATGGGCAGGCGTATATTTCTGTTATATTCCTGCAGATAATCATGTAATTTACTACTTACTGGGTAAGTCGGTTTCTTTTTTGATATCTTTAAATCATCCATAGCTTAAATTTAAACTAAATTTAGGTTTTTCAAATAAATTGTAACATTCTGAAGACAAGTTCGTCATATTTTTAACTAAACAATCAAAAACAATTTGGAACCAATACTCACCATCAATCATCTTACCAAGAAATTTGGCTACCTCACTGCTGTTAAGGATTTATCATTTACTATAAATAAAGGAAATGTTTATGGTATTTTAGGTCCTAACGGAAGTGGTAAATCAACTACTTTAGGCATT
The DNA here is from genome assembly GCF_011764015.1 of Mangrovimonas sp. CR14. Classification (NCBI taxonomy): domain Bacteria; kingdom Pseudomonadati; phylum Bacteroidota; class Flavobacteriia; order Flavobacteriales; family Flavobacteriaceae; genus Mangrovimonas; species Mangrovimonas sp. CR14. The sequence goes on along the minus strand of NZ_JAAFZY010000005.1, from coordinate 65,215 downwards.
GTTTTAAATGTTGTTAACAAAACCACTGGCGAATTTCAATGGTTTAATGGCAATTTGTCAACACATGAAGCTTTGAAAAAAGTAGGCGCCATTATTGAAAGACCTAACTTTTATCCTTATATGACAGCTTACGAAAATTTAAAGCTGGTTTGTAAAATAAAAGAAGTGGATTACAGCAAAATTCAAGAAAAATTGGAGCTTGTAGATTTATGGGATAGAAAGGACCATAAATTCAGAACTTATTCTCTGGGGATGAAACAAAGGCTAGCTATCGCCTCTGCACTTTTAAATGATCCTGAAATTTTGATTTTGGACGAACCCACCAATGGTTTAGATCCACAAGGAATTCATAAGATTAGATCCCTAATTAAAAAGATTGCGTCAGACGGCACGACTATTTTGCTTGCATCCCACCTATTAGATGAAGTTGAAAAAGTATGTTCTCATGTGGTTGTTTTAAGAAAAGGCGAAAAACTTTATTCAGGCCCTGTAGACGAAATGATCAGTAGTCATGGCTATTTGGAACTTCGATCAAACGATACAGATAAATTGATTCAGTTCTTAGAAGAGAAAAAAATGTTTGGAAAGATCAAAATTGAAGAAGGGTTGATAGTGGCCTTCCTAGACCAACCAATGGAGGCCCAAGACATTAATAAATTGATGTTTGAAAATGGCATTACACTTTCCCATTTGGTTAAACGAAAAGAAAGCCTAGAAGAACAATTCCTTCAACTAACCGACAATTAATTCCAACCCATCTAAAACTATCAGATCATATGTTACGTCTAATTAATTTAGAATTACAAAAATTGCTTCTTAACAGAACGAGTAAAATCTTGATATTTATATCATTCATTTTGCCATTTACTGTTTTGATACTATCCTCCATCAAAATTAATTTCTTTGGCTTTTTCACGTTGGAATTGGGAGAGTTGGGAATTTTCAATTTCCCAATAATTTGGCACATAACAACTTTCTTTGCTTCTTATTTTAAACTGTTCTTTGCCATCGTTGTGGTAAGCATGATAAGTAATGAATATAGCAATAAAACCTTGAAACAAAACCTTATTGACGGTTTGAGCAAGAAAGAATTCATACTATCAAAATTTTATACCATTGTATTCTTTTCTCTGGTCGCAACCTTATTAATTGGACTAGCGACATTCTTTATTGGCCTCTATTATTCAAGTTATACTGAAGCCTCAATCATCTTTAGAGAAATGGACTTTTTATTGGCCTATTTTATGAAACTGACTGGCTTCTTCAGTCTATGTCTTCTTTTAGGCATGCTTTTAAGAAAATCTGCGTTTGCACTAGGGTTCCTATTTATCCTTTATATTGTAGAATGGTTGATCTATTGGGGAGTTTATGAAATCACCGAAAGCACCAATGCAGCCTGGCAAGTATGGAATAGATTGCCTTTAGGCTCTATGTATAAATTGATAGACCAACCTTTTCAAAGAATCATCATGACCAAGTATCCTGACAAGATAGACCTTACCTATGATTACGCAGTCCATTGGCATGAAATATTGACCGTAATGGCTTGGACGGGTATATTTGTATTTTTATCTTTTAGATTATTAAAAAAGCGAGATTTATAATATATTTGGTAGCTATTGCTATCAAAAATGAGATCGATTACCCTCGGCATATTCATACTCCTTTTTTTCAGTAAAATCCATGCCCAACAAGAAGCTTCTAATTGGTATTTTGGTCAAAATGCTGGAATAACATTTAATGATGATGGAACTGTTACATCTGTAAATGATGGGCAACTGACCACTTTGGAGGGTTGTGCTTCGATTTCAGATAATGATGGGAATCTTTTGTTGTATACCGATGGAACACTTGTTTACAATAAGCTACATACCCTTATGCCAAATGGCTTTGGCCTTTTAGGGGATTCTTCTAGTAGTCAGTCGGCCATTATTGTCCCCAAACCTGATGACCCTAACATTTATTATATATTTACGGTAGGAAGTAATCAATCCTTGACTGGGTTGAAATATTCAATTGTAGATATGACATTGGATGGCGGGAACGGTGATGTCGTTCAAAAGAATATCAATCTGCTTAACCAATGTTCAGAAAAAATTTCTGCAGTTTTACAAAGCTGTGAAACAGGTAAGGTTTGGGTTGTTACCTTATCCAATCCAACGGGTAATTCAGCAAGCTCAATGAATACATTTCATGTATTTGGTGTAGATGAAAATGGGGTTTCTTCGACGGCCATTACTTCAAGTTTTGGAAATTTGAACGTTAATGATTTGAGAGGATATTTAAAGTTCTCACCCGATGGCACTAAAATGGCTGCTGCCAATGGACAAGATGGACTCTATATTTTTGATTTTGATAAAGCAACTGGGGTGGTATCAAATTCTCTTAAACTACTCATTAACGGGAACAACAATACGCCTTATGGGATTGAATTTTCTCCTAGTAGCGAACTTCTTTATGCTTCTTCTTCAAATGATCTATTTGGCGAAGGTGATCAGAATCCCAACAACCATCACTCTAAACTTGTCCAATTTGATTTAACAGCAACAAACATTAACAATTCTCAAGTACTTCTTGACCAACAAAATTTATATAGAAGTGCCTTACAGTTAGGTCCTAATGGAAAAATATATAGGACCATGAGTGCCACTTATGAATTAGGTCTTCCTTTTTTAAGTGTTATAAATGACCCCAATATTGCGGGCATAAATTGCGATTACGAAAACAATGCTATAAATCTCGAGAGCAATTTGGCAACCCAAGGTCTACCGCCTTTTATAACATCCTTTTTCACTGAAAAGGTCGACATTATAGGAAATCAAGAAGTAACATCCACCTACCTTCCATTATGTGAAGGCTCCTCTTTTACACTTACGGCTCCACAACTAGATAATGCTATCTATACATGGAGGTTTAACGGCGACATCATTCCAGAAACTAGTTATAATCTTGTTATTAATCAGGCAGGATTCTATAATGTTATAATTGAATTTATTGATGGAGACTGTGATTATTTGGAAGGAGAGGCCTTAATTGAATACTTCCCTAATCCTATTTCCCATGAAGTAGAAGATATTTTAGAGTGCGACGATAACAATGATGGTATTATACAATTTGATTTTTCCACTTTGGGAGATCAAGCTCTAAACGGACAAGATCCAGAGGTATACAGCGTTCACTTTTATCCATCTTCAGAAGACGCACAAAATAAAGAAAATGAAATAGACTCCCCTTTTATCAATTCAACCAATCCGCAAGAAATATTTGTTAGGGTTGATTTAACCGGAAGCCCTAATTGCTATGATCTGTCCTCATTTTTTATCACTGTTTTTGACACCCCCATCATCCCCGAGCTACAAAATATCGTTTTCTGTGATGAAGGATTGAACGATGGAAACCAAACTAATGGACAGGCTGAAATAGATTTATCCTCTCTTATTGATTTAATATATAATGGACAAGATCCCAATTTGTTTTCTATAACATTCTATGAATCTGAAAACGATGCCATTAATAATGAAAATAGCCTTCCATTAAACTATTATAATAGCACACCTTTTTTACAGGATATTTATGTAAAAATGAAAAATGTTAACAATGAGGATTGCTTTGATATTGACTTTTTTACAGTGCAAATAAATCCAACACCCGAAGCCTTTGATACTACTCTATTGCAGTGTGACCAAGACTTTAGCCCTGACGGAATTACCCTGTTCAATTTGAATGAAGCTAACAGCCTAGTTTCAAACACGCCTGACCAAGTTTCCATTGCCTATTTTGAATCTTTTGAGGAGGCTCAAGACAATCTGCAACCTTTGGATTACAACTATCTGAATACAACTAACCCTCAAACCATTTTTGCCAGGGTATTTGACCCCTCAACAGGATGTTACAGCGTTTCTCAGGTAAGTCTTGAAGTTAGCACCACCCAAATTTCAGACTATGAAGTCCCCGGTGTTTGTGATGAGCCCAACTCTGAAGACGGTATCAATACGTTTGATTTAAACGAGGTGGCATTACAAATACAGAATAACAACAACATCAGTTTCCCTATTTCTTTCTACAGCTCATATGATGATGCCCTATTAGAAGAAAATGCCCTTGAAGCCTCATACACCAATTCAATTCCCTACTTTCAGGTTATTTATGCACGCGCAGAAAACAATAATGCATGCTACGGGATTGCCGAAGTGACCTTACGGGTGCACGAACTTCCTAACCTGCAAAGTGACGTTGAGGTTTTCTATTGCCTGAATGATTCACCGGAGTCCATTACACTGAATGCCGGCATTTTTGATGGAAGCACCAATAACTCCTTTGAATGGTCTACTGGGGAAACAACACCAGATATCGAGGTAAACACCGTGGGAGCCTACACGGTTACAGCTACCAATGTTTGGGGTTGCAGCAAGAGCAGGACCATAGTTGTATCGCCCTCCAATATAGCAACTATCGAAGCCATACATGTTACTGATGCTTCAGAAAACAATACCATTTCAATTGTTGTTTCAGGAGAGGGTACATATGAATTTGCTCTTTTCAATCAGAATGGGCTATTTGCCGATTTCCAACCACAAACGACATTTCAAAACGTTCCTCCGGGTATTTACACAGTCGCCGTAAGGGATGTGAAAAATGATTGCGGGGTGGTTGAAAATATGGTCTCGGTCATTGGCTTCCCAAAATATTTTACACCAAACAATGATGGTCAAAATGATTTTTGGCAGATTATTGGGATTACTCAATTTACCCAACCAAATACCGAAATACTCATTTTCAACAGATACGGAAAACTAATTACAAAAATTGATCCTCTGGGAATGGGATGGGATGGCACTCTGAACGGAAAACCTCTACCAACAGATGACTACTGGTTCTTTATTACCCTACAGGATGGACGTATTTTTAAAAGCCACTTTACTCTTAAAAGATAATTTCTTTGAAAAAACTAACATTGATAGCAATTTGTATGCTATTGCTCCCGATCACCAACTTATTTTCTCAAGCTCCTACCGACTGTACCAATGCCATAGTAGTTTGTGGTAATTCAGAATTAAACTTGGATGTCTCAGGCATCGGAATACAGGAACTTTCTGGTTTAAATAGTTGTTCTAGCCAGGAAAACAATAGTGTTTGGTTAAAAGTAACTCCGATTACTTCGGGAACCCTTGGTTTTAATCTGACGCCTCAAAGTTTTTCAATCCAAGAAGACTATGATTTTTTTGTTTTTGGACCAAATGCTGATTGTGGCAACCTACCTCAAGCTATTAGATGCTCAACTACCAACCCACAAGCTGCTGGCCAAAATAATAACTTAACCGGTATGAATGGTACAGAAACAGATACTTCTGAAGGTCCAGGCCCCAATGGCAACAGTTTTGTAAGATGGTTAGATGTTGAGGCCGGAGATTCTTATTTCATTGTTATAGACAGGCCCATTGGCAATAGCCCGTTCACATTGGAATGGACCGGAACTGCTCAATTTTCAAGCCCACCAACAAATGAAACTGGTTCTTTTGAAGCTTTAAACTTGGAAAACTGTGATACTTTGGCTCCATTTGATGATGAAGTTACTGAGTTCAATTTAGATTCAAACACTCCAGGAATTATTGGTAGTCAAACTAATGTAAGCGTCTCCTACTATGAATCAGAAAGTGATGCCAACATTGATGAAAATGCCATTTCTGGAATCTACCATAACACTTCCAACCCTCAGGAGGTCTTTGCAAGAATGGAAAATACTCTCACAGGTTGCTTTGAAGTCATTCCATTTGTATTAACCGTAACTTCTGGTCCTAGTTTTGTCACCCCAACAGATCTCTCGTCTTGTGATGATTTTTCTGACGGAGATAATCTAAATGGATATACAAGCTTTGATCTTACCGCTACGATAGAAGAAATACAAGGCAATAGTGAAAATGATTCCTTAAATATTTCATTTCATGAGTCATTAGACCATGCTCAAAACAATACCAATCCATTGCCAAACGATTTTACAAATACATCTCCCAATGACCAAATCATTTATGTTAGAATAGAAGATTCACAATTCCCCGATTGTTTTAGTACTACCACCCTTAACTTAACTGTATTGCCAGCTCCAGAAGCCTTTGAAGGGACTCTTTTGCAGTGTGACCAAGACTTTAGCCCTGACGGAATTACCCTGTTCAATTTGAATGAAGCTAACAGCCTAGTTTCAAACACGCCTGACCAAGTTTCCATTGCCTATTTTGAATCTTTTGAGGAGGCTCAAGACAATCTGCAACCTTTGGATTACAACTATCTGAATACAACTAACCCTCAAACCATTTTTGCCAGGGTATTTGACCCCTCAACAGGATGTTACAGCGTTTCTCAGGTAAGTCTTGAAGTTAGCACCACCCAAATTTCAGACTATGAAGTCCCCGGTGTTTGTGATGAGCCCAACTCTGAAGACGGTATCAATACGTTTGATTTAAACGAGGTGGCATTACAAATACAGAATAACAACAACATCAGTTTCCCTATTTCTTTCTACAGCTCATATGATGATGCCCTATTAGAAGAAAATGCCCTTGAAGCCTCATACACCAATTCAATTCCCTACTTTCAGGTTATTTATGCACGCGCAGAAAACAATAATGCATGCTACGGGATTGCCGAAGTGACCTTACGGGTGCACGAACTTCCTAACCTGCAAAGTGACGTTGAGGTTTTCTATTGCCTGAATGATTCACCGGAGTCCATTACACTGAATGCCGGCATTTTTGATGGAAGCACCAATAACTCCTTTGAATGGTCTACTGGGGAAACAACACCAGATATCGAGGTAAACACCGTGGGAGCCTACACGGTTACAGCTACCAATGTTTGGGGTTGCAGCAAGAGCAGGACCATAGTTGTATCGCCCTCCAATATAGCAACTATCGAAGCCATACATGTTACTGATGCTTCAGAAAACAATACCATTTCAATTGTTGTTTCAGGAGAGGGTACATATGAATTTGCTCTTTTCAATCAGAATGGGCTATTTGCCGATTTCCAACCACAAACGACATTTCAAAACGTTCCTCCGGGTATTTACACAGTCGCCGTAAGGGATGTGAAAAATGATTGCGGGGTGGTTGAAAATATGGTCTCGGTCATTGGCTTCCCAAAATATTTTACACCAAACAATGATGGTCAAAATGATTTTTGGCAGATTATTGGGATTACTCAATTTACCCAACCAAATACCGAAATACTCATTTTCAACAGATACGGAAAACTAATTACAAAAATTGATCCTCTGGGAATGGGATGGGATGGTACCCTGAACGGGGAACCTCTACCAACAGATGATTACTGGTTCTTTATTACTCTACAGGATGGACGTATTTTTAAAAGCCACTTTACTCTTAAAAGATAAATGAAAAATCTTTAGTACATTTATTTGAAACTTTTCTCATGAAATTTCCGTGGCTTAAAACAATAAGCTTCTTCCTTTTAACAAACTTGATTTACTGTCAGGAAATTTCCCTTTTCCAACAATTCAATGGTCATTATGATTATTTGGCAATTGGAAACACATTAAACGAAGCTGAAAACAATGGGAATTCCTTTTGCGAAATACTACCACAGTCAAGCGCTAATTTAAACTTAGATGATAACTCTAATATAGTAGCTGCTTATTTATATTGGGCGGGATCTGGATCTGGGGATTTGGATATCACCTTGAATGATACAGATTTTACTGCTACAGAAACATATACCGTGGATTATGAAGATGCTATCAATGGTACCTTGACCTATTTTTCTTGTTTTGCAGATATAACGGAATTTATACTTGAGAACGGAAATATAGATTACACATTATCCAATTTAGATCTTTCTGAAGTGCTAGAATCTAATCCTGGGTATTGTGCTAATAGAACCAATTTTGCAGGATGGTCCATATATGTAGTATTTGAAGATGAAACACTTCCTTTAAACCAAATAAATCTTTTTCAAGGTTTGGAAATTATAAATAGGAATGTGCAAGAAAAAACTATTTATCTCGAAGATGTTAACATTTTAGACAACGAAGGAGCTAAAATTGGTTTCTTGGCTTGGGAAGGAGACACCGCACTTAATTACGGAGAATCACTTTTCTTAAATGGAAACCTCTTGTCCAATCCTCCATTAAATCCAAGTAATAATGCTTTTAATGGCACTAATTCGTTCAACAATTCTTCCGAACTTTATAATTGTGATATCGATTTTTATAACATTCAAAATTATATCAATATCGGGGATACTACCGTAGAAATAACACTTACGACCGGTGATTACAATGAAAATGGCAACTTTGCTGCAGACCTCATCATTTTGAATAACATTATTACTGTTTTAAATAGTCAACTTCCGGATGCCACAACAGATATAACAGAGGCTCAAGTTCTTTGCGGCAACCAGCAGATAGCCCTGAACTTCTATATAAATAATTTCAACGCCACCGATTATTTGCCCGCAAACACTCAGGTATCTATTTATGCTGACAACACCCTTTTAGATACGGTGTATACATATGATGACATTGAAATTGGTGAATCAGAATATTTTGAGTTAGTGATTGATTTGCCCTCAAACTTCGAAAATTATATTACCATCACTGTGATGGCCGATGATATTGGCGATGGTACCGGAATAGTTACAGAACTCAACGAAACCAATAATTTCGATTTGGTTGGTCTAGAAATTTCACCTTTTGAAATTCTTGAACTAGACCCCATGAAGGGATGTGATTTAGGTTTTAATAAAGCCTTTTTCAATTTAGTAGCGCATATTCAAGACCTCCCTAATTATTCAGAATCTGAATTTTTTACATCATTAGATGACCTGTTTTTAGGTGATTTTGAGATTATTGACCCGGAAAATTATCAAAACAGCTTAGATCCAGAACCTATTTTTGTTAAAATCCCAAGCGACTCTTGCTTCAATATTTACACCTTCGATTTAACAACTGAAAACTGCCCACCATATATTCCAGAAGTCTTCACACCTAATGGGGATGGGTATAATGACTGGTTCAACATCCAAGGTCTCTACAACATCTTTGAAAATCATAACCTACTGATTTACAATAGATATGGCACCTTGATTTTTGAAGGCAATAACCACACCAAGTGGTTTGGAGAGGCAAACAAAGGCCTCAATAACCTTCATAAACCGCTTCCAACAGGCACCTATTTTTATATTTTAAACCTTAATGATCCGGCCTATGACATCCTAACAGGTTGGGTTTACTTGACTAGATAATCGTATAAAAAAATGCATTTCGTCGTATTTTTTTGCATTTAATCTATTTTTATCTATATTTGTACCTGATTAATCCCAAATCTTGGTCGCAAGACCAATCATAAACAACTGAACTAATGAAAAAGTGCTACCTACTTATGGTATTGGTTGGTATACTGGCTTTTAGTGCCCAATCCCAACAAATTTCAACCAATTCTAATATTAGTATTCAAACTTTAGTTGAAGAATACTTGGTACAAGGTTGTGTAGAAATTTCTAACGTCCAATCAAATGCTAATGGTGCTCCTATGGGTATCGATAGTTACGGTTATTTTGAACAAGCAAGTTCAAATTTCCCTTTTCAAAACGGTTTGATTCTTTCTACTGGCTCTATCACATCCTCGGGAAATGTTGCCAATGGCAATACATTAAATGAAGGAGAACCTGAATGGGGTCCAGACTCTGACCTGGAAAATGCCTTGGGAATTAACAATACCTTTAATGCTACTTCTGTAGAATTTGATTTTGTTTCGGTTTCTAACTTAGTACAATTCAATTACATTTTGGCCTCTGAGGAGTATTACGCTAACTACCCTTGCGAATATTCCGATGGTTTTGCCTTTCTAATCAAAGAAGCTGGATCATCACAACCCTACACTAATATTGCATTAATTCCAGGAACCGATATCCCTGTGAATACCAGTACCATTCATGAAGAAATTGTAGGGTTTTGTCAAGCCGAAAATGAAGCATATTTTGATGGATATAATTTTGGTGACACCAACTTTAATGGACGAACCGTTGTTATGACTGCAAGTGCCGCCATTCAACCCAACGTTCAGTATCATATTAAATTGGTTATTGCAGATCAATCTGATGAAAATTATGATTCAGCAGTTTTCATTCAAGCTAATAGTTTTAATGCCAGTGTTGATTTGGGTGAAGATATTACAACCTGTGCCAATAGCACCAATCTAAATGCTGAAACAGACAATGATTTAGCTGTTTATAGCTGGTATTACAATGGTCAGCTACTCCCTTCTGAAACAAGTCCCCAAATAACTGCAGTCAACTCGGGAAGCTATACTGTAAGCATATCTATGCCTATTAATAACACCTCTTGTGAAATTCAAGACACCATTGAAGTCATTTTAAATTCGGCACAAACGGCTGAAGGTATTCCAGATTATATATTATGTGATTCTGGAAATAACAATACGGCAAGTTTTGATTTATCAAATATGGACGATGAAGTTCTAGATGTTGTTTCTGGAACCAATTTCCAAATTGCCTATTTTTCCTCTCAATCAAATGCCCAAAACAATTCAAATGCTATAACAGCTCCAATCACTAATACCTCAAACCCACAACCAATTTTTGTTAGAATTCAAGATTTAGATAATGGTTGTGTTTCTTATGCTAGTTTCAATTTAATAGTAAATGACATTCCAGAAATCAACACACCTGAGGAGATTGATATTTGCGACAATGGTAGTGCGGATGGTTTTGCAGAAATAGACTTTGCAGAAACTACGGAGGCCATAAGTGAAGGAAATGAAAACTATATAGTTACGTATCATACAACGCAGAATGAAGCAGAAAGTGGCGCAAACCCTATTCCACTTCCCTATGTCAATACTAATACATCTGAACAAATTTTTGTAAGAGTTGAAGATTCAGAGACAGGGTGCTACACTACCAGCAGCTTTATTATAAATATACTAGATGCTCCGGGAATTAACACCCAAACCCAAACCATAAACGCCTGTGAACAAGACGGAGATGGCTTTGAAACATTTGACTTAACATCTGTTTTGGATAATGTATTAGCCGGATTATCTGGCATGATAGTTAGTTACCATGAAACTATGGAGGATGCCCAAACAGGGGACAATCCTATAGACACCCCAGAATCATATGATAATACAGTTGCTGATTCTCAAATGGTATATATCCGTGTTGTAAATCCAGAAACCGGTTGTGCTTCTTACTCCCCAATTAATATTTTGGCCAACGCCTTGAATGAAGGATCAAATGTAACCAACCAATTTGCATGTGACGACGAATCAAATGATGGAATTGAAGATTTTGATCTCGAAGAGATTGCAGAAAGCATGATAAATGGTATGGGAGGCATCATAGTAACTTATTACGAAACAGAAAACGATCAAGATAACTTTGAAAATGCCATTGATCAGTCAATTCCATACATTGTTGATGATAGCCCACATACCTTGTATGTAACCTTTCATAAAGATGATTGCCTATATTACACTGATTTAAATTTAATTGTTGCACCAGGTGTCTTTTTGGAACCTTTAGAACCTGTTACATACTGTGATAATGATGAAGATGGATTTACCTCTATTCACCTATCAGATTTTAATGGATTTGTTAATCAAGGCATTCCAAATGCCCAGGTCAGATACTTTTTAACTGAGATAGATGCCGAAAACAATGAAAATCAATTACCATCTAATTATACGAACACAACAAACCCTTTCAATGTATTTGTAAGAGTCACTAACTCTAACTCCAAATGCTATGATGTACAACCACTTGAAATTACCGTTCTAGCTGCTCCGAGTATAAATCAACCCAGTGACATAATCATTTGTGATGATGATTATGACGGATATTATCAAGTTGACCTAGAAAGCAAAATATCAGAAATAGTTGGAAATGATAGTGACGTGTCCATTTCATTTCATACGTCTCAAAGTAATGCCAATTCAAATACCAATGCTATTATTAATCCATCCAATTTCAATTCTAATACTCAAACCATTTATACGAGAGTGGAAAGTCTTGAAACTGGTTGTCATGCCCTAGCTATTTTTGATGTTATAGTAAATACGCAACCACAATTCCCTGCCATTTCAAATTATCAAAACTGTGAATCTGATGGTAATCAAACCGCTGATTTTTATTTTGTAAACAAGGACAGTGAGATTCTTAATGGACAAATTGGTAAAATTGCATATTATTTTGAGAGTGAAATTGATGCTCTAAACCGACAAAATGCAATTGACAAGAATACTGCATACAGCAATCTATCTAATCCTCAAACCATTTGGGTTCGTGTTGAAAACATAACCGACCATGGTTGTTTTGGGGTATCCTCATTTACTATAGAGGTGGGCTCTTTACCACTTTTCAACTTACCTGAAGACAAATATTTATGTGATGATTATACAAATGATGGATCGGAGGTATTTGATTTGCAAGAAGTCATTAATGAAGTTTCGACAGGAATTTCAGACGACTTAACAATAACCTTTTACGATTCGATTGAAGATGCCGAAAATTCAGAGAATGAACTACCATTAGACTATTCCAATATTCAGAATCCACAGCAGATTTATGTAAAAATTGAAAATGGAAGTTACTGTTATGGTATTGCTGAATTTGGATTGAATGTTATTCAAGCTCCAGAAGTCAACATGCCATCTGATTTTGTGATTTGTGATATAGACCACGATGGAACAAGTATTTTTGATTTATCTGTGACCTTGGAAGAAATTTTAGAGGTAAGACAGGATGACTTGATTATTTCTTACCATGAAAGTGAAGAGGACTTAGAAGCAAACATTAATTCTATTCAAGATCCAGAAAACTATGAGAACCTATCAAATCCACAAACTATTTATATCAGGGTAACAAACCCTACTACCTCTTGTTTTGTAACTGTTCCTGTTAACCTTATTGTGGATGCTCCTCCTGTAATTAACACTTTCACAGAAGAAATATGTCACAATTCTACAACAAGTTACTATTTACCCAATGCTTTTGATTCTTTAGTGGAAGAACCAGAAAACGTAACTTTTATTTTTTACACATCTCAAGCAGATGCAGAGGCCGACGCGAATCCGTTAGGAGATACCTTTAACTACACTTCCAACAATTCTGTTATTTATGTAAGAGCTATAAGTAGTCTGTCAGGATGTTACTCTATTGGTTCGTTCAACCTAAACGTCAATCCCCTACCGAATGCTAATCAACCAAATGATTTGGTAAGCTGTGATGATGATTCTGACGGAATGTTGGTTTTTGATTTAAGCCAACAAAACAATACTATATTAGGAAATCAAGGAAGCGAAGATTTTACAATTACCTATTATGAAATTCTTCAAGAAGCTGCAGCTGGAGACAATCCTATTTCAAATTTAAATTATTTAGCTTTTGATGGACAAACCATATTTGCTAGAGTAACCAATAATCTAACAGGCTGTTTTAGCATCACCAGTTTTAACTGCATTGTCAATAGAATTCCTTTGGTTGATATCCCAGACCAGACCATCTGTTTGAATAGTGAAGAGCCTTTAGTAGTTTCAGCTTTTACAGGCTATAACAATGATAGTTACTTATGGTCTACCAATCAAATAGGACCAGAAATTCAAATAAACCAAATTGGTGAATATTCTGTTACGGTTACTACTGAAAATGGGTGTTCTACAACGACTACCTTCCAGGTAATGGAATCAGAACAAGCCAGTATTGATTTCACAGAAACCATCGACTTTTCCAATCCGAGTAATATTACGGTTACCATTAGCGGAATTGGAAATTATTTATACACTTTAGATGGTGGTACACCTCAGGAATCTAATGTGTTCTACCACGTTTCATGGGGTCTTCACACCATCGAAATTATAGACTTAAATGGATGTGCCTCCGCTTTCAAAGAAATCATGGTAATCAATGCGCCCACCTTCTTTACTCCAAATAACGACGGTGACAATGACTTATGGCAAATAGCCGGAATAGAGCAGCTTGAAGGCACTATGGTTTATATCTTTGATCGCTACGGAAAACTTTTACAAACCATGAATTCTAGTTCAAAAGGTTGGGATGGAACCTACAATGGTCACAACATGCCCTCTGATGATTATTGGTTCTTAGCTCAAGTGAAAAAAGGAGAAAAACAGTTTGAAGTAAGGAATCATTTTACCCTAAAAAGATAATGACTTAGCAAAGAAAAATCACTTTTTATCAAATATAATCTACAAATCCCCCTAATCGGGGATTTTTTTGTTACATTTAAATTTCTCATTTTCAAAAAAATTAAAATTGCTACAATAAAATGAGCAAACCATCTATTTGTTTTTTAGTTGTTTTGCTAGGTATATTTTTTAACATACATGCTCAGCAAATCACGACTTCAACGGCCACTTTAGAAACCTTAATTCAACAGAATTTAGGCCAAGGTTGTGTGGAGATTTCTAATATTTCAAGTGATGTCAATGGGCAAAACATCAACATAAATTCTTACGGATATTTTGAAAAGGCCACTTCAAACTTTCCTTTTCAAGATGGAATTATATTATCAACCGGAACCATTCAATCGGCTGGAAACACATTCATAGGTACACACCTAAACGAAGGTGATGATTCATGGGGTACAGACCCCGATTTGGAAAACGCATTAGGTATCGACAACACCTTAAATGCAACTTCTATTGAGTTTGATTTTGTCACCATAGCCAACGTCATTCAATTTCGTTACATTTTGGCCTCCGAAGAATATTATGCAAATTTTCCTTGTAATTACTCAGATGGGTTTGCGTTGCTGATTAAAGAGGCTGGTACTTCCGACCCTTATTCCAATATAGCCGTAATTCCAGACACTTCTATCCCAGTAAACACAAATACAATTCACTCGGAAATAGTTGAGTTTTGTCCAGAAGAAAATGTAGAATATTTTGCTGGATTCAATATGGGAGATACCAATTTTAATGGAAGAACGGTAGTCATGACTGCTACCGCATCCATAGAACCCAACGTTCAATACCATATTAAAATGGTTATTGCTGATCAAACAGATGAAAACTATGACTCAGCAGTATTTATCGAAGGAAACAGTTTTAACCCAACAGTAGATTTAGGCCCTGACATCAACACCTGTGGAGAATCCTATGTTCTAAATGCTAATATAGAAAATCCAAATGCTAATTATCAGTGGTTTTTAAATGGTGTACCAATCAGCGGAGAAACAAATGAAACTTTGACCGTAACACAGTCGGGCGTTTACAAAGTCGAAATTTCCTTTCAAATAAGCAATACGAGTTGTACCATAGAAGACCAAGCGGAAATTATTCTTAACTCAGAGCAAACCTTTGAACCGATTTCCAATTATTCATTATGCGACGATCCATCCCAAGATGGTCTGGAATTGTTTGACCTGAACATAAAGAACAGTGAAGTTCTAAGTTCTGTACCTCCCTCTAGTTACAATATAAGCTACCATTTAAGTATGGAAGAAGCTCAGAGTGGAAGTAATCCCTTATCGTCCCCCTACCAAAATACAAGTAATCCCCAAACGATATATATACGAATTCTAGATACAGAAAATGGTTGTCTGGCCTATTCCAGTTTTGACCTTATTGTCAACCAGCTACCAGAATATTCTGAACCTGAGCCCGTAACAGTGTGTTCTGGGCCAGAATCCAATGGCTTCGCAGAAATTGATCTAGGACCTATTTCTGATGAAATATCTCAAGAAAATCCTGATATCTACATCAGCTACCATTACAATCAAGAAGATGCCACTCTGGGGAACAATCCTATTTTTTCTTACGTAAACACCAATCCCGAAAACACACTTTACATTAGAATTTATGATGCTGAAACAGGATGTTTTGTAACAACTACCATAGACATTACTGTAATTCCGAATCCGGACGTGGACACTTCTGAGCCCTTTTGGATAAATGCTTGTGAAGAAGATCAAGATGGTTTTGATATCTTTGATTTAACCTCCATTATCGATGATGTTTTAGAAGGCTTAACAGGTGTTTCGGTTAGCTTCTATGAAAGTTATGAAAATGCAGAAACGGGAAGTAATCCGATTGCCAATGAATCAAATTATCAAAATGTGGTTCAAGAACTTCAAACGGTTTATATTAGGATTGTAGATGATGAAACCGGCTGTTTTACTATTGTTCCCTTAACATTATTTGCAGACCTTATTAATACGGAATTTTCAAATTCTTCGTTTTATTTTTGTGATGATAGTAGTAACGACGGAATTCAAGAAATAGACTTAACGGAAATTACCGACCAACTTATTGGTGTTTATTCTGAATCTTTTGAGGTGATATATTATGAGTCATTCGAAAATCAAGTAGACGAAATTAACGCGATTCCCCAAAATGTCCCTTATACAATTACTGAAAGTCCAACAACATTATATTTAACCATTTTTGGGGAGGATTGTGAACGATTAATTTCAGTAAATGTTTTTCTCAGTCCGCCCATTGAATTGGATGAAGTAGAACCCATCCTTTATTGTGATGATTATATTAACGATGGATATACATCCATTGACCTAGAAAGTATCATACCACTGATTGTTGGAGATATTAGCCAATCTTCTGTACAATTCTTTTTAACCGAAGAAGATGCCACCAATGTTGAAAATTTGCTTCCGCCCATTTTCTTTAATGTAGCAAACCCACAAATCATTTGGGCTAAAGTTATTGACCTTTCTACCAACTGCTATGATATAGTACCCCTTGAAATTGAAATTATTGGTGTTCCTGATGTCAATGTTCCAAGTGACATTATAGAATGTGACGATGATGACGATGGTTATTTTACGGTCAATTTAGAAACTAAAATTCCAGAAATTATCGATGACACCACTGGATTAACCTTTACTTTTTTCACCGATTTTGAGGACGCTGTTGCAAATATAAATCCCGTTCCAGACCCAACTAATGTGACAACGGCAACCCAACAACTTCATGTGAGAATAGAAAATGAAGGCACAGGTTGTTATACTTTCGTTTCATTTTATGCTTACATCAATACCCTACCAGTTTTTCCTGAAGGTGGTATTTCAGATTTCATCAATTGTCAGGCAAATTTTAGTGATGTTGGTGATTTTTATTTATATGAAAAGGATGAGGAAATTTTGAATGGTCAAACCGGTAAACAAGTGCTTTATTTTGAAACTGAAAATGACGCCATCAATAGAGTCAATATCATTGATAAATATAGTATATATCAAAATACAACTAATCCACAAATTCTTTTTTGTAGAGTAGAAAACTTGACAGATCAGGGATGTTTTGGAGTATCTTCATTTAATTTAAATGTTGGAGTGGAGCCTGACTACAATGAACCGTTAGATTTATTTTTATGTGATGACATGTCTAATGATGGTGTTATTGCGGTGGACCTCAATACCAAAATAGATGAAATCTCTCAGGGAATTAATGATAATCTTGAAATTAGTTTCCACTTTTCAGGATATGACGCTACCAATAACGTTTCCCCCATCACAAATTTAGATTTCACTAACACCTCAAATCCTCAAGAAATTTTTGTAAGAATAGCAAATGGTACCTTTTGTAATGCTATCACAAGTTTTGATATCAACGTTATTCCGGTACCTGAAGTTAACTTTCCTTCAGACATTGAGTTTTGCGATGATGATGGATATGCTACCCATGATCTTACCGTTGCCGAATTGGAAATCTTGGATGTCAGGCAAGATGACATTGTCATCTCATATCATGAAACGATGGAAGATGTCGAAAATGACGTCGTTAGTATTCCAAACCCAGAAAGCTACACCAACATTACCAATCCACAAACCGTTTACGTTAAAATCAATAATACGGTTTCCAATTGCTACGCTGTAGTGCCCATAAACATTAATTTGAACCTTCCCCCTGAAATAAACGAGTTTGAAGAATATCCTTTATGCCAAGGTAACAGTTCTGCTTTTGACCTGAACCTCATCAACACTATTATTGTTGATGACCCCAATGGGTTGGGTATTACATATCATTCAAATGGAGCGGATGCAGATGCCAATATTAATCCATTAGACACCAATTACACAATCATATCCAATAGCGACACAATTTTCATTAGAATTGAAAATTTGGAAACTGGGTGCTATACGGTTTACCCATTCAATTTGGTTACCTATCCAAACCCTAATATCAATCAACCAAATAACCTAGAGTCATGTGATGATGATTTTGATGGCCTGTTAACTTTCGACCTATCTCAGCAAACCACCCAGGTATTGGGAAGTTTGAATCCACAGAATTATACCACTGGTTATTATGAAACACTTCAGAATGCCATTAATGGTAATAATGAAATTTTGGATTTGAATTACAATGCCTTTGACGGACAAACCATATTTATACGGGTGGAGAATAATGAAACAAGCTGTTTCAGCATCACGACCTTTCAGCTTTTTGTCCATCGAATTCCATTGGTTGAAATCCCAGATTCAACCATATGTTTAAATGCTGAAAACTTGGTAGTTTCGGCAGAAACTGGTTTCGACACCGACACCTATATTTGGTCCAATAGTCAAACCACTCCTCAAACTCAAATAATCTATCCAGGAACCTATTCTGTTACGGTTACAACTATTGATGGTTGCTCCACAACCACATCATTTGAAGTCATTGAATCAGAAACGGCCACCATAGAATTCACCGAGTCTGTAGACTTTGCAGATCCGAATAATGTCACGGTAACGGTGAATGGTATTGGCGAATATTTATATGCTATTGATGGTGGAACACCACAAGAATCAAACGTGTTTTATAATGTGTCTTGGGGCCTTCACACCATAGAAGTGATTGACATTAATGGATGTGCCTCAGCTATCAAAGAAATTGTTGTTATAGATTATCCACTTTATTTTACACCCAATAATGATGGGGACAATGACACCTGGCATATTGCAGGTGTTGACCAACTTGTGGGTACCATCATTTATATTTTTGATAGATACGGAAAATTATTAACTGCTTTGACCCACGATTCTCCAGGTTGGGATGGCACCTATAATGGAGAAAATATGCCGGCTACCGATTACTGGTTTGTTGCAAAGGTGGTGAAAGGTCAAAGAACGTTTGACGTAAAGAGTCATTTCACCTTAAAACGCTAAGGTTTAACAGATTTTTATACCTGTTTGGCTATTAATTATGGCTATCTTTGCCCCATAATTTTCCCTAATGAAGAACTACTTTTTAGCATTCTTTATTTTTTTTTCCATAAAAAGCTTTTCACAGAATGTAACCGTGGATAGCCAAACCTATACCCCACAACAACTCATTGAAGATATTCTTATCAACAGTGATTGTATTACTGATATTGTAGTAACCAATGTGGTAGGTGGTAATTTTGGAGGTTCCGATCAGAGTTATGGTTATTTTGAAGCCAACGGATCCAGTTTTCCATTTGATAGTGGGCTCGTTCTAAGTACTGGAAGGCTTCAAAATGTCCCAGGTCCCAATACCACCTTAAGTGACGATGATGCACCCAATTGGGGTGGAGATCAAGATTTGGAAAATATTTTGGACGAATCAAATACAACCAATGCTACCATTCTGGAATTTGATTTTGTTTCTGTAGCTGACCAAATAAAATTCAGATACATTTTTGCTTCAGAAGAGTATCAAGAGGGTAATAGCAACACCTGTCAATATTCAGACCTATTCGGGTTTTTAATCAGACCAGCAGACCAACAACAATACACCAATATTGCTTTAGTCCCCAACACGCAAACTCCGGTTAAGGTTACTACAGTTCATTCTGGCATTCCAGGAGGATGTAACCCAATCAATGAAGAATATTTTGGTAGTTGGAACGGTCCATCTGCACCTATAAACTTTAATGGACAAACAAGCATTTTGACGGCAGAAGCAAATGTCATCCCGAATCAAACGTATCATGTTAAGTTAGTGATCGCTGATGAACAAAACTACCGATATGACTCAGCCGTATTTTTAGAAGCAGGCAGCTTTCAACTTGGATCCGATTTAGGCCCCGATAGATTAATATCAACAGGCAATCCACTTTGCGAAGGCGAGTCATTAATCCTAAGCGTAGAACCATCCAACGGTGCTTCTTACTTGTGGTACAAAGAAGGAGACCCCATCCCTACTATCCCATGTCTGAATTGTACGGAATATGAAGTGACAGAAGCAGGAACATATCATGTTGAAGTTAACTTAGAAAACAATTGCATTTCCTATGGCGAAATTACAATTGAGTATTCTGAGAATCCCAACCCAACTAATGCAAACTTGGTTAATTGTGATTTCAACGGTGATGGATTGAGTACATACAACTTACTCACTGCCGAAGAAATGATGATCACAAACAATGACCAATTCATTTCGGGGTTTTACAATAGTCTGGAACAGGCACAAGAAGAGGATTCTCCTATAGAAAACATGACAAACTATAGCAATTCGTCACTTTCCGAAGTGGTTTACGCAAGAGTCGAAAACACTTTTGGATGTTTTGCAATTGCTGAAATAACATTGGATGTTTCTCAAAATGATATGGATTTAGAGGCTCTCACCCAATGTGATGATAGTCCCAATGATGGCTTTGCCGATTTTAACTTAAGTGCTTACACAACTGAAATTCAAACCCTCGTACCAAATGGTTCGCAAGTCACCTATTTCTATTCACTGGAAGATGCCGAACTCAGTGTAAATTCATTGCCTTCGATCTATACCAACGAGCAAGCCTATTACCAAACCATTTATGTAAGGATTGATAACAACAGTATGTGTTATAGTATTGCTGAGTTGATATTACAGGTTTATGAGAACCCTGTTTTACCTCCCGACGAAGAAATAAAATATTGTACAAACTTTTATCCCGAAACCATAACACTTTCTGCCAATCCTAATAATGCCGCTCCACTTACCTATGAATGGACCTTAAATGGAATGCCTTTAGGTTTTGACACACCCAATATTGAAATCAATCAGGTAGGAACCTACAGTGTTTCGGCCACCAATCTTTACGGTTGTTCAGCTATCAGGAATTTTGATGTTCTAGCATCAGAACCAGCTCAAATTGAGAACATACAAACCACGGATGCTCCTAGCACCTTAACTGTCAACGCTACTGGTAATGGAGATTATTTATTTGGGTTGGATGGCGGCCAATTCCAGCTATCTCATATTTTTTTCAACGTTCCAGCTGGATTTCATACCGTTCAAGTTCTAAACTTGGATGGCTGTGGCACGGTTACCGAAGAATTGGCTATTCTGGGGTTCCCGAAATTTTTCACCCCCAATGGCGATGGTGAAAACGACACCTGGAATCCTTATGGTGTAAGTCCCGAATTTTATGGCATGACCATTCAAATATTTGACCGCTACGGAAAACTGTTAACAACACTTCTTGGGAACGATGCTGGTTGGAGTGGTTTCTATGAAAATCAATTAATGCCCAGTAATGATTATTGGTATAAAGCGACTTTACCAAATGGAAAAGTATATCTGGGACATTTTGCATTGATTCGATAATTCTATTACATTGAACCTATGAAATTTCAAGTCAAATCTGAATTTAAGCCAACTGGAGATCAACCCCAAGCCATCAGGCAATTAACAGAGGGAATAGATTCTGATGAAAAATACCAAACCCTTTTGGGTGTGACTGGTTCTGGTAAAACATTTAGCATTGCCAATGTCGTAGAAAATGTTCAGAAACCTACCTTGGTTTTAGCTCATAACAAAACTTTGGCGGCCCAACTTTACTCAGAGTTTAAACAGTTTTTTCCAGATAATGCCGTTGAGTATTTTGTATCCTATTACGACTATTACCAACCAGAGGCTTACATTCCAGTTACGGGAACCTATATAGAAAAAGATTTATCTATAAATGAAGAAATAGAAAAGTTGAGACTGAGTACCACTTCGTCCTTACTTTCTGGAAGAAGAGATGTTTTGGTTGTCGCGTCGGTATCTTGTTTATATGGTATCGGTAACCCTGTTGAATTTCAAAAAAACGTGATTACCATTGAACGTGATCAAGTCATTTCAAGAACCAAACTATTGCACCAACTTGTTCAAAGTCTGTACTCAAGAACTGAAGCCGAATTTAACAACGGAAATTTCAGAATAAAGGGAGACACGGTTGACGTCTTTCCCGGTTATGCTGATAATGCTTTCAGAATCCATTTTTTTGGAGATGAGATAGAAGATATTGAGGCCTTTGATGTGCAAACAAATCAGGTTATTGAACATTATGAAAGACTCAATATTTATCCAGCTAATATGTTTGTAACCTCTCCTGAAGTACTTCAAAATGCCATTAAGGACATACAGGATGACTTGGTAAAACAATACGATTATTTTAAGGATATTGGCAAACATCTTGAAGCCAAACGATTAAAGGAGCGAACCGAATTTGATTTGGAAATGATTCGGGAATTGGGATACTGTTCGGGAATTGAAAATTATTCTAGGTATCTAGATGGCAGAAAACCAGGAACCAGACCTTTCTGTTTGTTGGATTATTTCCCCGATGATTATTTAATGGTTGTTGATGAAAGCCACGTGACGATTTCTCAAGTTCATGCCATGTACGGCGGTGACCGGAGCAGAAAGGAGAATTTGGTGGAATACGGTTTCAGACTTCCAGCTGCCATGGATAACCGTCCTTTGAAGTTTGAAGAATTTGAAGCTTTACAAAATCAGGTTATTTACGTAAGTGCTACGCCAGCAGATTATGAACTAAAAAAATCTGGAGGTATTTATGTGGAGCAAGTGATTAGACCTACTGGCTTATTGGATCCTATTATTGAAGTAAGACCTAGCTTAAACCAAATTGATGACCTAATTGAAGAGATTCAACAACGTGTTGAAAAAGATGAGCGAACATTGGTCACTACCCTGACAAAACGTATGGCCGAAGAACTTACCAAGTATCTAGCACGAATTCAAATACGGGTAAGGTATATTCACAGTGATGTAGACACCTTAGAGCGGGTCGAAATTATGCAAGATTTAAGGAAAGGGTTATTTGATGTTTTGGTTGGCGTCAACCTTTTAAGAGAGGGGCTTGACTTACCCGAGGTATCGTTAGTCGCCATTTTGGATGCTGATAAGGAGGGCTTTTTGAGATCAGAAAGATCCTTAACACAAACTGTTGGTCGTGCTGCAAGAAATATCAATGGGAAAGCCATTATGTATGCTGATAAAATTACCAATAGCATGCAACGAACTATTGACGAGACCAATTACAGACGCGAAAAACAAATAAATTACAATACCGCAAATAACATAACACCTACGCCTCTTAAAAAAGGTATCGACAGTGCCTTGGCCAAGTCTGGATTAAAGACGTATCAATATGAAAGCGAAGTTGCCCAAGCAGCAGAACCGGAAAATGATTATTTATCCAAAAAAGATTTAGAAAAACTGGTACGTGAAAATAGAAAGCACATGGAACATGCAGCCAAATCTTTAGACTTTTTGGAAGCCGCTAAATTCAGGGATAAAATAAAAGCTTATCAAGATCAACTGGATAAGCTCAAACAGGATTAATTGTATTGCACCTTGAAAATGTCTATAAGAACATCTGGCGGAACAATTTTGTTAGGGAAACTCTCCATTAAATATAGAACACGAGAGATACTTTCATGGCTTAAACCCATTCTCAAACCATAATTGTACAATCGTAAAATTTCCTTAGGGTCCTTTTCATTGTCAATATTCATCAATAAAACCAACCTATGAAATTGCACAATACGTTCGCTATGGGAATTAAGATGGATATAATTAATAGGATTCTCTATTAGATAGTCAAAATCCTCACGGCAAATATCCAGTTGCTTCGCAATAGACAACAAAAAATTATACTCAATAGGTTTTAATTCCTGATCGCCTTTGGCAAACGAAATCATTTCAGATAAGAGGCTTAGTTTTTCTACCCGATTTATCATGTGAGGAATTGGATTAATTAGACTATGTAAAGATAAGGAGAAGCCCCATTTTATAATCGGCAAGAATTTGTAACTTGTCGAAAAATAATTGACATTTTATCGGATTATTTTAACTTTCATCAACTATAACACACTGATAATCATAGTTTTCATGCAAATTTTCTAAGATTTTAGACTAATCTAAAACCAACTATTTAACTGTATATCAGTAATTTAATCAAGTGTGTATTATTCTCTAAAGCAAAAGATTGAGTGTGAAACAAGTATTCATAAAAGATAAACTTCTAAAAATGCAATTTTAGAGGTCTCAAGATGCTATGTCAACTTTATTTCATAAACCAATACTAAAATTTTAAGCTATGAATGTATCACAACCAATTTCTTATGATTAATTTTTAAGCAAGACCAACCAGTACCAATCTTCGGGATTACCTACTCCGACACTTGGCGTATAAAGAAAGAATTTTACTGAAGATTCTGGATTGCTGTCCCTAAAACTCTTAACAAGATTTAGGTTATCAATATTTTCCCAAATAGAAGTATAGTCAATCTCTTCTGGATAATAGGCATATTCATCATACATAACAGGTTCCAACAAAGTTTCATCCGGAATGGAAACCGGCTGGGAAATGGTTTCAAATGAACTTGCAGACATCAAGCTTTCTGGAAATTGCATTTCTCCCAATCCCATCCAAATAATAGTCCCATCAAAAATCAATTCGTTCAATGGTGTATAGTATAATTGAACACTTCCAAAATCACCAGGTGCATGATAATCAGAAGAAATAGCGAAGGTATCAGGTTGATCATCTCCAAAGGAAAAAACCATTCCTCCTTGAAATTGATTGGTTGTATAATCCACTTTGAGATAAGCCAATTTATTACCTTCAAAGTTATCTGGAGGTGTCACACAACAGTCATCACTATCATTACAGGATAATAAAAGAATACTTATAAATATCAAAAATGCGGAAGTTGGTTTCATAGATAATAGCTTTAATAATTAGATGCTTGAAGCATTAAAAGGTTGCGTTATATACACATAAAAAAAAGTCCAGTTATTGCTCATCTTTGATGGGTTTCTCCAATTTTGGATGTTGTTTAGTATTTCGTTATTTTGGAAAAGGTTTTTTATCTGAAACCACACGAAAGGATTCGTGCGGCAGCGGGGGCTTGAAGGAGTTCACTTACTCCTTTAAGTACTATTATAAATTTCTTTTCGAATTAAGTTCGTCTATAGGTATTAATTTTGTTGCAAAACAATGAGTAATAAAAAACAAGAAAAAATTGTATTTGCTTTATTTCTATTGTTGTTAATCTTATTAGCGGTATATAGGAATATTAAAAGGAATAATGAACTGGAAAAATACGGTGAAGAAACCACGTGTAAGGTTGTTGAGTTTAGATTTGTTAATAAAACTTCATATAGAATTGTGTATGAATACTATATTAATAATGTATCCTATAAGGGTGAAGAGGATACAGTATATTTCAAATGTGAAGATGGTACTGAAGGGTGCATAGGTGAAACTTTCAAATTACTTTATTCAACTAGGAATCCAAAATTAAGTAAAATTCAGTTGGGTAAATATTCTAAATATAGTAAAAACAAAGTTCAATTGGGTATGGCCCCCTAAGTTGGTAATGCCCCCTGGTAAGCGATCATATTGCGTACCCTCCGCTAGTGCTCATCTTTGATAGGGCTTCTATCTAAAGTAGAAAAGAACGTTGCCATTTCCTCCTCAGTGAGCAGCAACAATCAAAAGGTTGCACTCTAAAACAAAAAAGCTCCCAAATTGGGAGCTTTTAAATCTATATCCTTTATTGACCATTAAGCCAATACTTCCTGAACCTTGTCTGCTGCTTCTTGGAATTGGGTTGCACTTAACACATCCAATCCTGAATTATCAATTAATTCTTTAGCAACATCGGCATTGGTACCTTGTAAACGAACAATAATTGGCACATTGATAGTTCCCATATTTTTATAAGCATCTATAACACCTTGTGCCACACGGTCACAACGTACAATACCTCCAAAAATATTAATCAAAATAGCCTTCACGTTCGGATCTTTCAAAATAATTTTGAAAGCAGCCTCTACTCTGGCAGCATCAGCTGTTCCTCCAACATCAAGGAAGTTAGCAGGCTCTCCACCAGCTTGCTTAATCAAGTCCATGGTTGCCATTGCTAGACCAGCTCCGTTCACCATACACCCAACGTTTCCGTCTAAGTCAACATAATTTAATCCGACTTCCTTAGCCTCTACTTCAATAGGATTTTCTTCACGTAAATCCCTAAGGTTTACATAATCCTTATGTCTGTAAAGCGCATTATCATCTATAGTTACTTTAGCATCAACAGCTAAAATTTTATCATCACTTGTTTTTAAAACTGGGTTGATTTCAAACAAAGAAGAATCTGATTTCACGTAAGCCGTGTAAAGCGCCGAAACGAACTTGGTCATTTCTTTAAAAGCATTTCCAGAAAGTCCTAAATTGAAAGCAATTCTTCTTGCTTGGAATGGTAACAATCCTACTGAAGGATCAATTTCTTCTGTAAATATCAAATGAGGCGTTTCTTCTGCAACCGTTTCAATATCCATACCACCTTCGGTTGAATACATAATCATATTCTTTCCTGTCGCACGATTTAAAAGTACTGACATATAGAATTCATTTGGTTCACTGTCACCAGGATAGTAAACATCCTCAGCAACCAAAACCTGATGTACTTTTTTACCTTCTGCAGAAGTTTGAGGTGTAATCAAGTTCATTCCGATGATTTGACCTGCTAATTCTTCAACTTCTTTAAGGTTTTTGGCCAATTTTACACCGCCACCTTTACCACGACCACCAGCATGGATTTGAGCTTTAATAACATGCCAACCTGTTCCTGTTTCTTCAGTTAACTGCTTAGCTGCTGCTACAGCTTCGTGAGCATTTTGAGCAACGATTCCTCTTTGAACTCGTACACCAAAACTGCTTAAAATTTCTTTTCCTTGATATTCGTGTAAATTCATCTTGTTTTGTCAAATTTAAAGTCAAACAAAAGTAAGTATCCTATGCCATTTTACCAATAATTTTTAAAGTTTGTATCAATGTGATAACATATCTTCAATAATTTATAGATACCTAACATTTTATTTATGCGAATCCAGATTACTTATGTAGTTTTGTAGTTTATTTATTTTTAATTTCAATATGAAAGCAAATACCTTATTACAAATTGCAAAAGACTTTGGAAGTCCCGTTTATGTTTATGATGCCGAAAAAATCATTTCCCAGTACAAACGCTTAACCTCTGCTTTTAATAAGGTCAAACATTTAAAAGTAAATTATGCCTGTAAAGCGCTTTCAAATATTTCTGTATTAAAATTATTGAAAAGTTTAGGTTCTGGTTTGGATACCGTTTCCATACAAGAAGTAAGACTCGGACTTGCAGCAGGATTTGAACCAAAAGAAATCATCTATACGCCTAACGGGGTTTCTTTGGAAGAAATAGAACAAGCCGCTAGTATGGGTGTTCAAATCAATATTGACAACCTTTCCATTTTGGAACAATTCGGAACCAAGTTCCCAGACACACCAGTTTGCATTAGAATCAATCCGCATGTCATGGCAGGCGGTAACACCAATATATCTGTTGGACATATTGATAGCAAATTTGGCATTTCTATTCACCAAATTCCGCACATCTTAAGAATTGTTGAAAATACCAAGATGAAAATCAATGGAATCCATATGCACACTGGTAGTGATATTTTGGATATTGATGTATTCCTTTATGCCAGTGAAATTCTCTTTGATACGGCGAAACATTTCAAACAATTGGAGTTTATGGACTTTGGGTCTGGTTTCAAAGTGCCTTACAAAGAGGGCGATATTGAAACCAACATTGAGGAATTTGGAAAAAAATTGACTAAAAGATTCAATGAGTTCTGTAAAGAGTATGGAAAAGACCTTACTCTGGCTTTTGAGCCCGGTAAGTTTTTGGTGAGTGAATGTGGCTACTTCTTAACCAAAGTAAATGTGGTTAAGCAAACTACCTCAACGGTTTTTGCGCAAATAGACTCAGGATTTAATCACCTAATAAGACCCATGCTTTATGGTTCGCAACATGAAATCGTAAACATTTCCAATCCTAATGGACGTGAACGGTTCTACAGTGTCGTTGGATATATATGCGAAACAGATACGTTTGCAAACAACAGACGAATCAATGAAATAACAGAAGGTGATATATTAGCATTTAAAAATGCTGGTGCCTATTGTTATTCCATGGCTTCAAACTACAACTCTAGATACCGTCCAGCTGAAGTGTTGTGGACTAATAACGAAGCCAAATTGATAAGAAAAAGGGAAACCTTTGATGATATTATAAAAAATCAAATTGAAATAGATTTTTAAAAGGGAAAGGCAGCTAAATTAGCTGCCTTTATTTTTTTAAAATATTTTTTTGTACATTTAAGTATTCTCCCACAGAATAAACTTCTAGTATTCCCCATTTTTATCGGAATGCCCCTTCACTATTTTTAGTTATTTGGTTGCCCTAAATTGATTTAAGGACAAATAAATTCTTGCTCTGCAAGTACTATATATTTCTATTAATCAATTTAAAACCAAAACCAATGAAAAAATTAATGTATGTATTGTTTTTTGTGCCTATGCTCTTTTTGGCGCAAGAAAACAAAGGATTTATCCTTGATGCCACTGAAATTACAGTCAAATTAGGAGAAGAAGCCAGTTTTATTCAAGGTGTAAAAGCCTGGAAAGAATGCTACCTAGAAAAAAACGGAGAAGATAAATGGAATATGTGGCGAAGAATTCAAGGCGAGGGTTCTGTTTATATTATAACCGGTAGAATGGCAAATTGGGCTGAGTTTGATGCTCCACCAAAAGATGCCAATAAAGAATGTTACCATGTGGTTATGAATTTAATTATGCCGCATGTTGAAAAAATTAATTCATCAATTGCCAGAAGCATCCCGGATTGGGGTAGTTCAGAAGGTTTAGCCAATACTGGTTTAGTTTGGGTAACTTATTTTAAAGTGAACAACTCAAATGCTTTTGCTGAAGTGGTTAGCGATGTTGGAGCTGCCATGGTATCTCAAGGTGAAAATAGACCTGCCTATTGGTATCGCGTAATAGGTGGTGATCCTGAAGGCGCCGATTATTTTATCAGCAATCCTTATGAAAAATTCTCAGACCTAGATATGGACGAAGCCAGCGTTTGGGAAGTTTACGAAAAGGCACATGGTAAGAAAAAAATGTTGGAAACCAGAGACAAACTTCGTGGCTGTCTGGATGACGCCTGGTCTTATTTGTATAAAAGAATGGCAGATTTGTCCAACTAATCTAAGATTTATAAAACCTTTAGAATCCTAGGGTGTATTCCGTGGGATTCTATCTTTTATTTTGAAATTTCCAAACTGACAAACTATAAATTAAGCCCATTAAACCTCACAAAATTTGAATGGTGTGTTTTGAGCTTGAACAACAATCCAAATGAAATCTCATGATGCACAAATTGAGATAAACCAACTAAAAAAAAGGGGGTTTCTCACCGAAAATGCTGTTTTAAGATATTTAGTTTTCTCCGCTCTGTACGCTTGTGAAGGTATTCCAATAGGCGTTCTTTTTTATGCCATACCAGCTTGGTTGGCCATGAATGGAATTGCCGCAAGTGATATTGCCAGTTATGTTGCCATGGTTACGCTACCTTGGAGTTTTAAGCTAATTATGGCTCCTATGATGGACCGCTACACTTGGTTACCCATGGGGAGGAAGCGCCCATGGATTATTTTTAGTCAAGCGTGTCTCTTTCTTGGATTTCTGGCGTTTGGAATGGTGGAAGACCCTTTAAATGAATTAGGACTGCTTATGACCGTTGGTTTCATTGTGTCTTTATTTGGTGCTATGCAAGACATTGGTATAGATGGAATGGCCGTTGATGTTATTCCTTTAAATCAACAAGCCAGAGCCAATGGAGTCATGTGGGGATCTCGAGTCATTGGGCAATCTTTAGCCTTACTAGGAGGAACCGCTCTCATTAATACTATCGGCTTTTCCAACGCTATCACTTTCATGTCCTTCATCATAATTTTGTTGATTATGGTGCCTTTATTCATTAGGGAGCGCCCTGGAGAAAAGTTGTTTCCATGGACTTCTGGAAAACCCAACGAAACGGCAGTTCAGGCACAATCAACAAATTGGAAGGATCTACTTAAAAGCCTTTTCAAAGTAACTATTTTACCCTCCAGTTTCCTTTTAGCGATTAGCATGTTCATTATAGGAACATTTTCTGGAATATATGAAACCTTGCTCCCTATTTTCACCGTTCAAAATTTAGGTTGGACAAATACCGAATTTTCTAATGTTTATTCTCTGGCTACCATTATGGCAGGGTTCATAGGCATGTTTGCGGGCGGTGTAATCATTGACCTCTTCGGAACAAAAAAAATGATAGCCATCATCTTAACCTTTATGAGCATCGTGATACTAAGCTTTAGTTTGGTTTCCTCCTATTGGGACAGCACCTTTATAATTTACAGTTTTGTAATCCTGTATAGTTTATCTATAACACTTTATAATATTGCCGCCATAGCCTTATCTATGAAATTAAGCTGGAATAAAATCTCGGCAACCCAATTCACTCTTTTCATGATGATGAATAACTTAGGAATTTCTGCCGGAGCCATTATTTATGGATGGGTTCAAGAAAAATTTTCTTGGCCTTTGATTTTCATTTTCACATTAGCCTTCATTGTTTTCGGACTCTTGACTTTCCGATTTATAAAAATTAAGAAACATTTAGAAACAATTGAATTTTTCAATCAATCCTCAAAAAAACATGAATCAGGAAAATAACATAGTAAAACCCATTTCCAAGGAAGACAGAATTGTGTATTTGGATATCTTAAGAGGTATCGCCATATTATTTATTTTTACTGCAAACATCCCTTTCTTTTCTGGCATTTTCTTCTTTCCCGAAGAATTTCGATTTGGTTGGGCCAATCTCGCATTTGATAAATCGTTTGATTTTATCATGTATGCCCTAATTGACGGAAAGTTTTATTCCATTTTCTCTCTATTGTTTGGGATTGGATGCGTGATTCAGTTTCAAAATTTAACATATCACAACAAACCTTTTCCTCCCTTTTTCAGAAAACGTATGTTCTGGTTATTGGCTATTGGATGCATTCATCTGTTTTTGCTTTGGCCAGGTGACATTTTAACTCTTTATGCCGTGTTAGGTTTTATTCTAATTTGGTTTATCAAAATGGAAAATAGAACACTCCTCTCTTTAGCGGCCCTTCTTATTTTCTTCCCAATTGTCAATTGGGTCTTTATGGAGGAAACAGGCATCTACTATCCCGGAATTGCTTTCGATCAAAGTTTGGTGATTTTTCACCATTTTGGAATGCCCACGATGGAGTGGAATGGTAGAGAGGTAACTAACTTCCCAGCTTATTTACAAAACCCAAATTTAATTGATCATTTCAAAATGAGTCTCGGTAAAGGCTTTGTGCGCATTGGTCGAATACTAGATGAAGGTAGGGAGTTTAAAGTATTTGGCGTATTCTTAATAGGGCTTTGGACTGGACGAAAAATTTTAAACGAAGAGCTTCTCAATAACAAATCATTTTTGAGAAAAGTTCTCATTTGGGGACTCCTTATAGGGCTACCATTCAACTTTCTACGCGCTAGTTTGGAATTTTATGGTGATGGTAATAAAGAACAAGAATTTCTTAAGATTTTATATTATGCTTTAGGCACCGTACCATTAGCCATGGCCTATGCAGCAGGGATAGCTCTTTGGGTAAGAAAAGGTGCTGGTGTATTGAAGTGGTTCCAACCTGTGGGGAAAATGGCACTTACCAACTATTTATCACAGACCATCATTTCTATTATAATTTTTTACGGAATAGGATTTGGATTGGCTGGGAAATTAGGCTTTACAATGATTATGATTATTGTTTTTACCATTTTCTTCCTGCAAATGATTTTTAGTAAGGTTTGGTTATCCTATTTCAAATATGGCCCCATGGAATGGTTATGGCGAAAATTAACCTATGGTATATCCTTAAAATTTAAAAGATGATGGTATGAATCTCAAGAAATCACTTTTAATCGCCATGGCATTAAGCTTGATTAGTCTCATTTCCTGGGAACTCTATTGGCGCTCGAACACCGATTATTATACGGCCTATTTGGAGGACGACAGAAATCTATATGCCGAACAAAGGGCTAAAGCAGAAACGGCGACCTCTCAAGATATTATTTTGCTGGGTGCTTCTAGAACAGGCTATAATTTTAACTCATGGATATGGAAGGAGGAAATGGGCATTCAACCCATTCACCTTACTGCCAATGGAAAACCTCCCAAACCCTTTTTTAAGGATATCGTAAACAATACCAATTTTAATGGCACTTTGATTATTGGAGTCACCCCAATTGCCTTTTTTGATGTTTTTGGTATGGACGACAGAATGCGAGTCGCCAATCTATGGGTAGATCACTATTATAACAGAACTCCCACACAGAAATTAGGGTTCACCTTATCTAAACCCTTACAGCGAACTTTTGTTTTTCTATCTGCCTCTGAAGCTAAGTCCTATAACGATTTGGATTTGAAATCACTTATTGGCACCATCTCCATTAACGATCACAGAGTCGACAATTTTGAATTTAAATTACCAAACATAGGCTACAATGATGAAAAAAGAAACCTTCTTATGTTTCCTAGGCTTACAGGCAATAAATTCTATCAAAAGGAAATTACAGATGAATGGGATAAAGTGATCCCTACTTTACCCGTTTATGAGGACATTAAAGATGAAATTCCTCGGGTATTTGAAGAATATAAAATCCTTATAGATAAGTTTAAAAAACGGGGAGGTAAAATCATTTTCATTAGACATAAAGCCGAAGAGGGATGGAACAAATATTCCAAAAGAATGCTCCCTCGTGATTTGGTTTGGGATAAATTCATTGAAATGTCTGGTTGTCCCGGCTATCATTTTGAAGACTACCCGTTCATGTCCAAGTACTATTTACCCGACTGGTCTCATCTCAATATGGAAGATGCCAAAGTCTATACCAGAGATATGGTCAATCAACTTATTAATGATGGACATCTTAAAAAATAACTAACTAAACCTCACTAACTATGAATCTGAAAAACTCTTTAATTCTAGCTACAATTCTGTTTTTAACAGGAATTACTGCTTGGGAATGGTATTGGCGATCCCAAGGATATTATCCAACTTTAAATGATGACAAAGACCTTTGGAGCGAACATCGCAAAAAAGTTGATGACGCTCAAAAAAATGATATTGTCATATTTGGCTCCTCTCGAGCTTATTTTGATTTTCAAGTCAAAACCTTTGAAAATTTCTACGGAAAGGCTCCCATTCAACTTGCTATTCCAGGTACCTCACCCCTACCAACCTTGCATGACTTGGTAAATAACACCAATTTTACAGGAACGGTCATTATTGGCGTCACCCCTGGACT
The DNA here is from genome assembly GCF_011764015.1 of Mangrovimonas sp. CR14. NCBI lineage: Bacteria > Pseudomonadati > Bacteroidota > Flavobacteriia > Flavobacteriales > Flavobacteriaceae > Mangrovimonas > Mangrovimonas sp. CR14. The sequence continues at coordinate 31,735 of NZ_JAAFZY010000005.1, read as the reverse complement.
CTTCTTTTCCACAACATATCCCAAGGCTTCTCCTTGGTCCAGAGGGCAAAACAAGGTAGATTATTACTTCGATAAAACCCATGCACAATGGTTGAACTATCAACTTTCCATCCCTCTGCAACAGAATTTTGTTTTCATGTCTGCGGATGAAGAAGAATGGGATGATGATATTGATTTGAAATCATTACTTAGAAGAATCCACTTGAAAAGTAGATTGGGAAAAGACCCGGCGCCGCCTTTCTATTACTTTGGTGATGTCAATTTAGATCGCAATATGAGTATGGCTCAAAAGACGGCAACCGATACCGCTTTTGCCAATTCAGTGATCAGGGTGTGGAAATTCTTTGGAAGTTTAGCTCCGCCACCTGATAAGAAATCAACTACCGAATTTTTCTTAAAAGATCTTGAAGCATTTAAAGCTAAGGGAGGTAAAGCCATATTGGTGAGATGCCCCTCTAGCGGTGGATTACGAGCTGCAGAAAATAAATTCTTACCAAGAAACGAATTCTGGGACCAATTGGTCGAATTAAGCAAGGTAGACTCCTATCACTTTGAAGATTATCCGCAATTAAAGGAATTAACCTGTCCTGAAGAATCGCACCTTTCAAAAGAAGATGCTGAATACTTCACCCTTGAAATGCTCAAAATCATGGAACATGATGGAGCCTTGACTAACCTTAAAACCAACTAACCATGCTATTTAATTCTTTAAGTTTCGTTCTGTTTTTAATCATTGTTTTGGCCCTTTATTATGCTCCGCTTTTAAGCTGGAAAGGTAAAAAAGCCATGTTGCTCGTTTCCAGCTATGTTTTTTACGGCATGTGGAATCCTCCCTTAATTTTATTACTATGGATTTCTACTGTGGTGGATTGGACAGCAGGTAAAAAATTGTCTAAAACCACAAATACCAAATCTCGCAAATTTTGGCTCATGCTCAGTTTGCTTGTTAACTTGGGATTTTTAGCATTCTTTAAATATGGAGATTTCCTTTTGGAAAACTTTGTTTATTTCATGAATCTGATTGGATTAGATTTTAAGGCAAAACCTATGGATATCATACTCCCCATGGGAATCTCATTTTACACCTTTCAGACCATGTCATATACCATAGACATTTATAAAAACAAAATAAAACCAGCCAAAACGTTTTTGGATTTTGCGCTATACGTCACCTTCTTTCCTCAATTGGTTGCCGGTCCAATTGTGAGGGCTCAAGAGTTAATTTCTCAATTTTATGAAGAGAAAAAAGCGACTGCCAATCAATTTATCTGGGGCTTATTTCTTCTCACCATAGGTCTTTTTCAAAAGGTGGTTTTGGCAGACACATTATTGTCGGAAACCGCCGATCAAGTCTTTGGAAGCGAAAGCTTGTTACATGGAGTTGATGCTTGGGTGGGCACCATTGCCTTTTCTGGACAAATCTTTTTTGATTTTGCCGGTTACTCTACCTGTGCCATTGGTATTGCCCTGATGTTGGGAATTATTTTACCAGACAACTTCAAATACCCGTATGCTTCCCTAGGATTTTCAGACTTGTGGCGCCGTTGGCATATCTCCCTATCCAGTTGGTTACGGGATTATTTATACATCCCCTTGGGAGGAAATCGTCACGGAATTACCCGCTTATATGTGGCCCTGATGCTTACTATGCTTTTAGGTGGTCTTTGGCATGGAGCCGCTTGGACGTTTATGGTATGGGGTGGACTCCATGGCACCTACCTCATCTTAGAGCGACTTCAAAGAAGGTATCTGCCTTTTGAAATCACTAAATACAATGGCATCTTCTTGGCATTTATCACTTTTAGTTGTGTCAACATTACTTGGGTTTTCTTTAGAGCTCGAAAATTTGAAACGGCTTGGAACATGATCAAATCTATGTTCTACATGCAAACCGATGGAGAGAAAATTCTAGAAACCTTTACTATCCTAAAAGTTACCACACTTATTCTAATCATGTTTCTATGTCATTGGTTTATGAGAAATTCTTCCATGAAAGAATTATCACTTAAAACTTCACCGTGGGTTTTAGGAGTTGTTTGGGCCATCATGACCTTTTTAATAGTTATTGCCCAAGGTAGTGGCGAACAGTTTATTTATTTCCAGTTTTAAGTTAAAAGGAACTGTAATGTGCAAATAAAATAAACCCTACAATGCTGATTATATTGGATTTACTGTTTACATTTTCAATTACTGAATTGATATGATAAAATTCTTTAGAAATATCCGTAAAAATCTACTCAATGAGGGCAAAACTGGCAAATACCTCAAATATGCCATTGGGGAAATCATTCTCGTCGTCATTGGTATTTTAATTGCGCTTCAAATAAATAACTGGAATAAATTGAAGCAAGATCAAAAGAAAGAAAAGCTATTTCTTTCTGAAATTGTGGTTAATCTTAAGGTAGATTCCCTGAAACTTCAGGAAGTCCTAATATTTAATAAGCAAAAAAGCGAAGTGACCCAGAACATCATGGGAATTTTTGACGCTACTTTAACTAACGATGAGCGCTTCCATCTTTTTATTGAAAATGCAGGTTCCTTTACCAAATATGAGCTATTTAAACCAAAAGAAACTGCCTTCAAAAATTTAATCTCATCAGAAAACTTGAATTTAATTTCAAATGAAACCATCAGGAACCAATTAATAGATTATTATGAGTTTGATTATGAAAATTATCAGGAAAGGGTATGGCAGGGAACTAGAGCCATCGTTGATAATTATTTCAGTCATTTTTCTATCAAAGAGAAAACACCATTCCCTAATAACTTTCCATCAATAAACGATATGGATGTAACCAAGGATAATAAGTTCTACACCGATTTATATGGTATGTTTATGACCATTGATTACCAAAACAATTTTATTGGAGAGACCCAAGGAAAAAATAAAAAACTCATGTCTGAAATTAATAATGCCCTGAATTGACATATGATAAAACTTTATAGAAATATTAGGAAAACCCTTCTCAACCAAGGTAGAACTGGGAAATATATTAAATATGCCATTGGAGAAATTATTCTCGTGGTCATTGGTATTTTGATTGCGCTTCAAATAAACAATTGGAACGCAAATCGGATAGAAAATAAGGAAACAAATAATTATTTACGCAACTTAAAAGAGGCTCTAAACAATGACATTGAATCCCTACAATCAAGCATTACTTTCAACAAAACAAGGCTAAAAGGACTCTTCTACATTTTGGAACATTCAAATTTGAACACTCAACCTTTTACAGAAATAGAATGGATAGATTTTTCCAAAAATGATGCCATGAATACTATTTGGAAAGGGGCTTTCCCTGATTCTCTAAACCCTGAATTTACTTATTTGGCATTTTCCATGATTGGTCGTGGATTTGGAAGTGCTTCTTTCAACAAATCAGTCATAAATGAACTTTATTCAACAGGCTCATTTACTAATATTCAAAATCAACCCCTAAAAACTAAAATAGGAGATTATTACAGTTTTTTAAGTCAGCGCCTTGAAGGTTATGCTATAGAAGAGCATGAGGAATGGGCTAATGAAACCACGCGATTTCTTAGGGACAATTATGGCATTTTTACTTTAGACGTATCTGATCTAGAAAACCCAATGGAAAAATTAAAAGGACAGAAAGATGTTGAGAACCAATTACGCTACCTAGCTCTTGAAGTAAATTATCACTGTATATGGGCCACCACTGCAAAATCATATGCTATGGATTTGGTAATATCAATTGAAGAATATCTTAAGCAGTGAAATAATGATAAAACTCTTTAGAAACATTCGTAAAAAACTAGCCTCCGAAAACAAATTCATGGCCTACAGTCGCTATGCTATTGGTGAAATAATTCTAGTAGTGATCGGAATCTTGATTGCTTTACAAGTCAATAATTGGAACGAAAAAAGAAAGGAGCAGATTCAATCAGAAAAGTACTTGAAAAGTATGATTTTAGATTTGGCTTCAGATACCTTAAAACTCAATGACTACATGGATTTCCTAAACTACTTAGCTAAAAACAGGTCCCAATTATTACAAACCAAAACTGTTTCAAATCTTAATATGGATTCCATAATCGCACTTTTTCAACCACGATACGATGAAATAAAAATAAACGATCAAACTTTTCAGAAAATGAGAAGTATGGGTATCCTAGAAATCAAAGGACATGAAAAATTAATGGACTCCATAACTTATTATTATACCAGTCAAGTGGATCGGTTCAACTCCGTAATTGAATGGGAAGCTGAATTTTCTAAAAAGGACGCCGATTACTGGTACTACAATGAAGCCTTTGAAACCCCATACCTCAGTGATGAATTTGATTACATAAATTCTGAAAATCAAAGAAAACAAATTTTTGACTCCCTCCTGAAAACTATAAACACGAGAAATAGGATCCGTACGAGTCTGTTCCGAAAAAGATTTGCTCTCAAAGGGGTTCTTAGAACCAAAAAACAAACCATCGGTTTAATAGGTTTAATCAACCAAAGTTTGGACAATTAAGGCCTATTACTCTTTTAACTTTCCTGAAAACAAACTCACGTTTGAAGTAAATGGATTCCCTGAACTTCTTCTGAAAGAAACTATTTGGCCACAATGCCAAATGGCATCAGCTATTGGTCCATTAATCGCATTCCAAAAAGGAAATTTTTGACTTCCGAAATCAATTTGAAACTTTGAAATATCTTCACTATCCCTCAAGATATCTGCTGCTCTTTTCAAATTATTCAGTGTCAATTCACGCTTTTCTTCAAATGTTAGACCAGAATCATCCACTTTGGTGTTTGCTTTTTGAAGAGTGGCATTAACAATGACACGAGAAAGTCCAAGTATATGATCCACGGTCTCTCCAGAAGTTCTGGCCTCCGAATTTGGCTTAAATTTTAAATCGGCCGTTGTCAATCCTTCAGTAGCCCAGTAATACCTAAAGCCCAAACCATCAATCATTCTTGCCGCTACAGTTCCGGCCGTGTAGGTTTCTAAATCATCAGATATTTCTCTGTAAGGCAACGTGTTTTCCTGTGCCTGCATTGGGATTAAAGAAATGAACATTAATAAAACTAAAAGATACTTCTTTTTCATTTGTTAAGGATTTGGAAAGCTACTATAAAGCGAAACTTATTTTTGATTGCCAATATACCAAAATTCACCCTAGAATAGGAATCATTGAAGCAAATCAATGTTATAAAATCCTCCTAAATTTTTGGTTTGTTTTTGTGATTGATTCACAATAAGACTTGCAATGGTATTTAAATTTCGTAATTCGCAAATTTGAACGGATAGTTTGGAATTCACATATAAATCATGTGTGGATTGATCTACATACACTAAATGCTTCGCGGCCTCTTTGAGGCGGTCATTAGCCCTGACTATACCCACTAGATCAGACATAATACTTTGAATCGTATTGCGGTAGTGGGTAATTAATATCAGTTCCTTAGGCTTAGAAGTCCCTTTATCATTCCAAACCGGAACATCTCCTTGAAATCCTTGCAGTTCTTCTTCCTTTTCAATAATAGCATCTGCAATATGATTGGCATAAACCAAAGCTTCTAGTAATGAATTGGATGCCAATCTATTTGCACCATGAAGTCCTGTACAAGAACATTCTCCAGCTGCGTAAAGATTAATCAAATTGGTGGCTCCATTAGTATCGACCTCTATACCACCACAGGCATAGTGGCTTGCCGGAACAACGGGAATCATGTGCTCCCGTATATCAATTCCCATTTCTAAGCATTTCTCATTAATATTTGGAAAATGCTTTAAAAAAGCTTCATAATTTAAGTGCCTACAATCTAAATAAACAAACCGATCTCCTGAAGTATTAATCTCGTTATCGATAGCTCTTGCAACTACATCTCTTGGCGCAAGTTCGGCACGATCATCAATAGCAACCATAAATCGCTCACCGTTTTTGTTTCTTAAATAAGCACCAAAACCTCTTACCGCTTCTGAAATCAAAAATGAAGGACTCTGTTCTGGTTCAAAAAGAGCCGTGGGATGGAATTGAACGAATTCCATATCTTTTACTTTGGCTCCAGCCCTAAAGGCCATAGCAATCCCATCACCAGTTGCAATCAGAGGGTTGGTTGTCGAAGCATAAACTTGTCCGATGCCCCCTGTGCACAAAATGGTCTGTGATGCCATAAACCGGTTAATTTCATTGGTCTTTTGATCGAGAATGTAAGCCCCATAACAGCCTACATCAGAACCTTCCCCAGTAACATGCCCTAGTTGATGATCGGTAATTAGGTCGATAGCAAAATGATAAGGAAACATTGAAATATTACTTAAACTTGCTACCTTTTTCAGTAGCGTTTTTTCTATTTCAAATCCCGTGATATCCTTATGATGTACTATTCTATGGGCTGAATGTCCTCCTTCTCTTCCAAGATCAATTTCACCTTTGGTGTTAGCGTCAAAATCTGCACCCCAAGAAATTAATTGTCTTAAACAATTTGGAGCTTCTTCAACCACCATTCTCACTACCTCTGGATTATTATGAAATTCTCCGGCCACTAAGGTATCATTGATATGATCTTCAAATGAATCTAATTTATCCCAAACCACAGCCATACCTCCTTGGGCATATTTAGTATTAGATTCATTTTCATTTGCCTTAGTTACGACGGAAATCACTCTATCGGGCATTGCTTGAGCCAAACGTATGGCACAAGTTAAACCTGCAATTCCCGATCCAAGAATTAAAAAATCTGTTTCGTATTTTGTCATATTACCTCTAAGATATGTCTAGCATCCTTTGAATTGGAATCAATGCCCTTTCTTGGATTTCTTGGTCCACATGAATTTCAGGAAGTTCATACTTTAAGCAACTATAAACTTTTTCAAGTGTATTCATTTTCATGTAAGCGCATTCACTACAGGCACAAGTGTTATCCTCTTTGGCAGGAGCTGCAACCAATACTTTATTTGGCACCGCCTTTTGCATTTCATGAATAACGCCAGCTTCAGTAGCGACAATAAACTCACTATTGGGATTGGTTTTTACATAGTTAATAAGTTCAGAAGTAGAGCCAATATAGTTAGCAACTTTCAAAATATGGGCCTCCGATTCTGGATGCGCAATAATTTGAGCCTTTGGATGTTTTTGGTATAGTGCTATTAATTTCTCCAATGAAAATGCTTCATGCACAATACAGGCTCCATCCCAAAGTACCATATCCCTACCTGTTTGATTCTTAATGTAGGAACCTAAATTTTTGTCAGGAGCAAAAATTATGGGTTGGTCTAGAGGTATGGATTGCACAATTTTTTCGGCATTTGAAGATGTGCAACAAATATCACTAATAGCCTTGACCTCTGCAGAAGTATTCACATAGGTAACCACCAAATGATTGGGATACCTTTCCTTGAACTTGGCAAGATCTTCAGCATTACAAGAATCAGCCAATGAACATCCTGCATTAAGGTCTGGTAAAATGACCTTTTTAGTTGGGTTCAGAATCTTTGCTGTTTCAGCCATAAAGTGAACACCTGCAAATAAAATAATATCTGCTTCAGTTTCTGCCGCCTTACGTGATAAGCCTAAGCTATCTCCCACATAATCTGCTAAATCTTGAATAATTGGCTCTTGATAATAGTGAGCCAAAATCACCGCATTTTTTTCCTTCTTTAATCGTTTAATTTCCGATACCAAATCCACTTTTTTTTCAGAATCTATCAAAGGTATATAGCCTCTTTTATACACATCATTTACAACATCCATAAGCCAAAATTTATAAGCCCTAAATTTACGGAATTTTAGGCGAGGAGATTTTAATTCCTATCAAAAAAATGGGAAATAACCATATCCTTTTTTCATATAAAAACACCCTTAAAATCAAGCAAAGGAAAAATTATGATTTAGCTCTTTTTCTTCATTAGAAGCGGACTTTTGAACATTTTTATTTTATTTTTAACAAAATGATTTTTCAGATTTAATTATCTTTTATCGCACCCTTACAATAAACCTTCAAATAGTTCCAAATGGAAAAGAATTTCTCAATAACGAAAGCTATTTCTAATCTTATTGATAAACTAGATGGTTGGTTTGAAGCCATTATTTTAAAATTACCAAACTTTGTCGTGGCTGTTTTGGTCATGTTCATGTTCTATTTTCTGGCCAAGTTTATCAGAAGATTTTCCAAAAAAGTGCTTTTCAAGAAAATAAGTCAGGAATCTATCAAAGACATTCTAAGCCGAATTCTATTTGCCGTCATTCTGATAATAGGCTTTTTTATTGCTCTAGGGGTGATGGATTTGGACAAAGTTTTAACCTCGGTACTAGCGGGTGCAGGAGTGATTGGTCTAGCCATTGGATTAGCGCTACAAGCCACCCTGAATAACTCCTTTTCTGGTTTATTGTTATCCTTTCTCCCAAAAATAAGGTTGGGAGATTTTATACAAACTGGTGATATTTCTGGTTATGTAGAAGAAATTAGTTTACGTAACATCTTTATTAGGCAAACCGACAATGAGTTTGTGGTGATTCCAAACTCTATGGTTATTGAAAACCCTTTTGTCAATTATTCCTGGTCAAAAAGATCAAGAATTGATGTAGCATGCGGAATTGGCTATGAAAGTGACCTTCAAAAGGTAGAAGATTTGGTTAGAAAAATTATTACCGACCACTTCAAGCAAAATAGAAATGAGGAGGTTGAATTCTTCTTTACAGAATTTGGTGATAGCTCAATTAATTTTGTTGTCAGGTTTTGGATAGACAGTACCAAGCCCAAACCCAAATTAGAAGCCAAACATCAAGCTATCAAATTAATCAAACAGCATTTCAACAAAGAAGGCATCAATATTCCATTCCCTATCAGAACCTTGGACTTTGGAAAAAACAAATTACAATTGGTATCCGAAACCAAACCAAATACAGATTAATCTTTTAAGCTCGGATTATTTGCTATCGGTGAAATTCCGTATTTATCAATTAAATAGACCAAGGAAGTCATGGTTGCAGCTCCAAGTTCCAGTTCACGTTTGTTCACGGCATCGAAGGTATCATTGGATGCATGGTGATGATCAAAATATCTTTGTGAATCGGGTCTTAATCCAGCAGTAACATTGGTTTCGGTTTTTAGAGGACCCACATCGGCTCCACTTCCACCCTTTTCAAAATAGTGAATCAAATAGGGTTTGAAAAGATGTTTCCATCCTTCAATTTTATTAAAAACAGCATCAGAACAATCAAAACTAAACCCTCTTGGTGTAAAGCCACCAGCATCACTTTCTAAAGAAAAAATATGGTTCTCCCCTTTAGCCTTAGCTACCTCAGCATATTTAGTAGCACCTCTTAGTCCATTCTCTTCATTCATAAACAAAACCACTCTAATACTTCTTTGCGGCTTAATACCACTTTCCTTGAGCAGTCTTAAAACTTCCATAGATTGGACAACTCCGGCCCCATCATCATGAGACCCATCTCCTAAATCCCATGAATCTAAATGTCCGCCAACAATGATATATTCATTTGGATATTTAGACCCTTTCATTTCTCCAATAACGTTGAAAGATTCCACATCGGACATTTGTTTGCAATTCTGACGGAAATAAAAATCCAAGTTTTTGTCCAAAGCTAGCATACTACTGAGCATTTCTGCATCATTAGTACTTATAGCTGCAGATGGAATTCGTTTTGAATTGGGCAGATTGTCATAAGTCATGCTACCCGTATGAGGCAGGTCATCCAGACGTAAGTTCATGGAACGCACGATGACCCCAGCGGCATTATATTTAGCAGCCTCAACAGCCCCTTTATACCTTTGATTGACACATCCACCATATGCTTCAAATGTTTGAATCAAATCGGCTTGCATGGGCCTGTTATAAAAAACGATCTTGCCTTCTATTTGCTCCTTACCTAATTTCTCCAATTCTTCAAAATTCTTAACTTCAACAACCTTAGCCGTTAGGCCTACTGCATCTGTTGCCACCGAACCTCCCAAAGCACAAATATTAACCGTAGTTGATTGTCCCGAAGAAGATTTAATGTAAGCATACTCCTTGGCGCCTCTTACCCATCTCGGTACCATAACAGGTTGTAACCATACCCTATCTAGACCTAAAGCTTCCAATTCATCCTTTGTATAATGAACAGCCCTTTCTGCATTTAATGACCCCGACAATCGACCACCAATAGTATTGGACAAATAATTTAACCACTCGTAGCTTTTTCCTTTGGTTAACGAATTGGTATAAATTGTTTTTAATAAGGTTTCATCGGTTTGGGCAAACCCCGTGAGAGATACTAAAAATAGTAAGGCTACAAGTTTTAATTTCATAAGCTTGATTGGTTTAGGACACTAAAATAACACTTAACAAGAACCCTTTTGTAAAAGAAATTATAAAATCTATTCGCTTTGTAATTGCTTCTTATAAAAATCGATTTTGTCCTTGATGTCATCATCTAATTCTGGTTCTTTGATATCCTCATATCGAGTTAAGGTGTCATAAAGAATTTTTGCAATGATATATCGTGTGGTTGGTTTATCGTCTGAAGGCACAATGTACCAAGGTGCATGGGGTGTAGAGGTTCTATTAATCGCGTCTTCATAGCAGGCCTTATAATCATCCCAAAGTTTACGCTCCTCAAGATCACCTGGCGAAAACTTCCAATTTTTCTCTTGTTTATCAAGCCTTCTAATCAATCTGTTTTTTTGCTCTTCTTTTGACAGATGTAAATAAAATTTAAAAATTAAAGTGCCATTTTCAGCAATATGTTTTTCAAAATTATTGATTTGTTCAAAGCGACTATGCCAAAAGGCTTCATTGATATCAGCTACAGAATGGATGTCTGGTAAATTTTCGTTTAAAATATAATTTGGATGTACCCGAGTTACCAACACATTTTCATAATGTGTTCTATTGAAAACAGCAAATTTCCCTCTTGCAGGAAGTGCGATATAATGCCTCCAAAGATAATCGTGTTTGAGTTCAAGATCTGTTGGTGTTTTAAAACTATGAACAACCACACCTCTGGAATTAAAATCTTTAAACACCTCTCGTATCAAGCTATCCTTACCCGCTGTATCCATACCCTGAATACAAATAAGTACGGCATACTTTGAATGTGCATAGAGTTTATCTTGAAACTTACCTAGTTTTTCACGCACCTCCTCCAATTCCTTTTCTATTTTCTTTTCGGAAGCATCCAAATCATACTTGGTGTCAATAGTGTCTAAATGTACCGTGTTTGGTGCAATAAATGAATCAACTGATATATCCTTCATATTATAATTTTTGTTCTTCTTTGAAAGATAAGTAAATCTCACCTCAGTGAAAAAAAGATTTAATTATCAATGCAAAAAAAAAAGCCGTTCGTATTGAACAGCCTTTTGGTTTATTTTGAAGCAAACAGTTTGACATCATTCTCGGTGACTTCTTTTTCTCCAAGAATAATTAACCGTTCAACCACATTTCTCAATTCCCTAATATTTCCAGTCCAATCATACTCTTGAAGTAACTTAACCGCTTTATTTGAAAATGTTTTCTTTGAAGTCCCTTGCTCTTCTGCAATTTTTTCGGAAAAATATTCAATCAAAAGAGGGATATCATCTCTTCTATCATTCAACCCTGGCACACTAATTAAAATAACCGCCAAACGATGGTATAAGTCTTCTCTAAATTTACCATCTTCAATTTCCTTCTGCAGATTTTTATTGGTAGCAGCTACAACCCTGACATTTACCTTAATATCTTTATCACTACCTACCCTTTGAATTTTATTTTCTTGAAGGGCTCTTAAAACTTTAGCCTGCGCAGACAAACTCATGTCTCCAATTTCATCAAGGAAAATGGTCCCTCCGTTGGCAGCCTCAAACTTTCCTGCACGATCTTTATTGGCTCCCGTAAAAGACCCCTTTACATGACCGAACAATTCACTTTCAATAAGTTCTCCTGGTATGGCAGCGCAATTGACCTCAACCATCGGGCCTACAGACCGTTCACTTTTTTCATGGAGCCAATGAGCAACTAACTCTTTACCTGTTCCATTAGGCCCAGTGATTAAAACTCTAGCATCAGTAGGTGCCACTTTTTCAATCATATCCTTAATTTGGGAAATGGCTGCGCTCTCTCCTACCATTTCGTAATTCTTACTGACTTTTCTTTTTAGCTTCTTATTTTCAACAACCAATTCCTTTCGATCCAAGGCATTTCTGACAGTATTCAAAAGTCTGTTCAAATCTGGTGGTTTTGAAATATAGTCAAACGCTCCTAATCTCATGGTATTTACAGCCGTATCCAAATCCCCATGTCCTGAAATCATCACCATTGGAATTTCCGGTTTAATTTTCTTTACGGCTTCAAGAACCTCAACTCCATCCATTTTTGGCATTTTAATATCACAGAGAACTAAGTCATAATCCTCATTTTTTATAGCTTCGAGTCCTTTTAGTCCATCTTCGGCTTCTTCAAGTTCATATTTATCATTTTCCTCTGAGAGAATTTTCACGAGGACTCTCCTAATGGCTGCTTCGTCTTCTATTACTAAAATTTTTGGCATCTTATATTTTATATTTTAAACCTCCACGAAAGTAGAAGGTGTTTAAATCATCTAATCTAAAAACTTCGTCGTTATTTTTGTCCCTTAATATGGTCCTTTGCCTTAAGGTGTAACCCGTATAAATATAGAAAGCGAGGTGATCTGTAAAACTATGTTCATAGCCCAAACCCGTCACAACCATGCTCATAGACATATACTCGGCTTCTTTATCATAAACCATAATCTTATTCTGAACATGACCATAAAAACCATCTAAAGTAACATACAATTGTAAAACATCCTTGTCCATTTGTGGGTCAAAATGATATTTCATATTTGATTTGGGAACCCCAAGAACGTAGGACCAATGTGGATGAAATCTTCTGTGATAATTCACATAAGGCAATGGAAAAGGCAAACCAGTTGTACTGTTGTAGGTAACACCTAGAATCAAACGATTGGGCTTTCGTGCTGTTTCATCTTTCATTCTATCTTTAACAGCATAAACACCGGCATTGATAAAAAAATCTTCCCAAGTTAAAGGTTTCGAAAAAGTTGAAGCTATTCTGGGTACAATTTTACCACCGAAACGCCAATCCTTTTTATTGACAAAGGTATATCCCAAACTGAAATCAATGATATGAAACCGATCCAATTCTGACTTTGGAAATGGATAATGATCTTCAAGGTGCATTATCACACCATTATATTCAGCTCCAACAACAATAAAATTCTTGTCTTTGACTCTAATTGGGAAATTGACCAACCCTCTTAACCTGTAATACTCATCCTCTGACTCCTTTTTGGGAACAAATGAATACTCCAACCTTGCCAAATCACTTAATTGTGCCTGAGCCGAAAAAGCTATAGCAAACAACAAAAAAAAGATTAGGACATGGCGTAAGAGTCGGTTGGGCATAGGCATTTATGGTTTAATGATATGTATATCCCTCTGCGGAAAAGGAATCGTAATATTATGTTGTCTAAACAATCTATCTATTTCAAAACGTATTTCACTCCTTGGAAATTGCCCTTTAAAACTATCATTAAGTGTAAATATTACTTTAAAATCTAATGAACTACTTCCAAAATCTGTAAAAACCACAGTAGGTGGTGGATCTGGAAGTACATCTGGTGAAGATTCTGCAGCTTGAATTAAAAGTTTTTTAACTAACTGAACATCACTTCCGTATGCGACTCCTACCGTTACAAACTCCCTAGTGGTAGTACCATTTTGGGTCCAATTATAAAGGGTATTGGTCAAATACAAATGGTTTGGAATCACCAAGACCTTATTATCTATGGTTACAGCTCTAGTTGTACGTAATTTAATTTCTTCAATTCTTCCCACCTTATCTTCAATCTCTATAATATCACCAACATGAACCGTTTGATCTACCAGTATAAAGACACCCGATATGATATCTTGAAAAAGTGTTTGAAGTGCCAAACCTATTCCTATCAAAAGAGCTGCCGATGCTGCAAAGATTCCCGTCACATTAACACCTATCATATGAAAAGTGATTAGCAGAATCAATATGTAAACAAGCCATCTCGCATAGGAAAAAACAACTTTAAACTTTTTACTATCATCAAGGGGGAGGTTCCTTGTTATAATTTTTCTAAGGATGTTCAACAATATAGTAGCCATTAAAAGCACCATACAAGCAATGATAACATCCATCAAGCTTAGCGAAATGTCTTTGCCTAATTCAAAATTTCTATTTAAAAATTTAAGGAAATCCCTCATTCTAATATCTAATCCATTTAATTAGTTCTTTATAACTAGGCTTTTTACCATACATTAAAATTCCAACCCTGTAAATTTTTGATGCAAACCAAACTGCAAAAAGAAAGGTAGCCACCAACAAACCAAACGAAAGTAGCTGCTGCCAAATAGGTACGCCAAATGGTATTCTCATTAACATGACTACCGGAGAAGTAAATGGAATGAACGAAAATATGGTTGAAACAGTCCCATGAGGATCTTCTATAACCGTAAAAACACCTATATAAACGGCTAAGATGAGGGGCATCAAAATTGGCAAAAGAAACTGTTGGGTATCTGTTTCACTATCAACTGCTGCCCCAATGGCAGCATAAAGAGAACTGTACAGCAAGTAACCACCAAGAAAAAACAATAGAAACGCCACTACAAGATTACCAATAGGAAGGTTGTTAATTGCTATTACTATTGATTGAAACTCTGGAGAATTAGTATTTTCCATGGCTTGTCTCATAGCCTCTTGGTCCACTGGCTGAGTTTGTAGGACATCCACCCCAAAAATAGCCGAAACAATTGAAACCAAAACACCTCCTAGGATAAGCCAAATAAGAAACTGGGTTATACCAGCCAAGGAAGTCCCTATGATTTTTCCTAACATCAATTGAGTAGGCTTAACAGATGAAATTATCACTTCAATGATTCTATTGGTCTTTTCCTCTATCACACTTCTCATTATCATATTACCATATATAATAATAAACATGAACAAGAGATACCCAGCCGCACAACCAAAAAATAGTTTAGCTATACTGTCTATTTTAGATGTTTTTTCACCCACAAAACTCTCTTGGGCAATATTTACTCTTAGTTTTGATTCCTTAATTTTATCAATATCAATTCCTTCCTCAATTAATTTCATCTCAGAAAGCTCCTTTTGGATATTGTTTTCCAAATCAGACATTAACATCAAGGAAGGTGAATCCGTAGAAAAGAATTTTATATGTTCTCCCAATTCATTGAAATCATCGACATCCTCAATATAAAGAAGACCATAATCTCCATTAGCTTCAGTATCTCGTTTTGCTTCATCGAGGGAAAGATCATCTATAAATTTATAAGTAGTATTGTCGGTAGACTGAAAAGCATCCTCCAAAAAACCAGATTCATCCAATACGACGATAGTTCTTTCCTTATTGTTATTTAATTGTGATAAATAAGCAACAAAGGCAACCAAAATAATCATAATGATAGGACTCAAAATGGTCATCACTATAAACGATTTATTCCTAACCTTGTTAAGGTATTCACGTTGTATGATTAATGGTAAATGGTTCATATTTTGGTATTTTTAACCGCTTGAATAAAAATATCGTTAGCACTTGGAATAAGCTCAACAAAATGAGAAACCTCACCCCTAGAAGTTAAATATCTCAACAAATCATTTGCTGATTCATCGGCGTTAAGTTTTACATTTAGTTTTAACTCCTCTCCCAGGGTTTTAAAATTTGCTTTGGAAAGTTCAAACTTGGAGGCAAGTTCTTGCTCCAAAGCTACATCATTTTGACTCTTTATACCTACCTCATAGATGTTACTCTTAAAGGTTCTCTTAATTTCTGTCAATGGGCCATCCAAAATTTTATTGGACTTGTGAATTAAGGCAATGTGATCACATAATTCCTCAACTGATTCCATGCGGTGTGTTGAAAAAATCACAGTAGATCCATTTTCCTTCAACCTCAAGATTTCATCTTTTATTAAATTGGCGTTTATGGGATCAAATCCAGAAAATGGTTCATCAAAAATGAGTAATTTGGGATTGTGCAATACAGTTACTACAAACTGCACCTTTTGTGCCATCCCTTTTGAAAGCTCCTGGATTTTTTTGTTCCACCAGCCATGAATTTCCAATCTATCAAACCAATATTGAAGCCTTTCTTTGGCCTCAGCTTTACTTAACCCCTTAAGTCTTGCCAAATACATGGCTTGTTCACCAACTTTCATGGACTTGTACAACCCACGCTCTTCTGGCAAATAACCAATATCCTGAATATGATGATTTTTTAGAGGTTCTCCATCTAAAATCACCTTTCCAGTATCAGGCATGGTAATTTGATTAATAATTCTTATTAGGGTGGTTTTTCCTGCTCCGTTTGGACCAAGTAACCCAAATACGCTTCCTTTTGGAACAGAAATGGAAACTTCATTAAGTGCTGTAAAATTTCCAAATTTTTTAGAAACTGCATGCGTTTCTAATAAGTTATCCATAAAATTATATCATTAAAAGCTAAAGCTAAATCGATTGTGTAAATATATTAAAACTACTAAAGGTTTACTCCCTAATTTGAGTTTAATATAGGGAAAACCCTTAAAACAAAACCCACCCTTAAATAAATTCAAGGATGGGAAAAAATTGCTATGAAAAAGAAAAATACCACTATTATTTAGAAATAGTGATAAACCAAATATAGTACTTTTTTATAAATAAATATTTAATTATTATAATTTTATCCCTTATAAAATAAAAAAGCCACAAGTAGTTGTGGCTTTTTTTATTTCTATTTCAATTTCCTTTAAGAAAACATGTCTTTTACCTTTTCAAAAAATGATTTATCACCACTTTCTGGCTTAGGAGTGAAGTTTTCATCATCCTTCATGGATTCAAAAAACTCTTTCTGCTGTTTATTCAGATTCTTTGGAGTCCATACATTGACATGCACCAATAAATCTCCTTTGCCATATCCATTGATACTCGGAATTCCTTTTCCCCTCAATCTCAAAATCTTCCCAGATTGCACTCCTGCTTCAATTTTGATACGTACCTTACCTGTCACGGTGTCTATCTCTTTAGATGTACCCAAGACCGCATCTGGCAAACTAACATACAAGTCGTAATGAAGATTATCCCCCTCACGTTGCAAGGTTTCATGTCTAGCTTCTTCAATGGCAACTAACAAATCACCAGCAATTCCATTTCCTGGAGCTTCATTCCCTTTTCCAGAAACTTTTAACTGCATTCCGTCTACAACTCCCGCAGGTATTTTAATGGCTACGGTTTCTTCCTTAACAATCATACCGTGAGCGTCTGCTTCTGAAGGCTTTTTATCAATAACTTGACCTGCGCCACCACAAACGTTACAAGTGGTCGCTGTTTGCATTCTACCTAAAATGGTATTGGTTATTCTGGTAACTTGCCCAGAACCATTACAAGTTCCACAAGTTTTATATGTGGTTCCTTTAGCTTGAACTTTCCTTTTAACCTTAACTTTCTTTTCTACACCATTGGCTATTTCTTCCAGAGTAAGCTTAACGCGAATTCTTAGGTTACTTCCTTTTACTCGCCTTACTTGCTGACCTCCTCCAAATCCAGAGAAACCAGAAAAACCTCCACCTCCAAAAGCTCCTCCAAAAATATCTCCAAATTGACTAAAGATATCATCCATGTTCATACCTCCAGAGCCAAATCCGCCTGCACCATCAAATGCTTGGTGTCCAAACTGATCATACTTGGCCTTTTTATCAGCATCACTCAAAACTTCATAAGCTTCTGCAGCCTCTTTAAATTTGGCCTCAGCATCCTTGTCATCCGGATTTTTATCTGGGTGATATTTTAATGCCATCTTTCTATAAGCCTTCTTTATCTCAGAGGCATTGGCACTTTTATCTATTCCTAATATTTCGTAATAATCTCTCTTTGCCATATCTTATTTTCCAGTTACAACTTTAGGAAATCTAATTACCTTATCACCTAATTTATATCCCTTTTCAACAACATCAATGATCTTTCCTTTCAAATCGTCTGACGGGGCTGGTATTTGAGTAACCGCTTCGTGATCATCTGCATTGAAATCATCCCCTTGGTTCAATTCAATTTCCATCAAACCTTTACCTTTAAGAACGTTTCTAAGTTTGTTGTTAATCAATTCGACTCCTTTGAGAAGTTCTTTTTCCTCGGTTTTTGCAATTTCATTATAAGCCCTCTCAAAATCATCAAGAACTGGCAACAAGGCCACCATGACATCCTGACTAGCTGTCTTGAAAAGTTCAATTCGCTCTTTGGAAGTACGTCTTTTATAATTTTCAAACTCTGCAAACAACCTTAAAAACTTATCTTTTTCTAACTTTAACTCTTCTTGGAGTTTTTCTTCTGTAGAAATTTCTGAAGCTTGCTCTACTTGTTCTGTGGCCACATTTTGTTCTTCCACTTGATTATCTGTCAAATCTTTAGCTTTTTTATCTTTCTTGCTCATGGTTCTAACTCAACGTTAAATTCTCAAATTAGTTTGGCAAAAGTACTGCCATTATTGGAAAAATGTCAAAATGTCACCAAAGAATTTTAATATTTTTTTATGTAAAAATTATTGACCAATGTTTACTTTTACACTTAACACTAAAACAAAACCTGTATTATGAAAAACCGAATTTTAAATGTATTAATGGTAGTGGCTATTACCATGGCTATTGTTGGATGTAAAAAAGCAAAAGAAGCAGAGACTACAGCAGCCGAAGAAACAGCCGAAGCAACTGTCGTTTCAACTGAATATACCGTAGATACTACTGCCTCTACCATTACTTGGAAAGGTTTCAAACCAACCGGATCGCACCATGGAGTTATTGCTCTAGAAAGTGGTGTTTTAACTGTTAAAGACGGATTGGTTGAAAGCGGAACTTTCAAGGTAGACATGGGATCTTTGGAAGTTAATGATATTCCTGTAGAGGATGAAATGAACGGAAAGTTAACTGGTCACTTGAAAAGTGCAGACTTCTTTGATGTTGAAGCATTCCCAACTTCAGAATTCACTGTAACAGGATCTGAGAAAAAAGATGGTGCTTTAATGCTTTCTGGAAATTTAAAAATGAAAGATGCTACTAATAACATTACAATTCCAGTTACTTTGAATGAAACTGAAGATAGCGTGACTTTAACAAGTGAAACTTTCAGCATTGATCGTTCTAAGTGGAATGTAAAATATGGCTCTAAATCATTTTTTGATGATTTAGGAGATAAATTTATTAACGATGATGTAGAATTAAAAATTAGCTTAACTGCTAATAAGTCTTAATACATTTTATATAAATTTAGAAGAAAAGCCAGCTTTATAGCTGGCTTCTTTATTTTAACAAATCCTGAAGTGCTGGATTTAAATTTGGAAAACTGAATTCAAAACCTCTTTCTTCTATTTTTTTACTACTCACCCTTTGGCTCTCAAACAATAGTATATGCATTTCTCCAAGGATTGTTTTCATCAAAACTTTAGGAATATTTGGCAACCATAATGGCCTATCTAAAACATTAGCGATAGAATGTGTTAGTTCGTGATTGGTGACGGGGTTTGGAGCTACTCCATTATATACCCCATGCAATTCTTCTCTTAAAATATAAACAAAAATATCAGCCAAATCTTCAATATGAATCCAAGATTGCCATTGATTGCCTTTACCAAAAACAGCGCCCAAACCATATTTAATTGGCTTTACCATTTGCGGTAAGGCTCCAGAGTTAGTATCGAGTACTAAACCGATTCTTACTTTTGCAACGGCTATTCCCAAATCCATGAATTCATCTGCAGCTGCTTCCCAATTCTTAACAACCATCCCTAGAAAATTACCTGATAAATGGTTGCATCCTTCTTCATAATATTTGGTCAAGGAATCCTTATAAATTCCAATGGCGCTGGCTGTAATAAGGTGGCTTATTAAATGATCATGTTTTGACAGGGCCTCCTTCAAAACATGAAGACTCTGGGTCCTACTCTCTAAAATAGCTTGTTTGTTGCTTTTGGTCCATCGACTTCCAATAGTGGCACCAGCAAGATTGATTATGGCATCAACACCATCAAAACAACCTGCATCCAATTCATTTTTGGAAGGATTCCAGTAAAATCCTTTATAATTTTTTTGATTTTGAAGTTTATGTTTTGAAGTTGTCAAATAATGAACGGAAATATCATTCTCAAGACATTTTTTTACTATCTCCTTCCCCACTAAACCAGTCGCTCCTGTAATTAAAACCCTCATAAACTCACAATATATGTCAACAAAGGTACATATTTGTAAGAGTATACTTGTATCATTTAATTTAGGTTTAACACGACTATTTGAAACTTTTAACAGAAAATAATCTATTCAAAAAAAATTTAAGAAAAAGGCTTGACCGCTCTTAGCATTTCTCGTTTTCCTGGTGGACCAGGTAATTTTTCGACCAAAAACCCTACAGCTTGCATAGCTCTTCTCACAGAACCTTTTGCCGAATAAGTGACCAAAACTCCACCGCTTTTTAATGCTAAAAACATTATTTCAAAAATTGACTCCGTCCACAATTCGGGCTGAACCCGAGACCCAAAGGCATCAAAGTAAATAATATCAAATGTTTCCTTAAATGTGATCTGATGAAAGAATTTTTGAATTTTGGTAAGTTGAAAACCTGAAGTAATTAAATGAGGTCTCTCCCATGATACTTGATGCAACCTTTCGAATAAATCTGAACCTTTTTCTAATTGAAGTTGATCTGGATAATTCAATTCTGAAATTTCAGTTTCAGAAACGGGATAAGCTTCAACGCCAACATAATTTATAAGTAAATTATTGGACTTTGATTCCAAAAGTGTCAAAAACGCATTCAAACCCGTACCAAAACCTATTTCTAAAATTGAAACATTTTGAGAAAGGGTTTTACCGTCATCATTTACAACTTGTCCCTGATCTAAAAAATAATGTAAACCATGCTTTAAAAAAACGTGCTTTGCCTCTTGAATGGCGCCATGGACAGAATGATACTGCTCATTCCACTCTTCAATTTGAATGGTTTTTGAACCATCACCCGTTGTAATTATTTGACGTTTCAAACTATTGGATACGTAATTTATTGATCCTTGGAATTGGCCCCGTACATGAAGTTTGATGGCATGAAATACAGGCATCTACCATGGTGTTGAACCTGTCGGGTAAAGACACTTTAGATGAATCATTAAAAATTTCCTTTTGTGCTTCTAAAAACACTTTGGAAAATGCCTCAAAATTAGCATTACGCTCTTCAGGCTTAGTCATCTCTGCTGAGTGAATTCTTAAAAAATCGACAGGAAATGTCGTGGGAATTTTTCCCTCCAAAATTTCCTGTTTGATTCTTTGATTATGTCCATACATTTGCTCCATCAAAAGAGCCATCTCTGAAAATTCATACATATCATAGACCTTTTTATCTTTTGGTGTTTCCGTCTCCTTGCTTTTGCAAGCAGTAGCAAAGATTAAAAGAACGATGACTATACTTGGTATTCTCATTATTCTTCTTTTAGTAAAACACCGTCAGCAACAAAGGTGTAGGTTCTTTTTGGTTCAGTAATAGCTGCTATTTCTTCTTCAGATTTACCAGCATCTTGAGCATAGTGTTTTTGCTCTTCTACGGTCATTTCATCAACAAAAGCAGTACCATCAATAATTACCTCTTGGCCTGCAATATTTTTTGGCATAAAAAATCCGTAATCTTTAAACTTCACCATGACTTCTTCTTCATTTCCAAGATCCAAACGCATCCAGCAACCTTTAGTTTGACAAACACCATTTACCTTAGAAGTCATTTTAACCCGAACACTATCTCCTGGTGTTAAATCTTTAAATTTTTCATTCATCTCCTTAGCGGCCAAGGCCTGATCGGCTTGAATTTTTTCACCAAAAGACACATAGGCTATTTCATCCTGAGCCTCAGAAGGTTCTGGACTATTTTCCCCTCCGTTTTTACAGGAAATAATAAATAATGTAATAAATAAAATTTTTAAAAGATGTTTCATGATAGCTTAATATTAAAGTATTTAGGGCCAAATATACTGTATTTTTAAGTAAACATTAAGTTTTATATCAGGCTTAAATTCAGTATTTTTGCCTCTTCTTAAACTTTTAAAAAATGTCTACAATTTTAGCTAAAAACATTAAGGTTGAAAAAACCAAGAACTCAAAATTATCTGAAACTGATTTTGACAATTTATCATTCGGAAAAGTTTTTTCTGATCACATGCTAATTTGCCATTACAAGAATGGTTCTTGGAATGAGCCTAAAGTTGTACCATATCAACCCCTTACTTTGGATCCTGCAAGTAAGATTTTTCACTATGGTCAATCTGTCTTTGAAGGAATGAAAGCCTATAAAGATGAGAATAATGATATCTATTTATTTAGACCAGAAGATAACTGCAAGCGTTTGAATATTTCTGCTAAAAGATTAGCCATCCCAGAAGTACCAGAAGACTACTTCATGGAAGGATTAAAAACGCTATTAAAGGTAGATGCCGATTGGATACCCACAGACAGTGGCAGTTCTCTTTACATTAGACCTTTTATTTTTGCTTCAGGAAATGGCTTCCATGCCTCACCAGCTGAGGAGTATACTTTTATTATTGCTACTGCTCCTTCTGGTTCTTATTTCTCTGGAAAAGTTAAAGTAGCTATTGAGCAAAAATACTCGAGATCGGCTAATGGTGGTGTAGGATATGCAAAAGCTGGCGGAAATTATGCTGGTCAATTTTATCCAACTCAATTAGCCATCGAAAAAGGATATAACCAAGTTATCTGGACAGACGATAACACCCATGAGTTTATTGAGGAAGCTGGTGCTATGAACATTTTTGTTCGAATTAACGACACCTTATTAACCGCTCCTACAAGTGATAGAATTTTAGACGGAATAACCCGAAAAAGTATTATTGAAATTGCAAAAGCCAATGGCATCCCTGTAGAGGTTAGAAAAGTTTCTGTTAAGGAAATTATTGAAGCTGCCGAGAAAGGTTCACTTAAAGAAATGTTTGGATCTGGAACCGCAGCCGTTATTTCTCCTATTGCAGGCTTTGGCTATGAAGGAACAGACTATGATCTTCCAGAATTAACAGATAGTTATGCTAGTAAATTGAAAAAATTAATTACCGATATACAATATAATCGCTCAGAAGACCCATTTGGTTGGAGAGTCAAAGTTGACTAGTAAAAAAAACGGAACCTTAAAGGTTCCGTTTTTTTTATTTGTTAAGAATGGTTTCTATATCTGGTTTAAAATAATTAGGCCCTTTTAAAACTTTACCATCTTCTCTATAAATAGGCTCCCCGTCAGAACCTAATTTACTCAAATTACTTCTTTGTATTTCTTCAAAGACTTCTTCTATTTTATGTTGAAGTCCATGTTCTATTATGGTACCACATAATATATATAACATATCTCCTAAAGCGTCTGCGACCTCTACTAAATCATTGTTATTGGCAGCTTCCAAATATTCTTCATTCTCTTCACGCATCAACTTGTAGCGAAGTAAATTTTTATCCTGTCCGAGATCTGCCTTAGGCGCTTCTAAATATCCCAATTTAAAGGCTGTATGGAATTGTTTAACGGCTTCAATTTTATCTTTCATTTCACAATAATTATATCTTGTTTGTCTATTTTTGCTTAAAAATAAATATATGTTCAGTAAAGGACAATGGGTTTTTGCAATTTTATTTGCAGTTGTGTTTTTTGTAGTGATTGCTTATACTTACAGACGAGATTTAAAACTTCATAAAAAATACTACAAAGGTACCATATGGGTTTTGATTGCTTTTATATCGTTTATTGCTTTTATTGCCATGTTGAAGTTTATATTCATGTAAACCAATAACTAAAAATAAAAAAGAGGATGTTTTCACATCCTCTTTCTTTTTTGTCTCAACATATAACTTAATTTACCTCTGGTAAAAAATGATATAGTTTACTGTAATTCATCATTTGTTCCTCAAAGGAATCCGGTTGCGTTACTTTAATGGCGATAATTTCTCCTTGATCATCCATCTCTGGAACCAATACAGGATTTACAAAACCACTGTAAGGGGCTGAATTAAATTGTTTATTTCTTTCTAAAATCTCAGAGTGCAAATCTTGATCTACTTTGACTCCATAAGTCTCCACAAGTTCTTGAACTGCATTGAAATCACCTTCAGATTTAATACGTTGTGTTTCTCTTAATAGTTCCCCAAATAATTCGTGAAGCTTTTCATAATCATTGATATTGAAATACGTTTTCCCATCTCTGGATACTTTTTCAATCACGTTATCTTTCTTTCCCTTTTCAAAAACCCAGGCACTCACCCATTGGCGGTTTCTCATATGGGCCTCTTCAACATCATCACCCAATTCCAATCGAATAAGTTGAGTCATCAAACCATTTCTTATGTACCCATCATATGCAGCCTTCCCTACAGATTTCCAATCATCAACTAATCCTAATTCTTGCAATTTTGGGCTGTATAAATAATATAATCCTACTAAATCAGCTCGACCTTCTTCCAAGGTTGATGCATAATTTTTTAGAGTTTCTTTGGTTGTTCCAACACCTGGATTCAATTGTCCTGAAGCATGTCCTATCACCTCGTGTAATGCTGTATGAAGTTTATCGGCCAATTGACCATACTTCTCTTCCAACATAACTTCTTCTTCGTCATTGGAAAATTCCTTTAACCTACCAGTGCTTCCTGCGTTGTTATAAGAGTGGATAATATTTCCCAAGGAAACAGATTTACTACCTACCTCTTTTCTAATCCAACTAGAGTTTGGCAAGTTGACCCCTATAGGGGTACTGGGAGAAGCATCTCCAGACTCTCCAGCTACATTGACAACCTTGTAGCTTACTCCAACGACATTTTTCTTCTTATGATCATCCATTAATGGAGAATTATCTTCAAACCATTGGGCATTTTCTGAAAGCACTGCCATTTTTTGAGACATGTCAAAATCCTTAATTTGAATGATACTTTCATAAGACCCTTTATACCCTAACGGATCATTATAAACCTCTATAAAACTATTTATATAGTCCACATTACCTTCTGTAGCAGCTGTCCAAGTCACATTGTAGTCGTCCCAAGTTTTTAAATCACCACTTTTATAATACTCAATCAATAATCCTAAAGCATCGGCCTGTGGTTGATTTTCGGCAACTCCCTTGGCCAATTCCAACCACTTAATAATTTCATCAATGGCTGCTCCATATAAACCTCCAGATTTATAAACACGTTCTTTGACCACTCCATTTTCTTTGACCAATTGCGCATTTAAACCAAATGACAATGGCTTTTCAGGATTTGGGGATTTCATGTTCCCGTAAAAAGTTTCTACATCAGAACTAGTCACATTAGGACCATAAAAGTTGGTGGCAGAAACAGCAATATTATCAACACCTTGAGCCAAATTCACTTTTTTTGAGTCATTTTCATTAAATATAACATCAAATGCATCTCCTTCTAAAGTTGCTCCAGAAGCTGCTAATAGTTCTTTTAGATAATCTGCTGAAAATCCTGGTTTAATTTTCATGTTGGAATAATGGTGGTGAATTCCATTACTAAACCAAACACGCTTTAAGTATTCTTCAAAAGCCTTCCACTCCTCAGTATTTTTATCTCCAGAAAAATCAGAGTAAACCGTCTCTAAAGCTTTTCTGATTGTTAAATTATGTCGGTAGTTTTGATCCCAGATAATATCTCGACCTGATAAACCGGCTTGGGTTAAATAATAAACCAATTTTTGCTCTTTTAGACTTAATTGTTCCCATCCAGGAATTTGATACCTTAAAATTTTAAGGTCAGCAAATTGATCAACAACGTACTCAAAGGATTCTGATTTTTCCTCTGTAACCATTACTTCTGGCTCAGACTTTTCTTTACCACATGATAATACTAGTAGAAGTACCAGCATTAACCTTAAACTTGTTTTAAACATCATTTTAATTAAATTAGTATTCCCACAAAATTAAGCATTTCATACATGTTTGTAAAATTGATTATCTTTGATTGTTAACAATCAACTCTCTCTAATGAAATTCCTTAAATTAATAGTTTTTATACTACTTATAGCTTTTATTGGTGTTGCCATTTATGTAGCTGTTCAACCAAACTCCTATGAAGTTTCTAGAACCAAAACCATTGACGCTCCACCGTCGGTAGTATACGATGAAGTCATTGACTTAAAAAAATGGGAAGCTTGGTCTCCTTGGATTGAAAAGGAGCCCACAATCAAATTAGCTTATGCTGATAAAACTGAAGGCGAAGGAGGCTCCTATTCTTGGGAAGGCAAAGATGGTATTGGAAAAATGAAAACTCTTTCAGCTAACACTGATAAATCTATCATACAGGAAATCCAATTTGATGATTATGAACCATCCCATATTTTGTGGGATTTTGAACCTACAGATGATGGAAAAACCAATGTAACTTGGACCATGACAGGTGATAACCTCCCATTTATTTTTAAAGGCTTTGCTGCATTAAGTGGAGGTTTCGATAAAATGGTTGGTCCCGATTTTGAACGAGGTCTAGAAAAATTAGATAGTGTATCCATGGCCGCCATGAAGAAATTTGACATTAAAGTGAATGGTATTTCCGAACACGGAGGTGGTTTTTACATTTATAAGACCACATCCAGTAGATTCGATGAAATGAGCACAGCTATTGAAAAAATGATGACCGAAGTAAGCTCCTATGCCATGAAAAATAACCTTACCATGGCAGGCCCGCCATTTACTATTTACCATTCTTGGGATGAAACATTAGGCACTACTATGTTTTCTTGTTGTGTTCCTACTACTGATAGGGTGATTATACCTGAAGGGGATATTTTAACGGGGCAATTGGATCCCTTTAAAGGTGTCAAAACTACCTTGAAAGGAGATTACAGCAACCTTTCTCAAGCTTGGGACCAAACCATGGCCTATTTAAAACAATACGATTTAAAATCCGCCGAAACAGGTCCAATGATTGAATCTTATGTCACCGATCCAACTCGGGAGCCCAATCCTGCCAACTGGATTACAGAATTATATGTGGCTATAGAACAACCAGCAGAATAATTGTTTTAATGAAACACTTAGCTCTTGTTTTTTTGGGTGGCGGACTGGGTAGTGTCCTTCGCTTTTTAATTGGAAAATTCTTAAACAGCTCAGAAACAGGAATCCCATATGGTACGTTTGTAGCTAATATTTTAGGTAGCCTTCTCATTGGATTGATACTTGGATATGCCTCTAAAAATAATGGACTATCTCATGAACAAACCCTTTTGATGGCAACGGGCTTTTGTGGTGGCTTTACAACCTTCTCCACCTTTGCTTACGAAAATCATGTGTTTTTAAAAACAGGAGACTTCACCAGCTTTGCTATTTATACCATTGCCAGTTTTATTACAGGGTTTTTAGCTGTTTTTGCAGGAATGTATCTTGTAAAATGGCTTTAGTTTAGTGCTTATCATATGCTTTTACGCCAGCTTCTATTTTCCTATTTAAGTAATTATTCCTTGGTACAATAGGACACGAATATTTATCATTATAAGCACAATAAGGATTGTAGGCTTCATTAAAATTGATAACAATATTATTCCCTTTTGGAATATGAGCTTCAACATATCTGCCTCCACCATAGCTTTCTTTGCCATTAGTATTATCTAAAAACGGTAGAAATAAATAATCTTCATAGCCTTCCTTTTCCATTAAACCTAAATTTTGATATATATCTAGTTTAAAGGATTGGCCTTCAATTTCAAACTGAACAATTCCGTATTTGACATAGTCGGCAAGCCTGTCGGTCGTTGTTTTCATTTTAAATGGCTTTTCTTCTGGTGTTCTTGTAAGTATCGCATCAACAACATAGATGGAATCAATAGAAAAAAATTCCAATCCTTTAAACGATTTTCTATCCTTTTCTTTTAAAGGTGATTTAGTAGCATCTTTAAAATCAGCATTCATTTGTTTTTGCCATTCTGTGTCTCCAGGTAAAGTCTCTCTTTTTTGGGAACATGCAGAAATCGCTAATAATAGAAAGAAAATTTGAAAAAGTTTCATCGTTATTTTTGTTTCTAAAAGTACAACTTAAAACATTTTTTACTAGTTTTGATTGACAAAATAAAATCAAATGAAATCTTACGTCACAATTTGCAAACAAAGAACCGCTTCTGAATCAGGAAGATGGATGGTTTTACTATTGTGATTATGCTATAACTGTTAACGAAAACAATTTTAAAAAGTCCAACTTCACAGTTGGACTTTTTTTATATCCTAGAGTCATGATTAAATTAATAAAAATGTACTTCAATACGTTTTCTGGTCTATCCAGAGAGGTTTGGTGGTTGGCCTTGATTACTCTAATCAATAGAGCGGGTACAATGGTTATACCATTTTTATCACTTTACTTAACCACTGACCTAAATTTTTCCTTGGGACAGGTTGGATGGATTATGAGTGCCTTTGGGTTAGGATCAGTAGCCGGATCTTGGTTGGGAGGAAAACTCACTGATAAAATTGGCTTTTATAAAGTCATGGTTTTCAGTCTTTTTTTATCAGGAATATTATTTATCTGGCTACAGTTTTTAAAAACTTTCAATCTGATTTGCCTGGGAATATTTTTGGTGATGACCGTTGCCGATCTTTTTAGACCTGCCATGTTTGTAGCTCTAAACAGCTATAGCAAAATTGAAAATAAAACAAGATCTATTACATTAATAAGACTTGCAATAAACCTTGGTTTTTCTGCTGGTCCAGCCATTGGTGGTTATATTATAACTTCCATGTCATATGGAGGTCTTTTTTGGGTGGATGGTATTACTTGTATTGCAGCAAGCTTAGTCCTTTTGAAAGTATTGCATCCCAAAAAAGTTAAAGTTTTAGATGACTATAAAAATATGCAACCAAAATCAGCCTTTACAGATTTCCCATTTATGATTTTCCTATTGGCCATGATTCTATTTGGTGTCATATTTCTACAATATTTCTCCACAATGCCCATATATTACAAGGAGGTGTATGGTTTAAATGAAAAATATATAGGACTGCTTTTGGGACTCAACGGCTTTTTAATTTTTATAATAGAAATGCCATTAATTAAGTGGTTAGAAACAAAAACTTTTACCAAAACTGGGTTGATGCTTTTTGGGGCACTTTTAACAGGTTTAAGCTTTATTATTTTAAACATGTTCTCTTGGGTAGGAATTTTAATTGTTGGAATGGTTTTAATGTCTGTTGGAGAAATGATAACCTTTCCCTTCTCAAATGCTTTTGCATTACAACAGGCCAAAAGAGGAAACCAAGGAGAATACATGGCACTTTACAGTGTTGCTTTTTCTATTTCTCACATTATTGCCCATAATGCCGGCTTACATATGGTGGATGGGTTAGGTTTTAACACAACTTGGTTACTCATAACTTTTTTAGCAGTCCTATGTGTATTACTTTTGATGTTTCTTAATCTTCACATGAAAAGAAGAAAAAATTTAGGCCCTCATTTTGAAATGGAATTATAAATTATGAAAGATGTCGTTATTATTGGAGCTGGTCCTATCGGAATCGCTTGTGCTCTTGAATGTAAGAAAAAAGGTTGGGATTATTTGGTATTAGACAAGGGAGCATTAACAAACTCCTTGTTTAATTATCCTTTAAAAATGACTTTCTTTTCCACTTCTGAACGGTTGGAGATTGATAATATTCCGTTTATGAGCACAAATCCTAAACCAAATAGAGATGAAGCTCTTGAGTATTACCGAAGAGTTGTTTCCAATAATGATTTGACTATTAATTTATATGAAGAGGTGGTTTATGTTAAGAAACAAGGCCTTCATTTTTTAATTAAAACCACTAAACAAGACATTCAAGCAAAAAATGTTATCGTTGCAACTGGCTTCTATGACATTCCAAAATTATTAAATGTTCCAGGAGAAAATTTGGATAAAGTGGCTCATTATTATAAAGAGGCCCATCCTTATTCCATGCAAAAAGTGGCTGTCATTGGCGCAAGCAATTCATCTGTTGACGCGGCCCTTGAAATTTGGAGAAAAGGAGGAGATGTCACCATGATAATACGTAAAAATCAAATAGGAGAGCGTGTTAAATATTGGGTCAGACCAGATATTTTGAATCGAATTGAGGAAGGAAGCATTAAGGTTTTCTATAACTCTGAAGTTACCGAAATAAAAGAAAAAGAAATAATTATAAAAACACCTACTGGATTAAAATCAATAAATAATGATTATGTTTTAGCTTTAACAGGCTACCAACCAAATTTTGAATTTCTTAAAAATTTAGGAATTCAATTACAGAAGGACCATCATGATATCCCAGTCTACAATAGTGAAACTATGGAAAGTAATGTAAAAGGTATCTACTTAGCTGGCGTCATTTGTGGAGGTAAAGAAACTCACAAATGGTTCATAGAAAATTCAATAATTCATGCTAAACTGATAGCCAATAATTTATCCAAAACTCTTAAAGAGGTCTAACCTCTCCATTTCTAACGACATCAGATAAAACAATTTGTGTTTTGGTTTCTCCATAGACAATTAATTGATCTATAAAGCTTTCCAAATGTTTTTGATTCTTAAATATTACTACCATTACAATATTCTCATGGCCTGTGATACGATAACAATTAATGACTTCATCAAAGGTTTTAACCTTTTCCAAAAATGGTTTTAATTTCCCCATAAAAGCTCTAATCGTAATTATAGCCTTTAATTGATATCCTACATCAAAATAAGATATTGCAGTATAATATCCCTCTATAATTCCAGCATCTTCCATTTTCTTTATTCGTTCTGATACTGCTGGCGAACTTATCCCTACCTCCTTACCTATAGCGGTATGAGATAGTCTAGCATTCCTTTGAAGACATTTTAAGATTTTCCAGTTTAAATTATCTATGGGCATGTCAACATCTTAATTAAATATTAAAGTAAATATATCATTTTAATTTAATATTTAAAGCAGGAATTCATTAGTTGTCACTAATTTTGAATAATTGCTTAGAAAAGATATGATATCACATTTTACAGAACAACCTATTTATCAAAAAGCACTAGAAATATTTGTCCTTTCAAGGAGTATTTCCAGCTATTTGAATCATGATCTTTCTGAAATCTACACAGATGGAAAGGAAAATCGTCACATATACTTTTCTGGTGATATTGTCCAACAATCGATTTCTTTGGCTCCTGAAATTGCAAAAGCAGAACAAGAAATCTGTAGCGAGAAAAAATATAAACACATTGCCTCTGTTAGAAGACTAACCAACCGTCTATATCATAGCTGTAGAAGATTAGAAAACTGCAACAGCAACGGACGTGATTATGTATGGTTACTTCGAAGAGAACTTCACAAGTTCAGAAAGTTGGAGCGAGCTTGGTCACTTACCCTATAAGTAAACGCTTCATTTAAACCTAGTTAAGTATACTGCTTAGTATTATACTATTGCTCATCACATGGTAAGATGTGAGGGAATTTTCGGTTCTGGCCCTGAGAGCCCTACAAACTATATATTTTTACTATAGTTGATCTATATAATCAACGTATCCTTCAATAAACTAATTAGTTAGTTATCCAGAAGATAAGTATATCAATCACACTTTTGGTTGTTTAGCTAGAATAACCATTATCTATAAATATTTATATATAGATTGTAAAGGAGATTATTTCTTTCCCATATTGTTAAAAACAAAAAAAGCACCTGTCAAATGACAAGTGCTTTCAAAAAAGGCGGCGACCTACTCTCCCACAATGC